>JBBQWR010000004.1:0-163759 GCA_038210495.1 Pirellulales bacterium
TCGCGAAGTTTAGTCCGTTCCCATTTTTGCGTAGAGTCAAATAGTCTCCGCACCAGCGGACGACTGAATAGCAGACTGCACGACATCAACTCCCCGTTCCCACCCCAGCAACGCCCTTGACAAACTAGCTACATAGCAGACACGAGGACACGACGGACAGGGGCAAAATCGACAGGATTGACAGGATTTTCAGGATTGGTCCGGCGGCTTCGCCGTCAGCGAGACAAGCGGCGACTGAACGGCCCTCGCAAAACCGCCTGGAAGGATGGGACATTTTCCAGTTTTGCTCCGCAGACTGCGCGAAATGAGGACAGTCCCCGGCGGTTTTGTAACGGCTTCTAAATGAACTTTGACGGGAACCGGCGACATCGGACGAATTCAGGCCAAATTACCCGCATCAGCCGAATGCTCGGCTACGGATCGCTTGTCGGCGCGCGATACGCGGGCGAAAGATTCGCCGCGCGTGGCAATTGTTTCGACACCGGCTCAGTGACGCTAAGTACGCCCTTCGCGGGGAGCGGACGGTGTTGGGCGCCGCGCAATTTGGTAAATTGCGTGTACGAACTATTGCCGACGCTGAAAGCGCTGCGACACAAGTCGGCGGCGTGGCTCGGCAATCGGTCACGACAATGAAGCAGACAATAGGGGGCCGTGGGCACATTAGCTACTAATTTGATCGATTTCGCCACAGCTCCAGGGGCCTTCGAACGTAGCGAGTTCTATGGCTTGGACGTCGGGCGGTTCTTGTCCGCCAAGCAGCGGTCCGACCGAGGGCAGTTCTTCACGCCGGCAGCCGTCGCACGGTTCATGGCCGGCCTTTCACAGCCGCCAAATGTCGAAACGATTCGGCTGCTCGATCCCGGCGCCGGGGTCGGCAGTCTGAGCGCCGCTTGGGTCGAAGAAGTTTTATCCAGGGACGAGCTGCCGCGGTCCATCGAATTGACTGTCTGCGAAAGCGATCCGCGGCTCTGCTATTACCCGGCCACACGCAGGTCAACGCAGCCGACTTGCGGACCTTCCCTTATCCCAATCGCGATGCGCTGGAGCGAATCGGCCGATTAATCGGAGAGTCGCAATCGGCATCGGAAGAAATTGACGAGCTTATTGCAAAGGAACTGTCCGACGTGGCCAAAAAATCCACCGATCCAATCAAATCCCGAAAGCGAATCGACGATGCGCTGCTCATTCTCGCGCTGCTCGGACTTCCCCGAGCGCAGCACAACGATCGCTCGGCGCTGACGCTGCTCGCGCTGGTGGGCCTGAAGCCCGGAATGCCATGGACTCAGGCCGCATCGCCGCTGATGGGCATCACGCCGATCATGGAATTTACGCAGCAATATTACGGCATCAAGTACGCCCCCAACACCCGGGAAACATTCCGCCGACAGACGATGCACCAATTCGTCGAAGCGGGAATCGCGCTGTACAATCCCGACAAGCCCGATCGGCCCGTGAATTCGCCGGGCGCGGTCTATCAAGTCGCGCCGCTACTGCTCGACGTGCTGCGCGGCTATAAAACCAAACAGTGGAAATCGCTCATCCAGGAATGGCTTGCAACCGTCGAGACGCTAAAAGTTCGCTACACTCGGGCACGGCAAATGGCGAAAATCCCGCTCAAGCTTCCGACCGGCGAATAAATCGCACTGTCGTCCGGCGGGCAAAACGTTATGCTCGAGCAAATCATTCACCAGTTCTGCCCTCGATTCACCCCAGGAGGCGCGCCGATCTATATCGGCGACACCGCAGAAAAGTATGCCTACTTCAACAAGCCGGCGCTCGAAGCTCTAGGCATAAGCGTTGATGCACACGGCAAGATGCCCGACGTCGTCATCCATCACGCGGAAAAGAATTGGTTGGTGCGGATCGAGGCGGTCGCCAGCCACGGCCCTGTCGACGGCAAACGCGGCGACGAATTGCGGCGATTATTCGCGACATCGACTGCCCCGCTCGTTTACGTCACGGCGTTCATGGACCGCTCCGCAATGGTCCGTTTCCTCGGTGATATTTCCTGGGAAACCGAAGTCTGGGTCTCCGACGCGCCGTCACATATGATTCATTTCAACGGAGAGCCTTTTTTGGGACCGCATGAAGTATCAAAATAATCAAAAGAGGCAATACTGCGGCAGATTTTGTGACCTGCTATAGGCTGACGGTTGGAAAGTTTATCGAACGACGGTTCCGTGGAGAGAGTTCTTAAGCAACGTGGGTCGGCGATGGTTGAGCCACATCCAACTCTACTCCCCGACAATCGTGGCTTCCTCTCCGCGATGGTCGGCGATGGGCGGCCGCTTATTTCGCTGACAGGGCTTTGCTTGGCGCTGTCGGGCGGGTTTGCGCTGTTTCAGTCGGCGACCGGGCAGTTTTTGCCGCACGATACTGAGTTCTTGCAGATGTCGGCCAAGTATCTGTGTGGGATCAATGAGTGCCGGATCGTGCATTTTATGTTTCACGATCGGGTCAGTTTTGGCGGGGCGCTGATTGCCATTGCCGTGCTTTATCTGTGGCTGGCCGAGTTTCCCCTCAAAGCCGGCGAAGTCTGGGCTTGGTGGACGCTTTTGCTCAGCGGCGTGGTCGGGTTCGGAAGCTTTCTTACTTATTTGGGATACGGGTATCTCGACACGTGGCATGGAGCGGCGACGCTGGCCCTGTTGCCATGTTTCGTCGGCGGGCTGTGGTTGTCGCGGCGCTCGATCAGCGAGTTACATCGCCATCACGCGGGCGGCGTCGAACGGGGCATCATCGAATCGGGGTCCGCGGAACATGCCGCCAGAGAATCGGGGACCACGGCGAAGGGGCCAGTCTCCAGTTTTGCTCAGATGACGCCGCAAAATGGGGCCAGTCCCCGGCGATTTGGAGCGATCGAGTGGCGGACGCCGGCCGGGGCGGGCCGCGTTTGCTTGCTCCTGGCCGCGGCCGGAATGATGGGCGCCGGCGCGACGATTCAGACCATCGGGATGACCCGAGTGTTCGTGCCGACCGACCTGACGTTCATGGGACTTGATCGCGATCAACTCAACGCGATCAATCCGCGGTTGATTCCGCTGATCGCCCACGATCGAGCGGGATTTGGCGGCGGCGTGGCGACGGCCGGCTTTTTGATGTTCTGCTGCGTGTCGTTCGGCGGCCCGGTCGCGGTCGCTGTGGCAGGCCTTATTTTTCGGCGGCGTGGTCGGCTGGACCACGGCGATTGGCATTCATCCACTGGTCGGGTATTTGGACGCAGGGCACCTTGCGCCGGCGGTATGCGGGGCGATTTTATTTTTCGCCGGGCTGGGGCTCACGCGGTCATGGCTGAATGGCGCCGGGCAGGCGGGAAGTTAGTTATACGTTTGGGGGCTGCGACGGTTAAGATGGCGGGGGCGCCGAGCACTGCTAGGCGATCCAGCCAGACGCGCTTCACAATTGCGCTTTGACACTCGTAGTGGGCATGTCCTCAGGCTTGCAAAACTCGGCCCGAAATCAATTGCCGACTCTCGGCGAGCTTGGCGCCGATCTGCTGCGAGTTACGCCGGGGCGATTGCTAACGACCCTGGGACTGCCGCTGCTGGCGATGGCCTGTTTCGGGTTCTTCGCGTGCCTCGCCTGCTGGCCGCTGGCGGTCGTTTCCGTGATGGCGCTTTCGTTTATTTCTTACGGTTCATCGTCGCACGACTTGGTACATCACACGCTGGGTTTGCCGCGCCGATGGAACGATCTGCTGCTAAGCCTAATCGAACTATTTTCTCTGCGAAGCGGTACGGCTTATCGGCTTTCGCACTTGCATCACCATCATTATTTGCTCGACGTCGACGACGTCGAAGGGGCAACGGCCCACGGCTCGCTGCTGGGAGCGATCGCCAGCGGACCGACCATGCAAATCAAGCTATGGCTGTGGGCTTGGCGGAAGCATCGGCGAATGAGGCCGCGGCTATTGGCGGAGGCGGTCAGTATTTTGACGTTGATCGGGCTGGCGATTTTGACGGTTGGTTGGACGCCGGTCCCGCTGGCGTATGTAGCGCTAGTGGTCGGGGGGAGTTGGCTGTTTCCGCTGATTACCGTCTACATTCCGCACGATGGTAACGCGAAGGAGCCACTACGGCAGACTCGCCTGTTTCGTGGTCGGCTTGTTCAATTGATCGCCTTTCATCATCTGTATCATCTGGAGCATCATCTTTATCCGGCCGTGCCCCATCATCACTGGAAATCGCTGGCCGAACGGCTCGATCCACATTTTATGAAGGCGGGGATTGCGGCTCATTCGACGGGGCTTGATTGTTTCGGTTCCGAGAAACGATGACGAGGATGCGCTGGCGATATTCGGCGCTGGCGGCGGCCGGAATATTGAACCTGTTTCGCCCTGCAAGGGCTCTGGTGTTTGGCTATCCGATCACCCAGGGCGTTGCCCTAAACTGGTTTGTGCCGTCCGTTCGGAGATTAGGCCACGCCCCCGGGGCCGAAGGTCGCGGATCCAGAGGGCGACGAAGATTGGCAGAAGGGCTAGCACGGCGAATTGATAGGCGGTTAGGCCGAGCCAGTGTTGAGGTTCCGGGCGGATGAATTCGGTGAGGAAGCGGTAGACAAGGTATGTGATGATGTAGAGCTTGATCAGTTGGCCGGTGAGGAGATGGCGGCGATAAAGCACGAGTAGAATGATGGCGGCGGTCGCATGGAATGCCGCTTCGTAGAGCTGAGTGGGGTGGCGAGGTTGGGAATCGATCGCGGGGAAGACGACGGCCCAAGGGAGCGATGTCGGGGCGCCGTAGCAGCAGCCGGCAGTGAAGCAGGCGAGGCGGCCGATCGCGACGGTGGCCGCGACCGGGACGGCAAAGCTATCGCCCGTGCGGACGTGGATGTGCAGGCCCCATTTGGCCAACTCGACGCCGAAATAGCCACCCACAATTCCTGCCACGATCGTCTTGCCGTCGCTGAACCAAGCCGCGCCGCTGATCAGACCTGCGGTGTCCGTGAGCACGAACGGCAGCCGGGCGCCGAGAAACGCACCGCAGAAGGCGCCCAGGGCGATGCCGAGCCGCTCGATGCGGGTGAGCGGGAGCGGCCGCTGCGTGTAGCGGCTAATGGCGAGCCCGGTCGCCACGGCGAGGAGCATGATGGCGGGGTAGGAGTAGGGCATCGGGGCGAGTGATGAGCGGTGAGCGGTGGCAACGGACGAAGAGCGGCGGGGAAGCAGGAGGGCGCCCAGCGCTCAATGCCCTCTGCCTGACTCGCCACCCGCCCCCATCGCCCACCACGCTGACGTCACGCCAGCGGATCGTCGCTGAAATCCAGCCCAAGCGAGTCGAAGGGACGCGACAGGAGATCATCGCCGCTGGGGCCGGGTTGCTCGTGCTCTTCGACCGGAGCGACGACGACTTTGGCGCCGCGGACTTCCACGACGCGGATGGTTTGACCGGCTTCGATCGGTTGGCCTTCGCTAATGGCGTTGATGGTTCGCCCTTCGACGACGATCGCGCCGCTGGGGAGCATGAGGCTCTTGGCGCGGCCGATTTTGCCGAGCAGGCCGCGCAGCACGCGACGCTCTTCGCTGTCGGGCAGCACTTCATCGGACGTCGGGGCGCCCGAGAGCAATCGGCGGCCCAAGGGGGTTCGCGGCAAGAGTCTGAATGCGCCGATCAACACCGACGGCAGCGCGACGGCCGTGATCATCAAGAAGCTGAAGCCCGTCGTGGCGCCACCGTTATAAAACGCGAGACTCACGCCGGCGATAAACGAAGTTGCCGCCAAGAAACCCAACAGGCCCGCCGCGGGAACGAAAATTTCCATGGCCACGAGGACCATTCCCAGCAGCAGCAGGAGGCCGGCCCAGACGAGTGGTTCCATGGGAGTATGTGGGTAGTAAATTGGACGGAAGACTGTGGGGGAATGCGTAATGACGAATGTCGAATCAATGACTAATGTCGAAGCACGAATGACGAAGGTCTAAGGTCAACCGTTGGATGCGGTATTAGTTTAACAGCAATCCTTCGGCATTGGTCATTAGTGTTTCGTGATTGACTGGACACTGGGCCTTAAGCATTCGTCATTCCGCCTGCACTCCCTGTACCAGGATGTGGTTGCCGCGAACTTCGACCACGACGACTTCGGCGCCTCGATCGATCACCTCTCCGCGGGCGATGACATCCACGAGGCGGCCATCAAACCGAGCTTTGCCTGACGGCATGAGCAGCGTCGTCGCCGTGCCGGTTTGGCCGACCAGATCGCTGAAATCCACGAGCGATTCGCGGTTGGAGATTTGCTCGCGCTCGGCGCCGGACATGGGATGCAGAAAAATACGATTGAGTCCCGGGGCGCGTGGGAGAAAGCGGCGAAATAGGACCGATGCGACTCCCGCCGCGATCACGGCGCCGCAAATCATCACGGCCGTGTTCTTGAGCTGCTCAAGCTGGTAATCGTTTCGCGGAATAATGAACGTTTGGCTGGCGAGCACGAGCGAAAAGATGATCATCAATCCGCCGCCGAGCCCAAAGATCGCGAACCCGGGCAGCACGAAAATCTCCAGCA
The DNA here is from genome assembly GCA_038210495.1 of Pirellulales bacterium. GTDB lineage: Bacteria > Planctomycetota > Planctomycetia > Pirellulales > DATAWG01 > JBBQWR01. The sequence continues at coordinate 6,499 of JBBQWR010000004.1, forward strand.
GCAAACAGCCCATGCCGGCCAGGAACAGCAGCACTTGCAGCCAACCCGCCGTGCCGTGCAGATACTCGATCCAAAAGTAGAGCATGAACGACACGACCGAAATGAATCCGCCGATGCCGTGGCCCGGCGCATACAGTTCGGAAATGATTCCCGCCAAGCCGAGAAACAGCAGAAAGCCGAGGATGCCTGGGGACGACATGGCGTTGATTAAGTAGTCGGCCCAGCCGGGCTCGACCATCGTGACGTCGTCTTGCAGGTTGTAGGCCCGCTTAAATTCGCTGAAATCGTTTACTGCCGACGTGGCCAGCCGCAGAGCCACGGCGCGATCGCCGCTGAGCCGCAGCGGACCGGAGTTCGCCGTGATCGGCTCGCCTTGAATCCAGGCTTTGGGATCGTCGAACGTGTCGACTTCCTCTTGGCTCAGGGCCTCGGCCATGCCGTTGCCCTTGCGCGAGTACGAGAAAACTTTCAGGGTCGGGTCGATCAGCGCCACCGGAAGCGACCAATAGACCCCTTTTTTCTTAAGCGAATCGATCGTCATCCTGCGCACCAGATCGATCGCGCCAGGATCGAGCTCGAAGGCGCCTGAGCCGCCGAGGACCGCATCGGGACCCACGACTAGTTGATCGCAGGCCGTGGCCACGAGCGCCGCGTCTCCCTGAGCCCGGGCCGGCACATACGCCACCGTGAGCACCTGTTTGGAATCGAGCGACGCCAGATAGCCGGCCAGCGACGCGCAGTCTTCGTGCGAGCCGCCCGCGCTATCGATCCACACGCAAACGAAATTGACGCCGCCACCGTCGATCTGGTCTTGAATCTTGCGCTGCGTCTGATCGGACAGGCTCTTGGTGATGACGCCTCGAATGGGCACCTGGATCGGCCGCATCGTGCCCGAGAGAGTTGGATCGTCGCGAAGAGCCGACGAGGGCAATTCGAGCGCCTGGGCAACTTCCTGCCGATCTTTGGCCAAATAGCTGACGAAACCCAACTCGGTGCGGCCGCGCAAACCCTTATAGAGCCCGGGCCGGGGAGAAATTTCATCGACCGATTTAACCGCGCGCCGCTTTTTGAGTTCTTCGAAATCCTTGCCGGCTAGGACGTAGTCGGCGCCGACCTCGGTCGTGACGCGGAGAACTTGCAGCTCCTTGTCGAGCATGCCCAGGACGAGCGGCGTCGGCACGGTCTTGTGGGCTTCGGCGATCTCCTTGTAGGCGCCGGCGATCGCGGGGCCGATCACCGTCTCGTCGATGCCCGCCGCGCCCAGATCGGCATCCGGCGCCATGATGATCTCTTCGCAGGCCAAGGCCACGAGGACCGCATGACCCTTGATTGTGCGCGGAATATACGCCACGGTTTTGACCCCGTTCAGTGCGGGATCGGAGGCGATGAATCGGGCCAACTCGAACGCATGGCCAAACTCCGTGCCTCGACCGCCGTCGGATTGGCCTGGCGAGAACTCGAAGACGATGACCGGCCGCTCGGCGGCGCCGGCCGTGTTTTTGCTCATTAGGCGCGTAACGGCCGCCCGAACTCGCGACTCGGCAGCCGAATCGATGGGGCAGGCAACTCGAATCAAATGGGCCGGCCGACTGCCAGCGGATTTGTCTGCGGAGGCTTGGGCCTTGGGGGGCGCGGCTTCGACTTTTGGAGCACTATCGCCGGCCTGCGGACCTTGGGCGGCTACGCTCCTGCAGGCGACCGCCCACGAAGCAACAAGCAGCGGCGCTACGATCGGCCATACCGCGCGAGCACGCCGGTTGCCGAGTGAGTTAATCCCAACCATAGGTCGAGGCCGCCTCTTGTCCGCCAAGAAACTCCGCCACCGAACGCGCAGAAAGTTCTCCCGCGAGCGGCTCGATGCCGATCCATCATTCTGATTATAGAAGTGGCGGGTGGGCAGTCAAATCGGCAGAGGGGTCTGGAGCGTCAAGCGGGGAGCGGAGGGCGGCGTGTTACTCAGGGGCGGTAAGATGGCGGCCCCGATCCTTTAGGTCCGGCCGAAAAATAACTTCGGCGTTTCCGCGGCGTCGACCCGTGCTAGCACGTCAAAAGCCGTGCTTGGTACACCGAAGTTATTTTTCGGCGGCCTCTTAGCGGCGTGGCATGGCCAAAGATAGCAGAATTTTCGCTCGTTTCAGGCTTCACGCTCCAAGCTTCACGCACTCATTTCCGCGCCGGAGCAGCGCCGATCGCGGGCAATTGAGCTTGGCCACCGGGAGCGGCGGCGCTTTGAGCCGTTCCCTGGGGCGAAGGTGACGCGGCGGGCAGATTTTCGCGAATGTGCTTGAAACCAAACGGCGGCGCGAAGTCGCCGCCGAAGATTCCCGTGAGTCCCGTCGACTTTTGCGTCAGTTGATAGACATCGCGATTCTGGCCGCCCGGGTCCTTGATCTGGAACGCCATCGGGAACATGTCGCTGGAGTTAAGGATCACTTGGACCTGCGAAAAGTTGGCGGCGTCGCGCTGGTATTTCGGTAGGATCTCAAGCCAGATTTGATCCTTGGCCAGTTCGCGCGGCGTAATGACGCGAATGTAGTACCGCTTTTGCAGATCATCCGCCTTCGCGTTGAACACGAAGGGCAGGGGGCCTTGCGTGATGGCTTGGCCCTGGAGCTCGGGCGGAATCGGAATTTCCTTCACCTCGCGCTTTTGATGATCGACTTGGAAGATGATTTTGCCGTCGCAGATCCAGTGATCGCCGGCCACGGTTTTCGAGAGTTCCAGTTCTTGCGTCGTGGCATTGGGGGTCCAGACTTTGGATTCGTAGATCAAGCCTTTGTCCGGCGCCTCGTACTTGATCTCACCCGAGCGGCGGGTTTTCGCCCGCTCGATCTTTTCGCCGGGCGGCGTCGGAAAGAACACTGGATCGTATTCCCAGCGGACGAAATCGCAATAGAACGTTTTCAGCTTGCCGCTCTTGCTCTCCCAGGCGACCAAAGTCTTGTTGAGATCGTCGCGCTCTTGTTGTGTCAATTGAAACGGCGCGCGCGGAGCCGATTGAGTAGCAGTTTGAGTCTGCCCCGGCCCGCGCGGCGAGTTGACGTTCTGTTGCGGCTGCTCAGCCCCCGGCGGGCCGATCGCGACCCGCGAGCCACTGGGCACGCCGTCGTTGGGCCCGGCGTAATACAAATCGCTTCGAGCCGGCGGCGCCTTTTGCCCCAGCGCAATGCTCGTTCCCGACAAACCAACGACGAGCAACGCCGCCAACAAAGATCGGACAAGAGTCATCAGGCGTTCCCAAACAAAAAGGACCGGCAGGCCAGCAGGAGCAATCACAACATTAGGCGCATTTCCGCGGGCCAGGATTGTAGCAATCAACCCGAAGTGGCCAAAGGTCAGTTCATTGGTTGGGGAACGTTGGAACGCAATGGGGTTCTCCGTCGCGGTGAATTTTGCCACGACGCATGCGAATTTGTCCGGCCGGAATGACGTTTCACTGTCTCTGTCGATCAGTGGCTCGGCTGACGTTCTTCGAGAAGGACTCGGACTACGAAGTCTTCAAGCGGGTATTCCCGTCCGGCGGATTTATTCGCGTTCGCTCAATGGTGGCATTCCGGCTCACCGGCGACCGGGAAGGAAATGATTCATTTCCGCGATGGCGAGCGTGAACCAAAAGGTGCTGCCGTGAGCCGGCTCGCTTTCCACGCCGATCTGGCCGCCGTGTGCTTCGACGATCTCTTTGCATAGCGAAAGACCCAGGCCCGCGGCGCCGGAGGTTGCGCCCGGAACGCGAAAAAAACGATCGAAGATCGCGGTTTGATAGTCTTTGGGAATTCCATCGCCCGTGTCGCTGATCTCGAATCGAACGACTCCGTGACCGTGGGCGCCGTCGATCCGGATGCCCCGGACTCGAATAATGCCGCGCGGCGGCGTATGGCGGATGGCGTTGACTAGCAGATTGTGAAACACGATTCGCAGCCGCTCCGCGTCGGCCATGATCGACTCGTGAATCAGGATCGACTCGACTTGCAACTGAATCTGCTTTTGCGCGGCCGCTTCTTTGATCGGTAGCGTCGCCGTCTCCATCAATTCTCCGGCGTCGAGCGGTTTCAGGTCCATTTCCATGCGTCCGGCCTGAATTCGAGCCAAGTTGAGCAGTTCGTCCACGGTCGCTTGCAGACGTTCGCATTCCTCGCGGGCGGCATGCAACAAATCGCTCTGCTTGTCGGTAAGCGGACCGGCGACTCCGTCCAAGCAAAGATGGACAGCCATTCGCAGCGAAGTCAGCGGCGTTCGAAACTCATGAGCCACGGTGGCCACTAGGCCGTTCTTGAGCTCATCCAGGCGCCGCAAACGCGTGACGTCCTGAAGGATCGCCGTCATCCCGGTGATCTTGCCGTCGTCCTCGCATACCGGCGTGGCGCGAAGCAAATACCAACGCGGCGCCGCCGCGGTTTGAACGTCGAAAGCCTCTTCGAAGCCGCTGGGCAGAAACGGGCCTTTGCCCCGCAGCACATGAGTCTTGGCGCGATCGAGCATCGCGCGAACGACCGGCGGAAGCGTACTTAAGGTCTTCGTAGTCGACTCCTGGCCATCTGCCGACCATAGCGAATCGGCTTCGGTATTCGCTTTGAGGATGTTTCCCTCGGCGTTGAAAACGATGACCGGGTCGGGAATGCTGTCGATCGTCGCCTGAGACGCGCGGTGGGCCAGGAGCAATTCGCCCAGCGAGCTTTCGCGATATTCCTGGAGATGCTCGGCCATCAGATTGAATTGCCCGGCCAACTGGCCGATCTCATCGCGGCTAGTCACGAGCGCCCGGGCGGCGAAATCTTTCTTGCCCAAGCGGTTCACGGCCATGGTGAGCAGCGAGAGCGGGCGAAGGAGCCTGCGCGTGAGAACGAACGACGCGAGCGCGCCAATCACCAAGGCCCCGATCGCCGCGGTCGAGACGATGGCGTTAGACGATCGGCCGAGCGACAAGGCATCCTTGGCCTTCGTCAGCATGGCGTCTTGGTTGATATTGAGAATTTCGTCCGCGGCGTCTTTCGTAGAGACAAACTGCGGTTGGAGGACGTCGAAATACCGTTTCTCCAATTGGCTCGCGTCGGAAGATTTGAAGAAGTCGCCGAGTTGCTTTTGGTAGCCGGTCCACAATTGCCTCAGCTTCTTGGTCACGCCATCTTCATTGCGGTCAAATTCCGTGATGTTCTGCTCCTGAACTCGGAGCTCATCTTCAAATTTCTGGGCGTGATCGGCGATTTGGGCGTCGCTTCGCTCCGCGTCGCCGGCGAGCTTGAATAGCGCCGCGCTGTCGAGCCGTTCCAGAGACTCCTTCATGCGCTGCGCCGCCAAGACGCTGCGATAATTGTCTTTGAGGATCAATTGCGACTGGTCGCTGAGCGCCGTAATGCTCTTGACGGCGACCAGGCCCACGAGGACCAAGGCGAGGGCGAGCGGAAGTTGGGCCAACAGGAGTTTCGCTCGCAGACTCATCGCGGCGGTTCCTTCTCGTCGAGCGAAACGATGTGGAGATCGAAGCCGCGCGAATCGCGCACCAAACGGTCGATCGTGCCGCGTCCCAAGAGCCGTTTCCACCAGGGCTGCTCCGTACGGCCGATCACGATATGGGCCACGGCGTGCGCGCCGGCAAAATCCAACAGCGCCGTCACGATATCGTGGGCCTGCAACCGGACGACCTCGGCGCCCAGTTCCTTGGCCATCGAGATCGTTGAAATCAATTGTCGCTGGATGGCCGAGTCGATTCGATCGGGCGACTCGCCGGGCGTTTCCACATAGACGGCGACCCAGTCGGTATTGAGTCGACCCGCGAGCCGCGAACCGCGTCGCAAGAGGGCTGCGCCGCGAGGCGATTTCGAGGACACGCAGACCATCACTCGCTCGGCCGCGGACTTATGGTCGTCGGCGCCGAGCGATCGCACCGAGGCCGTGCGATCGACGCTCTCGGCGACTTCGCGGAGAGCCAGTTCGCGGAGCGTCGCGAGATTATCCTTGCGAAAAAAATGCTCGAGCGCCGTCGCGACTTTCTCGGCCGCGTAGATTTTCCCGGATTGCAACCGCTCGACCAGATCTTCGATCGCCAAATCGAGGTTAACGATTTGGTCGGCCTGCTTCAAAAAGCTGTCAGGCACCGTTTCTCGGATGACGACCCCTGTCGCTCGCTCGACAACGTCCTTCAGGCTTTCAAGATGCTGGATGTTGAGCGCGCCGATCACGTTGATGCCGGCGGCGAGAATGTCTTGGACATCCTGATAGCGCTTATTGTGCTTCGAGCCGGGCGGATTCGTATGAGGCAACTCGTCGACGATCGCAACCGCCGGGCGCCGGGCGATAATCGCGTTGAGGTCCATGTCGTCGACCGTGAACCCGCGATAGGCGACCTGACGGCGGGGTACAATCTCCAGGCCTTCGGTTAGGGCGGCCGTTTCGGCGCGACCGTGCGTCTCGACGAACCCGATCACCACGTCGATTCCGCGCCGCCGAAGCGCATGCGTTTCTTCGAGCATTCGGTAGGTTTTTCCGACGCCGGCCGCGAAACCGACGTAGAGCTTCAGCCGTCCGCGCTTCGAGCGCTCGACAAGCTCGAGAAAATCTTCCGGCCGTGGCGGAGCACGTTTCATCGATTCATTTCGGGCCAACGAAAGCTCAAACCCCCGATTGGTTAAGGCAAGTCGGAGACTTACAGGCGGCTCGCAATTACTTTGCGGCCTCAGGGCGACCAAACGCCCCGTCCAGAGCCTGATTCAAAGATAGCACGTTGACTCGCGATTCGCCGAGCAGGCCAAATGCGCGGCCTTTAACTTCCCCCGCGATAACCTTACGCACGCGATCGACGGAAACGGCCCGTGACTGAGCGACCCTCGGGGCCTGCCACAGGGCCGCCTCAGGAGATAGATCCGGATCCAATCCGCTGGCAGACGCCGTCACCAGTTCATCCGGAACGGGGCCGACGGCGGCCGGATTCTCCCTAACCAAACGCTCGACGTCGCCCTTGATTCGGTCGTAGAGCGCCTGGGATGTAGGGCCATAATTCGACGCCCCCGAATTCGTCGCGTTGTATGGCTTGGCCTTCGTCGAATCCGACTCGTCGTTCGTCGCCGAAGGGCGCGGCTGCACATAGGCAGCGCTTGTGAAATTTTGGCCGATTAATTCAGAGCCCACCACAATGCCGCGCTCGTCCGTGACAAGACTGCCATTGGCCGCGTGCGGCGCGACAACTTGAGCTAGCCCCGTCATCACCAGCGGATACACGACTCCCGTAAGCACTAGCGTCACGAGCGTAACGCGCAGGGCGATCATCAATTCGGATTTCATCTCAAGCTCCAGTTCCAGCAAGGTGCAGCGCCACCAGCGCCATGTCGATCAATTTGATACCAACGAATGGGGCGATCACGCCGCCCACGCCGTAAATCAACATCGACCGCCGCAAAAGCGCCGCCGCTCCCACCGGGCGATATTTCACGCCTCTCAGGGCCAGCGGAATCAACATCACGATGATGACCGCATTGAAAATCACCGCGGAGACAATCGCGCTGAGAGGCGTGGTCAAATTCATCACGTTCAGCGGCGCGATCGCCGGATATACGCACATGAACATGGCCGGAAGAATCGCGAAATACTTGGCCACGTCGTTCGCGATCGAGAACGTGGTCAGCGCTCCCCGCGTCATGAGCAACTGTTTGCCGATTTCGACGACCTCGAGCAGCTTCGTCGGATCGGAATCCAGATCGATCATATTGCCGGCTTCTTTGGCGGCCTGCGTGCCGGTATTCATTGCCATGCCGACGTCGGCCTGTGCCAGAGCCGGGGCGTCGTTGGTGCCGTCGCCGGTCATCGCGACGAGCTTTCCCTTGGCTTGCTCCTCCTTGATGAGCCGCATTTTCGCTTCGGGCGTGGCTTCGGCCAAATAATCGTCCACGCCCGCTTCCTCGGCGATTGCTTTGGCGGTGCGCGGATTGTCTCCCGTGATCATCACCGTGCGAATGCTCATCGCGCGAAATCGATCGAAGCGATCGGTGATGCCTACTTTGACGACGTCTTTGAGATGTACCACGCCGAGCGTGCGCGAGCCGCGCGAAACGGCGAGCGGCGTTCCGCCGTCATCGGCGATCCGATTGGCGAATGTCGTTAACTCAACCGGCGAGTGCCCGCCCAGCGTGGCGACGTGCGCGGCGACTCCATCCACGGCCCCCTTTCGTATGATTTCACCGTCGAAATCGCAGCCGCTCATGCGAGTATAGGCGCTGAATGGAATGAACTTCGCCGCCCTATTGAGCGCCAAGGCCTGCTTGGGGTGATGCTGGGCGATGAACGAAATGATCGAGCGACCCTCGGGCGTTTCGTCGGCCTGACTGGCGAAATGGGCCGCCTCGGCCAGTTCTTCCACGCGCACGCCGGGTAATGGTAGCAGGGCGCTAGCCATCCGATTGCCGATAGTGATCGTGCCCGTCTTATCGAGGAGCAACACGTCCACGTCGCCGGCCGCTTCGATGGCCCGACCGCTCATGGCCAATACATTTTTGCGAATCAGCCGGTCCATGCCGGCGATGCCGATGGCCGAGAGCAGCCCTCCGATCGTGGTTGGAATGAGACACACGAGGAGGGCCACCATGACCGTCGCGGAGAGTCGGTTGTCGCTATACAGGGCCAACGGGACGAGCGTCGCACAAGCGAACAGGAAAACCACGGTCAGGCCGACCAGCAAGATGTGCAAGGCGATTTCATTCGGGGTCTTCTGTCTGGCGGCGCCTTCGACCAATGAGATCATCCGATCGAGGAACGATTCACCCGGATTGGACGTGATTTGGACGACGATTCGGTCAGAGAGAACCTTGGTGCCGCCAGTCACGGCGGAGCGATCGCCGCCGCTCTCGCGAATCACGGGCGCCGATTCGCCGGTGATCGCCGATTCGTCGACCGAGGCGATGCCCTCGACGATTTCGCCGTCACCGGGAATAAGCTGTCCGGCCTCGACGATTACCCGGTCTCCACGGCGCAGCGTGGCGGCGGAGACCTCCATCTCGCGACCGTCGACAAGTTTGCGAGCCGTCGTTTCTTTACGCATTTTTCGCAACGTTGCGGCTTGAGCCTTGCCTCGGCCCTCGGCGACCGCCTCCGCAAAATTGGCGAACAGCACGGTGAACCACAACCAGATGGTTACCGATCCCGTGAACCAAAGCCAAGTCGTGGGCCAAGCGGATTCGGCGCCCTGGAACCACTGCGGCAGGGGCGGAATCGAAGACGGCGAGAACAGATCGCGCAGCCAGAGCACCGTGCAGAGCACACTACCGACTTCGACGACGAACATCACCGGATTTTTATTGAGGTGCCGCGGAGAGAGCTTCTTCACGCTATCGAGAGCGGCCCGGCCGATGATGGCCTTGTCGAACAACGAAAGCGATTTAGCGCGAGGACCAGCCATGGCGACGTTACTCCGATCGATTCTTCGACTGACCTATTCGATTGCCGGACAGGCATTCACGAAGGTCGACAAAATGGAATTAGAACAGGTTGCCTTGTCGGGCAAGGAAATGCTCGACGATCGGTCCCAAGCACTGGGCCGGAAAGAACGTCAACGCGCCCACGATTACCGTCACGCCGACCAGCAAAATTGCAAACAGGGGCCCGTTGGTCGGAAAAGTGCCCAAGCCGGGCGCCACCGTTTTCTTGCCGACCATCGAGCCGGCGATCGCCAGCACGGGCACGATCATCATGAAGCGTCCGATGAGCATGACGATCGCCATTGTGACATTCCAGAATTTGGTATTGGCATTGATGCCGGCGAAAGCCGAGCCGTTGTTGCCGGCTGCGCTGGAGTAGGCATAGAGTATTTCCGTCAATCCATGCGGACCGGCGTTGTTGAGCGACGAGCCACTCGCGGCATGGTCTGCGTCCGAGTACAGATTATCGGCGAGCAGTAGTTTGTAATCGGTCGGCAACGGGACCGGCGCGGGATGGGCCTTGGCAACATCGGCTGCCTGTTTCTCGTATACGGCCGACCAGCCCGAGAAACCCAAAATAATCGCCGGAAAAATCAAGATGTAGAACATTGCGTATTTCATCTCGCGGGCTTCGATCTTTTTGCCCAGATACTCGGGGGTCCGCCCAACCATGAGTCCGGCGATGAAGACCGACAAGATGACGAACACGAGCATCGCATAGAGGCCTGCGCCGACTCCGCCGAAGATCAGTTCGCCCAATTGAATGTTCGCGAGCGGAACCAGTCCACCGAGCGGCGTAAAGCTGTCGTGCATCGCATTGACGGCGCCGCACGAAGTGTCGGTTGTCACGGTGGCGAACAGTGCGGAATTGGTCACGCCGAAGCGGACCTCTTTTCCTTCCATGTTCCCCTGAGGCTGGGCGATCTGGAATTTTGCCTTGGTTGCCAGGTCCGTCTTCAGCTTGTGGATGACAGGATTGCCGGCTGCCTCTGCCCAATAGGCAACGGCCACGCCGATCAAGAACAGGGACGACATAGCGGCAAAAATCGCCCAGCCTTGTCGCTGATCGCGAGCCATTCGTCCGTAGGTATAAGTCAAAGCGGCCGGGATGCTGAAGATCAGCAGCATTTCGACGAGATTCGTCAAAGGGGTGGGATTCTCGAACGGATGGGCGCTGTTGGCGTTAAAGAACCCGCCTCCGTTGGTGCCCAACTCCTTGATGACTTCTTGCGAAGCGACCGGCCCCATCGCGATCGTTTGCTTGCCGCCTTCGAGCGTCGTCACCTCTTGATACGGCAAGAAATTTTGGATTACGCCCTGGCTCACCAAGAACAAGCCGAGCGCAATGCTGATCGGCATGAGCACATACACGATCGAGCGAATCATATCGACCCAACAATTGCCGAGCGTTCGCGGCGCATCGGGGGACAGCCGTCTCGTCAATCCTCGAGCGACGGCAAGCGCCACCGCGATGCCGGCCGCGGCCGAGACGAAGTTATGCCAAGCCAAGGCGGCCATCTGACTCAAGTAGCTCATCGTCGTTTCGCCGACGTATGACTGCCAATTGGTATTGGTGTTGAAGCTGACCGACGTGTTGAATGCCAGTTGCTCTGGAACGGCGGCCATGCTCTGCGGATTCAGCGGCAAACGATCTTGGAGCCGCAGAATCGCGTACATGACGATCACGCCGAACAGACTGAACGCCAGCAGGGAAAGCGCATATTGCTTCCAAGTCTGCTCTCGCTTGGGGTCCACGCCGGATAGCCAATACAGGAATCGTTCGACCGGCCCAACAAACCGCGGTAGCGGTTGCTTCGCGCCCTCGAAGACTTGAAACATGTACGCCCCGAGGGGTTTCGTAATTGCAACGATTAACACGAAAAAGAGGCCGATTTGCAGCCAACCGTGAATTGTCATAGCCGAAACGTGTCCTTCAAAAATGTTCGGGGCGCACCAGCGCGTACAGCAGATAAATCGTGAGCGCCAGCGTGAGAAAGCCGCCTGAGAAAAACTCGATGTCCATGAAAAAGTCCTAAAGCGGTCAACGCGCCCGCGTGAAGTTCTGATGGGTCACTAGAATCAGCAAGACTCACACGCGCGAACGTAAAACCAGCAAAGGCCGAAGAACAGAACGGAGCCGATCGTGAAAACCGTGTCGAGCATTTGAAGAATTCCCAAATTCCAAAATTGGACACGGCCATCGAAAGCAATTGATGCGCCACGATCCGCGCACATGCGACAAGCGGGGCTAGCGCAATAGGTTAGGGCGCGAGCGACTGAATTCGACTCCGGGCCAAGTAATTGCGATTTGCACGGAAATCGCTCCCAGTCGTTGCGACTTGCAATGACGCTACGCTTGCCGCTCGTTCACGGCGCCGCACGGCTGGATGACGCGCAGCAGTTTCGCGCGTGCCGAGATGGCGCGACGCCGGGCAATAATGTTGCGACCGATCCCGATAAATGTTCGGTCTCAAGCGGACAGCTACCGCACGGAAGATATTTGGCCGGCGAGTCCGCGATTGCTCATTTCAACTTGCAAGGTGAGCATTTCGATTTGCAATCCTTCACAGCCCCAAAACAAATAGCTCATGTCGGCGAACGAATGGCCCGGCAAAGACTTAGGTGATTCGCGATCATCGTGAAGATCGCGGCACGGGCATTGCTTTTCAGGATTCGCGACTTCGCTAGAGCGCGGATCGGTCTAAACAAAACGGCTCGTCTCGCGCCAGCATTTTCGCGATCCCTACACACGCTCGATGGCCGCGCGTTGTCCGAGTCTTTTTCTCTCGCCCGAGAAAAGGCTGCACGAACGGCAATCGCGGCCATCATTTTTTAACGGTGAGGCCATGACCCAAAGGATTTCCATCGCTCCGTACTTGTCTTGCACGCAGACTCCGCGCCCTCGTGCGGCATCGACAACACAAAAGACGGGCTGGCGGACAGTGATTGAGGCAATGACTGCCTTGGCGCCAAGCCGACTGATTGAGAAATCGGGCATGCTGTTCTCGATCGAGGTGCTACTGATCGCGATGTCGGTTGGAACTGCTGTCGCTGGTCTGCTCGGCGCTCACGGATACTCACTCGCCGGGATGATCTGCTGCTTGGCAATATTAATGGCCGGATTGTTGTCTCTGAATTTCATTCGCGTCGTTCGCGCGAACCGGTTGGCGAGTCTTAGCGACGATCGTCGGATCGACAGTCGTCATTGGGCGTATCGGCTCAAAAGTGAATGCGTTGCCGCCGCGATCGACACAGGAAATTCCGCGCTGGCCGCTGAAGAATCAGACATCTCCGATCAGCTCGATTTGGAAGCCGTCGACCCCCGTGAGCTTCGCGTCGGCGATGTCGTGCTGGTTGAAGCCGGGCAGACCATCTTCGCTGAAGGAATGGTCGTCGCCGGGGCCGCGATCGTCGATGAATCGGCAGTTAGCGGCCAATCGTCGCGCGTTGTGCGGTGGGCGTTTGGGGAGCCCGCCGTCATGCGAGACAGCCGCGTGGTTGAGGGAAAAATTCTCGTGCAAGTGATTCCCCGCCGCGGCCATCCGCTGGACTGGCTGCCTGACGACGCTATGAGCCCCCGACATATGACCGCCGCCAATTAGCTTTACCGCCAATCGATACCGGACTCCAAGTCGGCTCGGTTAACAGCCAGCGCCAATGCGGTTAACGACGAGATTTCGTTACTATTCGGTGGCCGCGGCGTCATCATATTTCTTCCGCTTTCGCCATAGCGTCGAACTATCGATACCGAGAATTCTGGCCGCGTCGTCGAGCGTCGCTATCCGCCCAAGCACCGAGAGAACGTGCTGGCGTTCGATCTCTTCGAGCGTGAAATCCCCTCCCAGACGTGGCGCAGCATCGTTACGGGCATACATCCGCTCGGGCAGCGCCTGGGGCTCGATCACCTGAGCCGGCCAAAGAATAATCGCCCGTTCCATCGCGTTGCGAAGTTCGCGCACGTTGCCAGGCCAAGCGTAAGACAGCAATAGCTCTTCCGTGGCCGTTGAGATCTCGGGCGTGGGCCGACCAACCGAGTGCGCGAAGAATGCCAGAAATCGCCGCGCCAAAGTGAGCAAGTCCTCCGAACGATCGCGAAGCGAGGGCACGTTCACCTCGATCACATTCAAGCGAAACAGCAGATCCTCGCGAAAATGACCCGACTTCACGTCGGCCTCGAGATCGCGATTGGTCGCCGCGACGACGCGCACATCGGCGGTGCGCGTGCGAGTTTCGCCGATCCGCTCGAACTGTTTCTCCTGCAAAAACCGCAGCAATTTGGCTTGCAGACTGGGAGTGATTTCGGCGATTTCATCGAGAAACAGCGTGCCCCCCTCGGCCGCTTCGACTCGGCCCGGCTGATCGCGCACGGCCCCGGTGAACGCCCCTTTGGCGTGCCCGAACAACTCGCTGGTCAGCAGGTTCTCCGAGAGCGTGGGGCAGTTGACGACCACGAACGGCTTGGCTCTCCTCGGACTTTGGGCATGCAGAGCTCGGGCCAAAACGCCTTTACCCGTCCCGCTCTCGCCTCGCAGCAGTACGGCCACTTCCGAATTGGCGGCTCGGGTGAGCACGTCTTGGGCGGCCTGCATCTTCGGAGATCGCGTTTCGACCACCGTCTCGGGCACGGAAAGTTTGAGCTGCTGATCGAGCTCGGCCAATCGGCCAAGCGTTGTAATCCGCTGGGCGAGTTTGGCGACTAGGATCCGAATCTGGTCGGGCGTGAAGGGCTTGGGCAGATAATCGACGGCGCCCCGACGAATCGCCTCGACTGCCGTATCGAATGTGGCATAGGCCGTGAGCACGACGGCGGCCAGATTCGGATTTTCCGCCAAAAGTTTCGGCAACAGATCGAGCCCACTCGACTGGCCAATTTTGAGATCCACGAAGGCGATATCGAAGGGCCGCTGAGCGGTCGCGGTCAACGCCGCTTCGGCGGTCGCGGCGGCCGTCACTTCGCAGCCGATATCCTCAAGGCAAAGCATCAGTGTGTGGCGGATATTCTTTTCGTCGTCGACCACCAGCACGCGGAGGCCCTGCGTCGAAGAATCAGCGAAGAACTTGGACTGAGCCATATGGTGTCGGCGCCGAGAGAGTACGAAGGCCAATGCAACTGAAAAACTCGCCTCGCCTGCGGTGCGCAACGAGGATTATAACAAAGTGGCCGGCATACGAAAGTGCGCGAGGACCAGGGGAGCGAGAGTCACTGGTCGCATTTGCCGGAGAGAGAAGTCGCCAGCCCACGGTAATTTTTGGGTCAACATTTGCCGGTTAATCGGAACTTAGGCCGTCGAATTCGCTGGAGATACTCATGGCGCCGAATGCACTGGCGGCGATTGTTGCAAAAAAGCCACGTGAGGCGAATTCGCGTGCTACGTTTATGTAGCGTAGTGGTGGGTTTGCGCGCGTCGCGCAAAATGAAACGATTCCCATAGTGCAGCGGCGATCCCATGGCTGCTCCCTCGGCTCCTCAACGACGATCGATTCGGGCGCTCGCGCTCTGGATTGCGCTGTTGCTCGGGCCGGCGCTATGCGGCTGCTTGAACCCGCCGACGCCGACGCTGCCCCTCGATCAACAGCTTTTTGCCCAGCCGCAGCCCGTGCCAGGCCCGGTCATCGATCTAGGCGTGATCGCGGCGCCGCCAAGTCCGGTGGCGCCCGCGCTCGAGACCGGCGCTCCCCTTACGAGGGCCCCCGCCCCGGCGCTGCTCGCTGCACCCGCGCCTGCCCCACTCCCGTCTCCCGACTCTTGTCTCCCGACTTCCCCCATCCCCGGATCCGCGCCGATACCAACGCCGCTGGTAGGCGCCACGGACTCCGGCGTGCTGCTCAGTCCGTCGGCGATCGTCGCGCCGGTCGGGGCCAACGTCATTATGGTCGCCGGCGTGTACGGTCCGGGTCGGCAGATGTTGGCCTTCGAGCGCGTGGAGTGGACTATCGCCCCTGGCGGCGTGGGGCAAATCGCGGCCATCGGAGATTTTTCGCGAGGACTCTTGCAAGGCGGGTTGTTCGAAGCGCCGGCGCAGAAAATCAGCCCCATGTTCGCGGTTGGCGAGACATTTCCGCGCACATTGGTCATCTCGCGCGGCACGGCCCTTCCCGGCGATGCGCTGACGATCGTCCGCGGACAAACTTGGATCAGCGTCACGTCGCCGATCGAAGGCGCCACCTATGTAACGGCTCAAGCGCCCGGCATGGAAAACTGGCAAACGCGGCAGCAAACGGCGGTCGTTCATTGGGTGGATAGTGGGTGGACCGTGCCGCCGCCGGTCGTCGCGCCGGCCGGTTCGAGGCACACGCTCACGACCACGGTCACGCGCCGCTCCAATGGCGAGCCGCTGGCCGGTTGGCGCGTGCGGTATGAAATCACCGGTGGCCCCGCCGGCGGGTTCGCTCCGGATGGTGTTCGAGCGATCGAAGTTCCGACCAACGAAATCGGTCAGGCGAACGTCGAAGTGCTTCAATCGAAACCGGAACAGGGCGTGAATCCGATTCTCATTCAAATTATCCGCCCAGGCGGAATCGTTCCCGGCGGCCAGCGGCTCATCGTCGGCACGGCGGCGACCGAGGTCGCTTGGTCCGCGCCGCGAACAGCACTCCAGATTATCGGGCCGCAGCAGGCCACGGTCGGCGCCACCGCGAGCTATCAAATCCGCGTCACCAATCCGGGCGACGCGCCGATCACCAACGTCGTTGTCACGGATCCATTGCCGCCGGGGCTAACGTATTTGCGCAGCACGCCACCAGCCGAAGTCAGTGTCCAAGGCGGCGGCCAGCCGGGTGGTCTGAAATGGACGCTCGGGTCGCTCGCGCCCGGCGAGACCAAGACCATCGACATCGACGCGCGCGCCGAATCGGCCGGGGCATTGAATAACACGGCGGCCGTCCGCACGGGCGAAGGCTTGACCGGGCAAGACACTGTCACCACGACGGTCCGAGCCGGCGCTATCGAGTTGCGGCTCGCGGGACCCGACAAAGCGATCGTCGGCGCCGAAGTGCATTTCGAGCTCGATATCATCAATCGCGGCGACACCTTGGCCACGGGACTGGTGCTCACCGACAATTTTGACGCGGGCCTAGAAAATCCCAAGATCGAGGGCCATTCGATCAAGCGCGATCTGGAGCCGCTCGCGCCAGGGCAGTCGCGGAAAGTCGGCATGACGTTCCGCGTCGCGCAGGCTGGCCGATTGTGTCACACGGTCGAGGTGACGGGCGCCAATGGCCTGCATGAAACGACGCAGGCGTGTGTCGAGGCCACGGCGGACGTGGCTGCGACTCCACCAAACACGACGCCTCCGCCGGCGTCAATCGCAACCGTCTCGGCTAAGATCAGCGTGCAGCCGACAGCCCGCACCGGCGACTTCGTGTTGTTCACGATCGAAGTCAAGAATACGGGCAGCACAAAAATCCCCGCGCTGCAAATTGTCGACACGTTCGACGACACACTACTCAAGGTCATGGAAACAACGGCCGGCTATCAACTTCAGGGGAAGCAATTGAGCTGGACGATTCGCGATTTCGACGCCGGCGGAGTCGCACGACGTGAAGTGAAATGCCAGTGCCTTGCCGCCGGCGCTCGGGCTTGCCATCAGCTCAACGTCACCGATGGCGGCGGACTGAACCAGCAAGATGAAGCCTGCTTGGCGATTATGAATCCCGATTTCTCCGCCGGCGCCGTCATCAATTTGGGCCTTAGCGTCGCCTCGCGCAGCAACCCCATCAAAGTCGGCGGCGAGACATCGTATGTCCTCACAATCATTAACGCCGGCGCCAACCCAGATCGGAAAGTAGCACTGACGGCGGTCGTTCCGGATAGTATGCAAATCCTCGAAGTCCCCGCGCTAAACCCGGCGCGCTCGACGATCGATGGACAATCGGTCCAGTTCGACCCGATCGCGCAGATGCAACCCGGCGAGCGGCTTACCTTCGAGATCCGCGTCCGTGCGCTCCGCGCTGGCGATGCGCTATTTCGTGCCCAGGTCACCAGCCAAACGCAGACGCAGCCAGTCGGCGGACAGACGATGACGTCGATCGTTGCGGGGCAATAGAATACGGTTGAAAAACGAAGGCAGGAAAGAACAGACAGGATTAACAGGATTTTCAGGATTGGATTCTTGGTTTGAGTTGATCGATTCGATGTGTCGCGAGGATAGGGATTTTGGCGTAAGGAGGGTTCGTTGCAGCCCGGCGAGATTGTTACCAGCGTGTGACATCGGAAGACCGGTTGTCGTGGTAGGATTGCGGGCGGGAAGGGACTATTCGCCTTAAACCGCAAACCACGAGGACGACCATGACACGTCGCGCATTCACCTTGCTTGTCGCTGTTCCGCTGCTCTGCCCGCAATGGACCAGGGCTGATGAATCCACTGGCGCCGCTGTGCCCGCGAAAACGGCGAACGCGGTCAAATCGAGTTCCGCAGCCGCGCAAGCGCGGGACCCCGAGGCGAGCTTAAATTGGATCAAGCGCCGTCTGGAACGCGAACTGATCCGCAGCAAAATCGCAGCCGCGGTGGTCGTTGAGAATGGAACTCTTGTTGTCTCTCAGAACACGCGCAAGTTCGCAGTGCATAGTGTGTCCCCGACGGGCGTTTTCAGCGACCAGTCGAGCGAAGTAACCGGCCCGCTCGCCGATGGTTTCCTGGTTCGCATTCAGGTTGCGGACGATGCGTCGCTACGGGCCAGGAAGCCGCAGACGCTCGTCGAGCCCTATTGGACGACACAGGTGAGCATGCTTCCCTTCTCGCTGGGCGAGAATGGCCTGCTCGTCCATTTTTCTTATGGCGCCAAAATCGACCAAAAGGCTCGCGAAGAAATCGTTCGCGCCATCGATATGGCGACGATGATGGTCTGCCAGCGACAACTCGGGCGCCCGCCGCTGGCTAGCGTGGCGGTCGTGGAAATCGACGGGCGGTAATCAGAAGAAAACGACAAGTCGCGCCGCCTTTCTCTCGGCGACGATCACTGAGATAGAAACGAATCGTGCCCGGCAGCCAATCACGTTTCCGTGAAGCTGACGGGCACGATAAATCCGACTAGGCAACGGTCTAACCTGCTAATCCCTGACGCATCTCTCTTGGATGGCCAAGTAAAAGCCGGACAGACTCGCTTAGCATGTTACTTGTTGGTTTCAGTGGTCGTGGTGGTCGACTTCTTGACGTCCGGGTCGGCAACCTTGGTCTCGACCGTGACCTTCTTCTCGTCGACCGTCTTGCCGTCTTCGGTCTTCTTGGTCATCTTTTCGTCTTTTGTCGTGCTGGTCTTGTTGTCACAGCCGACCGTCAGGGCGCCCATCGAGGCGACGAGCACAAACGCGAGGAAACGCTTCATAGTGATCCACTCCATCAAATGTCGATACCGCCGGGTAAGCGGGGCGGGAACCGCTAGCGCTATATTTGCGCGATCTCATAACAGAGGAGGCTCGCCACAGCCGACTTTATTCCATGAATATTGCACATAGCCCATTTTTTTGCAGAAATTGGCCCCGATTGACGAGCTTTGCGGAAAACCACACTTCCCTAGAGAATGAATTTGCTGAGATCCTCGTCCTGGCATAATGCGTCGAGTTTGTCTTTTACATAAGGTGCGTCGATCTTGATTGCGGCTCCGCGCCGTTCGGGCGCGTCGAAGCTTAGTTCTTCGAGCAGCCGCTCCATGATCGTATAGAGCCGCCTAGCGCCGATATTCTGCGTCGTCTGATTTACGCGAAATGCATACGTCGCCAGCGCATCGACGGCGTCCGGCGTGAATTGCAGAGCGACTCCCTCGGTCTCCAGCAGAGCGCTATACTGCTTGGTCAACGCATTGTGGGGCTCGGTGAGAATCCTGATAAAATCGTCTTTGGTCAGGTCGGTCAGCTCCACGCGAATCGGGAACCGGCCTTGTAGCTCCGGCATGAGATCGGCCGGCTTGGCGCGGTGGAAAGCGCCGGCCGCGATGAACAGCACATGGTCCGTTTTGAGATACCCGTACTTCGTCTGGACGCTCGTCCCTTCGACGATCGGCAACAGATCTCGCTGCACACCCTGACGCGAGACGTCGACCCCCTTCGTCTCGCCCGCGACTATCTTGTCGATCTCGTCGAGGAAAATAATGCCGACGTTTTCGGCCAATTGGATCGCGGCGGCGTTCAGCTTTTCTTGATTGATCAGAGCGTCGGATTCTTGATCGAATAGCACCTTTCTCGCATCGGCGACGGTCATCTCCCGGCGGGTCGTGTTCTTGGGCATAATCTTGTCGAACATGCCTTGCAGATCGAAGTCAGTCTGCTCCAGGCCCACGCCGGTGAGCATCATCGGGGTCCCCTTTTGCTCGATCGTGAGCTCGACCTTTCGCTCGTCGAGCTCGCCGGCCGCGAGGAGCGCCCTCATCTTCTCGCGAGTCCGCTCGTGCCGGTCGGCCGAATTGGGGCTATCGGGCGCCACGTCGTACGAGATGGGCGGCGGGGCGACGAGGTCCAACAGTCGCTGCTCGACACGCTCACGGGCTTCCTGCTCGACATCCTTGCGCTCACGTTCGCGCACCAGCCCGATCGCGTTCTCGGCCAGTTCGCGAACCATGCTCTCGACATCGCGGCCGTAATAGCCGACCTCGGTGTATTTCGTCGCCTCGACCTTGATGAACGGGGCGCCTGTCAGCTTGGCCAGCCGCCGGGCGATCTCGGTCTTGCCGACGCCGGTGGGGCCAATCATCAGGATGTTCTTGGGCGCGACTTCGGCCCGCATTTCTTCAGGCAAATTCTGCCGCCGCCAGCGATTTCGGATCGCGATCGCCACCGCCCGCTTGGCTGCGCCTTGGCCCACGATATGGCGATCGAGCTCGGCGACGATTTCCCGAGGAGTCAGGTCTCGCATGTCAAAGTTTCGACGGTGATGTTGGAGTTGGTGTAAATGTCGATGCCGCTGGCGATTTCCAGCGCCCGGCGAACGATATCGGCGGCCGATAGCGAGGAATGGGCCACGAGCGCGCGGGCCGCCGCGACCGCATAGTTGCCCCCCGAGCCGATGCCCAGAATGCCATCGGTCGGTTGAATGACATCGCCCGTGCCGCTGATCAATAGCGTATGTTTGGCGTCGACGACGGCCAGCAGCGCCTCGAGCCGGCGGAGGATACGGTCGGTGCGCCATTCTTTGGCGAGCTCGGTAGCGGCGCGAGGCACGTTTGAAGGAAAGTCCTTGAGCTTGGATTCGAAGCGTTCGAGTAGCGAAAACGCATCGGCCGTGGCGCCGGCGAAGCCCGTGATGACCCGATTGTCGGCGACGCGGCGGATTTTCATGGCGTCGGCTTTGACGATCGCCGTGCCGAGAGTCACTTGGCCGTCGCCCCCCATGGCCACTTGGCCGGCGTGTCGCACCGTGAGGATAGTCGTCGCTCGAATTTTCATGCGGGTTTCCGCGCCTGCCAAGGTTGGGGCTTGAACGCCCTCAAGTCTAGCAACCGAGGCGCGAGCGGACGAGTGGGGGATCGTGGCCCGGGCTTCCAGCCTGTATTTGCGCAGTTTTGAAGATGCAAACACAGGCTGGAATCATTTGCCACGCGGCAACGCCGATTATCTAAGCGACGGCGCGGCGGCCGGCGAGATCGACAAGTTCGCGCGCGATCGGGCCTTGCAGCGCCGCTTCGAGTTGGCCGATCGCATTGGCCGCCGCGACGCCGTCGAGCACACGATGATCGCATAGCAGCGTCACGAGCGATCGACCTCGCTGGTCGAGCGGACCGTAGGTCAGGCTCGTCGTCAGCAGCGAGGGGTGCGAGCGATTCCAGGCCTGTTGCCCCGCCAGCGTCGACATGCTGAATGTGCCAACTCGCCGAGCTCGCTTCCGGAGCGACACATTCAAATTGAACCACCACAGCCATCTTCTGAGCGGGCCAGGCAAATGACTACTTGCCATCTGGCGCTTGAACGACTGCTCAATCGGCTGGCGTTGATAGAACTCCAGGGCTCCTTGCAGCTCGACCAACGACAGCCGTTGCGGACCGTAAAACCTACCCCAGCAGACGCAATCCTCACCGGTCGCCTCATGCCGGCGATTGATGGCGATCACACCGACCGTGTCGTCCATCTCCACGAGCCGGGGCGAAGGCCAAGTGACGAACGCCCGGCGCAGTTCCGGCGTGTTCGCCGATACGATCGCGTAAGCTTTTAGGAACAAAGTGGACCATGAGATTCGCACTTGGCTGGCTTGCCGAAGAATCTCTAACTCACATAGCTGCACGAACCGGTCCACGGCGAACCGCGGAATTCGGTGGGAAAGATAGAGTACGTCGCACAACACGGCTCGATGCTTGGAAAGCGGAATCGAGCGCACTGACTTCTTGCCGGCGCTTGGCGAGTTGCTGGCGTTTGACTCGGCGGGTTTCGCATCGGCGGAAAACATGCGGAGATGTTACGCAACCGTCGCCGCGGCCGCCAATAGCGATTTGCGTTGCCGGAGACTTTGGCGTCCGCGAACCGGGGCTTCGGCGAGGCGCCTCCAGCCACGGGCGCCCGATCACCCAATAAGCGTCTCTCGTCGCAACCGGGTCCTACTGATTGCGCTTCAGCGACCGCTGCAAGAGGCGGATATTCGCCCGCACCCCTTCGAGCTCGGGATTTAGCGCTATCGCGCGGCGGAATGCGTCGAGAGCCGCCACCTGATCGCCCAATTTCAAATAGCACTGGCCCAGCCCGGACGCGGCGCCGAAGTGATAGGGGTTTATTTCCAAGGTCTGACGGCAGGACCGGATGGCCTCTAAGTAATCGGCCAAGCCAAAATGGGCGATCGCCTGCTGATTCCAGCCCTCGGCGATCCAAGGCGCCTCGCGAGTCAAACGGCTGACTTCCCGCAGGGCGGCATGGAGATGCTGCATTTGATTCAGCTTCGTCACGCGAGCCAGCAGCAAACGCTGCGGCGCCGAGCCCGCCTTGTGCCAGAGCAGTCGGATTCCGCTATCGGCCAGCAATCGCACGCCCCGGTCGGAGTCGACGAGAGCTCGACCCAATGCGGCGTTCGATTCGTAGTCGCCCAAATGGCTAATCGCCAGCACGGATCCGCGCCGTGCGTTTCGATCTCCCATCACGACCAACCGCGCGAGCGAGGCGACTGCATACCGCACGGATACGCGGTGAGCAAAAGCACCGGTATCCTGATCCAGCAGATATTGCTGGTACAGTTCACTGAGCATCGGATGTCGATCGTGCGGTTCGGACATGGCATGGCGCTTGTGGTATCGATGAGTTCCTTTAGTGTAATCGGGACGAAAAGGAATTAAACTACTAAGACGCCATTCGAAGCAAGAATACCGCCTTTGCGACCGACCTCGCCATGTCCATCCCAACCCCAGTTCTCCGCTGGATGTCGATAATCGTTTTCATCGCGGCGCCGCTGGCAGGTTGGGCCCAAGCGGCGGACGAACCGATTGTCTGGCGGACGGGCGAGAAATTTCGCGACCAACTCGATCACAAGATCGGCGTCACCTGGGAGAACATTCCGCTCCGCCGAGCCATTAACAGCTTGTCGCGCTCGCAGGCCGTGTCGATCATCTTGGACCGCCGCGTCAACCCCGACGAGAATATCGACCTGTCGATAGAAGACGTTCCGTTGGAGACCCTGATCAAAGCGATCGCCGAGAAGAAGAAGATTGGAATGGGCATCGTCGGTTCGACGGTCTATCTCGGTCCCGGCGCCACCGCGGACAAAATTCGCACTCTAGCAACCCTCCGGCGACAGGAGGCCCAGCAAGCCAAAGGAGGAATCTCGGGAAAATTTCTGGCGACCAAATCTCTGGCCTGGGATGAGGCCACGGCCCCGCGCGATATTTTGACCGGTCTGGCCACCGAAAGCAAAGTGACGATCCAGGGCCTCGACAAAATTCCGCACGACCTGTGGGCCGCCGCCACGATTCCCACCTGCTCGGTCGCCGAGCGGCTGACGCTCGTGGCCGCTCAATTCGATCTGACGTTCGAGCTTGTCGATGGAACTACGACCGCGAACCTCGTTGATATCCCCGACAAAGTTACGATCGAACGCAGATTTTCGATTCCGGCCAAGCTGCAATCGCAGTCCGAACAGCTCATCAAGAACCTATCCAAGTTGGCGCCCTCTGCCGAAGCGAGCGTCGACGGCGCGACATTGTTCGTCCGTGGCAAGGCCGAAGATCAAGACCTTGCGGAGGTCATGTTGTCGGGCAAGACGGCGAAGAAGACGACTGTCGTGGGAGGCAAGAAGGTCTACCAGCTTTCGATCGTGATGCCGGTCGGCACACTGATCAAAACACTCGGCAAGAAGATGGAACTGGATGTGCAGATTGACGAAGCGGCCATTGCCGCAGCCGGGTTGTCGCTGACCAAGGAAGTGACGGTCAACGTCAAGGACGTGACGCAAGACGAGCTATTTGCGGCCGTGCTCGCCCCGGCGGGATTGACGTTCGATCATCGCGGCGCGGCCATCGCCATCCATCCGGGAAAGTAACCTGCGGGCAGGCGACGTGCAAAGCCGGGCGCCCGGGGCTGGAGGCGTCATCGCCGAAGCCCCCGAGATTGCATTCGACTCCGAGCCCAGGTGCTACCCATGCTTCCCTTCGGCGCGAGCCCCGGCCACCCAAGCGCCGATAAGTTTACTTTTCCTAGAATCTAAGTGCCCGCTTGATCGTTTTTCGCCAGCGGCGAGCATTCAAGCGCCGTCGCACATATGCGAGGCCCGGGCGGTCGCCGAGTTGTCCGGCGAAAAACTCGCGCGTCAATCGATAGCCCTCCTTCACTTCGGCCGGATGATTCACGGTGATGCTCGTCTGGCCGGCGCCAAAGTGGCTCAGAAATTTCGGCACATGCGCGATTTGTTTCGACCCGGCCGCTGCTTCCATGAGGAACAGTAGATCGGGTCCAGCTCCAAACCGCTCGGCGATTCGATCCAACTCCGGCGATCCGCCGATCGGCAAGCGAAACTTGGCCCACTCTCGGCGGACGAGAGAGCAACCCGGCGAAACAGGCGTTCGGCCGGCAAGCAGGGCGTCGGCCAAGTATTCATCGCTGGTAAACGAGCGCCTGTCGGGAAAGTGGTGATGCACTTCGTCTCGATCCGCGTAGTGCGCCGTCGCCGCGGAGAACGCGAGACCAATGGTCGGGCTCTCGATCATGGGGACCAATAGTTCCGCCAAAAACGCAGGCTCGATCCAATCGTCGGACCAGAGGATTTTGACGAAGTCGCCGGTGCAGCGCTCCAGTCCACGAATCCAATTGCGCGTCGGGCCGACGTTCGTCTCGTTTTGTAGCGACACGATCCGCGGATCGGTTGCCGCCAATTTGCCGATGACGTTCCAGGTGTCGTCGGTGCTGGCGTTGTCGATGACGATGATCTCCAGATTGCGATGCGTTTGGGCGAGCGCGCTTTGCACCGCGCGGACGATCAAATCGTCGCGATTGAAAACGGGAATCAGAATGCTAACTCTGTCGGCCGTCATGTTTGCAAATGTTTCCGAAATCAATGACGGCCTAGCCAACTGCCCTCAGATCGCCCGTCAAAAGCCGCTCGCATTGCTCGATTGCCTGCGGCGGAGCGATCGCCGAATCGCGCGCGATCGCATTGGCTCGGAACCACGAGAGGACAAGCAGCATGTGTTCCAAATCCTCGCAGGGCGAGGGAGTTTGATTGTCGGTCACTGGCGAGAAGATGTTGTGAAGATGCCGCAGGGTACGCCGCGCAGTTTCCTGGTCGCGCGGCGGATACACAATATCGGCGACGTGTCCCTGGCGGATGACGAGCCAATATTCTCGGCCGCTGGGAGTCCTCGCGGGAAATACGAAGCAGGAATTGTGTCGTCCCGATCGCAGAGACTCCAAATGCCGATGCAGCCATTCCAGCGGCATCCACACGTCGCGCAGGTTGGCCGCCCGTTCGAAATGTTGATTTTCGGCGGAATCCAACATGTCGTGTTCCAACTGGTCCAACAGGCTGGTGTCGAGACCACACAGGAATGCTCGAGCTTGTGACAGGTTTTTTGCGTAGGCTTGTTTCGTGCAGCCCGCCGCGCACGGGGCCGGACAAGTACCCAGCTCAAAACGCGAACATTGCGGCTTGCGGTCCACGCTGAACAGTTCGAGTTGATCGGCGAAGATCATCGGCACTCGCTGCGGACAATCGCGCAGGTGAAACCAGGTGTTAACGTATCGCACCGCGTCGCGGAGGATTTCCTTCGACGGTAATGGCCCGAACACTTGGCGCGCTCGTTCAGTCGGTTGCGGGGCGAGATAAGCCTGCGGCGCCGGCCCGCGATCGAGACAGAGATACACTCGGCGAAACAGGCCGGGCTGTCCCCGCACGTTGTACTCGGGCCGCCAGCGGCGGATCAGTTCCAGCTCGCGCACGAGCGCCGGGAGCTCGTGCGGCGCCGACTCCCAAATTAGCCGCTCGGTCGATTGAATGATGCGGCCCGCCTTCGGGTCAGCCGGCTCCGCTTGGAGATAAGTGAGCAACCGATTGCGAAGCGACTTGGATTTGCCGACGTAGATCAACTTGCCCCGCGCGTCGATCATTCCATACACGCCGGGCCGCGGTGGGCATTGCTCGCGCAAGATCCGCCTCGATTCACGGCGAGTCGGGGCGAGCGAAAAACCGCCGGGGCGCGGTCGCATTCGCGGCCAATAGGCGCAGCGTCCAAATCCAACGAACGGCCTTGCTTCCCGCGGCGCCATAATCCATCCGTGACAATGCGCGCCGCGGTCATAGTCGCCTCGGCGCTGGCCGCATTGTAGAAACCCGTCACGGGGCTCACAAGCGCCGCGCACGGGTAGCGGTGCTAGCGTGGGGCGCGGAGCGTAAAGACGTCGGGCGCCCGGGGCTGGAGGCGCTTCGCCGAAGCCCCGGTTGAGCACGCATCAGGTTCGATGCTTCACGAACGCCCCCGGGCACGCGATAATCAATACGCAGAACGTTTTGCTCAATCGTCGAAATGGAAATCTTTCAATGCCGAAAATCGTTCGCTTTTATCAAGTCGGAGGTCCGGAGCAATTGAAGCTCGAAGAATCGGCTTCGCGGCCGCCGGGCGCCGGTGAGGTCAAGCTGCGCGTGCAGGCCGTCGGACTGAATCGCGGCGAGCTGATGTATCTGCACGGGCAATATCTGGAGCCGACCAAGCCGCCATCGCGGATCGGCTACGAAGCGGCTGGCATCGTCGAAGCGGTCGGACCAAACGTCGACAAAAGCTGGATCGGCAAGCGAGTGTCGACAATCCCCGGATTTTCGATGGCCAGGTATGGCGTGCTGGGCGAAGAGGCTATCGTCTTGGCCAGTTCGCTTGGCGAGTATCCAGCCGAATTGTCGACCGTCCAAGCGGCGGCCATTTGGATGCAGTACATGACGGCCTACGGAGCGATTGTGGCTTTCGGCAACGTGCAAGTCGGCGACACAGTCGTCATTCCGGCGGCGTCCAGTAGCGTAGGCCTTGCAGCCCTCCAGATCGTCAAAGGCGAAGGCGCCACGGTCATCGCCACCACGCGAACGTCGAAGAAACGCGATGAGCTAATGGCGCTTGGCGCCGATCACGTCATCGCGACCGACGAAGAAGACTTGGTCAAAAGAGTGAAGGAGTTGACAAGCGGCAAAGGCGCCCGGCTGACGTTTGATCCCGTGGCCGGCCCAGCGGTCGAGCAACTGGCCGAGGCGGCATCGAATCATGGCATCATCTTTGAATACGGCGCCCTCTCGATGCAGCCGACCCCTTTTCCTCTGATGCCGGCGCTCATGAAGGGGTTGACGATCCGCGGCTACACGCTGATGGAAATCACCAGCGAGCCACGGCTCTTGGAGCCGGCCAAGCGGTATATCCACGAACGGCTGAAGGACGGCCGGTTCAAGCCGAAAATCGCCAAGACATTTCCATTGGCCCAGGTTGTCGAAGCGTATAAATACATGGAGTCGAACGAGCAGGTCGGCAAGGTTGTTATTACGGTGGAATGAGCCCGCGATTCGCATTTCGCCAAGACCTCAGCGCTTACGTCGTGCGCGGCTCTAGGGGCCGGCAATGCGCGGCAATGAACGTGGCAATCAGTCCGGCGGATCGTAGCCGCCGCGGCAAAAGGGGTTGCACCGGAGGATTCGCCCCAGGCCTTTGAACGTGCCGCGAATGGGGCCGTGGAGCTTGACCGCGGCGATGAAATAATTGCTGCACGTTGGACGGAAACGGCATTGCTGGCCGATCAAGGGGCTGAGCGTCACCTGATAACAGCGCACGATGAAAATCAGCAACCGACTGGGCAGCGAACAGATAAACGTCCAAACCGAATTCATCGTCGCACACCTTAACGGGCGGTCGCTTTGGCTTTCGCCGCGGCCTGCTTGGCCAGCCGCACCAGCGAGTCGCCGATCCAGCACAACCGCGGATGAGCGCCGCCGCGCGGAATCGCCACGAAGTCGAAGCCGATGGGCAATTCCGGTCGCCGCAACCTGAACGCCTCGCGCAGTAGCCGTTTCCAGCGATTTCTGAAAACCGCCGGTCCGATGCGGCTCGAGACCGACAATCCAATTCGCGAGTGGGCCAGCCCGTTTTCGTCCGAGTAAATAGTCAGTCGCCCGTCGGATGCCGAGCGCCGCCTGGCGTAGACACGCTTGAAATCAGTCGGCCGGCGGAGGCGATGCTTGGGGGTAAACCGCTCGTCGCTCATTCGGGCTCCGGTCGCCGCGGTCGGCCAGCGGTCGGCTGTTGGCGATCCCAATCGCTGGGCAGCAAACCACTTCGTCCGCGAGTCGCCATCGAGCGGCGTCTGACAAACCGTCCGCCTAGCCAAACAAACAACACCAGCGCCACGCCCATGATCACCAGCCCGATTAAGGCCGCCAGAACGGCCGCTCGTTCGGTCGGATCCATCCGCTGCAAGAGCGATTCGTGCGGCGGCGCCAAATCGGCTAGCGGCACGGAATTGACACCACGGGCGATCGCGCGCTGCAAACTGGTATAAGCCGCGCCGATTACCATCGCAATTCCTCGCGAGGATTGCGTTTGTACTCAGCCGTTGACGCTTTGATGGCTTCGATCGTCGGGTCGTCGAGCTTTTCTGGGAGTACAATTTGAATATCCGCGAGCAGGTCTCCCTTTTTGCCGTCGGCCGTCTCGACTCCGTGACCTTTGATGCGTAGTTTTTTCCCGCTGGAAGTCATTGGCGGAACGCGGAGGGAAATCGTGCCCTTGGGGGTCGGCACGTCGACCTTGGCGCCGAGCGTGGCCTCGACGAGCGTCACTGGAACGCGGACTTCGAGGTTATTACCCCGGCGTTGAAAGAATGGATGCGGGGCGACTTTGATTCTGAGGAGCAGGTCGCCCGGAGGTCCGCCTCCCCGCGAAACGCCTTGACCGCGAAGCCGGATTTTCTTGCCGTCCTCGACACCCGTGGGAATTTTGACGCTGATGGATTCGCCTTGACCGTCTTCTCGCTGGAGTCGCAGATCGACGTTGCCGCCGTGCACGGACGTTTGAAATGGGATTTCGATCTCTTGCTGAATATCGCCGCCGCTCGGCGCCGGACTGGAGCGGGCCCGGCCACCGCGCCGACCGCCACTAGCCCTATTGAATTGGCCGAAAATGTCGCCAAATAGGCTTGACGGGTCGCCGCCGCCCGCTGTGGAGCGATTGCCGAACAGTTCGCCGAAATCGACTTCTTCATAGCCGGGCGGGCCACCGGTCGGTCCGCGGCCGCCGCGCTGCGGCCTGGGTCCTGCGCCTCCCGCGCCGCTATAAGCTTCGAACGAGCTGCCATAACGATCGTACATTTCCCGTTTTTTGGGATCGTTAAGCACTTCGAAGGCCGCCTGTACTTTTTGGAATTTCTCCTTGGCGGTCTTATCGTCCGGATGCAGATCGGGATGATGTTTGCGGGCCAAATCGCGATAGGCCTTTTGGATTTCGTCCGACGAAGCGTCGCGCTTAAGGCCCAGCGTTTTATAATAATCGTCAGCCATGCCATCCGGCCGTGGTTAGAGGTCAATCACTTGTGCGCGTACCTAGCCGCAGCATCCTGCTGCGCCGACTGTTCCTAAATCGAATCTCATAAGTCTCCAGGGTCATTTTAGGTTCACTTGCCGCCGACCAGCAAGCGCATCTAAATTCGCAGTCCTTCGAACGCCATTCGAGCATCGGCCCCACTTGCATCGGTTCTCGGCAATGTCGATAGTGTCATTCGATTTTGAGTTCGTCCGTGCAAGTGGGAATATCGATGCTTAACGAGCGGGCCGCCGAAATTTGCCGTCGCATGATCGCCGACGCGAAGCGATTGCGAATCGGCGTGCATACCTCGATGACTCACGCGACGATCATCGATTGTGGAATTAAGTCCGAAGGAGGCTTGGAGGCAGGCCGGCTGCTCGCCGAGATCTGCTTGGCCGGAATGGGTGAAGTACGGATTACCACTGGCGATCCGGCAGTATGGCCGGGGCCGGCGATAACGGTAGGCACGGACGCTCCGGTGGCGGCTTGCATGGCGTCGCAGTACGCCGGCTGGAAAGTACAGTCCGGCGAGTTCTTCGCGATGGGCTCCGGGCCGATGCGGGCGGCCATCGGCAAGGAAGCGATTTACGGCAAGATCGGCCATCGCGAGCAGCCCGAGTGGGCGGTCGGCGTGCTCGAAACTCGAAAGCTACCGCCGGACGATGCCGTCAATAAATTGGCCGAGGAGTGCGGCTTGTCGCCCGACCGGCTGACGCTGCTCGTGGCGCCCACGGCCAGTCAAGCGGGGACGGTGCAGATCGCCGCGCGATCGGTCGAGACGGCGCTGCATAAACTGCTGGAGTTGGGATTTGAAATCAATCGCGTGCAGAGCGGGTTCGGCACGGCCCCGCTGCCACCAGTTGCCGGCGACGATCTGGCGGCGATCGGCCGCACGAACGACGCGATTTTGTATGGCGCCGAAGTGACTCTGTGGGTCCGCGGCGACGACGACAGTCTGCGAACCGTCGGTCCGCGCATACCGGCCAGCACTTCACCCGACTTTGGCGTCCCGTTCATCGAAATCTTTCGCCGCTACGACGGCGACTTTTACAAAATCGACCCGCTGCTATTCAGCCCGGCCGCGATTACGCTCGTGAACCTCGACTCAGGCCGGACATTTCGATACGGGCAAATTTGTCCCGGCGTGATTCAGCGTTCGTTCGCCGAATAAAGACCCGACTTTCGGCCACAAGATCGCGGCGATATAAACATGCACCTGGCTTTTCTCGGCGCCGCCGACAGTTGGTACTTGAACGACCTGCGAAGGGCTGCGGCTGGGCAGCATGAAATCACGCCCGTCAGCTTTCGGGACCTCTCGTCGACGATCGCCGAGGGCCACGTTTCTGTCTGTGTCGGAAATATCGACCTATCGCAATTCGACGCCGTGTTGATTCGAGCGATGCCCCCAGGTTCGCTTGAGCAAATCGTTTTCCGGATGGATGCGATCGCGCAGCTCCAGGCCGCTGGAATTCCCGCGATCAATTCTCCCCGAGCTATTGAAGTCGCGGTCGATAAATATCTCGCCGCGGCGCGGATGTCGGCTGCGGGGCTGCTCGTTCCCGCGACGATCACATGTCAGACGCCAGAGGCCGCGATGGCCGCGTTCGACAAGCTTGGCGGAGACGTCGTCGTCAAGCCTGTGTTTGGGTCCGAGGGACGAGGGATAGCAAGACTTTCGGATGAAGCGCTCGCCGAGAGGGCCTTTCGCATGTTGGCCCAATTGGGCGGCGTCCTCTATGTGCAAAAGTTCATTCCCCATCACGGCTCCGATATCCGGGTGCTTGTGATCGGCGAGAGCCTTTTAGCCATCCGCCGCCGCAACGATCGAGACTGGCGGACAAATGTAAGCCGAGGCGCGGTCGCGGAACCGATCGAACTGTCCAAAGAAATGGCCGAAGTCGCCCGACGCGCGTCTGCGGCCGTCGGCGCGGAGATCGCCGGCGTCGATCTCCTTCCGGGCCTCGATGGCCGATTGTACGCGATCGAAGTCAACGCCGTGCCAGGGTGGACCGCGCTCGCCAAAGCTCTCGCTACAGACGTAACGGAGTTGGTGTTAAGATATGTGCTAGGCCGAGTCGCTCGTCATCGTGGATGATCGAGCGGGATTATCCTAGCGGCTTCCGGCAAACGATTTCGAGCCTCCTGAGAATCGGAGGAGTCCGTGGATCTAAATTCAATTCGAAGTGCCCTACGCGTCGAGCCGTTTCAGCCGTTCGTGCTGCATTTGGCCGACGGTCGGAAAATTCCGATTAAGCATCCGGAGTTTGTCGCGATGAATCAACGCATCGTTGTGGTGATTGACGAGGAGATCAACTCGCGCGTTTTCGAACCGCTGCTTATCGTTTCGCTCGAAGTCTTGCCGGCGCGCGGCAAAGCTGGAAATGGCTCGCACAAAAGGAACCGGCCGGAGGCGTAATCGGCCGAACAACGACCCATGCTCAGGGACGCCAATCCGCCGGGCACGTCCAGTACCATTCAACCGACCGAAACGGTGAACGTGGCTCGCCGCCTGACTGACTGGGCGCGGCGCACGCCCGGCGCCATAGCGATCGCCGAGCCGCGAGGTCGCGGGACGGATGGCGAACGGCCGTATCGCCGATTGACATTCCGCGAGTTGGACGAAGACAGCGATCGGATCGCCGACGGCCTCGTCCGGATTGGCGTGACGCCGGGCTTGCGGCTGGCGATGTTCGTGCCGCATGGCATCGACTTCGTGTCGCTCGTGTTCGCGATGTTTAAGGCCGCGGCCGTGCCGGTCTTGATCGATCCGGGCATGGGGCTGCGAAGCATGATGGATTGCCTCGACGAAATACATCCCGCTGGATTCATCGCGGTTCCCAAGTTTCACGCGATTCGCGCGCTGCCCGGCGGCCGATTCTCGCGAACAAAGCTATGCGTCACGGTCGGCCGCCGCTGGTGGTGGCGCGGTCAAACGCTGCCGCGCCTGCGACGATTGGGCCAGGCGCCGTTCGAGCCCGTTCCCACGTCGGCCGATGATCCGGCGGCCGTTATTTTTACTTCCGGCAGCACGGGGCCGGCCAAAGGCGTGCTGTATCGGCATCGCCAGTTCGATCATCAAGTGACCGAGATTCAATCCTTCTACGGCATCCAGCCGGGCGAGATCGATGTCCCTTGTTTTCCGCTTTTTGGCCTGTTCAACGCGGCGATGGGGGTGACGACGATCGTTCCCGACATGGACGCCCGGCGGCCCGCCCGGGTTAATCCGAAAAAGCTGATCGATACGATCAACCATTGGCAAGCCACGCAGAGCTTCGGCTCGCCAGCGGTGTGGAATCGCGTTGGCCAATATTGCGAGCAACACAAAGTCAGACTCACCTCGCTTCGCCGAGTTTTGTCCGCCGGAGCGCCCGTGCCGCTGCTCGTGGTCAGCCGGATGCAAAACTGGATCAACCCGGCGGGTGAGGTGCATACTCCCTACGGCGCGACTGAGGCGCTGCCCATCGCGTCGATTGGCGCGAACGAAATTCTCGCGGAAACGAGTCGCAAGACCGACGCGGGAAGCGGTGTTTGCGTCGGCCGCCGATTCCCGGGCATTCAGTGGCGGGTCATAAAGATTGTCGATGGCCCGATACGTTCGCTCGCCGATACAGTCGACTTGCCGGTTGGCGAAATCGGTGAGCTGATCGTTTGCGGCGCGGTCGTCACGGATCAATATGTGACGCGATTGGAAGCCAACGCGCTAGCAAAAATCGCCGCCGGCGACTCGATGTGGCATCGCATGGGAGACGTCGGCTACTTGGACTCGCAGGAGCGGTTTTGGTTCTGCGGGCGAATGGCCCATCGGGTGCAAACCGCCGGAGGACCGATGTACACGATCCCCTGCGAGGCGATTTTCAATCGGCATCCGGATGTGTTTCGATCCGCGCTGGTCGGTGTCGGTCCACGTGGCCATCAAACGCCGGTCATCGTGGCTGAGCCGATCGCGGGCAAATTCCCCCGCCGCGGGCCAGCGCGATCGCGATTCATCAACCAGCTGCGCACGCTCGCGGTAACCAACCCGCTGACCGACGGCATCCGGCACTTTCTCCTACGTGGGGCGTTGCCGGTCGATCCGCGGCACAATGTCAAAATCGGCCGCGAGAAGCTGGCGATCTGGGCCGCGCGGCGAATTCGGTAGGTCGGGCGCTCCGTGCCTGACAGGCGCGACGCTCAAACCCACTCGCATTTGCTTGGCGTTCGTCAGTAGCCACTCCGTGCCTGACTGGCGCGACGCTGGGTCCGTTTGGCGCGTGCTTGGCGCTCGTCAGGCACAGAGTGCCTGGCCTACGAAGTCTGCGGACCAACAGCGTCGATCGCTCGGTTCATCAACTCGCTGAAGCTCTCAAGAGTGCGCAATCGGTCGGCGACCCGCGGATGGCCGAAGACACGGACGCGCTTCACATAGTCGTCGAATTGCTCCTGCGCCAGCGTTCGCACGACCGGCGAAACGTCTCCCAGCCGCGAGTAGCGTTGCTCCTTGGGAAAGTAGACATCCACCTTGAATTCGACTTCTCGCTCGACCGGCGGCGCGTCGAACAAGATCTCATGCGGAGCGATCGGCTCGCCGATCGCCGCGCTGGCGACGCTGGCGAACTCCTCGGCGCAACGCACGAGCCAAGGATAGGGGCGCCGCGTTAGCCGCCCGTACAATTGCGAGTCCTCGAACAAACTGTACCGGGCCAGCCGCTTATAAAGTCGCCGCCGCGGGCCGAACAGTCCGCTCAGCAATTCCGCGGCCGGCGTTGCGTCGGCCGTTCGCTCGAGCTGCTGAATCATTTTGGCTTCTCCTAGCAAAAACAACTCGGGCAAATTCAGTCGATCGAGCAAAAGGTAAAACGCTCGCTGGAGCATCGCGGTCGCCGACCGCACGCCGTGATGCCAATACACCTCGCTGAACATCACGTAGCGGGCGAAGACCATCATCTCCGCCGCCGTCTTGCCTTTGTCGCCAATGGCCAAGCCATCGCCCGCCTCGTTCAGACAGACGCTGCCCAAGAGCCGCTGCTGGTCGAAATTGCGGCCGTAAGGGACTCCGGCGTGCAGGCTGTCGCGCTGGAGATAGTCCATCTTGTCGACGTCGATCGGCCCCGAAAGTAGGCTACTGAGAATCTTGTCGCGGCGACCGTGAGGCGGATCGGATAACAGCGCCGCGACGTCGTTGGGCTCGATTCGCCAATCGCGCCTCAGGAGATCGCTCAGCTCGCCTCCGTGCAAATAGTCGCGGGCCAATTGCTCGTGCTTGGGAACGCCCGCCAGACGAATGTCCTCGATCGGATGACAGAACGGCCAATGCCCCAGATCGTGCACGAGCGCCGCGACGATGAATAGTTCCGCGTCCGCAGGACCGATGGCCTCGACAAAGCGCGGGTCGTGCGAGAGCTGTTGCAGCAGCAGCAGCGCGAGGCGATAAACTCCTAGCGAATGTTCCAATCGCGAGTGAACGGCGCCGGGATACACGAGCGACACCAGTCCAAGCTGGCTGATCCAACCCAGGCGGCGATATTCGGCCGTGTCGATGATCCGGCGGACACGCGGCGTGAGCGGCACGTCGAGCTCGGGCGGTATTCGCACGATCCCGCGCCGCGCATCGAGGCCGGCAATCTCAGGCAAATCGCGGATGCCAGACATGCGGGTCACCTGGCTGTCCGAACGATCAGACGATACACGTGCTCCGGGCTGCCTTGATCGTAGGCGTCGATCACGGTAAGAAAAATCGGCCCATCGGCCGGCATATTGAGCGTAAGCTGCGAGTCCGTGCTGCCGGCAAAGTCATCGTTAACGGCCAGCGTATGCCCCTGCCCGTCGTATGCCGTGAGCAGCGAATCGAGGCACGAACCGCGCCTGCCGGCGAGCACTTCGGCCTGTATCTTCTGACCCGCGGCGCCATCGATGCGAAACACGTGCACGAGTTTGGCGCGATCGATTACTCCGTCGTAGGCTCGATCGAGCTCGATCGGCAGAGCATCGCGAAACCCGCCGCCTTCGTACGGCTCGGGACCGGAGCCAATGACCAGAGCGGATACCCAATCGTCCTCACGATATCCAGGCTCGACACGCCCATTGCGGTAACACTCCTGGCCGCGCATCCAATCGCCACGATCGAATTGAGCAGAACAGCGATCGGTAAGCGACACGTCGATTTCCTCCGTGATCGAGTAAGGGGCCGCCCGTCGACTCGATTTCATCCATATCGAATGATCGACAGCGATTCGGCGAAGAGTCGCAAGCGACGCAGTCAATCGATTCCACGCCAACTCGCAATTATGCAAAGTGACGCGGGGCATCGCAACAAGAACTCAGCGCAGTGTCGTCGGATACTCGACGATCAGAGAGTCGTCGCCCGATTGTTGCCTGGTCGGCGGCGCCTGACGTACGATTAGCTTCGTCACAGCTTGAAATGAAACGTCTGACCGAACCAGCGCCAGGCGCGGGCGCCGAGACTGAGCCAGTGGTCGGCGGAGATTTTCCCCCGGCCACGGAGGCCGACCACGAGGAGTTGCTCGTCGTTGGCGATTGGCGCGACGGCCTGATACGAGGCGTTCAGCGGGCGCTCGACGCCCGCGGCGTCGGTTTTGGTTTGCAGATCACCGCCGTATTTGTGGCTTAGCTCGCGAGGGCTTTGCTTCAGGTCCATCCTCGAAATATCGACGACCTGGCTGCTGAATGTGTCGCCCGGCATTTCGTCGAGCTTGATCGTGACCCACGAGCCATTGTGCTGCTCTGTTTTCGAAGCCACGAGATCGACATCCGACTGATCGATGACCAGCGCTGCTTGCATCTTGCGCGGGTCGCCGATTTGGCAGAACGTCACGCCCGGCTTTAAAAATGCGCCGAGATTTTTGGGATCGAGCGGCGAACCCCACCAACTTGGCAGACGATCGCTCATTTCGCGTTCCGGCGGCTCCGGCACGGGCGGCGGCGGGATAACATAGCCATCGATGGGCGCCCGCAGTTCGAGATGATCGAGATCGGACTGCTTTTCCTTCAATTGATCGTCGACCGCCGTGAGCGACTCGCGGATGTGGGGCATTTCAAGCCCGGCTTCCTTCTGGCTAAACCGCTCGCGCATCAAGCTTTCGAGTTGGGCCTCGTACTGTTTTTTGTGAGCCTTAAGATCCTCGATGGCGATCTCGACATCTTTGTTGACCAGCCGAGCGAGCACGTCTCCCTTGGTCACTTTTTGATTTGGCTTGACGAGCACCTCAACTAATTGGCCGGGCACCTCGACATAGACGGTCTTGGCATCCTGGGCCTCGACGCTTAGCGGACAGAATATCCGATACGGCAGCGGCAAGAACAACACCGCCGCGACCAGGGCCACGCCAATCGCCACCGATAAACGCACGCGCTCTTTTTTCACTTGTTCCAGCCGTCCCGGGACGTAAAAGAATTTCCCAAGCTGCCAAGCTGGGCGAACCACGAGGCCCCCCAAGGCCGCCATGCCGATGATCTGACCGATGACTTCCAAATGATACGGCTCGAACACGCGATACAAGAACATCAGAATCGAAAAGGTGACGAACCAGCCGTACAGGGCCGAGGCTACCGAATACAGCGCGAAGAACGCCTGATTGCGCTGCGGTAAAAACGGATCGTCCGGCTCTTCCAGGCCTAAGCACCACACGCCCATCTTGCGGCTCAGGATGGTCGACGCCTTCTGCCGCAGATTGGGAATCTCGCTGATGTCGGACAGTATGTAATAACCGTCGTACCTCAGCAGCGGATTGGCGTTGAACACGACCGTGCTGACCGAGCACACGAACATCGTATTGAGAGCCAGTTGGTTCGTGAAACCCGGTTCGCTGAACCACCAGACATAGGTTGCGATCGACGCGAGCACGAGCTCGACGTACATGCCCGCGGCGCCGATCGCGGCCCGATGCCATTTGTTGGGCAGCATCCAAGAATCGGATACGTTGCAATACAGGCAGGGCGTGAGCACGAGCATCATAAAACCCAGCTCGTGACATTCGCCGCCAAAATGTTTGCAGCTCATGCCGTGGCCGAATTCGTGCAGCACCTTGGTCGCCGCCACCGCCACGGCGAGCCAGAGCCAATTGCCGCTACGAAAAAACTGCTGAAACGACGGCAGCTTCGACCAGAACATGTCGAAATTCACAAACACCAGCAATAGCGCCGACAGCGCCAGTAGCACACAGAGAACGAGCGCCGTGCGCGTGAAGAACCAGCGCACAAGCGGATAGAGCCCGCGAAACATTCGCTCGGGATCGATCCCCTTGAAGCGAATGGCCAGGATGTTGGCGAGCGAGCCGAGCAACTCTTGCCGCTTGCGCTCGCCGCGACGTTTGAGGAGTTGGCGCCCTTGGCCGGGCATGTCGGCGATGACCAGCCCGCTGCGATGCAACATCCCGACGAATTGGCCAAGCTCCTCGACGCTGATCTGCTGCGGGGCGAAATTCTCCTCAAACCCGCGCTTCAGATCGTCGAGGCTCGAACGACCATCGAGCAATTTTAATAGGGCGAATTCTTCTTCTTGAAACCGGAAGTAGTTCAGCCCGACGGGGTCTTTGATGACCCAGTACAGGCGGCCTTGATAACGCTGCTGATGCGCCGTGAGGTCCGGCCGCATGCGCAGTCCCAGCGGGCGGGCTGAGCTGGAAAGCAGGCTGTCGGCTAGCGTGGCCATTGAGCAGATTTGTTAGCAACGCGTCGGGTGGCCGGGCGTCGGGTAGCCGATCGTCGGGTGGCCGGGGCTGGAGGCGTACTCGCCGAAGCCCCGGGGTGTGGTTTCAACTTCCAGTTCTTCCAGAGCACGCCGCCGGGGCTTCCCTTCGGCGAGAGCCCCGGGCACCCAAAATGACGTTCTCGAGCCTAGGGGATTCGGTCGTGTCTATTGTCCGTTCAAATCAATCGTCATCGTGGCTTGGGCGCCCGGACGAAGGAGCCAAGCGTCGTTCCGGCCGGGAACCAGACGGTTGTCGACATCGGCCCAAACGCGGAATTCGCCTCCCGCATCGTCGAGCGGACTGACGAAAACGATCCGGCCTTTGAACTTTACCGATTGGCCCACGCGGTCGATCGTGACGATCACCGGCTTGTCGCGAACGTCCTCTGGTGAGTACTGCGCGGAATTGAGGAAACCTTCGACCCGCAGACGGTCCATTCGCACAATGCGCAGCACGTTATCGCCAGGCTTCATCCATTCGCCGGCGTGTGGCACGATCTGAACGACCACGCCATCGAGCGGCGATTTGATTTGGCGGTGACGGATGGCTTCTTCGGTGGCTTCGACCTCGGCCGACTTGGTGTCAACCGTGAGAGCGGCGATCCGACGTTCGAGTTCGGCTTGTTCAATTTTTAGATCGGCGCCTTGGTGAGCCAGATCGGACTTCATGACATCCAACCAGACGACGGCCTTGGCTTTCTCCCAGGCTTCGAGATTCTTTTTCCATTCGTAAAGGGCGACTCCGGCAGCGGCCTTGGAGTATCGCACTTCCACATCGCTATCGGCCTTTTCCTTGGCGGCGTTTTTTTCCGCGGTCGCTTTGCGCTTCTCGGCCTGCGGAATCGCGTCGTCGATCTGAGCGAGCACTTCGCCCTTGGTGACGATCTGGCCCTCTTTGACTTTGAGCGAAACGATCACGCCTGCTTCCTGCGCCGGCACCTGCGCTTCGTCGATCAGCGACACGAGGCAATGCGATAGCTCGGGCGTCGACGACGGCGTAGGCGCCGAAGTCGCGGCATTGGTCGGGTTTACAGCCAGGGCTAGCAGGGTGACGCAGGCTGGAAAGGTTAATTTGCGCCGCATTCTAAAAAACTCCCTTAAAACGAATCTCGGGTGGCCGGGGGCGGAGGCGTACTCGCCGAAGCCCGGTAGGGTCCAATGTCTAATGACGAATGTCCCACCAATGACGAATGACTAAAGCCGAATGTCGAAGGACTGATGTAGGGTATAGCGGCGTGTCGTCCCATCTTCTCGACATCGCAATCACAACGCTGCTCGAAGCGCCACCTGCAAACCTTAGTCATTCGTGATTTAAGCATTCGTCATTGATTAAACATTGGCTGTTTCGTCATTCGTCATTTGCGCCGAAGCTACCAGAGGCGGAATAGCACATGCGACTGCACGAATGAAATGACGTCGTGGAACCAAACGTAGCCGAGCGACGCCTTACCGCAATCGACTTTGGCGGTGACGGACGCGCCCGGCCGTAAGTCGTCTTTATCGTGAGCGGATTTTTCGATATCGATCTTCATGAGCACCACATTGCCGTCTTCGCCTTGCACGTGTGCGATCGGCTCCACCTCGCGGACGCGACCGTGATGCCGCGCGCCCGTGTTGGTCGCCAGGACGTAGCTAACCGGCAATTGGTTGTCGGGGGCCGACTTATCTTTCACGGCCGTCATCGCGCGTCCGACCGATCCCATGCGGTCTTCCGGCATGTGTAGATCGATTTCCCAATCGCCGCTGCTATCGGCGATCGTGAGCAACACTTGGCCCTTTTCGACCGGCCGCGTGATTAGCTTTTCTTGAGCTTGCCAAGTAAGCACTTGGCCGTCGATCGGGCTGAGGACCTTGGTTTGCTGCTGTTTAAGCTTGATCAGGTTCTCCTGCTCTTCGAGGCTGCGAACTGTCTGCCGATATTGGGCCGCTTGGCCGGCGACCCGCTCGCGCTCCTCCCGGGAGAGCCGATTATCGCTAAGTTGACTTCGGGCCGACAACATCTGTTGCCGTGTCGATTCCAGCCGCCCGGTGACTTCGAACAACTGTCCCGAGAGATCCCGGTTTTCGAGTGTCACGAGCAACTGGCCCTTCTTCACGAAGTCGCCATGTTTCACATGGACCGCGATCACGTTGCCGTCAAGCCCCGCGAAAATGTCGTGCTTGACGACGGGCTCCAGCGTTCCGCGCCCCGATAATTCCAGCCGGGCCGGAATCACGAACAGCGCGACGAGAACGGCCACCACGGCAATCACGGCAAGCAGCGTTTTTGGCAACGTTCTGGCCTGCACGAGCCAGCGCGACTTGCCGATCGTCCGCCACACCGGCAACAGAAACAACCCATGATGCTCGCGAGCGTTTGTCAGGGCCAGTGCGCTGTGATCGGCGACGACATCGATCCGCCGCCGCATGCTTTCGTTGAGCGAATCGTCGGTGATTTGCTCGATGATCAGCGCGCCAAGATACTCGGGCGCCGATTCTCGATCGTCCTTGTCCGAGCGAGGTTTTTCGAGCGGCAGCACGGCCACCAGCTTCGAATGCGATTCGTCGGCGTAGGTCTCGACGGCCCGCTCGATCTGAGGCGGGAGGTTCGAGGTGTCGCCCGTGTACCACAAGTCTTCACCGCCGGCGACGACGATCGTCGCGAGCTTGGCGATCATCGTTACGGTGTTCGACCGCTGCTCGATGAGTTCTTGACCGCTGACGGCCTCGACGCGGCAATGATAACCCCGCTTGAGCGCCACGGTAACACGATCGCAACCGATCAGCCGGCGGCCTTCGTTGGCGATCGTGTAGGCCGTCTGCCGCGGATCGAGACTCTCGTGGACTAGCCGGGTAAATTGCTCGAGCTGCGACCACATCGCTTGGCGATCGGCGAACGAGCGTAAATGCCGCGTCTTGAGATAATCGCCGGCCAACTCGCACATCTGCGTCAGGAATCGCAGGTAGCCGCGTTCGACCGTCGGCCGATTGCCGGGCCGCTGAAAAATTTCAACGACGCCTTGAACCTCTTTGTCGCTTTTGAGCGCCGCTAGGACGAGCAAGAATTCGGTCGGGTTGGCCGCTTGGCCATCTTGTCCTTCGCCGGAATGCGGCTGAACGAGAATCGCCTCGCCATCGTTGGCGACTTTGTGCAACAGCATCCCGTGGCGCTGCTGGTTCTCCTCGCTTTCGGCCAACTGTGTCTGCTGTAGGTTCATCTGGTAGCTAAGACTCAGCCGGCCAGTGTCATCGCGAGTCCAAATTGCGCCGCCGATCGCCGCCAGCGCGGAGACGATGCGATGCAGAAAGCCCTCATAGAACTCGGCGTGCGAAATTTCCGCGCGGGACAGTCCTTCGATCTCCGAAACCAACTTGCGCAGCTGTTGCCGCGTTTGGTCGATCAATTCCGGATCGAAGGATGAAGAAGCGGTGCTCATAACGGACGGGTCCAGCGCGGCGGCGAATCGAATCAATCGGCCCTAGCCGAGGGATTAGCGGCAGACAGCATCAGCGGCATCCGCAAAGACGCCGATCGGAAGCGAGGAAATTATTAGGTCGCCATCAGTCCGCGACACCGATGCATCGCGGGCCCCCAGCAAACTTACCCCCGAAATGGGTGCGCCTCAGACTTGAGGCAAACAGGCAGCGCCCACACACCGGTCAAAATCGCCAAACCCAACGAGGGCGGTACATCATTTCGGCGCGGAACGACCCTTATCGTTAAATTGAACGCCCGAGATCAAGAAAAAGCAACCCTTATCCCCGCCGGCGCCGGCGACAAACGCAATCCGGCCGGGTATCTAGGTAAGTTTCACAAGAAATATTCCGCGTTGATGCGCACTGGACTATTTCGCGAAACGGGCGCTATAATCAAAAGTTACCCAAGCGCGGCTGGCGGCCCCGTCGCCAGGGGACGCGTTTGCTTGAAATAAATCCTTTTGAAATTCCCTGGAGCCGCCTATGGCGCAAAAAGAAAAAGAAGAAGCCCTCGAAGTCGAAGGCACGGTGCTGCAAGCTTTAGCCAACACGCGTTTTCGCGTGGAAATCGAAGGCGGCCATATCGTCACGGCCCATGTGGCTGGCCGGATGCGAAAGAACTTCATCCGCATCGTCCCAGGGGACAAAGTGAAGGTCGAGTTGTCTCCCTACGATCTGACGAAAGGTCGAATCACGTTCCGCGAACGCTAATATTTTTGCTCCACGACGGATTTTATCGGGGCATCGCGAGAACTTTCTGCGCAAATCCACGGTCATCCCGCGAGTGACCTAGGATTATCTGGCGCATTTATTGGGGCTGTCTTTTGCTTCTTGACGACGGCTAAAGCGCAAGCGGGGCGGCCCTCGGTCGTAAAATTCTGTTAATCCTGAAAATTCCGTAAAAATCCGGTCGCCCCAGGGTCGCCAAACGGCTAAAAATCGGCATAATCCGGTTTGCCGCCGCCGATCTGGCCGATTTTGCAAAACTTTCCGCCGGCCGTTGGGGTAGTTAGTGTACGGAGCGGCCTTTTCTCATCCACAAGTCGGGCGCAACTCGAGTTTCGTCCGAAGCTAATTTCCACTTCCTAGTCGAGGAGTTCCCGTCGTGAAGAAAACTATTTTGTCCACGTTGGCCCTGGTCCTCGTTTTGTGCGGCGGCGCGATTGCGTCCGCCCAGGACAAGCCGGCCGCGATCGTCTCGATCGCCAGCTACAAAACATTG
The DNA here is from genome assembly GCA_038210495.1 of Pirellulales bacterium. Classification (GTDB taxonomy): domain Bacteria; phylum Planctomycetota; class Planctomycetia; order Pirellulales; family DATAWG01; genus JBBQWR01. The sequence continues at coordinate 49,211 of JBBQWR010000004.1, forward strand.
TTGACCGACGTCGATTTCGTCGGCCAATTGGGAGACGCCCCCGACCTTTCCAAAGGTTTGGAAGGTCTGATTTCCGTGGTGACCCAGGGCAAGGGCCTCAAGGGTTTCGACAAGACCAAGCCGCTTGGCGCCGCGGTCTACATCAGCGGCGGCGCACCGATGGTCGTCGGATTCATCCCGGTTACCGATCTCAAGGCCATGATGTCGTTGCTGCCGGTGCCGGCCGGAGAAACGGACGGGGTGTTCGAAGTGAATAGCCCCGACGGCAAATCGCTGTTCGCGACGCAAAAGGGCGGCTGGGCATTCCTGAGCAACGACAAGGCAGCCCTGAAACTGGCGCCCGCCGATCCCGAAAAAGTGCTGGACGGCCTAGACAAGTCGTACGCCGTCGCCGTTCGGATCAACGTGCAGAACATTCCGGCTGAAATGCGCGACATGGGAATTCTGCTGCTCAAGTCCGGCCTAGAAGCCAATCTCCGACAGAACCCGGGCGAAGACGATGATGCTTTCGAACTTCGCCGCAAGGTCGTCGAAGGTCAAATGAAGCAATTTGAGACGGAAATCAAAGAACTCGATCAATTGACGCTCGGTTGGGCGATTAATCCGACGAGCAAGACCACGCACCTGGACATTAGCACCACTGCGGTCGCCGGCTCGGAAATGGCCAAATCGATGGGCCAAGCCGCCTCGACGACATCCAGTTTCACTGGTTTTCAACTCGCCGGCTCGGCCATGAATCTCAATATGTCGGCCAAGATTCCGCCGACCGACGCCGAGCAACTGCTGTCGATGACCAAGACGCTTCGCACGAAGGTCGATGCCGGCATCGACAGAGACGCCTCGATCCCCGCTGGCGACGGCAAGACGGCCGTTAAGCAATTGGCCAGCGACCTGATCGATATCGCGGAAAGCACAATTAAAGCGGGCAAATTGGATGGGGGCGCCGCTTTGGTGCTCGAACCGAACGCCCTATCGTTTGCCGCCGGCGGTTTCGTGAAGGACGGCACGGCCCTGGAAACGGCGATCAAGAAATTGGTCGCGTTGGGCGCGGGCGACCCGAATTTCCCGAAAGTCACATTCGACGCCGAAACCCACAAGGGCATTAGGATGCACACACTCGCCGTGCCGGTGAAGGATGATCCGGGCGCCCAAAAGGTGTTTGGCGATACGCTCAATGTGACAGTCGGCATCGGCAACCAAAGCGCCTATGTCGCGTTCGGCAAGGGAGGCATGGATCTTTTGAAGAAGGTGATCGACGCCTCGGCCGCCGCGCCAAGCCAACCCGGCCCGCCGATGCAGCTCAACATCGCGCTCACGCCGATCTTGAATTTCGCCAACTCGATGCAGCCGAATCCGCAGGTCGCGATGGTCGCTCAGTTGCTTGCGGCGACTCCCGGCAAAGATCACATTCGGTTGACTGCCACGACGATCAGCAATGGGATGAACTACCGGATTCAGGTCGAAGAAGGGATCTTGAAGGCCGTCGGCGCAGCCGCGAAGGCTCAAGCGGGCGGTGGTGGCGGCGCTCCGCGAGGATTCGGTCCTCCGGGACAATAGTCTATCGAAATGCGGTTCGATTTAAATCGAAGCGGCGCTGGCCATCGTGGCCGGCGTCGCTTTTTTTGCGCGCCGATCGAGTCGCTGCGCTACTTTTCGGCGACGGCCACATGCGGTAATTTACAACCACGGTATCCTGCCGCGAAGTATCGCCTCGCAATGATCGATATCGCGAGCGAAATAATTTCGGAGACTCCACGGCAGGATGCCGCGACTATGTATTCATTGGATTCACCACTCGGGAGTTCCATGCCAACTGCTGTTAAGTTTCCCCTCACTCGCGAAACGATCGCCGGCGTCGGCGTACACGATCTGGCCAAGCAATTCGGCACGCCGACGTACATCTACGATGCGGCCAAGATCGTCGAGCGGATCGACGATCTGCGGGCGTTCGATCACATTCGCTACGCCCAAAAGGCCTGCTCCAATCTGGCCGTCCTCGATCTGATTAGGCGAAATGGGGTGCTGGTCGACGCCGTAAGCGCCGGGGAGATACGCCGGGCCCTGGCCGCCGGTTATTCGTCGCACGGCGAGCCGACGCCGATCATTTACACGGCCGATATCTTCGATCGCGAGGCGCTCGAACTAGTCGTCGAATTGGGCCTGCATGTGAATTGCGGCTCGCCCGACATGATCGACCATTTGGCCGAGCGGGCGCCCGGCCGACGAATCACGCTCCGCATCAATCCGGGCTTCGGTCACGGTCACAGCCAAAAAACCAACACGGGGGGCGAGCAATCCAAGCACGGCATCTGGCATGAGCAGCTTGCCGAATGTTTGCGGCAGGCCGACGATGGCGGCCTGGAAATCACCGGCCTGCACATGCATATCGGCTCCGGCACCGATCTGGAGCATTTGCGCCATGTGTGCGACGCCATGGAGAAAGCGGCCCTTGAAGTCGGCCGGTCGTTGACGACGATCAGCGCGGGGGGTGGTCTGCCCGTGCCGTATCGCGAAACGCAGACCTACGTCGATCTGGCGGCTTATTTTGCCTTGTGGGACGCGACGCGCAAACGACTGGCCGAGGCATTTGGTCATCCCGTTTCGCTGGAGATCGAACCGGGGCGATTTTTGGTCGCCGAATCGGGCTATCTGATCACCGAGGTCCGGGCGATCAAGCAAATGGGGGGCAATACGTTTTATCTCGTCGATGCCGGATTCAATAATCTGGCCCGGCCCATCCTGTACGGCGCTTATCACCCGATGTCGATCGCGGCCAAGAATCCGGCGCTCGGGCAGCGGCCGATTCGCGATGTCGTCGTGGGCGGCCCGCTTTGCGAGTCGGGCGATATCTTTACTCAAGAGGAGGGCGGATTCGTCTGCGCGCGGCCCTTACCGGCGGCTGAAGTCGGCGATATACTCGTGCTGGAAGTCGCTGGCGCCTATGGCTTTGTGATGGGCTCGAACTACAATTCCAAGCCGCTGGCCGCCGAAGTTCTTATATCGGCCGGCAGGGCGCAGCTTGTGCGTGCCCGGCAAACTTTCGAGGACCTGATTCGCGGCGAGCGAATCCCCTCGTAGGTCAGGCGTCCTGCCTGACATGCGTGCCAATTGCGTCACGATCCCACGAATGTCAGGCAAGATGCCTGACCTTGAGTTGGCGAATCGCCGATGGATTACTATGATTGGTGTGAATAGCGATTTCGATTACTGACTGAAAAAGCCGACATTCGGCGACGCGAATATAAGAAACGAGGTTGGTTCATGGCCAAACAAGGGCCACGCAAAAAGCTGCCGAAAGAACTTGCTGTCATCAATGCCGACAATTGCACCGGCTGCGAGGCGTGCTTAGAGGTCTGCCCGGTTGATTGCATCATCAAGATCCAGCAGAACGAAGGCATGCCCAACATGCAGAGTTGGTGCCAGATCGACCTGGAGCGGTGCGTCGGGTGTGAAGTCTGCGTCCACATCCCGCAGAAGAAGACGAATCCCTACGAACTGACCGTCTGTCCTTGGGACGCGATCGAAATGGTGCCGACCGAACTGGTCGCGCAGTCGGTCGCCCAGATCGGTGGCCCCCCCCAATACATCTACGAAAACTGGGACCGGCTCGTCGGCACAGCGCAATATCTCGCCGAACTAAAAGCCTCGACGGGATGACGAAGCAGTTTCAGACAGGATTAGCAAGCTTGCCAGGATTGAATTTCGACGGCTTAGCCAGCAGATAAAAACCTCGGCGAAGCCGAAACAACCACTCCTGAAAATCCTGTCAATCCTGTCGATTTTTCCTCGTTGTGTTTTTTGTTTCATCCAGCCCGAGCGAGTTTTTCGGGGCCGATGAGATAGTCACGCAGCCGCTCGAATTCTTCGCTGCTGGCGAATAGGATCACGATCTTGCCTCGGCCGCGGGCGGTTTCTTTTATCGCGACTTTGGTCCCGAGCGCTTGCCGAAGTTCTTGTTCCAGCGCGGCGACGTTTTGGCTGCGCGACCGACCCTTCCTCGTTGGCGCGGAAGTTGTCGCCGCGCCGGGCGATTCGTTCGTCCCGTCGTGAGCCTGGATCATGTCTTGCACGATTTGCTCGGTCGCCCGAACGCTGAGCCCCTCGACTTGAATGCGCTGGCAGAACGCCACTTGCTGCTCTTCGTCGCCCAAAGGCAGCAGCGCTCGGGCGTGGCCTTGCGTGACGACGCCGTCGCGAATCGCCTTCTGCACGGCGGCCGGCAATTCCAAAAGGCGAATTAAATTCGCGATCGTCGAGCGGTCGATGCTCAGTCGCTTCGCCAATTCTTCTTGCGTGCAGCCATATTGCTTCAGGTAATGCTCGAACGAAGCGGCTTTCTCCAGCGCGTTGAGATCCTTGCGCTGCAAGTTTTCGACGATCGCCAATTCGGCTAACTGACGGTCGTCGGCTTCGCGGACGATAACGGGCACTTCCGTCCAACCGGCCTGTGCCGCCGCGCGAAGGCGCCGCTCGCCGGCGATCAATTGATACCGGTCGTCGACGCGACGAACCAGGAGGGGCTGAAGCAAGCCGTGCTCTTTAAGGCTATCTGCTAGCGATGCTAGCTCGGCGGCGTCGAATTCGCGCCGCGGTTGAAACGGATTTGGCTGAATGTCTTTGATGTTCAATTTCATCGGCCCTTCGGCCGGCGCCGCGGTGGCATGTGAAATTGCAGTCGGCTTTCCATCGCCGCCGGCGTCCCCTTCCGGCTGCGGCACATGCAGCGACAAATGATTGGACTTGGCCGGTTCGTTCAGCGAGCGGCCAAGCAGGGCTTCCAAGCCACGACCCAGGCGACGTTCTTTACTCACGGTTCAATACCTCCATGCATAGTTCGACATACGCGAACGCTCCTCGACTGCGAGGAGCATAGTCCAGCACGGACAGGCCGTGACTGGGCGCCTCGGAGACCGCAACGTCGCGCGGGATGATTGTGCAATACACGATCTCACCAAAAAAGTCGCGGACTTCCTTTTCCACTTCGTGCGTCAACTCAAGCGCGTGGTCGTACATCGTCAGCACGATCCCACCGAATTGCAGCCGGCCCTGATGCTCGTCCATCACTTGGCGAATCACCTCGATCATTTGGGCGAGCCCTTCCATCGCAAAATACTCGCACTGAATCGGCATGATGACTTCGGTCGAGCTGGCCAGCGCCGTGCGCGTCAATTGTCCCAGCGACGGAGGGCAATCGATCAGCACATGGTCGTACGAAGCCATGCCCGTGGCCAAATGATGCTCGAGCGTGGCCGCGTCGTTCTGCGGCGCCCGGGCGAGTGCTTCGATATCCTTGAAACTGCGGCTGCCGGGAAGTAGCTCCAAATTTGCGACGGATGTCTGACGGAGCGATTCTTTGAGCGGCAGTCGCGAGACGAGCGGATGGCTATCGGTGGGCCGCTGGCCGAGTCCCGTGGTGGCGTTGCACTGAGGATCGAGATCGACGAGCAAAGTGCGCGAGCCGGCTTTGGCCAACCCGGCCGCCAAATTGACGGCTGTGGTGGTTTTGCCAACGCCTCCCTTCTGATTGGCGACGCACAAAATGCGGCCCATGGCGCACGGATCGGTTGTGAACGAAGACAGTTTCAGCGCGGCGAGATTGTATCCGCGTAAGGCCAAAATCGGGAATGGCAATCAGAGCGGCGAGAATATCGCGTTGGAGCCGTGTACGAAATAAGCGGTGAGTTGACGCGACGAGACGGACGCGATTAATTAGTGCGAGGCTCTAGCGAACTGTGCCTGCCGCGTTTCACGTGGAACGCTATAGAAAGCCACGTTTGCCCGTTCCACGTGAAACACGCAGCTTGAAAAGCCGTCGCCATCCGCGTAGCCGGTTCCACGTGAAACGTGAACCGCATGAAAAACGATCTGGCGTGCTATTTCAGCGAGCTACTCCAGCGGGTTGATCACGAGTCCGCTGAGCAGCTTCGGATAGAAATAGGTGCTCTTGGCCGGCATCCGCTCGCCGTGCTGACTAATAACGCGAATGTGCTCGACCGTCGCCGGCATCACTAGGGCCGCGAGCGGATACTCGCCGGTCTCCAAGCCTTCGACGACCTCGTCGACGAGGTGAACATAGTTCGGCTTCGGCAGGTCCTTCGCGCCCAGCAGCGTGTCCATAACCAGCCGGTGCAGCAAGGCGACTCCCAGGCCCTGCCAATCGGCCGTGTGATCGCTGGCCACCTCGGTCATTCGCTTGTGTCCGGCGTCGGTAAGCCGGCCAACGATCCACCGCTGGTCCGCTTGGGTGAACAGCCCAATGTCGCCTTGATCGCCCGAGGTTTCGATCTCTTCCCAAATCGCGTTGGCCAAATCGGCGCCTTCGCCAGCCACCCGCGTGCTGAAAAATGGATTGAGCTTCGCGGTCAGGTCGCCGGAGGTCATCGCCGGCAACCCGCGGAACAGGCGATGCGTCGGCAAGACGATCAGGCCGGGATCGCTCATGGCAATGAACATCATCAGCACAAAATTCGCCGGATGATTCGGCGGCAGCGGACCTTGGGCGGCGATCAACTCGTCCCGGTAGTTGCAAGCTGTCTCATACCGGTGATGCCCGTCGGCGATGAATACCGGCTGAGGCCCGACGACGCCGGAGATCCGCGCGGCGAGTCCCACGTCGGTCAAAGGCCACATTCGATGCACGACCCCCAAGTGATCGGCTGCCTCGAGCGGCGGCTGCGAAGCGATCGCCTTTTCGAGCAGCGCATTGGCGGCGCCGGCCGGATCGGGATACAAACCAAAGATCTGACTTAGGTTCGCTTGGCAGGCCCGCGTGAGCAGCAGCCGGTCTTGCTTCGGGCCGGACATCGTTTCTTCGTGCGGGTAGATGCGACCCTCGCCGAACCGTTCGAGGCGGCAGCGGGCCATGAATCCGCGGCGCGTGACCTCCCGATCGCCGTCGCGAAAAATCTGCTGGTAGGCATAAATGGCCGGCTGCGGCTCCGACATCAAAACCCCTTCGCTCCGCCAGTTCTTGAGAAACTTGCCCGCGCGGGAATATCGATTCGTGCTAGCGTCGTCCCCCGGCTCGTCGCGATTGAGGATCAGCCGGATGACGTTCGCCGGGTGGGCCCTATAAAGCTGATCCTGGAGTTCGGGACCGATCACGTCGTACGGCGGGGCAACGACCTGCGATAGTGAGCCGATATGCTTGAGATCGTAGCGAAGACCGCGAAAAGCTTGGATGTCTGCCATGGCGTATTGTGAGGATATCGGGGGTTCGAGTATCGAATAAAATAGAGCCGCGCACGACCTAGAGCCGCGCACGGCAGTAAGCGGAGATTTGTCGAAACGACGCCTAAACCGCTTACTTACGTGCGCGGCTCTAACGGCAATCGCTTAGTAGCGATAATAGTCCGGCTTGAACGGCCCTTCGGCCGGGATGCCGAGATACTCGGCCTGGGCTTTGGACAGCGTCGTCAACTTCACGCCGAGCTTTTCGAGGTGCAGACGGGCGACTTCTTCGTCCATCTTCTTGGGCATGACGTGGACGCCGACCGGGAACTGATCGGTGTCGTTCCAAAGGGCGATCTGAGCCATCACTTGATTGGTGAAGCTGCTCGACATGACGAACGACGGGTGGCCCGTCGCACACCCGAGATTCACGAGCCGACCTTCGGCGAGCAGCAAGACCGAATGCCCGTCGGCGAACGTGTACCGATCGACCTGGGGCTTGATTTCGAGCTTCTTGATTCCCTTATGGGTGTTCAACCAAGCGACATCGATCTCCAGATCGAAGTGGCCGATGTTGCAGACGATCGCGTCGTTGGGCATGACCTGCAAATGCTTGCCGAGGATGATGTCGCGGCAACCGGTCGCGGTCACGAAGATATTGCCCCGCGCGGCCGCGTCGTCCATTGTCGTGACTTCATAGCCTTCCATCGCTGCTTGCAGCGCGTTGATGGGGTCGACCTCGGTCACGATCACTCGGGCGCCGAGCGATTTCATGGCGTGGGCGCAGCCCTTGCCGACGTCGCCGTAGCCGGCCACGACGACCACTTTGCCGGCGACCATGATGTCCGTGGCCCGCTTGATGCCGTCGGCCAGCGATTCGCGGCAGCCGTAAAGATTGTCGAACTTGCTCTTGGTGACCGAATCGTTGACGTTGATCGCCGGCACCTTGAGCTCGCCCCGGGCGTGCATCTGATACAAGCGGTGAACGCCTGTGGTCGTTTCCTCCGACAGACCGCGTATTCCGGTCAGCAGCTCGGGATATTTCTGATGGACTATCGCCGTCAGATCGCCGCCGTCATCCAGAATCATGTTTAGCGGCTTGCCATCGGCGAAGAAAAGCGTCTGCTCGATGCACCAATCGAACTCTTCGTTGGTCATTCCTTTCCAAGCATAAACGGGCACGCCGGTCTCGGCGATCGCCGCCGCGGCGTGATCTTGCGTGGAGAAGATGTTACAGCTGCTCCAAGTGACTTGAGCGCCAAGCTCGGCGAGCGTCTCAATGAGCACGGCCGTCTGGATCGTCATGTGCAAGCATCCAGCGATCCGTGCGCCAACTAGCGGTTTGGAGGCGGCGTATTTTTTTCGCAGAGACATCAAGCCGGGCATTTCATTCTCGGCCAGCATGATCTCCTTGCGGCCCCAGGCGGCTAGCGACAAATCGGCGACTTTATAGGACAGCCGGGTCTCAACTTGTGACACAACATACTCCAGGAAAAGAGGTTAAGACATTCTTTAACGTGTCGATTCAGGTCGGCGACATCGGTAAGTATAGCGATTCTAGACCTCGCCGCGAAGTAGGTTCGCCGTGCTAAACATTACCGTAAGCATGAGATATGACTTAACGACGATCGACATGGCAAGATCAAATCGATGATGCTAGCTGCTAGCAGTAGTAGCGAGGATGTCGAAGGCTTCACATGTTCGCGAACGCATCTTGAGCGGCGCGAACGAAGCGATCGACTTGCTCGGCGTCTTTGCGCCCCGGTGCATATTCGACACCGCTCGCGACATCGACTGCCGCTGGTCGCAGCACGGCGATCGCCTCGCACACATTGTCGGGCGTCAGTCCGCCGGCGAGAACAATTCGCGTGCCCGGAAGCGGACTGTTTTCCAATTCACGAGCGAGTTTTGGCCAATCGATCTTGTGACCCGTGCCGCCGTATTCGCCCGGTTGATTGGCATCGAGCAAAATGTGTTTCAGCGGGTGGCCTAGTTTTTCTGTTTGCTCCAAAAATTCGACGACAGGTTTCAAGCCATCGGACGAAATGCGGAATGCCTTCATCACCGGTCGATCGCCGAGCTGCGCGACATAGTCGGGCGTTTCATCGCCGGCCAATTGGATCAAATTAAGCGGCAAGGAGTCGAACGTGCGACAGACTTGTTGAACCGTCGCATTCACGAACACGCCCACGACGCAGACGTTCGCCGGAGCACACGCGGCGACGGCGGGGGCGAATCGCGGCGGCAAATAGCGCTTGCTTCCCTCGAAGAAATTGAGGCCGATCGCATCGGCGCCGATCGCCGCGGCGACGATCGCATCGGGCCGATGCGTGATCCCGCAGATTTTGATTTGGAACATCGTTGCATTATAACCTCCGTGCCGGCGGATCGACCATTTCCCATTGAATGCAACACGCGGCGCGTATCGCCCATTCGGGTCCTGTCGTCCAAGGGTCGGCTGCTCATCGCGGCAATCTGGGGCGTCGATAGTACTCAGCAAGACGGTATCGATTACGGACAGTTTGCGTCGCGATTTCTCGCTTGTCGCGATCGAGATGACGGATCACGTTTCTTGCTGCGATGGTTGGCCATGCGCGAAAATCTGAGCTGGGACGACTCCGCCCGCTGGGGCCGCCGGATCTATGTCTTCGGCGTCACCGCGGCCGCGATTTTTTTCGTCGGCCTGCTGGTCTCGTCGATCGTGGCGGCCAATCCGCGGCGAGCTGATCTTCCGCAACCGTCCGATATGTCGATCGCGGAAAATCCAGCCGAAAGATTGCCCTGGGGAATGCTCCAAGCGATCCGCAAGGACGTCGTCCGAAGCCGTCGCCGACTGGAGCTCGCCGAGAACGATTTGTTTCAATTCTTGAATCAACGGTTCTTGGCAGTCCGGGAAACGTCGATCGTTCCGATCGGTTCGCCGCCAGTCGCGATTCAATTGTCGACCGTCGAACCGGCGCCGGTGGATCCGAAATGGGCCGAGCTGGAAAATGAGCTGACCAGCGCCCAGCGGCATCGATCCGACCTATTAAAAACGATGCAGCCCTTGCATCCCGAGGTCGAGCGTCTGGACCTATCCATCGCGGAGCTTCGGCAAAAGCTGGAGCAAAAGCCGGTAACGGCTGGGACGTCGCCAGCGTCGCTCGCGCAGGCGCCGGTTGCGGAATCAGCCCCGACGGTCGTCCGCCCATCGAACGTGAGCGAAGAGGCAGCACGCGCCGCATATCAGCGGTTGCTCGTCGCGGCTGGTCGTGGCCGGACCAAATATGAAGCTGCGATGGAGCGCGAACGGCAGGCGTATGGGGAATTTGGAGCCGCGTTCGAAATGGCCACCCGCCTGGAAACGTCCAGGCCGATCGAGATTGCGGAACCTGAAGTCGCGCCGGCGCCCATGGGGCCGATCTCTCTGGTCGCTCTCGCGATTGGCATGTTGGCCGCCATCTGCGTGCGCCGGATCGCTCCGACCTATCGCGCCGTCCGAGAAATTGAGGAATCGCTGAAGGTCCCCGTGCTCGCCACGCTCAGCCCGGCGATATCCATGCGCAGGGGAGCCGGCGCGATGGCGGCGCCGGCCACGCTTGATCCGGCGTGGGTTCGTCACGGCGTATCGTGCAGCCAGTTCCTACTAGCGATCGCCGTGGGCATCGTGCTTGTGCTGGCAATCGTCGATCAGCCAACGTTGCGTCACTTGATTAAGCCGCTATCGGAAATCATGTAAATCCTTGTTGGCAGGTCGTTCCTAAACACCCCAACTTCGCGGTCCTTCCGCTCCGCTTGAATTAAAATTTTGTGGCGATCCGGTTTCTCGGCGTCGGGATGGAGTCGATTGCAGTCGCGCGCCGACTTAAGGGGATGACGCGACGTGGGCGGCGCTGGCGAATGATTCTGCTGGCGCCGAACGATTGATTCGGTTGGCGGATCGTCGCGGACAGCACGATTGATCGCAGATCCCATTCCCTTGCTTCCGCCGTTGGCTTTGAGGGCTTTTAGGTGATGTACGAAGAATTCTTCGGCTTTAGCGATCGTCCCTTCAACGCTGCGCCTATCGCCAAGCGATATTGTGCCGTTGGTCCCATCGAAGCCGCGCGCGCCAGTTTGACCCGCAGTATCGAACGAGCCGAAGGAATCGGCCTGCTTATCGGCCCCGCCGGCACGGGCAAGACGCTGCTCTGCCAAGTGTTAGCCGACCAATTCCGGGGGCGATTCGCAGTCGCTCACCTTGCAAGCGGCCGCCTCTGCACGCGGCGGCACTTGTTTCAAACGATCCTCCACGAGCTGGGTTTGCCCTATCGCGGTTTGGAAGAAGGCGAGATGGGACTCGCGCTGGCCGATTTCGCCACCAACAGCCAGCCGCACTCGCAGGGCATTTTGCTGATCGTCGACGAGGCGCACACGTTACCCGCTCGGCTGCTCGATGAGGCCCGACTGCTGACCAACATCGCTCGCGGCGGTGAATCGCGGGTACGCTTGGTGCTCTCGGCATCGGCGGCGCTCGAGGAGCGATTGGCTAATCCGAAGATGGAATCGTTCAATCAGCGGATCGCCACTCGCTGTTATTTGCAGTCGCTGGCGCACGACGAGACATTGAACTATATTCGCGGCGCGATCGGCGGCGTCAATGGCGACTGGCGGAGCGTGTTCACCGAGAATGCGCTGAATGCAGTGCATCGCGCGACCGATGGCATCCCGCGACTGATCAATCAGGTGTGCGACCACGCGCTGATGTTGGCGCTCGCCGGAGGCGTTCATCAGATCGACAAGGCGGGTATCGAAGAATCTTGGGCCGACCTTCAGCAACTGCCGACGCCGTGGAATGTCGCGGGCGGCGCGTCCGAACCGGCGCGAGACATCATCGAATTTGGCTCGCTCGACGACGACATGCCGATCGCGGCAAAGATAGGCGATCATCATGAAGCCCCCGAGATTCATGAATTCGATCCGCCGGATGAGTTGGAACTGTTCTATGGCGAGCCGACGCAACGGTTGGACAAGATCGAAGAGCGGCTCGAGAACATCGACCGGCCGCCGGTCGTGTCGGAGATTAGACGGAACGTGGAGCAAAAGCCGCGCGGACCGCACGACGTGTTCGGCGACTCGTTCGACGAGGAAGAGGTCGTAATCGACCGTTTTGCCGCAATGACCGCCAACCCGCTGGCCAGCCGGCCGATGGTCCACAGTGCCGAAGGTCGCGAATATTCGACGATCTTGACGCCGCTGATCGCGGATGCGAAGCCCACGGACGACGAACATCGGATGTCGATAGAATCCGCCGACGATTTCGTCGATCGAGCGATGACCATCGCGATGCCAGTGCGCACCGACGGCGATCCGGTGATGCCGGAGGAATATGCGGCCAACAGCGCGATCATGGAATCGCCGGCTGGCGGCGACAACCGATCGGCCGAGCCGTTCGACGCGTTGGAAGGTATGGAATCGTTCGAGCATGGCCGTCAGGTTCACAGCACGACTAGCGCCGCACCGCTCGGCGCCTCGGCCGACCTGGCGTCGGGTCGCCGGAACGAAGTTGAATCGGATCTGATCGTCATCGAGGACGATCCGGCGCCCCCTACGCCGCTGAAGCCCAATTCCGGCGTCAAAAAGCAAGAATACCGACAGCTCTTCGCGCGGCTACGTCGGGGATAATAGCCACGGCGACCATTGCCACGGAATAGATTGAGCCCATGAGCAAGATCCTTCAAGCGCTTCAGCATCTTGACAACTCCGTCGTGCCGATCGTGTTGCCAGCATCGCGATCGAACGAAACGCAAGTCGAGCGCCCGCTTCAAAAGACTGCAACAGGAACCGGTCAACCGATTCACTCCAGCAACCTCCAGGACGAGTATGTCGATCTTGCCCGGCGGATGCGACTGAAGCTCCGGGCGCCGGCGACGATTTTCATTGCCACGGCCGGCCCCTCGATCGACGACGCTTGGCTCGCGCCGCTCGCGGTCGCGCTCATGCAGCAGAATCGGGAACGGGTGCTATTGATCGAATCGGGCAGCGAACACTCGTCGCTTTCCGAGTCGCTAGGCCTCGCCACGGGTTGGGGCCTCAGCGAGGCGATCGTATCGGCCGGCGGCTGGCGCGAACGAGTCCTCGCGACTCCGCTCCAGAACGTCAGCCTGCTGCCGGCCGGCCAAGCCGCTCGACCATCGTCCACTCGACTGGCCGACTCGATGACGAAGCTCGCTGCTCAGTGGAAGCAGGAGTACGCCTGGACGATTCTATCCGGCGGCTCAGCAGCTCGCATCGAAGCCGCAGCCTTCGCGGCCGCCTGCGACGGCGCCCTGCTGGTTGTTTCGCTCGCGGCGACGACTCGCGATCAAGCGATATCCTCGCAAAAAAATCTCGAATCGCTCGGCGGCCAAGTCATCGGCTGCATCGCACGGCAATTATAGCAGCGCGACTAGAGTCGCGCACGAAGTATGCGCGGAGCGGTCGAATGCACGGCGACCGCTTACTACGTGCGCGGCTCGATGGGCCGACTCGTCCAGGCGAACCACAGGCTCGTAACCGTCAACAGACCGGCGACGGACAGAAACATCGTTGAATAGCCCGGCAGCTTCGCTTCGCGAGCATAATGCACGATGCCGCCAATCAGCGGCATCCCGAGCAGAATGCCTAAATCCATCATCGCCAGGATCAGCGTCGTCCCGAGTCCGCGATAGCGCCTTGGAAATGTGATGCTTCCCCCGGCGATCACGGCCGGAAACAGGATCGCGTGCCCGGCGCCTGTAAGCGTCGCCGGCAAAATCAACTGCCCCTCTCGAACGACGATCAAGTAACAAAGCACGCCCGCGATCATCAGGCCGTTGCCAAGCAAGATCATCGGACGAGCGCCGAATCGGTCGCTCCAGCGGCGGGTCGCCAGTCGCGTGACGAGCGCGACCAGTGCATAGACGCCAAAAAACGGCGCGATCCGGTCGATCCGCAACTCGCCCGCGAACGTTCGCAAAAACGTCGTCGGCATCCCCAGGGCGACGCCCATCGTGATGCCCATCAGCAAGATCGGGCCTGGGTGGTAGAGCTTAAGCAGCAGCGCAAGTGGCAATTGCTTTCGCCTGGGTGGGCGAGCATCGCCCCGGGTCGTCAGCCACGCCGCGATAAACGCCGCGCAGCCCAACAGCGCCGCGACGACGAACAGTCGATCCAACTGCCAACGCTGCAAGCCATCCACGCCCCCGAGGGCGGCCGACTTTCCGCCCGAGATCAAATCGCCGATCAATGGTCCGGCGATCATCCCGACGAACCCCGCGGTACCGATCGTGCCCACGCCCTCCGCCATTCGCTCGGTCGGCAATAGCCTGAATACATAGGTGTAGGAAGCTCCAAAAATTCCCGCCAAACTCGTGCGATAAAGAATGTGCAGCACATAGATGCCCGGGTGATCGGCGCTGGCAATCAGCAGATGGCCGAGCAGGCTCGCGACAAACAGCGCGAGCGAGCCAAGCCAGATGTCGCGAGTCCCGATCCGGTCGATCGCCGTGCCTTGGGCCAACCGCATGACCATGCTGCCGATCATGCCGATGCCGACGATCCAGCCAAGCTGCAGCTCGGCGCCACCCAGATACGTCACGAAATCGGCGTAGCGGTACAGCAAACTGGCCGCGATCATCAGCATCGAATTAGATACATACGCGAGCCAAAATCGGCCGCTCAGGCCTGTCTGTTGGACTTGCAGAGTGCCGGAGCGTCTCGACGCGGCGTTTTTCGATCTGATTTCGACGGGCGCCGTCGCGGAGTGTTGGCCATTTGATGTCTCGCCGCCCACAACATTCTTTATGCCGCTTGGCAACAGCGGCATCACGCTAGATGACGGTCCGGCGCTGAGATTTGTTGGGAGAGAAGGCGGCATGGATCGCAAGGCGGGCGGTGGGACGGTGGGCAATAAAGTATACTCGCGGTGGGCACACCGAAGGATACCACGGCCCGCCAATTCCCTAGACACGCCGTGCAATTTGAGGTTCGTCCGACTGGGGTAAGAGTGTAGAATTTTCGCCAATCCGGCCGCAGTCGCCGGGCTACTTCCTGAGCCGCACCCGAGGAACGGAATGCCTGATTTCGCAGCCAATCGCGATAAGACGTTGGTCATGACGGCCACTTATAACGAGATCGAGAATCTACCCAGTTTGGTCGAGCAGATTTTCCAAGTCGTTCCGAACGTGGACGTGCTCGTGGTCGACGACGGTTCGCCAGACGGCACCGGCGATTGGTGCGACAAGCAAGCGGCCATCGATCCGCGGATTCGCTGTCTGCATCGCAAAGGCAAGCTCGGCCTGGGCACGGCCATCATCGCCGGTATGCGTTACGCCATGCAGCATGGCTACAAATATGTGCTGAACATGGACGCCGATTTCAGCCATCATCCGCGGTACTTGCCCGCGATGATCGCCGCGATGGACCCGCCAGGCGTCTGGCCGATGGACGTCGCGATCGGCTCGCGCTATGTGCCAGGAGGCGGCGTCGTCGGCTGGCCACTGAAGCGTCAGCTCATGAGCCGGGCGGTAAACCTCTACGCCCGCTGGCTATTGTGGCTCAAGCCCAAGGATTGCAGCGGCGGCTACCGCTGTTACCGCACGTCGACGTTGGCTCGACTCGATCTCGATAAAGTCCGCTCGCGAGGCTATTCATTCCAGGAAGAAATCCTCTGGATGCTCCGCCGCACCGGCGCCAAATTCGGCGAAACGCCGATCATGTTCGCCGATCGCGAAAAGGGCACGTCGAAGATCAACTCGAAAGAAGCGATCAACGCCCTGCGGATCATCTTCCGGCTGGGGATGAAGACGATGATCGGAGTGTGACATCGCGAAAAACTCGCTGCGACAATGCCACTGAGCTAATTATAACACGCGGCCGGCTCAACGTGGCCATCGAATTTGCTAATCCGCCTGGCTGTGGTTATCTTGTAGCCGTCGATCGCCATACTTCGAATATGAAGTCGCTTCTGAGTATCCATTGCAAAGACACCACCATGAAAACGAAAAACATCTTAGCCGTCGGAGCACTCTTCGCTTTGCTCGCAGGGCCGGCTATCGCGCTGGCCGCCGACGCCGAACGCCCCGACAACACTCCGCCCGAAGGTTACACGGCTTTGTTCAACGGCAAAGACCTGACCGGATGGAAAGGCCTCGTTTCACCCGACAAAGGGCCTCCTGGCCGGGCGGCGATGACGCCCGAGCGACTTGCCGAGGCCCAAAAAAAGGCCGACAAGCAAATGGTCGACCACTGGACGGCGGTCGACGGAGTGCTGACCTATGACGGCGGGGGCCAAAGCCTCTGCTCGGCGAAAGATTTTGGGGATTTCGATTTGTGGGTCGACTGGAAAATCACGCCCAAGGGGGATAGCGGCATTTATTTGCGAGGCAGTCCGCAGGTGCAGATTTGGGACCCGTCCGACGGGCCGGCTCACGGAATCGGTTCAGGCGGCTTGTACAACAATCAGAAAAAAGAGAATCCCCACGATCCGCTAGTCATGGCCGACAAGCCAATCGGTCAATGGAACCGGTTTCACATTGTCATGATCGGCGACAAAGTGTCCGTCCATCTGAACGACAAGCTCGTGACCGACAACGTGACGCTCGAAAACTACTGGGAGCGGAGCAAGCCGATCTATCCAACCGGCCAGATCGAGCTACAACATCACAATTCGCCGCTAAAGTTCAAGAACATCTACATCAAAGAATTGTCGAAGTAGTCCCCCAGCCCCTTTTGCTCCGCTCGACGCCTACTCATCCCCCAGCGTCGACTTCCGCCGCAGCAGATGATGATACGCCTGCGCGAACCGGTGCGCTTCGTCGCGGACGTATTGCAGCAGCCGCAGCGCAAATGAATGCCGGCTGAGCCGGATCGGCTCGTCCGCGCCGGGAATGTAAACTTCCTCTTCGCGTTTGGCTAAGGAAATGACCGTGGGAGGGGTGATTTCCAATTCGCGGAAGGCGGCCATCGCAGCGCTGAGTTGACCTTTCCCGCCATCGACGAGCAATATGTCGGGAAACACTTCGAGTTCGTCGGACAGCCGCTGAAACCGTCGCGACACGACTTCGTGGATGCTTTTGAAATCGTCGATGCCGCTAACCGCTCGAATTTTGAATCGCTTGTAGCCGGGTTTGAAGGGCAGCCCATCGATGAACCGCACGAGGCTGGCGACCGTCTCGCCGCCGGCCAGATGGGCGATGTCCACGCCCTCGATGGTTCGCGGCGTTTCGGCTAGTTTGAGCATCTTGCGCAGCCCGGCCAATCCTTTCTTGGGATCGATGTAAAACACCTCCGGCTGAGCGTTTTCTTCCAGATCGCCGCGCTGGTCGAGCGTTTCGAGCATGTGAATCTCGTCGCGCAGTCGGGCCGCTTTCTCGAATCGCAGCGCCTCGGACGCGGTGCGCATCTCGGCTCGCATCTCGTCGAGCAGCGCTTTCTTCTTGCCTCCGAGGAACATTCGCAAGCGATGAATGTCCTTGCGATAGTCTTCCTTGGAGATCCGCATATTGCACGGCGCCGTGCACTGCTTGATCGACGCCAGCAGACAGGGACGGAACCAGCGCCACTTTTCGTCGTGCTCGTCGATGTCGAGCGAGCAGGTGCGAAATTTGAAGATTTTTTGCAGCACGGCGATGGCGCCGCGCAGGCTGCTCGCGCTGGCGAACGGACCGTAGAGCTTCGTGCCGCGACTATGGGGCTCGCGGGTGAACTCGACGCGAGGAAAATCTTCGCGGATAAAAATTTCAAGATAGGGAAACGACTTGCCGTCCTTAAGGTCTTTGTTGTATTTCGGCTGCACGTCCTTGACCAATCGCGATTCGAGCAGCAAGGCATCGACTTCGCTTTCGGCCGGCAAGAAATCGATATCGTGAATCTCGCGGACCATGTCCATCGTGCGGCGATCTTCGGCGGCCGCCTTCAGAAAATAGCTGCCCGCCCGGGCGCGAAGATTTTTGGCCTTGCCAATGTAGATCACGACGCCCGCGGCGTTTTTCATCAAATAGACGCCAGGAGTCTGTGGGAACTCGCGGACCTTGGCCAAAGCAAAATCGAAACCGCCGATGAATTCCAGCGATTCCGACGGCGCGTCAGGCGTCGGCACGACGGCGCCGTTCCCTTCTGGCTCAAGTTGATCCGTCTCGTCGTGCAATGTATTGCTCTGGATTGCCTACTCGCCACCCACCCCTCGCCACACCCCGCCTCCCCTTCCAGTTTATCGCGTCGCGTCAAATCGGGCACGTCTTGATTGACCCGCGGGGCCGGTAATTGCAGAATGATGGCACTGTCCCCCGTGCCGAGCGGCGAAACTTTCCCGGAACCGAACTATGCGCGCTAATTCACGCTTCCTTGCGGCGATCGGGCTTTTGCTCAGCCTCGGCTTCTCCGCCGCCTGGCTGGTAGCCGCTGAAGAAACGAAAGAAGACAAGCAGCCGACCGAAAACGTCTACGCTCCGAAAAAGGGGCTCTCGCCGGCCGAGTTGCAAAAGTTCATCGAACGAATGCAGGACGCTCCCGCTTCGCTGCAAGAACGGCCCGGTTTCGCCGACGGAATCGCCGCAGCGGCCGATCGCATTTTGGCCGGGAAGCCAGATCGCGATGTCCGCCGGTTCGCCATGCTGGCCAAACTCGATTCTCTACACGCTGCCGGAGTCGCCGGCAATGAAGAAGCGGACAAAAAATTGTTCGCCTCGGCTGCGACTCTTAAGGGCGACCCGGATTCGGCGATCGCCAAAGACGCCCAGTTGTACTTGCTCGAACAGAAAGTGCTAGCAGCGGACACGCTGGAACCGGCAAAGCTGCCGCCGCTGCTGGATGAGGTCAAAAAGACGTTGGCCGATGACACGCTCGACACTCGGCATGTGCGAATCGCATCGGCCACGGTGCGGATGATCAATCGGGCCCCGGACGATGAGTACGCCGCCAAAAGCTACAAGGAGTTCGGCGAGTTGTTCTCCAAAAGCGAGGATTCCGAGCTATCGCGGTACGGCAAGAAAATCGCTAAGGGAAGCCGGCCGGCGACGCTCGTCGGCAAGCCGCTGGAGATCGTCGGCTCGACGCTCGAGGGGGATAAATTCAACATCACTCAATACAAAGGCAAAGTTGTCCTCGTCGATTTCTGGGCCACTTGGTGCGGGCCATGCCGGGCGTCGCTGCCGGGTCTGATGA
Source organism: Pirellulales bacterium (assembly GCA_038210495.1). Lineage (GTDB taxonomy): Bacteria > Planctomycetota > Planctomycetia > Pirellulales > DATAWG01 > JBBQWR01. The sequence continues at coordinate 68,522 of JBBQWR010000004.1, forward strand.
AAACCCATGCGCGTTTTCACGATCGAGGATTCGAAGTTGTGGGCGTGAGCCTCGACGACGATCTCGACAAGCTCGGCACGTTCATCAGCGAGGCGAAATTGCCGTGGGTCAACTTGACGGGCGAAAAGGACGGGGAGGAGATGAAATTCCCTCTGGCCGAGAAATACGGCGTCAACGCGATTCCCGCCATGTTTCTGATCGGTCGCGACGGCAAGGTGATCGCTCAAGACCTCCACGGCGAGGATTTGGACAAGAAGCTCGAAGAGCTGTTAGCCAAAAGCGACACTCCGAAAAAGTAGCGGTTTGACGGTTAAGGCAAAAATTAGCAAGTCGTTAAAGCGGCCCGAATTCCTCGGGCCGCTTTTTTCGTTTATGCCGGCAACGACGAGTTCAACGCCGATGTTGGGCCCAACCGCGTTCCGGCCGTCCGGCGCGGCAGGATGCTTCGGTTATGTAACCGCCACTCGCCACGAATTGGCCGCAGGCGAATTTTGACCTACCCTCAATCGCGACCTAGAGTTCAGTCGAGAGTTGCCCTAAACCGTTCGTTCCATGCGCCGGTTCTCGACACGATCGGTCCACCGGGCGGCCCGGCTTTCGCGAGAATTACCCGAACCGTGACCACAAAAACCATCCAATTCGCTAAGTCGTCCCGCGGCAAGCCCCCGCGTCGCGGCGGCGATGCCAAAAGCCGGCGAGGATCGATCGTCGTCGAGGCGGCTTTCGTCGCGCCGTTGCTGATGACGTTGATGCTCGGCGTTTGGGAAGTCGGCCGGATGGTGCAGGTGAACCAGATATTGCAGAACGCGGCCCGAGAGGGGGCTCGTTTGGCCGGCAACGGCTACGTTAACGGAACGGCTGTAACGGCGAGCACCGTGCAAACGGCGGTGCAGAACTACCTGACGGCGGCTGGGCTGCCGACGGCGGCCGCGACCGGCGCTGTGACGACCATCACTTGCCTGGCTGCCACGGTTTGGACCGATCCGAGCGCGGCCCTGCCGCTCGACCCGTTCAAGGTCACTGTAACGATTCCCTCCGGCGCCGCATTCAACAGCCTGCGCTGGAACTTATTGAATCAAATCACCTCGCAAACGTCGATGTCGGCAACCGTGTACTGGGAGTCGGAAAACAATTCGCAAGTGGTCGTCAGCGCGACGCTGCCTTACTAGCGAGCGAACATGATCACCAAGAGCACTCGATCTATGAACCTAGCGACGCGTCGCTCCGCCGCGCGGCGCATCGGTGGCCGCGATCGCCGCGGATCGGCGGTCGTACAGGCCGCGATCGTGTTGCCGTTCATTCTGCTGTTTCTGTTCGGAATCATGGAGTATTCGCGGTATGTGATGCTCTTGCAGCTTGTGAACAATGCGGCCCGCGAGGGTTGCCGGTACGCAATCGCTCATACCGACCCCGTGGTGATCGGCTCGACGACCTATACGAGCAACGACTCGGATGTCACGACCAAGGTCAGCAACATGATGGGCGGTCAAGCGCTCGTCAGCCAGACCGTATCGGTGTACGAGTCGGATGCCCTGGGCAACAACGTGGGGACCTGGCAAAACGCCCAATGGGGCAACTGGATCACGGTGAAGGTCACGGGCAATTTCCAGTCCGTGTTGCAGAGTTTCTTGCACTTCGGCAGTACGATCCCGATCACGGCCGAAGCGGTGATGCGCGCCGAGGACTGACCCCGCTCGGGAAGCATCTGCTGGTTTCACCAAACACAAACCGAGTCACTCGCCATGCGAATCAACCGTCGAAAGAATAGCCGCCATGGGATCGCGTTGGTCCTGTTCGCCGTTTCGCTGACCGCCCTATTCGGATGCGTCGCGCTGGCCGTCGACTTGGGAATGGTCGCGTCGGCCCGCACGCAGTGCCAAGCGGCCACCGACGCCGCGGCGATGGCCGGGTGCCGGGCGCTCAACGGCGATACGTCGAGTAACAATAACTATGCAAACGTCTCGCCTAACGCCGTTCAGGCAGCAACCAATAACTACGTCCTGGGAAAGGCGATTGCCTCCAACCAAGTGACCGTCAACATTGGCCGTTACACATATCAGAGCGCAACACAGGCATTTCAGGGGCAATTTCCAGGTCCCGGGACGCAGAACTGGAGCCTAGTGCAAGCTCAAGTGACCGCCAGCCTGTCGGGGCAGATGGCTTTCTCCAAGATTTTCAACATCACGCCCGCGAGCATCACGACGACCGCCACGGCCGTGCATCGGCCTCGCGACATCGCCGTCGTGCTCGATTACTCCGGCTCGATGAGATTCGCGAGTCTCGTGGGCACGGGGCCCTTCGATAACCCACGATCTTGCAACAATGCGGATACGAACGTTCCGGTCTGGGGCGGCTACTCGGCCGCTCCGGCCGGGACGATGTATGCCACGACGTTCACGACTCCCTATAGCGATGCGAACATTACCGCGACTTCGACCGATGGTCGCCCGCCGATGGTGCAAGATTTTTACACAAACAGCACCGGCACGGCGGCGTTCACTTCGGCGTCCAGCGGTTACGCGACGACGCCGGCCGGCGACGTACCGCTAAAAATCAGCAAGAACACCGGCGCGACGTATGCCCAAACGGCTGCTCAAATCTTTAATATCGCCAGTCCCACCAACTCGAGCTACGACAACAAATTCGAAACGAAGGGCTACAAAGCCTACAACATCACGACGGGCTGCAAGCGCTACACGCAAGGCCCGAACTATTACGGCAAGACTTTCTTTGCTTGGCCGCCGGATCCGATCAATGGCGCCGACGGCACGACGAACGATTGGCGCCAGCGTTATTTTCTCTATCCCGGCACGAACACGGGCATGGATGACAACTCCCGGTTGTGGGATTCGTCCGGCAACTGGCGGCAGCCGGGCGCGTCGACATACCAAATCAATTACACGGCTATTTTGGATTGGATCAAGAATATCGGACCCAATGCGTTCCCGACATCGATGCGATCGGGTCGGATCGTCTATTACACGTCGATTCCAAGCAGCATTAACACAGCGTCGAATCCGCCCGCGAATCTCGACGAACGGTTCTGGAAAGACTACATCGACTACTGCTTGGGCCTGATCGACAACCAAGACGGCACATGGCAAACGCTGACGGATGGCTCCAACGGCCTCGCCGGCTACGGGCCCGATTTCCAATGGGGCACGGTGCAGATTACGCCGAACAGTTCATTGTCGCAGTCCAACGGCAAACCGTTCATGCACTACGGCGACAACCCGCTTCGGCCGGCGCTGCACTTCTGGTTCGGCCCATTGACGATGGTCGATTTCCTGGGGAACTACAACATTTGGTACAACGTCTCCCCAAGTTGCTCGCGATATTGCTGGCTGCCCGGCACCTGCCACGAGGCGCCGCTTTACGCCTGCAAACTCGGCATTCAGGCCGCACTCACGGATATCCAGAACAACCATCCCAACGATTATGTCTCGCTGATCATGTTCAGCTCGCCCCGCTCGTCGTCGGGCCAAAACGACGATACGCGGTTCAACCGCGTGCGTGTCGGGTTGAGTCAGAACTACACGAACATGACCGAATCCCTTTGGTACCCAACGGCCACGGTCGGTAGCTCGAGCTCGACGGTTACGCCCTACGACTCGAACAACATCGAAGTGCCTCGGGCTTCAGGGGGCACCTGCTATTCAATGGGACTGATGTTGGCCTACAACCAATTCAGCGCCAATTCGACGCTGCCGAGCTTTAGCAGCGGCCAAACTTCCGGTGATGCCGGCGGCAACGGACGCAAAGGCGCCCAGAAGATAGTCATCTTCGAAACCGATGGCGCCCCCAACACGTCCGCATCGGCCAACTTCGTCACGAGTAGCGCCTACAACAACTATTACAAAGTGCGCTACAACTATGGCGCGCCCGGCGCGAGCGATTTTCCTTATAACGTCTGGGGCTACAGCGACAACTCGTCGACGGTGGTAAACGAGATCACGAGCATCATCGGCAACATGGCCGCTCTCGATACCGCCAGCACGCCGGGCTACTCGACAGCCACTCGGCCATTCTTGATGCATTGCATTGGCTTCGGACCGGCGTTCGATCCTAGCAACCCGGACCGACCGGCGAACTTGGCTACCTTGAACACCATGCAGACCACGGGCAACGTCAACGATGGAATGCCCAGTTACAAGATCATCAACGGTAACCAAGCCACGGTAATCTCGAATCTGCAGCAAGCCTTCACCAAAATCCTTCAAACGGGCGTGCAGGTGTCGCTAATTCAATAGCCGCCTGCCCGCCGATCGATCCCACCCCAGCGAAAGTTCAAGGATGTCTCTCAACACACCGAAGCACGCGGTCGAATTCGACCGCGTGTCGAAGCTGTTTGCGACGGGTCTGTTAGGCCGGCGACGCCTCTGCGCTCTGGATGACGTGAGTCTGAAGATTGCCGAGGGCGAAGTTTTTGGGCTTATCGGGCCCAATCGCGCCGGCAAGACCACGCTCGTCAAAATCCTGTTATCCATCAGTCGACCGACGTCGGGACGAATCACTCGGCTAGGCCGCGACTGGCGCGAGCGAAGCACACTGGGGTCTGTCGGCTACGTCCATGAAAGCCAGGCGTTTCCTCGCTATCTGACCGCCCGGCAATTGCTCCAGTACTACGGCGCTCTGAGCTTGCAACCGGCGGCGGTCACGCGACGGCGCTCCACTGAATTGCTGGAGCGAGTCGGGATCGCGGATCGCAGCCACGAGCCAATCGGGCAGTTCAGCAAGGGCATGTTGCAGCGGCTGTCGCTAGCCCAAGCCCTACTCAACGACCCGAGCCTGCTCGTCCTCGACGAGCCATCGGAGGGCATGGATCTGGCAGCCCGCCGCCTGCTGCATACGATCATTGAAGAGCGGCGGCGGCTGGGTCACACGGCCATTCTCGTGTCGCACCAGTTGAGCGATGTCGAACGGCTCTGCGATCGGGTAGCCGTGCTCCGCGGCGGCAAAATGGCCTTTGTCGGCCCGGTCGCCAAGCTTGCGACTGGTTTGAGCGACTCGGAGCGAAAGGCGGCCATCGCGCCGAATCCGCAATTTGAGGACGCGCTCGAGCCGTTCTACGCCGGCGCCGGCGCACAATAACGACGCGCCCGTGTCCCGGATGCGGAAGCGCCTGCCTCCTAGTCCCTAGTCTCCAGCCCCTAGTCCCTTTCCCCCAAACATGCAAAACAAACAAATATTCGCCGCCCTGATCCGCGATACGTTTCGCCAATCGTTGTCGTATGGAATCTTTTGGATTCTGCTGGCCGTCAGCGTGTTGACGACGGCCGTGTGCTTGACGGTCCACATCGACGGAGCGGCTCGGTTGGCTGCGCCCGGCGAGAATGCCGATTTCTTGCCCAAGAGCGATCCCGACGCCCAAGATTCGGCGAAAATGAAGGAGTCGGGGGTGGTCGCCGTCAGTGGTAATCTGAGCCTGGCGTTTGGCGCCATCAAAATTCCCCTCGAGCGCGATAGCCGCACGTCGGTTCACTTCTTGCAGCTCGTCCTTGCGGGCGGCGTTGCCGATACGCTGGGCTTGCTGCTGACGTTGATCTGGACGGCTGGATTCCTGCCCGGGTTCTTAGAAGGCCGCAGCCTGAGCGTGCTGCTGGCGAAGCCCGTCTCCAGGTGGCAATTGCTGGCTGGAAAGTACCTGGGCGTGTTGTCGTTCGTTCTGCTGCACGCGACGCTGTTCGTCGGCGGCACATGGCTGGCGATCGCGGTGAAGACCGGCATTTGGGACGCGAGTTATTTGTACGCGATCCCGCTGCTTTTGTTGCATTTCGCCGTGTTTTTCAGCGTGTCGCTCCTGCTGGCTGTTTGCACGCGAAGCACGGTCGTGAGCGTGTTTGGCTCGATCCTGTTCTGGTGTATCGCCTGGGGCATGAATTATGGCCGGCATTTTATGGTCACCTGCGAACGGCTCGCGCCCGAGGGAACATTTTCGGGATCGCTAAGTTGGCTAGTCGATATCGGCTACTGGATTTTGCCGAAGCCGGCCGACTTCGGGATGCTGCTCTACGACGCGCTGGACGCCAAGAATTTCTTCGGCCCGGCGTTCGATCCGCAGCTACTCCACGCCCACGGATTCTCGATCTGGCTATCGGTCCTGTCGTCGCTGGCGTTCACGGCCTATGTGCTGTTCGCGTCGGCCAGAAAGTTCATGGCGACTGATTATTAGTCCTGACGCCAATTGATCGATAGGGCGCCACTGCTGGCTTGCCCAGCAGTCTTTCTTGGCGCGTGATCACAGGGAGCACTGCTGGGCAAGCCAGCAGTGGCGCCCAGCTAACTCCGAGTCAGCGCCTGAAAACGCTCGATCAATTGCCGAGTCATCGGCCCCGGCTTGCCATCGCCGATCTTTCGGTCGTCCAGCTTGACCACCGGAATGACCTCCGCGGCCGAACCCGTCAAAAAGCACTCATCGGCGACATACACATCGTGTCGCGTGAGGGCAACTTCGCGCACCTCTTGGCCCATGGCCCGGGCCAATTCCATGACCGCGTCGCGCGTGATCCCTTCCAAAATTCCCGCGTCTAGCGGCGGCGTCATCAGCACGCCATGCCGCATGATGAAGATGTTGTCGCCCGTGCATTCAGCCACTTCGCCCTTCGTATTAAGCATCAGGGCTTCAATGCAGCCAGCTTTGAGTCCTTCGATCTTCGCCAGAATGTTGTTCAAATAATTCAGCGACTTGATTCTCGGACTAAGCGCCGCGGCGTGGTTGCGGATCGTGCTGGCCGTGACGATTTCCAGGCCGTTGCGGTAATATTCTTCCGGATACATGGTGATCTTGTCGGCGATGACGATCACCTGCGGATTGCTGGTTCGATTCGGATCGAGTCCCAACGTGCCGGCGCCGCGAGTGACCACGAGGCGGACATAGCCGTCGCGGAGCGAATTCGCGGCCACCGTCTCGTTGACGGCTTTGGCCAACGCCTCGCGGCTCAGTGGAATCTCCAGCCAAATGGCGCGGGCCGATTCCCACAACCGATCGAAGTGCTTTTCGAGGCGGAAGACCTTGCCGCCGTAGCAGCGGAGACCTTCGAAGACGCCGTCGCCGTAAAGCAGGCCGTGATCGAAGACGCTGATTTTTGCGTCTTCGGCGTCGAGGAGCTTGCCGGATATGTAGATTTTCATGCGCGGGTTGCGGGGATTGTTGGCTGCGCGAAAAATCCCGTCGTGAGCGACGGGGCTAAGGGGCGCCGTGGTGAATGGGCGGTTCGTGGCCGTGCCGAGATGAACCGTGGCGTGCGTCGATCGCGGAATTATACGTTTTCGACGCGGCCGGCGGCGAGACGGACGATGCGGTCGGCTTCAGCGGCGATTACCGTGTCGTGGGTCACCATGACTATAGAGAGGTTCTGAGTGCGATTCAAGGTTCGCAGAATTCGCATGATTTCCTGCCCCGTGTCTTGATCCAGATTGCCGGTCGGCTCGTCGGCGAGCAGAATCCGCGGACCGGAAATCAGGGCCCGGGCGATTGCCGTGCGCTGCATTTCGCCACCGGACAGTTCTCGCGGCCGATGCTTCAATCGATGAGCCAGGCCGACCATGTCCAACAGTTCTTTGGCCGCATGCAGATGGGCGGCTCGTTTGCGGCGATAGCTCCAGGCGCCGTGGCGAATCATGAGCGGCGAGAGCACATTCTCCAGCGTCGTGAGCTCCGGAAGCAGATGATAAAACTGGAAAATCATGCCGAATTGGGAGTTGCGCAGCACGTCGCGCTGCCGGCCGGGCAAGTTGTCGATTCGCCGGTTTTCAAAATGGACCTCGCCCGACGACGGCGCATCGAGCGTGCCGAGCAGGTGCAAAAGCGTGCTCTTTCCCGAGCCACTTTGACCGACGATAGCCAGGAACTCGCCTTGGCGGATTTGCAAATCGACGCCGCCGAGCACCGGAATATCCATCGCGCCTTTGCGATAGTTTTTCTTCAGCTGCACCGCTTCCATCTGCACCGGCGCGAGTTGATTCGGTGTTCGCAGCTCGCTGCCGCTGGACGATTGCAAATCGCCGGATTGCTCGGCCGACGCGATGGCGCTGGCGATCGCCGAGGGAAGCGGCATCGACCGATCGATCAAATGGGGCCCGCTGGCGCCGCTCGCGCCAGTCGGCCGCTGGGATACGCTCGTGGTGTCGGCGTTTCGCAGTCGCAGATATTCACTCATAGCGGAGCGCCTCCACGGGATGTAGGAGCGCAGCCCGCAGCGCCGGCAACACACTAGCCAGCACGGCGATCAAGAGCGCTCCGCCGACGATCCAGCCGACGGTAAACGGCTCGACGATCGTGGGGATTTTGTAGAAATAGTAAATCGACGGGTCGAAAACCTTTTGACCGGTCAGCGACTCGACCACGGATCGAATGCTGTTGATGTTTCGCACGAACAGCAAGCCCAACAGCGCTCCCACGCCGGAGCCAACCACTCCGAGCGAAAGCCCGTAGGCCAAGAAAATTCCCAAGATGCCGCGGGCCGACGCGCCCAGCGATTTTAAGATGCCTATGTCCCGGGTCTTTTCGACCACGATCATGAAGAAAGTCGCCAGAATTCCGAACCCGGCCACGCCAATGATCATGAACAGCAAAATATTCAGCACGGCGCTTTCCATTTGCACGGCGGCCAAGAGCGGCCCCTGCTTGTCCTGCCATGTTGAGATCAGATAATTCGGAAACTCGGCTCGCAATTTGTCTCGAACTACGTCCCCGTCGGCGCCCGGTTTGAGCTTAATCTGAATCGACGACACGTTAGCCACGCCGGTCTGCGGATCGATCATGCCCCGAAGCACTTGCAGCTTCTTGATCGGAACGAACACGAAATTCGCGTCGTATTCGCTCATTTTGCTTTCGTAGAAATCCGTGATCGTGAACGAATCGCTAATGGCCTTCGGTGGAATGCCGGCATTGGGAAACGTGACTTTGACATCGTCGCCCGGCAGCAACAGAAAGCGGTCGGCCCCGTCGCGATCGCGCACGCTGGCTAGGGCGATTCCGAGGATTACTCCCGTGAATTGCTCGCGTGAGGGATCGAAACGCCGGACCGCTTGCGCCGGCTGATGGCGCTGAAACGGATCGAGGGCCGGTCCCGGCGGACCGCCAGCGGAATCTCTGTTGCCGTTGCTTTCGCCCGGGCCGCCGGACTTGGCGTAATCTTCGGGGGGAACAGTTGAGCTCTCGCTGCCTGCAGGATGTTGAAACGGATCGGACGGTCCGGTGGCTGCCTCGCGCGGCAATTGCAATGTCTCCTGAAACTGCCGCTGCTGCTCGGCTTTCATTCTTCGCCACGGCCAACCGGCGGCCTTCATATCGGTCCGCTCGGGCGACTCCGGTCCAAGCTGATGATCGCGCGTATCGTAGCCGTTCTCGCGGAGAGCAAAACTCATCTGCTCGCGATTGGCCGGGTGCTGCAAGTATTTGCCGAAATCGCTGACCTGCGAGTGCGTCGCCTCGTCGATGCCGATGAACATGATCTGCCGCGTGCTCCAGTTGCGGCCGAACTGAAAGCTGAGCATCGCCGGAACGTGCACGGTCGGCGTCATCCCTTCGATCGAGTCGCCGGCGATTCGTTGGATTTGCTCCATGTGCCACTGCGCGTCGGGAAAGCCCTCGAGCCCGTGCGACTCGAACACGATATCCGACAGAATGCCGTGGATACGGCTCCGCATTTCGTGGCTGAACCCGGCCATCACGCTGTTGACCACGATCATCGTGGCCACGCCGAGCATCACGCTGACGATTGAAGCCAGCGCGATATATCGGGTGCGAAGATATCGCCAGCAGAGCAGAAATTTGTACATGGCGGTTGCGTCCTACATTGCCAAGGCGTCCGTGCCGAATGTCGTCAGGTTATTTGGGTTGTCGGGTGGCCGGGGCTGAAGGCGCTTCGCCGAAGCCCCGGAGCATGTTATGTGGCCTCGGGCCGAAGCAGCGGAAACAAAATCACGTCGCGGATCGTTTGCGAGTTGGTCAGCAGCATCACGAGCCGATCGATGCCGATGCCCAACCCACCGGCCGGTGGCATGCCGTGGCGCAGGGCGCGAACGAAATCGTGGTCCATCTTGGCCATCGAATCTTCCGCCGCCTGGCCCTGCAACTGCGTGCGAAACAATTGCTCCTGCAGGTCCGGATCGTTCAGTTCGGTATAGGCATTGGCAATTTCCATCCCCTGGATAAAAAGCTCGAATCGCTCGGCCACCGCCGGGTTGTCTCGCTTCCGCTTGGTCAACGGGCAGATGCTGGCCGGATAATCGGTGACGAAGATCGGCCCTTGCAATTGGTCTTCGACCTTTTCCTCGAACACTTCGCTCTTGATCACATCCGGATGCTTGCCGGCCGTCGCGAAGCCGATCTTCTCAGCCAGACTCTTGACCGCGGCCGTGTCCGACGGCGAGACGCCCGTATGCTCGGCAAACAGTTCGTCGTAAGTTCGGCGGGCGAAAGGCGGCGTGAAATCGACCTTCTTCTCGCCCCAAGGAAGCGTGAGCCCTTGGCCGATCGCGCCGATCGCCGAGACGATCAGTTTCTCCGTTAGATCCATCATCGAGCGATAATCGCCGAAGGCCTGATAGGCCTCGAGCATCGTGAACTCAGGATTGTGCCGGGGGCTAATCCCTTCGTTGCGATACACGCGGCCCAGCTCATATACTCGCGGCATTCCGCCGACGAGCAGCCGCTTCAAATGCAGCTCGAGTGCGATTCGCAGATAGAGCTTGAGGTCCAGCGTATTGTGATGCGTGACAAATGGCCGCGCCGCGGCGCCGCCGGCAATCGAATGCAGCGTCGGCCCCTCGATCTCGACAAACCCTTCGTCGGCGAGCGTTTTGCGAAACGATTGGACGATTTTTGTCCGGTTAATGAAACGGTCGAGGACCCCTTCGCCGTATGCCAAATCGAGATATCGCATCCGCTGCCGCAGTTCGGGATCGGTCAATCCGTGATGCTTGTCAGGAGGCGGTTCGAGCGACTTGGTCAAAAAGTGTAGGTCGGCGGCGAAGATCGTGAGTTCGCCCGTGCGGGTTTTCTTGAGTTCGCCGTCGACTCCGATGATGTCGCCTAGATCAAAATTCTGAGCGATGGCCCAGTTGCGGTCGCCGACCTGCTTCTTGCCGATGTAGAGCTGAATCCTGCCGGACCAATCGCGGACGTCCAAGAAAATGAGCTTGCCGGTGTCTCGCATCAAAACGATGCGTCCGGCGGCCCGAACGCGGGGTCCGTGTAATTCGGAGTGCTGTGCCGGAGGGCCGTCGCCAGCAGACGCGGCAGTGATTTCCGATTCGCGGTCCCGGACCTGGGCGACGGACTGAGCGCCGTCAAACCGCCCGCCCCAAGGGTCGATTCCCATTTCGACGAGCGCCGTCAGCTTGGCGCGACGAGCCGCGACGAGCACGTCGTGCGTGCTGCCCGAACTATCGGAAATGGTTTGATCCATACGACCGCCAAATTGCGTATAACCTCAAGAATCGCAACATTTTAGTGGAAGCGGGGGGAGGGTCAATGTCAGCTTGCGGCGGCCAAAACGGCTGATTTCCTAGCCGCAGGGTCGAAAAAAACCTACGTTTTCCCATTCAGGAGACTAGGCGCAGGGCGATCGGGTTCGCCGGACGGCTAATTGGCGGCAAGATTTCGGGGCCTCCGGCAATTTACCGGCGGCCAATCGCCGAGGACGATTTCCAGGCGCCCTCTGAACTGACGATGATGGCTCGAGTGGAATCGCGAGAGAGGCCAGCGGGTGCTTCAAAATGGGAAATAGGCAGCCAGGACTTTATTGCGTCGAACTGCGGACCGCGCAGTGGGAAAACACCCTGCGCTGGTATCGCGAGGCGCTGGGCCTACGGGTGATGGTCCGCGTGGTCGAAGACGGTTACGCCCTGCTCGCGGCGGGAGAAACTCGGTTGGCGCTCATCTCGCGGCGCAATGCCGGACCGGCTAGCGCCCGCTGGAGCTTGGGATTCGAGGTCGATGATTTGGACGAGTCCGCCCGGCGGATCACCCAGTTCGGCTCGAAGGTGTCCAGTCCCGAGCGCGATCCCGAAGGATTTCGAGCCTTCGTCACGCACGATCCCGATGGCAATACCGTGCGATTATTCTCCTGGCCGGACAAGGCCTAGTTGCATCTAATGGAGTTGGGTCGGCATCGGTCGACGTTTGTTCTACCGATCGCGGGCTGTTCGTTCTTGCAAGGCGCCGTCATGCCGCCAAATGCCTTGGAATTCGGGGGACGAGAAACCTTTCACGTCCCGGCTGAGCGACTCTTCGCCCGGCTTACCGATCTCGATCAGATCGCCGCGACGATACCCGATATCGTGTCTTCGCAGCGAATCGACGATCGAACGCTGAAATGCGTCGTCCGCCCCGGATTTTCGTTTCTTCGGGGGACGCTCGCCATGACGCTGCAGGTGGTCGACCTGCAACCGCCCGAAGCTGCCACGATGGATGTCGTGGCGACTGGCATCGGTCTCTCGATGCGGGTGCAAAGCGTCTTGCATGTAACGCCGATCCTGGATGGGTCGCAACTCGACTGGAAGGCAACCGTGCTGGAGTTAAAAGGTCTGATCGCGACGCTGAGCCGACCGCTGATCGCGGGGGCAGCGGACCAAGTGATACGCAACGCTTGGCGACAGATCCACCTTTCGCTAGACGGATGACCGGGCTTCGCGAAGCGGGGAGTTGTCTTATGGGGCTCGCTAGTTAGCATTCAAACATCAACAAACGCGGGTCTTAGGGGGGCGGAAAAGGCTCCGCATGCCTTCGCAACGTCCGCGACAGAGGTTTACGCATATCCTGCCTGACTGGTATGCTAACCGGCAGGTTAGTTCGACAAATCGGCGGGTCACCCGCTTTCAATATCGCTTGCGAGCTTGCTTCCCACGATGAATTATCAAAACGTCGCGATCGAGAGTATAGGCTACGCCCTACCCGAAGAAATCGTCACCTCTGAGCAGATCGAAGAGTGGCTGAAGCCGCTTTACAGGCGATTGCGATTGTCACCGGGCCGATTGGAATTGATCACCGGCATTCGCGAGCGGCGGTTTTGGCCCCGCGGGATGCTCCCCAGCGAAAAGAGCGTCGAGAGCGGCGAGCGGGCGTTGCAGGTCGCGGGGATTGATCGATCCGACGTCGGCGCGCTGATTCATGCCTCGGTATGCCGCGACTATCTCGAGCCGGCCACTGCGTGCGGAGTTCACAATCGCCTAGGCTTATCGCGCGACTGCATCGTTTACGACGTGTCCAATGCCTGCCTTGGCGTGCTTAACGGCATGATCCAAGTCGCCAACATGATTGAACTCGGCCAAATCCGCGCCGGCTTGGTCGTCGGCACGGAGAGCAGCCGGCAGTTGGTCGAGACGACCATCGAGCGGCTGAACGCCGATAGTTCCGTCGGTCGCAACGAATTTAAACGGGCGATCGCCTCGCTCACGATCGGATCGGGCAGCGTCGGCGTGCTACTGACGCACAAGGATTACAGCCGGACGCAGAACCGGTTGCTCGGCGCGTTCGCTCGTACCGACACCGAGCATCACACGCTCTGCTACAGCGGCCGAGACGAATCGGTCGCTGGCGACATGCGACCGTGGATGGAAACGGATTCCGAGCGACTCATGGAACAAGGCATCCGCGCCGGCGCCGAGACATTTCGCGACTTCTTGGACGAAATCGGTTGGACGGTGGCCGACATCGACAAGACATTCTGTCACCAGGTTGGAACAACTCACCGCAAACTTATGTTCGCCGCTTTGGGTTTGAACCCCGCCATCGATTTTCCAACCGTCGATACGCTGGGTAATACCGGCTCGGTCGCATTGCCGCTGGCCTTGGCGTTGGGAATCGAGCAGAGTCGATTGCGAAAAGACGATCGCGTGGCCATGTTCGGAATCGGCTCGGGAATTAACGTGCTGATGCTAGCCATGCAGTGGCAACGGGCCTGCGCGCCCGTGCCGCCGCCGCACATACCGACCGACGCGGCCGGTGATTCGCAGGTCGTTTCGCCGGCGATTCTGGCCAATGGACAGTTGCTCTAAGTTCAAGTTGCTAAACGCGCGTCCGAAAAAAACTCCCTCTCCCTCTGAGAGAGCGCCGGAGTGAGGGCATACGTCGGGTGGCCGGGGCGGGACCGAAGGGAAGTCCCGGGGCGCCGCCATTGATTGGGGCCCGCGAACAGGGGTTCGGAGAAGCGCCTCCAGCCTCGGGCACACTACCGGTCGGTCGACAACCGCAAAGCTCTCAACTCGCAACGACACAATAATATGGATGGCCGCCTGTGGTTGATCGTCGGGGCGATTCTCGCCAGCCTGTCCGTCGCCGCCGGCGCCTATTCGGCTCACGGACTTAAGCCCCGGGCGATGCGTTCCGAAATCGCCGCCGATCGATGGGAAGACTGTGAAACGGCTGCGCGGCAGCAAATGAATCATGCAGTCGGGATGGTGCTGGCCGGCTTATTGGCTTTAGCCGCGCCTCCGCGCTGGCTCGTGCATTTGGCCGGCGCCGCATTTTTGCTTGGCATCGCGCTCTTCTGCGGCGGTTTATATGGTTATGCTTTTACCGGCGACAAGAGTTGGACCAGCGTCGCGCCGGCCGGCGGCACGACGTTCATGGTCGCCTGGTTGATTTTGGCGGCAGCCGGCTGGCAAGCGTTCGCGGTGGAAAAGCCGCGACAACCGGCTTAAATATTGCCGCGCTCTCGGCGAACTGCGTCGCGCAGTAGCCACCAGGCAATTCGCGGGTTCCGCTTCAACTCGCCGAGGCAATACGGCAGATAAGCCTCGCCATAGGGCACATAAATTCGCACCGGCACGCCGAGACTCTTGGCCAGCGCCATCTGACGCCGCGTCGGCAGACCGTAGAGAAGCTCCAGGCTAGTCGGCGTTTTCGTGACCAACAATCGCTCAAACGCGGCTCGTAATACGGCGAGATTGTGACTGGCGACCGCCACATGCTTGGCCCGGCCCGCAAGTCGATCGACGATGCGAAGAAATCCCTCGACGGGCTCAATGTCGCCTGAGTACGGGTCGGCCCACTGGCCTTTGACCACCCGCACGGACAGTCCACGTTTGAGGGCCCAATCGGCGTCGGAGGCGCTCCGCTTCCATCGGGCTGGAAGCGTGCAACTGAAGTTGTCCCCCACGGTCAACAACTCGTCGATGACGTTATACGTCCGATCCACGGAGTCCGGCGCCATCGCGTCGAAATGAAGTCGCAATCCGGCCTGACGTGCAACGCCCGCTAGTACGCTCGTCATCTCGCTTGAATACTCAAGCGACGGCAGCTTGATCGACAGATACGAATCGAGCTTCGCGGCGGCTAACCCGCGAAGCGCTTCGCGATACCGTTCTAATGTCGCCCCGGCCGGTTCGCCGATGCCGTCCCAATAGCCCACGGTCGATGCGATGCCAGCCGCGGACAGCCTGCCAGCCACGCGTATTGCGTCGCCACATTGGGCGCCGGCGATATAAGAGCGAGCCGCATATTTGGCGACCGAATACAGCGGCGCCCGCAATTTCCGAGAAAACCAATTTGCCCGGGCCGGTGGACCCGAGATCACTCGCTCGATCGCGGGTCGGGTGTCGATCGTTGCGTTCGCGGCGGTCATTCGGTTTCCTCGATCAGAGTTTCATTTCGTACGACGTGCATCCGGCGGCGCAGTCGGGAATAGGCTGCCGCCGCGCAGTCCGCGGCAAGAGCGGCAATCCCATTGATTCCGTAGGGATAGTGCCGGACCGAAACGCACTGCCGTTCTTGCTCGGTCCAAACCCGGGTCCATTTCTCGGCGGTCCCCAAGAACTCGAACGATCGAAGCCGGCGCTCTGCTGCGTAGCGAATGCTGTCGGCCAGCAGCAGAATTCCTGGTGAGCAACAGGCGAATTCCGGATCGAAACCGATTTTCAAGAGCCACAAGCCGCCCGATTGCTCGGCGGCGATTTGCATGGCGATCGGTTGCTCGGCGATCGAAAGTAAACAGATTCTTAGCACGTCGACCCGGCAGGCCCAGCGGCAATACTCGCGCATGAATCGGCCGCGAACAGGGTCTTGCGCGAGGGCCGTCCCCGCCGCCCCTTTCCAGGATTTGGCCTCGATCGCAAACGCAGTGTCCAGGAGGCCGTCTAGCTCGTCCAGGCTCGGCGTCAAAGTTTCCACTCGCACGGCGCCGAGTTTCTCTGCGCGGCGCCACGACCGCCGGAAATCCGATCGCCGACGGGGCGACAAATGACTTTCCGGCTCGCGCCAACTCTCGTCGAGCGTAATTACTGGACAAGAAGCCCGCGGCCGAACGACCGTCCAGCCATAACGCGGACCCATTTCTCTGAGGATCGCTAAGCTGGGCGATTCGACGCCGATGCGATCGATCGTCAGCGGCCGACTGAGCCGCAGCACTTGGCGGACAAGTTCTCGGCGCGAGCTTAAATCGCGGGCTAACAAATCGCCCGGCTCGTTCAATCGCCGCATTCCGAGGATCTCCAACCGGCCCGTCCACGATTTGTGCATCCGGGCGAGAGGCGCCATGCCGTGAAGGTCGCCATGAGAGGTCAACTTGATGACCCGCGGCGTCTGATCGCCCGTCATGCTCTTGGCAGCGGCGAGCGACCAGCCAAAGCTCTCCATGGGGCTAGGCTCGAAATCGACAAGCGACATCCACTCAGGTTCGGCGGCGGTTAGCTCATTCACTTCGACGAGCTGCTCGACGCGGAATGCACGGCGCGAAACCATGGCTCCCGCGACTTCGTTTAAGTTCGTAGCAACGCTTGAAAACGGCATCATGACCCGATCCGGCTGCTAGCCAAAATACAACAGAGAATGGGGCTCCGCCTTATCGGTCGGGGTGAAGAGCCAAGAATGCCCCTACTGGAGTCTAGTACGCGCGCCGGACTCGTCAATTTGAGGTCAAAGAGGCACGTGACAATCGCCTTAAACGCCACCTTTCACTTGGGAGGGGCTGGCTTAGCGACGTTTGTGACATTTATACAACCCTTTAGGAGGGTGCTTGCCGACGGATTCGCGGTTTTGTATATTGCTTAGGCATGTTTTTCTGGGCCGGAGCACCTGCCGGTTGCAATTGCGGACGGTGTTAGCAGCGCGGTTGGCCGCGGTCCGCCTCTAAATCGAAATTATTTCGGCGGACGAGCCGTTTAGATACCCGCGGAATTTTGTAGCGGCGGCAACGCTTTCGCTTGCAGCCTTTCGGTTTAGGTCATCCCATGCCTCCCACGGTCATCGACATTCGCACGGCCGAAGATGTGCGCGATGTCGTGCATCGTGCTGTGCAGGCTCTGGCCGAGGGCAAGCTAGTCGCGTTCCCGACCGAGACTGTCTATTCCTTGGCGGCCAGCGCACTCGACGCCGACGCCGTCCAGCGGTTGATTAACGCCAAACGACCGACCGGCGTGCATTTGCCGCTTTCGCTTGCGGTAAAGTCGGCCGACGAGGCTCTCGACTATGTACCGCGAATGAGCCGCCTCGCGCAGCGATTGGCTCGCCGGTGTTGGCCAGGTCCGGTCACTCTCGTTTGCAAGGACGATCATCCCGAGAGCGCGCTGACCCAATTGCCGGATTCCGTGCGCGGATCGGTTGCGCCGGATGGAACGATTGGTCTGCGCGTTCCCGGGCATCATGTATTCATCGACGTCATGCGGATGATGTCCGGTCCGATCGCCGTATCGAGCGCCAGTCGGTTTGGCGGCGCCGATTCGCAGACGGCTGGCGACGTTGTCAAATCGTTGGGCGACGACGTCCAACTTGTGCTCGACGACGGCCCGAGCCGTTTCGGCATGCCTTCGACGATCGTCAAAGTCGACGAGAACGGACTGGAAATGCTCCGCATCGGCGTCGTTTCGGAACAGACGGTGCGACGATTGGCGAGCCTCGTCGTGCTGTTTGTATGCACCGGTAATACATGTCGCAGTCCGATGGCCGAGGCCATTGCGCGAAAGCTGATTGCCGATCGGGTGAAATGCCGGCTCGACGAGTTGGAAGACCGTGGCGTTATCGTACAATCGGCCGGTTTGTCGGCGATGCACGGCGGATGCGCGGCGGAGGAGGCGGTCGAAATCGTGGCCAGCATGGGTCTCGATCTATCGACGCACGAAAGCCAGTCGTTGACGCCCCAACTGATCCGGTATGCCGACCAGATATTCACGATGACGCGGTCGCATCGGCAGGGCATCTTGGCGCAATGGCCGGAGGCTGCATCGCGAACGCAGCTCTTGGCGGTCGACCAAAGCGACATTGCCGACCCGATCGGTGGGCCGCCGGAGGTCTATAAGAAATGCGCCGAGCAATTGCGTCGCGAACTCGAGATTCGCGTCGCTGAATTAGAACTGTAATAGGCGCCAGCGTGGCGAGCGGGGGGCGGCAGCCCCCTATCACGGATCCCGAGCCACGGAAACCTAAAAAGTTGATAACGAGATCAATCTATGCGAGTGGCAGTCGGAAGCGATCACCGGGGTTTCGGCGTCAAAGCCAAACTCATCGAATTGATCAAGCGGCTGGGGCATGACGTCGAAGACGCCGGCTGCTATTCGGCCGACAGCGTCGACTATCCGGACGTGGCCGCCATTGTGGGTGACAAAATTGCCGCCGGCCAAACGGACCGGGGCGTGCTCATCTGCGGCACGGGCATCGGCATGTGCATCGCCGCGAACAAATTCAGCGGCGTCCGGGCGGCGCCCTGCCACGATGATTTGACCGCCGAACTCAGCCGCCGTCACAACGATCTCAATGTGCTCTGCCTGTCCGCCGATCTGTTGGGTGAAAAACTCATCGACCGGATGGTTGAGATTTGGCTCAATACGCCCTTCGAGGCGGGCCGTCACGCCCGGCGGATCGAAAAGATCGCTGGTCTCGAAAGGCGCCCCGCCGCTGGTTAGTTATCACCTGTTCGCCCTGCTGCCTGCCCCATCGACTATCGCATGTCAGTTGATCTCATTGGCCGGCTTTTTTCCGCGCTCGATTCGCTGCCGCTGATCGATCCCCACACGCACATCGATCCCCGCGCGCCAGCGGCGAAAACGCTGGCCGATATCGCCGGGTATCACTATTACACCGAGTTGATCCACTCGACGGGCGTGCCGAAAGAGCGAATCGAAGCCTCTGAGTTGGCGCCGAAGGAGTGTTTCGGCCGGTTGGTCGAGGGTCTGGCGCCGCTGGAAAACACGGTTCAGTACAGTTGGCTTTTGCAGATCGCCCGAGATTTTTTCGATTTTAAGGATGAGCGGATCACGACGGCAAACTGGGAGCCGCTGTACGATCGTTCGGCTGAGATGATGGCCGCCGTCGATTGGCCGCAGCAGGTCATTAGGCGCAGCGGGCTAGATGCTGTCTTCTTGACCAACGATTTTGACGATCCGCTCACCGGTTTTGACTCTAAGACGTTTGTGCCCTGTCTGCGAACCGACGATCTTGTTTTCCATCTGGGAAGGGCCGAAGTTCGCCAGCGGCTTGAGAAAGCCTCGGGCGAACGACTGAACACGACGGCGTCGCTTCAGCGGGCGATCGGTCAACTCTTTGCCCATTTCGTCGCTAACGGCGCCCGGGCCTGCGCGATTTCGTTGCCGCCGGATTTCACGCCGGAAAAGATCTCGGCGGACGACGCCGAAAACGCCTGGCAGACTTTTCGCCGAGGCAAGGATGCGACGGCCGCCCAGCATACGATCCTGTCGCGATTCGTATTTTGGACGCTGGCCGAATTTTGCGCTGAATATCGTTTGCCTTTCGACCTGATGATCGGCGTAATTCGCAACGTTTATGAAAACGGCGTCCACCAGGGGCGGGATCTATTCGACAGCCGAGTCTCGTTGATTCAATTCCGCCGACTGTTCAATGCCTTTCCCCAAGTCACGTTTCCAATTTCGGTGCTGGCGAGCGCCACAAATCAGGAACTGATGAGCTACGCCTGGATTTTTCCGAATGTCGTCGCCAATGGCCACTGGTGGTATTCGAACGTGCCGCCCTATATCGAGCTGGATCTAACGGCCCGGCTAACGGCGATTCCCGCCACGAAGCAGATCGGGTACTACAGCGACATGTACAAACTGGAGTTCGCCAGGCCGAAGTTCACAATGTATCGCCGGTCGCTCGCCAAAGTGCTGGCGGAGCAATTCGTGATTGGCCGTGGCTGGACGGAGGATCGCGCGCTCGAACTCGGCCGCACTTTGCTTCGCGGAAATGTCGAGCGGATTTTCTACTCCGGCGAGCGGGGCGGCGTAAGCCCCCTGTCCGCGACGTAAATTTCCGCACAGACACTACGTCCTTGAATTCCGCGCCTCCTGCCCCCGTTTTTAGGCGAATTGCAACCGCCTGATCGCCCGGCTTCCAGCATTCTAAGTCCCCCCGCCGCAATACCTTATTCGTGCCGCCACGGGCATTTCCATCCGCGAAAAGAAATTTCAAATACCGCGCGAACCTCCGGCGCCGATGATGCGTCCTAGGAGGGTCGGAGCGTAGCCGTGTCGAGCCTAGCTGGCTTGACGGGCCAACGCTCCGGTGACAAGCTTGATTTTGTTGGGACGTTTGCGGAAGATTCCGCCACGTTGTTTCCTTTTTTTCGAAGTTCTCTCCAAAACCGCGCGACGCGCAGGAGCGAGCCATGCTTAGCCTTATCAATGCGGCCACGATTCGTAGTGTTTTTGCAATTAGCAAAAGCGCCCGTATCGCGACGATTGCAGATAAGCGTTTGGCGGGCGACGGCTCCTATCTAAAACGGGCTGCGTCGCCCACGGGCCATGCGCATTCAACCCATGCGCATACCAGTACGGCGGCAGTGGCGATAGCGCCAATGGCTGCCATGCAGGAAGCCGCGGCCGATTGCTGGCGCCAAGTCGAACAGACCCTCATTGGGATCCTGTCCGGCTTGAATTCGCTGGCGACGCGATTGGCAGCCGCCAGTCGAGCTAGTTGCTCGAATTTGGTAGCCGGGCCGATGTGTCGCTTGCCGATCGCCGCGCAATCGACCCGTCGTCCGGTAGCCATCGGCGCCGTCGGTGGCTTCGGCGTCGTAGAACGGTAACCTCCGCCTGACAAGCGGAATTACCTAACGACTACGACGACTCGCCGAGCTAAGGCAACCAACCGAGCATGCTCGTTGTTCGCCGCGCCATGATCGGCTGATGTTTTTTCCTGACCGCATTGATCGCTCGCGGCGTTTCGCGCCCGAGTTTTTTGGAGAGATTCGATGGATACTTGCGAAGAGTGTCTGACCACTGAAACGCCGCTGGTCGAGCTGGTGCTGCTGGCGCAGTCCGGCGACCGAGAGGCGCTGGGCCAGTTGATGGAGCGCTACGAGCGGGCGGTCTACGCGATCGCGCTGCGCCGGTTGAACAACCACGCCGAGGCGCAGGAACTGTGCCAAGAGGTGTTCGTGCAGGCAATGGAGAAGATCGATCAGCTTCGTCAGCCGGAGGCGTTCGGCGGCTGGGCCCGCTCGATCGCCAACCGGATGGCGATCAATCGAGCCGTTCGCAAGAGCCCTCTGTTGTCGGCCAAGCCGGACGAGCTGGATTCGTGCGTCGAGCGGGAGACGCCGCTGGGCAAGGCGCTGGATTCCGAGCGTCAGGCCCAAGTGCGGGCCGGACTGGATCGGCTGCGCACGATGGACCGGCGAACGCTGGTGGCGTTTTACGTCCAGGGGCAGTCGCTGGTCGAAATGAGCACCGAATTCGCCTCGCCGGTCGGCACCATCAAGCGTCGGCTGCACGTCGCGCGCAAGCGGCTGGCCGAGGAATTGGCCGAGCTGGCGCCGACGTAGATTGGGAATACGCTTGGCGCTCTTGGGCAGCTCGCCGCGAGTTGAAAGACTTGCGGCGGGCTTATTTTTGGCAAGCTTCGTCGAAATGGGCGCTTCGCCTTGCTGTAGCCCGCGCAATGGTATCATCTATGATGCCGGCGTGAGACCGCCGCAAATTGTCCTCGATACGAATGTGCTTGTTTCCGCTCTGTTGACTCGTAGTGGCGCCTCATACCGCTTGTTGTCGTTGATCGACTCCGAGAAGTTCGTTCTCAATCTGTCAATGCCCCTCGTTTTCGAATATCCTCCTGCCGGCTCGACTTCGACCCTGATATCGGCCAATCTCAATCTGGTCGATACCGCCGCAATTTCTTGCCCCACCGCAAATTCACCGTTAGACTGCGCTTGATCTAAGGCGGCCGATTAATTCGGCCGAGCAGCAATCGTTTTTTCTTTCGATAAGGGCGGAAGTATGCGTTTCCAGGTTTTTCGTGCGGTGGCAATCCTTTTCGCGGTTGCCGCTCCAATCTCTCTCGCTGCGGCGGACGAAAAGGAGCAGCTCTTTCCCGCGCCCATCGATCTAAAAATCCCGAAAATCAGCGACGACTCCTCGATCAAGTACGACTATGACATCGCCTATGTGCGGGCGCCGCGGCATGGCGATACGGCCCAAAGTCGCTGGGCCGATATTTCCAACCCCTGGGTCATGGACGCCGGCGCGGATCTGATGCTGCTGCATCCCGACGGCAGCGAAGAGATATTGGTCGAAGGTGGCAAAGGCTCCATTACCGATCCCGTCGTAACGTTCGACGGCAAGTCGATCTTCTATAGCCATATTCACGACCTATCGAAAGACACGCCGTATGAACTTGGCGCCGGGGCGGATATTTACCGAATCGACTTGGCCAGTCGCAAGATCGCGCGGCTCACGGGCCAAACCTTCACGCCCAACCTCGGCGCCGCCAAGGCTTGGACCAGCGATTATCACACGCCTGGCAAGCCGGGCGAAACTTATCTCGCTTACGGCGTCTACAACATGGGCCCCTGCCCGCTTCCCGGCGGCCGGCTGATGTTCGTCAGCAATCGCAATGCGTTTCGCTCGCCCAAGCATCATGGCGGCGCGATGCAACTGTTCGTGATGGACGAGGATGGGGCGAACCTGGATTGCATCGGGCACATGAATATCGGCATGGCCTTGCATCCGAACGTGCTCATGGACGGCCGCGTGATGTTCAGCACGATGGAATCGCAGGGGTTGCGCAATTCGATCCTGTGGGGTCTGTGGAGTATTCATCCCGATGGGACCTACTGGCAGCAGATGATTAGCGCGTTCGACACCGGTTCGGCGCCGAATGCGTTTCATTTTCAGGCCCAACTCTCCGACGGCTCGATCATCGCCGAGGAATATTACAACCAGAACAACAGCGGGTTCGGCGCCTACTTCAAGCTGCGGCCGCCGGCCAATTCGGAGCCGAGCCGGTATTCGTACCAGTTTGGGGCCACCTATGCTCCGGTTCCCGACCCCGCCTTCGGTCCTGCGTTTACCGATGATTCGCGGAACCCGCTCTTTCGCTTCGGTCGTTTCGAAAATTCACGGCCGAAAACTTATCGTTTGCCATTCAGCCCGCTGGAGTCCGAATCGTTCACGCGATTCGCCAACAACGGCGAAGGCCCCGCCGATCCCTCGTTGCGCGAGAACAAGAACTCGCCGGCCGTTGGAAAGTTTACGCATCCTGCTGCCGCGCCCGACAATCATCTACTGACAGTCTGGTCGCCGGGCCCCATAAACCATCAGAACTTCGTCCACTTGCCGACCGCCGACGGTGGCATCTATCTGATCAAATCGGGCGATCCGATCGACGAGCCGGCCCAGATGCGGCTGATCAAAAACGATCCGAACTACAACGAACAGTGGCCCCGCGCGGTGGTTCCGTACAAGCGAATTTACGGGCAGAACGAACCGAGCACGGTCGCCGAGGTGGAGAACAACGGCTCGCAATCGCGACTGCTACCGCCGGGTTCGCCATTTGGTCTCGTCGGAGCGTCGAGTCTCTACAAGCGCGAGAGCTATCCGAATGGCGCCGTCCCGGCCGGCAAAGTAACCGCCGACTTTGCGGGGCAGCACGATGCCAACGGCTATCAAGGTCTCGATCCGTTTAACACCTCCGAGAACGGCGCGTCGCTGAATTGGTTCAACCAGGGCTCTGAAGCCGGCCGTTATTCGAACGACGACATCCATGCAATCCGAATTCTGGTCATGGAGCCGACGACCGATCGGCATCGCGGCAACTACCCGCGCGACGGTCGATTGTTCTACAGCCACGCCCAGGAGCGGCTAAGAATCTTGGGCGAAATTCCGGTCCGCAAAATCGGCGACGACGGAAATCAGCCGCTCGATCCGGACGGTAACCCGGATACGAGCTTCCTCGCGAAAATCCCAGCCGACACGGCCTTCACGTTTCAGACACTCGACAAGGAGGGCATGGTGCTGAACATGGCCCAG
Source organism: Pirellulales bacterium (assembly GCA_038210495.1). Classification (GTDB taxonomy): domain Bacteria; phylum Planctomycetota; class Planctomycetia; order Pirellulales; family DATAWG01; genus JBBQWR01. The sequence continues at coordinate 92,723 of JBBQWR010000004.1, forward strand.
ACTTGGCATCAAGTTCGGCCCGGCGAGATACGGACGGATTGCGGCGGCTGCCATGCTCATAGCCAAAAACCGACGCTGTTCGATCAAACGGCCGCGTCCCGGTCCGACTACGAACTATTCGATCTGACAAAGCACACGCCGCTGCTGACGGCAAAGGCCGGCGACTCATCGAACTGGCGCTGGGACACGGATCGTCAGGCGGGCTTGCGCTACGAGTCGCGGGTCAAGAACGTCGAATATCATCGCGACATCGAGCCGATCTTCGCTCGCAGTTGCGCGGCCTGCCACACGCGCGAAGCCAAGAATCCGCCGGGATTGCTGGTGCTTGACGATACGGCCGTGATGCAGACGCCGGAGGACAATCTTCACGTCCCCGGCACCTATTACCGGCTAGCACTCGATACACGGGCAAAATTCGGCTACAAGCCGGTAATTCACAACGGCGAGTGGCGGAATCAAAACGCCTCGCGCTACATCCGCAAATTCCAGTCGCGGCGAAGCTTGTTGGTCTGGAAAATCATGGGCCACCGAACGGATGGCTGGACGAACGACGATTTCCCCAGTGAAACAATTCCCGGCGACCCCAACAGTCTGAAGCTCAAGGGAGAGCCAGTCGCCAACACACAGCAGAACCGTGACCGGGCCGACCTGGATTACAACGGCCACCAAATGCCGCCGCCGGAAGCCGTCGCCGGCGCCTATCAATCGCCCGATGGAAAAAAGATCAAAGTCGAACCGCTCAGCGACGAAGACCGCCGTACAATCATCCGCTGGATCGACCTGGGCTGCCCGATCGACCTCGACTACGACCCGGCCCACCCAGACCAGTGCGGCTACGGCTGGATGTGCGACGACAATCGTCCGGTGCTGACGGTCACCTCCCCCGAGCGCGGCTCAAATCCGGAACTGAACCGAATCCTGATCGGGATGTACGACTACGACTCGGGCCTCGACATGGACAGCTTCACAGTCATGGCCGACTTCGCCATCGACGGCGCATCGCCTGGTGAAAACCTTGCCAAGCGGTTCAAAAACACGTCCGCCGGCATTTGGGATTGGAGGCCAAGTAAGCCGGTCAGCGACCTGGCGAAAGGCAAGCTGGCGGTTTCGGTGAAGGACCGCCAAGGGAATATTTCGCTGATTGAACGGACGATTTCTGTTGACGCCAATCCCCCGCATTGAATTGATCAAGCGCGACAAATTTCAGGCGACACCGATTGACTCCTGCTCGACCCGGCGGCGCATTTCTGGCCGCAGACTCGCCGCCGTGCCTAGGTCCACCTCGCGGCCTAAAAGCTGTTGCAAGAACAGTTGGAGTCGAATCAGGCCAAAAAATCCGGTTGGCCGGTTGAATTCGACGAGGAGGTCTACGTCACTGGATTCGGACGCATTTCCGCGTGCGAGCGAGCCGAACATCTTTAGCGAGCGCACGCCGAATTCTTTACGCATGCGAACAACATGGTCGCGAAGAATTCGAATCGCATCGTCGCGGCTTGTCGCGGATGTTTGAATCATGATTTCAATCCACGGCTCGGATTGCCACCGCCCTATAAGGCCATTGCGGGCGTGTCAAACTCGAAAAGAGCTACCCGGCTAGGACTCGAACCTAGAATGAGGGAGCCAAAATCCCTAGTGTTACCATTACACCACCGGGTAGTGGTCGCTGAAGGACGGACAGGCGTCGGGCCAAAGAGGCTCGCGCCGACGCCACGGCGTTGCAGTCAGCCTCGGAAGTTTATCAAAACGCCGGCTAATCGAACAGGTGGGCCAGAGGGCCGGGAGCAGACCGGCACAGCCCCAATTCGCCCATACGATCCGAGCCGTGCGGTCTTATGCGTTCTCGCTCTGGAATTCCCGCTCGATTTCCTCGTGCGAAATCAATTCGCCCGCATCGGCTTGGCATAACCCAACTTGGACCTTCTTCCAGAAGTACAGGTCCTCGATCACGCGCTCGACGGAGACTTCCTCGGGCCGTCGATCGACAAATTCGATGACGCGCTGATTATTGTTCATTCCAGCTCCCGGACGGCCAAATTCCGCCGGTTGATGACTGCGAACGAGAGTTGTTCAAGCTCGATCGCCAAGTCCACGCCCACTTGGCTCACCCCTTCCGGCGCCGTGATCGTGACCGGGGCGAAGTTGACGATCCCCTCGATTCCGGCTGCGATGAGCCGGTCGGCGACGGTTTGCGCCGCCGTGGCGGGGACGACGATCATGCCAAGTTTGATGGCGTGCTGTCTTACGATTTCCGGCAGTTGGTCGAGGTGGTAGATCGTCACCCCTTCGATGGTCTCGCCGATTCGCTTGGGGTCGTTGTCGAACGCGGCCACGATCCGGAAGTTTTGGGCGCCGAATCCGCGGTAGCCCAATAGAGCGCGGCCGAGGTTTCCAACTCCGACCATCGCGACCGGCCAGCCGTGGTCGGTGCCCAGGATTTTGCGAATCGCTTCGATCAATTCGTCGCAGCGATAGCCGATCCCCGGATACCCGAAATGGCCAAAGTAGGCCAGGTCCTTGCGAACCTGGGCGTCCGTGAAGCCGAGTAAACTGCCTAGGTGGCTGGAACTGGTCGTCGCGTGCCCGTCGCGGACCAGATGCTGAAGCTCACGCAGATACAGACTCAAACGGTTGACGACTGCCTTCGGCGCCGGGCCGTCGGGAGGCAAATCGGTCGGTTTGACTTTGCCGTCACTCATTTCGGACGCATGACGCCGCGGCGACCATTGGGAATTTGAGAAACTCGGCCAGCGACCTATTGAATATGGGCCCAACGATGTCTAGCTGGCCCGCGATCTAGGCTGGCATGGCCCGTAATACGCCCGCATCACTGTAAAACAAGGCTGCATCGGTCACAAGAGCCGATTGCGGAGAGGAGGCTTGATTTGGCTGCCGGTGTGCTCGGCTCCTGAGGCCGCATCCACTCACCGGGCCTTCGGCGACGACGCCTCCATCGCCGGCCACCCGAGCCTTGTTAGCAGGACTTAATCGGCCAAATGCCCCGGCGTGTTCGCGCCCACATGCCCATCGAGCGCATCGTAGAGCCAGCCGCCCTCTGGCGTCGCCAGCACGAATGGGTAACCGCCCGCCGGGACCACGCAATTTCGGCCATCGAGCGGATTGAATGGCAGGGGTCCGGAGAAATAAGGTCCGAGCGGAAAGAGCGGCCCGGCCGACCCGATGCGGCCTGTCGAGTCGGTCGCCGCGGTTAGCTGAGACAGCCCTCCGTCGACGACCTGCGGAATCGCCCCTCCATGCTCGAGTTTGTAGTGCTCGATTTGGGCTCTGAGCGCCGTCAAATTGTAGTGCAAGACTTGGACCTGCGGATTGTCGGGCGCGGCGGACATTTGCGGCAACACGGCCGCCGTTAAGACGGCGACAAAGACGGCCACGATCAGCAATTCAACGAGTGTGAAACCAAAGCGGCGAACCAGGCGCATGGGGAGGTTCCAGAAACTGAATCGGCGTCGTCCGATGCCGACTCGCAGGTGATTGAGAAATTCCAACTCAACCATACCCCACGCTGGCCCTCGCGGTCGGATTTTGATGGCGTAGAGAATCGGGCCTTCGGCGAATTGCCTCCAGCCCCGGGCGCCCGAATAAGCGCAAAGCGGCGACCCGAGCCCATCGCGCAAATTCCCGCCACTTTGGCGAACCGCCAAAACCGTTAAACGAAGAACGGCCCGTTTCTCAGTTACAACCCTGATCAACCGGCGCCACCGCTAGCGACTGCCTCAAGCCGAACAACTGCTCAATCCATCCGTCCAACCCAAACAATCCATCTGTTGCTAGCTATCCATATCAAGCCACCCGCGTAGCGTGACGATATTTCATCACAATCAGCCATCGGATTGCCCGTATACGGTAACTGGCGGACCTGATTTGTTTTCATCGATTACAGAAAACAGGCCGCGTAGCTAATGTGCGCGGAGTGCATAAACCGATGAGGTTGTAAGACGAAGTGTGTTCGTCGGACCAGACCACCCATTCTCCCCAAAGAAGCCGCCTACGAGGAGGCCAGGACCCATGAAAAATCTGTTGATTGTGCCGATGTTGGCAGCGGTATTTACCGTCGCCTCGGCAACCACTGCCAGTGCTGGATGGTGCGGAGCCGCGAGCTTTCGCTGCTGTGCCCCTTGCTGCGGGTGCAATTACTGTGGCGCCAAAATGGAATGCCATACAGTAATGAAGACCTGCAAAGAGACCGTTTATGAGCAGCAGGCTTATACCTGCTACAAGACGGTCTACGAGCCAGTCGTCGAATGCAAGACAATCGACTGCTGCAAAATCGTGTCGGAGACGGCCTACCGCAATTGCGAATACACGGTTTGCAAACCGGTCTGGGAAACCAAGACCCGCGTTTGCAACTACACCGTGTGCAAGCCGGTCTACGAAACGAAGACTCGCGACATCAGCTACATCGTCTGCAAGCCTGTTTGGGAAACCAAGACGAAGGAAATTTGCTACACGGTGTGCAAGCCGGTCTACGAGACCAAGGAATGCCACTACACGATCTGCAAACCGGTCTACGAGACAAAGACGAAGGAAATCTGCTACACGGTCTGCAAGCCGGTCTACGAAACGAAGACCAATTGCATTCACTACACGGTCTGCAAGCCGGTCTACGAGACCAAGACGCAGAATGTCTGCTACACGGTCTGCAAGCCGGTCTATGAGACTCGCGAATGCCACTACACGGTGTGCAAGCCGGTCTACGAGACAAAGACGAAGGACATTTGCTACACCGTGTGCAAGCCGGTCTACGAAACGAAGACCAATTGCATCCACTACACGGTCTGCAAACCGGTCTACGAGACGAAGACCCGCGACATCTGCTACACGGTCTGCAAGCCGGTGTACGAAACCCGCGAGTGCCACTACACGGTCTGCAAGCCGGTGTACGAAACGAAGACGCGGGACATTTGCTACACGGTCTGCAAGCCGGTCTACGAGACGAAGACCAACGAGATTCACTACACGGTCTGCAAGCCGGTGTATGAAACGAAGACTCGCGAGATTTGCTACACGACCTGCAAGCCGGTGTACGAAACCTGCCAACGGCAGATTTGCTACAACGTCTGCAAGCCGGTTCACTATACCAAGACGATTCAGATTTGCTGCGGTCACTGGGATTGCCACATGACGGAATGCCCCGGGCCGATCATGACGAAGTGCTGCCAACAGCCGGGTACCTGCTGCTGGGATCCTTGCTCTTGCCGGTGCGTTTATCACCCGGGCTGCTGCAAGCAGATCCAGGTCCAATGCCCGCCGATCAAGACCTGCCATCGCTGCTGGGTGCCCGAGACCCGCGAGCAGACGATCGATTGCGTGAAGTATGTCAGCGAAACGGTCACCAAGACTTGCCCCTACACGGTCTGCAAGATGGTCGCCGAGACGCACACGAAGACTTGCAACTACACGGTCTGCCACATGGTTCCGGAAGATCGCGTGAAGACGTGCTCATACACATGCTGCCACATGGTCCCCGAGACGATGCACAAGACCTGCACCTACACGGTCTGCCACATGGTTCCGGAAGATCACGTGAAGACCTACCAGGTCTGCCACATGGTCCCCGAGACGATGCACAAGACCTGCTCGTACACGGTCTGCCACATGGTTCCTGAAGATCGCGTGAAGACCTGCCAGTACACGGTCTGCCACATGGTGCCCGAGACCATGCACAAGACCTGCACGTACCAGGTTTGCCACATGGTCCCCGAGGATCACGTGAAGACCTACCAAGTGTGCAAAATGGTTCCGGAAACCCGCACCAAGACCTGCTCGTACACGGTCTGCCACATGGTTCCGGAAGATCGCGTGAAGACTTGCCAGTACACCGTATGCCACATGGTTCCCGAAACCCACACCAAGACATGCACTTATCAGTGCTGCCACCTGGTTCCGCAAGATTGCGTGAAAACATACCAGGTCTGTCACATGGTGTCGGAATGCAAGACCAAGACATGCACGTACCAGGTCTGCCACATGGTTCCCGAATGCGTGCACAAGACATGCACCTATCAGTGCTGCCATATGGTCGAGGAATGCAAGAGCGTGGAAGTGCCTTATAAGTGCTGCCACCTGGTCGAAGAGAAGTGCGTCAAGCAAGTGCCGTACACGATTTGCAAGCCGGTTCACTATACGAAGACCATCCAGGTCCAGCATTGTGAGCCGAAGCAAGTCGCCTACACGGTAACTCGCTGTGTCCCGAAGGTGATCTGCAAAGAGGTCCCGGTGCAAGTTTGCTGCCCGGCCCCGTGCGATCCTTGCGGCGCCAAGTCGAGTTGCGGATGCGGTGGCTAACAAAAATTGCCCCGCGATCACGCCCGACCTCCAGCGGCTAGGGAGGGTGGGCAAATGGTCTGGTCCACCAACGGCGGCCCGATTCGAAAGAATCGGGCCGCCGATTTTTATGCGCTAGTGCCTTTTCAAGCTTCGATCGACGCGTCGGGTTAGCCAGACCTGCCAGCCATCATCATCCGAAGACTGCAGTGCGTGCTGATCGACTGCCGCGCAAACGAGCAAATCACGCTGCCGCCTGATAGAGATACTTCTGAAATCCGGCGAAGATCCGCCCAATCTCAGCCGGATCGCCCAACTCGACGATTGCATCCGCGATCGCGTCGTACTTGAGCTTGAGCAGCGGCGGGAGCTTTGCCCGATCGAGTTCCTGAACGCCGACGTTCACGTATTGCGCAAGGACGAACCCAAGAAACGCCTGCTGCTTATGGGTGAAATAGGCCGCGATCGCGCTCTTCGCGTTGCCCGCGCGCTCCTCGCGACTGAGCGTCGGTATCCTGTAGGCGACATAGGCCAGAACGTCAAATAGGTCGCTTTTCTCCGCGTCGATCACCTTCTGCATCTCGGCAAGCTGCTCGAAGCCGAATCCCTTCTCCGCCAAGCCTTGCAACAGCTTGGCCCGCGTGTCCGGTTCGCTCCATAGCGCCCGCAACTCGGTCTCATCCTGAAAAAACTCGGGCAGCTTGCCGAACACCATCTCCGTGAACTGCACGGCGGCATTCGGTTTGCACCATAGCTTAACGCTTTGTCGCGAATCGACGAAGCGACAGGCATATTCCGTGGATTCTTCCAAAACAGGAGTTTTTCATCATGGCATCGGTTCATTCGGAAACTGTCGGTAGCGCTCAAACTGCTCATTCGGGTCAAACGGGCGCTCATGGGCAACAGCACGAAAAATCCGATCACGTTTCGCAGGGTGGTTCGCTGGAAAAAAATGTCGGCCAGGCCGAGCGTATGGCTTCGCTAGTGGGCGGGGCTCTGCTGGCGCTTGTTGGCGTTTCGCGAATGTCGCTTACGAACGTGATCCTTGTCGGAGTTGGCGCCAGCTTGCTATTCCGCGGCTCCACGGGCCACTGCAGCCTATATCAGCAACTGGGCATGAACACGAATCAAGAGCACGACTCGCACTGATATGTTCCCCGCAATCGTGCAGAAACCGGAGGAAATTCGATTCGGTTGCGATGAGGTTAAGCCGCAAAGCGCACGGTTTCGCGATGCGGCGGAGCCCTAGTTCTGCATCTGAGACGAATTAGCGGCTATTCCAAGACTTTGACGCGAAGGTTGCGAAAGTCTAGTGGCCCGGTGTGGTTCTGCAGTCCGATAAGCCCCTTTTCGCGAGCCAAGCCCGGGTGTTTCTCGACGGCGTCTTTATGTTCGTCGAGATTCGCGTCGACGATGACCGACCCGTTGAGCGTCACTTTCACATGCCGGTGGTCGCACAAGATATCGATCTTTTGCCACTCGCCGGCCGGCTTAATCACCCGCGGCTTCGATGCGACGACTCCATAGATGCTGCCGGCGTATTGCCAAGGCCGCAGATGAGCATATTCGGGCGCCGCGTCGTCTAGCAATTGGATTTCCATTCCTGAGTACGCCGGGTCGCCTTCGAGCGGCGATCGGAGAAACACGCCGCTGTTTCCCCCCTTTTTCAGCCGAAACTCGAGTTCGACCTTAAAATTGGCGTACTCGTCCGATGTGCCCAACCAGCCGCCGACCTCGCTTCCCTTGCAATGCAAAATCCCGTCTTCGACGACCCACTGGCCCGGCTTGCCACCGACCTGCTTCCAGCCAGTCAGATCTTTGCCGTTAAAAAGGTCCTTCCATTGTGGTTCGGCCGCGATGGCGCGCGTCGAACACAGCGTCAGTGACACAGCCAAGACAAAAGCGACGAGATTCAAACGGCGCATGAGGTGGGCTCCTTCGGTGGGCAAAGTGGAATATAATTTGAGGCGGGAAAAACCAGCCGGCGGGCGCCCCGGTTAATTAGTCAAACAGTGGTCTACTTGCGTTGCGCTCCAGTAGCTCACCGAGCGATCGAATCACTCTCCCAGTAACTCGCAGACGGCAATTTGTCCGAAGCATTCGTCGACTTCGATCCGCACGGACTGGGGCCGCTGGCCCGTTCGGGCGAACAAGTCGTCCAAAAGCCGCCGCCCGATGTATTGTGCCAATAACTCGGTGGTCGTATTAGCCACGGGTAGCAGCCTACAATCGCCGCGGGGGAAAGTCCAGCAGCGGTCGCGGAACGTCACTTCGACGCTCTGCTCGCCCGGCTGCACGCGAATTAGCGGATGCCCGGTCGGCAGGAGCATGTAATGATCCAATTCGGCGACAATCGCCTGCATTCCGTCGCGGAGGGCGATGAAGTCAATGACATAATGATTTTCATCCAGCCGGCCGGCCACCTCAGCCGCCACGCGGTAGTTGTGCCCATGCAATCGCTCGCACACGTCGCCGTCGAAAGTGATGAAATGCGCAGCGCTAAAGACGAGCTGATCTTTTTCGATTCGGACGTGAAATCTGCTGGACATCGAGCACATCGCCAACAATATCAGTGCGTCAGTTGGGCAAATGGCGAACGGGCGCGCGTGGCGCGGGGCTTTGTCTGCAACTCGAAATAGCGGCGAATCGGGTTGAAGCTCGCATGCACATGTCTCAGCGATTGGGCTAAGCTCGATTCTTGCCGGACGAACTGCTCGACCAACTCGTACTTGTAATTGGTGGGGTCCTTCGTCGGCAGAAATTTCGTTCCCGAGTCTTGATTGTGCGACAACGGCGTGAAGTCGTGATGATCGGACCGCAAGTCGATGTTGCGGCCCGTTTCCGACGAGTAGATATTCGCGACCAGAATCGCGAAAAACTCCTCGACCGTGTTGTACATGTGGCCCAGCGGTTGGGGGCTAAACAACCCGCGCATTTCACGGGCGCCGTGCACCATTTCGTGGAACAGGACTTCGTCCGGCTGGGCTCCATTCTTGTGGCCGACATGCCCCGTCTTGCAATACTTGACCCAAGTGCTTGCCGTGAATTTGAGCACCGCGTCGCTCCCGCCCCCCAGTCCATTGATGTTGTGGCCGGCGGCATCCGTGATCAGCGAGCCATCCACGCCCGATCTCTCGGGCACGCCGTTGGGTGTCGCGTGCTGATAATCGGTGGCCTTGGCATAGGCATTGAAGATGCCGTCGAGCGGGATGATTTGCAATTTTTTATGCGCGCGGCGGTCGATTTCGCCGAAAACGGCTGCGCCGGTTCCGGAGTGCTGAATTTGCTTGAGCAGGTGCTCGACCGTGCTCTCGTAATGCTCGGGACCATGCACGCCGGTTTGGCCCGCGCCGGAAATGGTGATATGCCGAGAGAATTTTCGCATGTGAGTCTCGCTGCCTTGGGGCGCGTGAGCAAGGAAAAGGAAAAAGACGCACGCAAACGAGTGCAAGCCGGCCCGGGCGAGTGCCGCTCAGCCCCCCTTCTTCTTGAGTTCGAGGACGATGGCCTGAACCTCCTCGACGGTCATTTTCACATTGTGTTCGGCGGCGAATGCCACGATTTGCTTCGGATCGGTCGTGCCATCGTCCAGGGCTCGCTCGACCAACTCGCGTTTGGTCGGGGGTTTCCAGTTGACGACTTTTTCTTCGGAGCCTGCCGAATTTGATTTTGCGTCGCGCGACATGGATGGGCCTCCTACGGTGGATAGTTGAGTCTTACGAAATCGGCAATAATTTTGAACGAAGCATTCCATCTCGCAACCGGAGGGAATTCCTTCTGCAACAATGCGGTTGACGGCGACAGACGGCAGCCAATCCCAATAGAACGCAGTGTCGGGGGCGATAGATTTGCTCGAACCAGCGGCGCTCGAATCGACTCGAGCTGGCGAGCGGTTGTCGCGACGACGTTCGCGGACATTTCTCCGAACCACGTTGTCGGGCGTCTCGGCCGATAAGACGGCGACCGCCCCCCAGAGCAGCACGACTCCGGCGGTGACCAAGCTGAGCGGTTTCATGATTCGGTCCTTCACTACGGAGCCCCTACAGCGGCGACCCCGACGGTTCTCGGATAAGCTCTTGGATACCCCCCTGCGAACGAAACCAGTTATAGCAGCGGCGGGGGCTCGCATCAAGAAAAAGCGCCGGCGGCCGATTGAGGGTAATTGACGAGCCCCCAACGCAAAAACCCAAGTGACACAACGGCGTGTCACTTGGGCAATGATGCGGAGAGGACAGGATTCGAACCTGCGGACCAGGTTACCCCGGTCACCGATTTAGCAAACCGGCGCTTTCGACCACTCAGCCACCTCTCCTCAATTGGTTCCGCCAGAAGGGCGGCCCACAAAAATTCTATGGATTCCCTGGCCGACCGCAAGGTATGTTGGCCGCTGATCGTCGCTTTTTGTTCGTTCGCGGTTCCCATGGGTTTCGCGGTCCCTTGAGTAGCGATTCGGAGAAGGGGCAGTCCCCAGTTTTGCTCCTCGGAGTGCGCGAAATGGGACAGCCCCCGGCGGTTATGTGCGGTCAGTCAAAGATTTATTGCGATTCCTTTCTTGCTGAAGTCGATTCATGCCTCTCGATTTGGTTCAAACGCTTCGCGATCTGGTGGCGATCCCCAGCGTCAATCCGATGGGACGAGCGGTTAGCGGACCGGAATATCTCGAGACCCGGGTCACCGACTACCTCCAGCAATTGTTTCACCGACTGGGTTTAAGGCACGAGCGGCAGACAATCGCTCCGGGTCGCGAGAATATATTCGCAGCCATCGACGAGACGGCGCAAGAGGATAGCCCGCTGGTTTTGCTCGAGGTGCACCAAGACACCGTGCCGGTCGAGGGGATGACGATCGATCCGTTCGGGGCGACGGTTCGCGATGGCCGATTGTCGGGCCGCGGTTCGTGCGATGTCAAAGGGGGAATGACGGGGATGCTGGGCGCGGTGGCTCGGCTCACGGAGTTGCCCATTGGCCGCCGGCCGAACGTGGTGTTGGCCTGCACGGTCAACGAGGAATATGGCTTTACCGGCGCCACCGGACTATGCCGATTTTGGGGCGATCTCAAATCGCCGCTGTTTCCTCGCAGACCGGACGCAGCCATCGTCGCCGAGCCCACTCGCCTGGGAGTCGTTGTCGCCCACAAGGGCGTGGTGCGGTGGCGATGCCGAACGGCCGGTCGGGCCGCCCACAGTTCGCAGCCGGAGCTAGGGGACAACGCCGTCTATCGCATGGCCGCCGTTGTGAGCGCTCTGGAAAGTTATCAGCAACAGGTGCTGAGCGTCGCGGACGGGCACCCGCTCTGCGGCGGCCCGACGTTGAATGTCGGGACGATCGCCGGCGGAATCAGTGTGAACACCGTGCCCGACAGGTGTGCGATCGAGATCGATCGGCGCTTGGCGCCGGGCGAAGAGCCAGTCGCCGCCTATCGACATGTGATCGACTTTGTGGCCAGTCGCTTGGCTCAACGTGAGGCTCGGTCGCTAGCGGAGCAAGTGACGCACGAACCGCCGTTCATGATCAGCCCGGGCTTGTCCGACCGGGACAACGGCCCGCTTGCCCAGAGGTTGGCGGCCGTAGCGCGAAAAGTAACGGGTCGCGGCGAGCAATCCGGCGTGCCGTTTGGGACCGACGCCGCCGCGATCGCCGCCTCTGGCGTTCCGACCGTCGTATTCGGCCCAGGCTCGATCGAGCAGGCCCACACGGCCGACGAATGGATCGATCTGGCCGAGGTTGCAACGGCCAGCGAAATCTTGTTCCGGCTGCTGAAGGAATGGGAATAAAGGCGAAGCGCGGATAAGGTGGCCGTCTCGTTCGGTCCGAGGAAAATGGCTGAGCCGACCGCAGGGGAACTTTTTTTGCGGACGGCCGGCAATTAGAATACAATCCCCAATCCGCCACGGATTGTGGACGTGTTACTCACCGAACCCGCACCAGGAGTCACTCATGCGTTTTGCTGTTGCTGTTCTTTCGCTCGGTTTGTTGGTTGGCGCCGCCCGCGCCGAATCGCCCGATTCTTCCGGCGCCGAAAAATTGGGCTGGAAGCTAGCCTTGCAAAGTTGGTCGGGCAATTTCGCTCCCGACAGCGAACATACGGTCATGCGATCGCTGGAGTACGCCAAGAAGCTCGGCATCCACTATCTCGAAGTCTTCCCCGGTCAAAAGCTCGGTGGCAAAGAGAAGGGCAGTTTCGGCCCGGATATGTCCGAGGCCGAGCAGAAGTTCATTCTCGACGCCGCTAAGGACGCCGACGTGAAGATCATCGACACGGGTGTGATTGGACTGCCCAGCGATGAAGCCGGCTCCCGCAAAGTGTTCGATTGGGCCAAGAAGATGGGCATCACCACGATCGTCAGCGAGCCGGAGGAAAAGGCCCTGCCGATGATCGACAAGCTGGCCGGCGAATACGGCATCAACGTCGCCCTGCACGATCATCCGAAGCCGAGCCGCTATTGGGATCCGGAATACACCTACGACCACATCAAGGACCTCAAGCATGTCGGTTTTTGCGCCGACGTGGGCCACTGGAAGCGCAGCGGGCTAATCCCGGCCGATGTACTCGAGAAGTACGGTGACAAGGTCTTTTCGTCGCATTTCAAAGACCTAGTGAAGGACGGCGGCGGAATGCACGACGTCCCTTGGGGCACGGGCGAAAGCCGCGCGGCCGACATGCTCGCCGCGCTGAAGAAGCACAACTTCAAGGGCCCGATCGCGATCGAGTACGAATACCACTGGGACGTGCCGACGCTGCAAAAGTGCGTCGATTTCTTCAATGAAACGGCGAACAAGTTGGCCAAGTAACCACGCGAACTTGCGGCTTTAGCCCCCGGCGACTCGCCGGGGGCTAAAGGGGCCGCCCAGGGCTCGCGCCAAAAGAGATGCCTCGAGAAGGCGGAAATGACGAATGACGAAACACCCCATGTCTAATCAATGACTAATGTTCATACGACGAAATGACTAAGGTTTGCAGGCGACTCTTAGAACTGCGGAATGATTGCGAAAAATGAACAGACCCACATAGCGGCCAATCCCGATTTCAGCTCTTCGTGCTTCGTAAGGCGTCATTCATTAGACGGTCGTCAATAGATATTTGAACAATCCGGGGCTTCGGCGCGGACGCCTCCAACCCCGGCCGCCCGGAGTATTGCTAGCGGTTCCAAGGAAGCAAGGGATATTTAACGGAGTATCGATGATGGCTGTGACGGAAGCTGGGATGTTGAACGTTCTTCGCGCGCTGTTGGGCGCCGAATCGGGCGGTCCCAAGAAGACGTTGGAGCAGTATCTAGCCTCAATTCCCCGGCTGTCGAAGCTTTCCGACGTGCCGCGCGGGACGCCGGTGTTGATTCGCGGAGATGTCGACGCCAAGCCGGGTTCAAAAATCGGCGAAGGGGACGAGCGGCTGCGATCGATGGTCGCCACGCTCAAGTTCGGCATCGAGCGAGGCTGGAAGCAGATCGTGTTTGGGCATATTGGCCGCAAGCCGGAAGGATCGCTCAAATCGGTCGCCGCCAGGATCGGCGAATTGCTCGGCCAAAAGGTCGGCCTCCTCAACGACTGGCTCGATGAACCGTCGATGACGATCAAGCCGGAGGTCTCGGCCGCGATCGCCGACGCTCCGCCGGACGCCGTGCTCGTGCTCGACAATACGCGGCGCTACGACATCGAACGGGCGCTGTGGCACGCGACGCCCGACGATCTGCCGAAATTGGCTGGCCCGCTCGCGAAATTTGCCAATGAATTCGCGGCAAAGGTAGCCAAGGTTTACGTCAACGAAGCCTTGTCCGCCGGCAGTTTGGACGCATCTTCGACCGTCGTTCCCGCGGCCATGGATCGAGTGGCGCTGGGCAATTATATCGCCGCCGAATTCGATGGCCCGATGAAGCAGTGCCTCAAGACCGAACTAGTTGTCTTTAGCGGGCTCAAGATCGACAAGCTGGATGACCTACAAGCGATGATCGAGCGCGGCACGATCCACTGGGTGTTCGCCGCCGGTTCATTGGCGATGGCGCTGCGCAAAGGGGCCGGCGAACTCGACGGCGTCAACATACCCTTGGGCTTAGCCGAAGACCCCGCTCAAAGCGAACAGCCTTTTTACATTGGTCGCGAGCGCGTCGAGCAGGCGAAGCGAATGATCGCCGACGGGCGGAAAAAGGGCATTCAATTCGTGCTGCCGGTCGATTCGATTCTGCAGGACGGTCGCGCGGCCGACACGATCGGCCCCCAGGATCAGCAGTTCGATGTCGGCCCGAAGACGAGCGAACTGTTCGCCAAAAAAATCGGTGAGTTTCTCGAATCGGTCAAACCAGCGCTGGCCGGCGGCCAGCCGGTCGTGGCCTTTCACAACGGCGTGTTCGGGATGTTCGAGGATCCCCGGTTCGAAGAAGGGACTCGCAAATTCGTCTCGCAGCTCAAGCGGATGAAAGTCGCCGGCGTGCATGTTTATGTCGGCGGTGGGGAAGGGGGCAAGGCCCTGGAAAAATATGGCCAGCCCGACTGGGTGACGCATTGCTTCACGGCCGGCGGCACGGTGCTCAACGCGCTGGGCAGTGCGCCGGTGCCATATCTAGTAAGTCTCTCGCTGGCGGCGAATAGGTAGGATCATGGCCGGCAATGTGTGGCGGATGGCGAGTCAGGCAAAGCCGCTAGCGCTTGCGCTGCTGTTTCAGGCCTGATATCTTGCAGTCCTTGCGCGGTCGGCAGCCGTCCTCTCATCAACTTCACCCGCCGCTTGGGATACGACATTCGCCAGCCCGTCTCTTCCCAGCCGCTACAACCGCTGCCTGCGACCTTTCCGATTCCGCTGGCATAAACGGTCGCCGAGAGAGAAACGCACGGGATATTTGGGTGAACTGGCTAAGGAGGTCGTTTCGGGCAACCGATACCTTCTGGTAGATCAGCCATTGGTTCTGCGAGCCTGGATCGCCACGTCGGCCCTAGTAAGGACTGCCGGCGGCCGGTCGGCAGCGTTTAGGGCCGCGAAACCGATTGGCAGTCCAGTTTACTGTCCCCGTTTTTTGTAAGGAGTCTCCCCATGAATCGTCGTATTGTTGTCGCGTTGGCCTTCGCGGCCGTCCTGGCTCTGTCAGGCCGAGCCCAGGCTTTCCATCACCACTCGGGTTGCGGTTGCGAAGCTGCTCCCTCGTGCGGCTGCGAAGCTGCTCCGTCGTGTGGTTGCGAAGCCCCGGCATGCGGTTGCGAAAGCTCTTGCTGCGGTCACCATCACCACCTGCTCGCCATGCTGCACAAATGCTGCAAGCCGAGCTGTGGTTGCGAATCGAGCTGTGGCTGTGCCGCCGCTGCTCCTTCTTGCGGATGTGCCGCTGCTGCTGAGCCGGCCTGCGGCTGCGCTGCTGCTCCTGCTTGTGGCTGCGAAGCCACGGCTTGCGGCTGCGAAAACTCTTGCGGTTGCCGCCATCACCACAAGCACCACCATTGTGGTTGCGGTTGCGAGACCAGCTGCTGCCAGCCGACTTGCTGCGAGTCGAGCTGCGGTGGTTGCCACCACGCTTTCCACGACTGGTTGAAGGCTTGCTGCAAGCACTCTTGCGGTTGCGAGTCGAGCTGCGGTTGCGAAGCTGCCGCCCCGAGCTGCGGTTGCGCTCACTAAGCCGTCTGACGATCGGATGACCTAAATCATCCCGGTCGCCCCCGCGGTCAATCTGAACGATCAAATGGCCTGTCCGGCCGCAACCGGACAGGTCATTTTTCATTGGTAGATGGATTTTGGGCCGTGGAACAGGCTTTCAGCCTGTGGGGTAGCGCCAGCCAAAATCCCAATGCGGTCGCCAAGCTAAACAAGCAAGATGCCTACCACGCGATTTTTCTTCGCGTTGCGGAATTTGCTTGACGGCCGCCTTGTGGCTATGCCAAGTTGATGAGTACCGGGCACGGGGGCGCCCACTCTCGGCATAACCAGGGGAGTTGGTTTAATGTCTCACGTCATTCGCGCGCGGGCAACATTCGCTTGGCCGATCGTCGCGGCCGCAGCCGTTGGACTTTTATCGCTCGCAACCCGCGGCGCATGGGCGGCCGAGGGGCCGACGACTGACGCCATCAGTGCCCAACTAGCGGCGGGCGAATTCAGCGCGGCGCTCGATTCGACAAAAACCATCCCGCCGGGACCGGCGCAAGACGCGGCCCTGGCCCAGATCGCCGCCGCGCAGATTCAAGCCGGCGCTCGCGGTTCGGCCGGCGATACCGTCAATTTGATCCGCGACGACCGAGCCCGCACCGATGCCTTCGGCGCGTTTGGAAATCCGCGGCCCACCAAAAACAAAAAAACCGGCAAGGGGGGCAACGAAGCCGACTTTGGACCGCTCATCGATCTCATCACGCAAACGATCTCGCCGACGAGTTGGGTCGACTCCGGCGGCTCGGGCTCCGTCAAGGAATTCGCCAGCGGCGTGTATGTCGATCCGAAGGGCGTGCTGCATTTGCTGGCTGAGGATCGTAGCGGCGGACTGGCGGCCGTGCGTCGCTCGGCCGCCAATGCCGATCGTGCGACGAGCGCTCGCAAGGCATCGCCGATTCGCAAGATCTCGCTGACTCGGCTGGAACGCGAGGCCCAGCGGCTGGCGGCGCTCGGTCGGCAGCCGTCGGAAGACATGCGGGTTTTGGCCGGCTTGCAGCGCATCAAATATGTGCTCGTGTATCCCGACTCTCGCGATATCGTGATCGCGGGTCCCGCGGGCGATTGGCAGTACGACGCCGAAGAGCGGCTAGTGGCCAAGGACAACGGCCGGCCCGTGTTGCGGCTCGATGATCTGGTCGTTGTGCTGCGACATATGCTCAGCAGCCCCGACGCGAAATTCGGCTGCTCGATCACGCCGACGCAAGAGGGATTGGCTCGAACTCAGGAGTTCGTTGCCGAGTCGAATAAGCATCCGCTGAAGCAGGGCGAACGAGATGGCTGGCTCAAGGGTCTTCGCGATCACATGGGCCGGCAGCTCATCACGATGCACGGCATCGATCCGAACACCCGGGTCGGCCGAGTGATTGTCGAGGCTGATTATCGAATGAAGCTCGTCGGGGTGGGATTGGAAGACGGGGTTTTGGGCGTGCCCAGCTATCTGAGCATGATCCAAGTTCCGAAGGGCCAGGCGCCTCCCGCGCTCGACGTGCTGCGGTGGTGGTTCACGCTAAACTACGACGCATTGGAGGCCACCAAGGATCACGATGGGTTTGAACTGCGGGGCCAAGGGGTCAAGGTGCTCAGCGAGAACGAATTGCTAACGCTTAAGGGTGAACGGGTTCACACGGGAAATTCGGACGTTCTGAATTCCGAATTCGCCCGGAATTTCACGCAGCATTATCTGGAGCTTTCGGCGAAGTATCCGATATACGCCGACCTGCAAAACGTGTTTGATTTGGCCCTAGTCGGCGCTCTGCTGCGAGCAGAAAAGGCGCCGGAGCGCATCGGCTGGCAGTTGGCTTATTTTGGCGATCCCAATCAGTATCGCGTCGCCAAGATGGATGCGCCCCAGGAAGTCGACACCGTGATCAATCACCGGATCGTCAACAAGTCGCTGATCCTGGTCGGAGTGAGCGGAGGCGTGTCGGTCGATCCAAAGAAGCTCGTTGCGCCCGAGGCGATTCACGCCGACTATGGCCCACTCAATGAGCAGCGAGCGTCGGCGAAACCGAAGACCGATGTGCCGAATGTCTGGTGGTGGGATTGAGCCCACACCCGTCCGGCCATTGGCTGGGGGCTACATCGGATCAATATCGGCTGGCAAACAAATTTACACCTCGACGGGACTAGGTTCCGTCGAGGTGTTTTTTATTGTCATCGCTTCTTCAACCAGATCCAACAACTCACCCGCTTGATCCAGCACCTGCTGAGATTCTTCGGCGCCGTTTCGCTCCGGTTCGGCCGATTGGAAATTTACGGTGCGGTCGATCAAATACAGCGGCCTGGCGCGCACTTGATCGTAAATCCGCAGGACGTATTCGCCGAGCATGCCGATTCCTAGGGCGTTGAGCGCGCCGAAGAAGCTGGCGCTGAGGATGTACGATGTCCAGCCCGGGATTGCCAGCGACGTAAACAGCCGGCAATAGAGTGCGTATCCAGCAAGCGCCAGAAATAGCGACATGGCGCCGTAGCCGACGAGATGAAACACGGTCAGCGGCAACGTCGAAAACGAGAAGATCGCCGTCTTCGCCAATCGCCACAATCCACGTAGCGACACGCGAGGCCGATTGTCGTACCGAGCGCTGCGTTCCACGACCACACCGGTTTGCCGAAACCCGACCCATGCTCTGAGGCCCGGCAAATAGCGATCGCGCTCCGAAAGGGATACAATCTCGCGAACGACTCGGGCGTCGATCAGACCGAAATTGCCGGCGTCGGCGGGTATCGGCGTCGTCGATACGCTGCTGAGCAGCTTGTGAAACGCGGCGAAGGCCAGCCGCTTTAGCGCTTGTTCTTTCCGCTTTTCACGCACGGCGTACACGACGTCGTAGCCGGCGCGCCAAGCGTCGAGCAGTCGGCCGATGGCCTCGGGCTTGTCTTGCAAATCGGAATCCATCAGCACGACCGCGTCGCCGCGAGCATGGCGCAAGCCGGCCTGCACGGCCGCTTGATGCCCAAAATTCCGCGAGAAATGAATCACGCGGACTTCGCCGCAGCGCGATGCGATCTGATCGAGGGCCCCCGCGCTGCCGTCCGTCGATCCGTCGTCGACGAAAATGATTTCCGCTTTTGCCCCGCAGGCCGCGACGGCTTGACGCACACGACCGATCAAGGTCTGAAGCACGTCCAGTTCGTTGAACACCGGCAGCACGATGCTGACAAGCGTCTGAGC
Organism: Pirellulales bacterium; assembly: GCA_038210495.1. Taxonomy (GTDB): domain Bacteria; phylum Planctomycetota; class Planctomycetia; order Pirellulales; family DATAWG01; genus JBBQWR01. Next base: position 111,799 of record JBBQWR010000004.1, read on the forward strand.
CGGCTTTGGCCGCGGCGGCGTGTAGTCGAACTTTGGCGAGGAGAAAGTGTCCCCGCGACGTCGCTCGATGGGGCCGGAGGTCGGAGTGTGCTGAGGAAAATCAGTTTTCATGGTCCTGGCTCGGCGCGAAGTACTCTGTCGTTGGCGGTCGTTGGCAAGAATGCCACCGCCATAAGGAAACTTAGGCCAAGGCAACTGACGAGCAGGCCCCACCGCACGCTGGGCGGCCGAAAGCGAAATCGAACTTCGGTGGTCGCCGGATCGATTGCGCATCCCAGAAAATCCCCGTTAACTCGCACGACCGGTACGGCCTTGTCGTTGGCCATCGCTTGCCATCCGCAGTGCCAACTCTCCGCCAAGACGAGCAATTGCCGCGTCGGCGTCGAGACTTGCATCCGGATGTCACCCGGCCGGTCGTATACGATCTGCACAGCCCCTCGATCGTTCTCCGGCGGCGCCAGATCCAGCGGAGTATCCACTAAAGCATACTTTTCAATCGCAATACGTGAAATGTCCCGGGCTGGGTCCACGGAAACCGTTACTTGATTTACAAATCGAGCGCGCGGCAACGGCTCAGAAAGCTCACGCCAACCGCGATCGCTTAATCCCGTCGAATCGGAATCGGCGAACTGGTCTACCGAAGAAATCCAACCTACTCCCGCCACTTGCAACGCTGCCGTTCGCGGGTAATCCAATCGCCGCGCCGGCTCGAGGCCGGCGTATCCGTCGACGCGCGACCAACCGGCGAGCAGCATTTCGTTGCCGATGCGAAGGCCCCGCTGATTCGGCGCCACCAAATCTCCCGCCACGCGACCCGTCGACGGTCCGGGCGGAGCGTCGACAGTCGCCACAAAAGGTTCAAGCGGCATCGAGCTTGGATAGACGGCGTAACTCATGCCGTAGATTCCCAGATCGACGGCGGCCAACAACATGAGCGCCCCCCGGGCGAATCGAAATCGCGTATGGGCCAAAGTCATCAAACTGGCGGCGAACGTGAATAGCACTGGCCCAATCCAGACCAGGGGCAACGAAGAAACATACTCGGGCCAAACGATTGGGCCGGCTATCGCCAGCGCGATACTAATTCCGGCGGCCGCCCAAATGCATTTAAGTGCTCGACGCGATCGGTCGTCACTGTTGCCTAGTTTCGTTAAACCAAGTGCGGCGAGCGGTGCGAGCCCGAGATGAACGAGCACGATCGCCCGGCATGGAAAGCGAAATTTATTGATGACCGGCAGATGTGAGACGAGCCAGCGAAAAGGTCCAAATTCACCCATGGCCAGTAGAAACCCAATCGCAATTAAACCAATTGCGCCGTTTACCAAACGCAGCCGAATTAAGCTGCCGCCCCCGTTGGTTACGGCCCAAATAGCCAGCAATAAGACAACACTGCCGGCATAAAGACCGAGTTCGTGCGTGTTTTGTCCGACGACGCGCGTGGCGAATAAATACGGATCGAACAACTGGATGAGATTCAGCGGGGCGAGCGACCCCCAACCGCTGAACGAACTATCGGCCGCTTGCCGGGCGGATTCTCCGAGGGCCTCGATCGTCGGCAGCAACTGCACCGCGCCGAGGGCCACGCCAATAGTTTTCCAAAACGTGAGCCTCGCCAAGGATGCGCGAAAATTCGCTCGCTGCCATGACAGCCAAATAAAATATCCAAACTCAGCGACGAGCGACAGCCAGACATACTGCGGATAGCCGAGAAGCAATTGCGATCCGGTGAGCGCCGCGATCGCAATTCCCGCGCGGCGCGATGTCCGTCGATCTTCCGACTTGATCGATACATCGATTGCCAGTAGCAGCCACGGCAAGTGCGCGACGATCTCAATCGCATTGACGTGAACGAAATGCAGCAGGCAAAAACCTGAGAATGCGAACGAGACGCCGCCGAACATTGCTGAGTCGCGCGGTATTTCCCAACGTCGCAGCAAACGATACATGCCCCAGATCATCAGAGGATAGCCGAGCAGGCACTCCAATCCAAAAGCGGTCGATAGCGGCAAGCATCGATACAACAGCCAGTGCAGCGGGTGATAGCCGCCGAGTTGTCCTTCGCCGGTCACGAACCAGCCGCAATACAGTTGCGGCATCCAATCGAATCGGTCGCCGTGCTTCAAGCAATCGGCGTAAAACGCTCGCAGAGGCAGATGAAATGAGCCGAGGTCGTCGGCCGTGCAGATGCGGCCGATCAAAGACGGTCCGGCCAACGCGGTGAGCAGGCCGGCGGCGAGGACGCACATCCAGCGACAACTACCAGACAAATTGCCTGCTCTGACAGTGGAAACCACTCTCCGGGGCTTCGGCGAGGACGCCTCCGGCCCCGGCCACCCAGAGTATTGTTTGAGGTTCACGAAAATAGCGTCCCCGATTGAGCCCGCAGCGCCTGCAAGCTCGGGTTGTCGATAATTCGAAATGGGCTCGCGACGCTCCGCCATGTCTCGCCGCGCTGTGCGATCAATCCTTCGTCGACCGGCCCCAAGCGGTTCGCAGCCAGTTGCAAATACGACACCCGCTCCGGCGCTAGTCCCATGATCCGAGCGACCGTCGCGTCGACCGCCGTGGGATTGCATCCGACGATCACCAGGCCCATCTGCTTGGCCGTTCCCAAAATCGGGCCGTCGCCCTCCATGCACACGATGCCGTCGATGATCGAGATCGCTTTGGGCAGCGACGCATTGATGTCGAGAACCGTCTCCGGAATGCCCGCATAGTGCAGCACATTTTTGGGCCAGCCGTATTTGATGCCGGGAATCGTACCGTACAAATTTTTCATCGACGCCGTGAAGCCGACCCAGTGATGCGTCTTGAGCTTCGGCATCGACACGATCAGATCGGCTTCGACGACCGATCGTGGAAACCAAAACCCGGGCAGCTTGCTCGCGCCGCCGGCATTGGCGACCCACGATACGTCTTCGTAATTCAAATCGGCAAAGTCGAGACCGGCGTCATCGAGGGCCGCTTGCATGTTGGATTCGGCTAGGGCCATCTCCGTGTCGCGAACGTGGCCTGGACCTTCGCCCACGATGACGCTCGCGCCCCAGCGGCGAAACACATTGGCGGCGGCGACGACCATCGCCGGATGCGTCGTCATTTGCGGCGATTTGCGAGTCGGCTCGACGAGATTCGGCTTGAGCAGCACTCGCTTGCCCGCGATGCGCTCGGGTTGAAAGCCGGTGGCCAACAGTCCGTCGCGAATCGTTTGCTCGATCGGACCATCGTATCGCTGGCCTCGCGCCACAAATGCCGCGGACCGCAGCGCGAGCGCCCGACGAACGATCGGGTATCCCACGAGACCAGCTAGCGCCACTCCGCTGCCGACGAGCAGCGCGCGACGATCCATCGTAGCCGAGGCAGGGGAGCGGGCCGCTGCTGAAACGTCAGTCGAGGAAATCGTTTGTTTTGCCGACATAGTGCATCACGCCATGGGAACCGACGATTAAAGCGAAGTTGATTTTGTGTTTTTCGCGGCTAGCGCGAGCGGTCCGGTATCCCCGAGAGCCGCCAAAGCGATCAATGCGAGCCGATACGGCGCCGGCTCCCGCTTGACGGTTCGCCGATACGCATTTTCCAGCCAGCCCATCCAGTCGCGTGGCGCCCGGCCATAAGCGGCCAGCGCCATCAGTCCGTACGAGAGCGATGCCGATGCCGTGCTGGGGGACAACTCGCGCGAAAGATAATCGAGCGACTTGGAAATTGTCCCAGTGGCGTCGGGCTGACCGGAGAGCGCGAGCATCGCCAGCGCCGTCGGCTGCAAGTGAGGCCGAAGTTCTTGTCCCATGACAAACGTGTTGCCGTAGTTGCAGCCACCCGAGGGCAGCAGCCGGTCAATAATCATTCGCGCGCCTTCTTGGGCCCGCGCGTCGGCCGCGCGGCCGATCGCCTTCAATGCCAAAATGCTTTGCGAGGTCGGTTCGATCCACGAGTGCGTGTCGGCGACCCAGGGCCAAGCCACGATCGTTGTGTCGTGCGCGGTAATATCGTTGCGCGGCAGTGACTCGCCCTTGGTCTGACAAATCCAATTGATGGCCCGCGTGAGATCGAACGCGTGTTTGGCGGCCGAGTTTCGGCTGTAGACGAACTGCGCCGCGAGTACGGCCAAGCTCGTCGGCCAACCGGGCGTGGCTTGTCCCGGCATGGGCCCGACGCTGCCATCCGCGGCTTGTTGGCTGGCGATCCAATCAATGGCCCGCTGCGCGTCGACCGTGCGATCACCGGCCGCCAGCGCGAGCGCCGCGAGCGCCGTCGGCTCAGCGCCGGGCGGTCCACTCATGTGGTAACCGCACGGGAGCTGTCCCGTCAGTTGATCGAGTAGTTCGTTGGTCCAAGCCACAAAGCACCATGAGAGTCGGCGGAAAATTCTCTAACCAAGAATAGATTTTACCGTCCGAATTCAATTCGCCGGGGCGACAGCCAGCGACGAAGGCTCGCAGGGCGCCGCGGCGACGGACGAGCCACCCTCGTCTTCCACCGGAAACAAATTTTTTGTCGCTAGGATCACTATGGCCGTTACGACCAGTCCGCCGGCCACATCCGCAAAATAGTGCATGCCCGTGGTGATGCAGGAAAACAGCACCAGCGTGTTGAGAATGGCGACCGGCAAAAACTGCCAACGGCCACGATAGGCAACGGCCAGCAGCACGGCCCAAATTGTGTGAAAACTGGGGAACGTCACGATTCCCTCGATGTCTTTCCAGGAAATCGCCGTGAGCCCGAGACGAATCCGGCGAAGCTCGCTGAGCACGCCGACGTAGTGATCGGGCGTCGGAAAGCCGAAATAGGCGCAGCTTCCCTGGGCCGGGAAAAAGGCGAACAGGCCGCAAGTGATCAGACCGGCGAGCATAAACCGCGTGACGAACAGCTCCAGCTGCTTGTCCCCCGCGAATCCGAGCACGACGACAATCAATATCAGTTGCGGAAATACCGAGCTGTAAATCAGCCGCATTGCCAAGTCAAACCACGGATGCTGAGCGGTCCAAACCGCGACGGCGCCGGCGGAGAGCCCGAACGCGGCGTCGATCGCCGCCAATTTGTCGTCGACCCACGGCCAACGCGTGTTGGCCACTGCATAGGTCAGCGGCCCGAGTATCGTCGATCCGCCCACCAGGATCGCGAGCGCCTTGAAGCACAAACTAAAGCTGTAAATGCCGCGCCGGGCATAGAAATAGGCGCCGGCGCACAACAAGCCCGTAAACCAAAATGGCGGCCAAAAATCGGCCAGCTTAAGTTGAATTCCCAGTCCCAGGCAAAGCCCCAGCGATAGCACCGCAATGGCGCTGAGCAGCAGCGCTTGGCAACGATTAATCGGGCGGTTTAACGCGGTTGGCATGGATATATCGGTAGAGCGATGTTGCCGTTTCTCTACTGTAGGTCATAAACGCCACATTGCCGGCCGCGATCGTCGGCGGAACCGAAGTCGATGACGTAGCCTTGGCGTGAGCGCAGGCAGAAATCGCGAGGATTGGTTGAACGCGGCCACGACGTGCATTTGCTCGTCGGTCTCAAACCAACTCATTGCATCGCGGATGTCGTCCGAGAAATCAAGAAATCATCGTCTGTTTGGGTTCACGAGGAGATAAATTTTGCTGAGTTCGCTTGGCAAGAAGGCTATTCAGTCTTTAGCGTGAGCCCAACTGCTCGTGATGGCGTTCGCAGCTACGTCCTGAATCAGGAGCAACATCACCGGAAGAAGTCGTACCGAGATGAACTTGTCGAATTGTTGAACTTGGCCGGTGTGGACTACGATCCACGATATTTGGATTGACGTGGAAGAGTCTGCAACCCCTACCGGGGTCGAAAGGAATTTTTTTTACGGCTGTCCGGCGGCGTCGGCCTGACGGCCTCCACCGCCGGCTACCGTCTTGCATCCCTGCCGGGATGCGATTAGCAGCGATGCGACCAGATTGGCAAGAATGCGGCCACTTCGATGTTTGCTTTCGATCCACGAAAATCGACGTTCGCATTCAATTGGGGGCAATTTTTCAAGCACTTGAATATCTGCGCACTCCTTACCGTCGCGGTATGGCTTCGATGTCGCGATTTGGCCAATCTGCCGGGCATCAACGGCGACGAGGCCTGGTATGGAGTTCAGGCGGAAGCGTGGCTGCACGGCGAACCAATTGACTGGCGGACGCCGACCGGCAATTTGGTCAATCCGCTGTTCTTTGGACCGCAACTCATTTTGCATTCAATTTTCGAGCCGTCGTTTCTCGTTCTTCGCAGCGTGGCGGTGGCCAGTGGGCTACTTGCGCTGCTCGCGAATTATTGGCTTTGCCGCCCGGTGTTCGGCAAACGAGTGGCGACGGTATCGACCATCGTGTTGGCCGTGATGCCGATCGACGTCATCTATAGCCGGCTAGCGTGGGACGCCAGCCAATCGCTATTAGTCTGCTTACCGGCGATATATTGGCCGCTGCGCGCGATCGGCGATCGGGAGCGGCGCATGCGCTGGTCGTTGCTGGGCTTGATGTCGTTGGTCCTAGCGATCATCGTCCATCCGACCAATTTATTTATTGCGCCCATGACGATAGTCGCGCTATCGGCGGCATGGTGGTCGGATTTAGCGAACTTTCGGCGAATCGCCAGTGATCATCGTATTCTGATCGGCGCGCTTTTCACGGCCGGCGCGGCGCTGGTGGCATGGACGATTCCGCTATCGGATCGAATTGCGGCAATTGGCGCAAGACTCACATCGCCCGCGGATTATGGGGCGTTTCTGCTAAATGTCGAACGCTTGTTTTCGGGATCGAGCGTCTATGAATACATCGCCGGCACGCCGGAAATTTTGACTGGCCATCAACGATCATGGGGCACATTGGGACTGGATTTGGGCGTCACGGCAATCGCGATCGCGATCGGCGCCCGCCTCTATCGACGATTGTCGTTGCAGATACTGAACGAGGTTTGCTTGTTGACCGGCTGGCTGATTGGTCTGGCCGCGTTTTTTGTGATGGCCGGTCCGGCGGCCCTGGCGCCGGACTTCGAGCGATATGGAATTTGGATCGTCGCCCCCGGCGCAATCCTCGCCGCGCTCGCCTTCTACTCCGGACCCAAGCCACGGGCACGGCTCGAGCACACCGGGGGTTTGGTCGGCGCCGCAATCTGTTGGCTTCTGCTCCTAGGCACGCAACAAAATTTCTTCGCATTCATTTACGAGACAGGCGGCCGCTCGCATCCGACGTTTCATACGGCGAACGTTGAGCCGAAAGAAACGGCGATCGCCTACATTGCCCGGCAATCGGCCCAATCGACCGACGCCACGACGATCGTGGCCAGCCAGTGGTGGAACTATTGGCCACTCAAGTATCTCAGTTACCGGCAGGACCTTGGGATTGCCGGAAAGCGTATCGACGTTGTGCAAGCCGCGAAACATTGCCCCAACACCTGTTGGAGAGTTGAATTCAGCGATAGCCGGGAAGCGGCCGCCGTTCGAGCGATAAATCGCGACGGCATCCGAGAAGTCGAATCGATTATTGGCGACTTTTCCGGCCGCCCGATCCTCTCGATTTTTGCCCCGATTCACCCGCCGGAAAGAAATTACCAGAAAAATTAAAGTCCGCGTTTGACAATAGCCGCAAGCGACATACGTTTGCTTAGAACCGACGGCGACCGCAAGGAAGCCGAAGGAAACATGGCCGCGAGGTCGTGGTAAAGCAGCGGGCGGCGGCGAATCGCACGACTTGTCGAAAGCGATTCGAGCGGCCAGTGCAATGACGCAAAAGGGAAGGGCCTGTCGGGGTCGTTTCGACGCGAAGAACGATGAGCTAGCCGCGAGGCTGGCGAATTGGGCCAACCCTCCGTTGGCGGAGACCCTCCGCCGCGGAAAGTTGGCCGCCACGCGAAAGTGGCATGCTCGCAACGAAAGGGCGCCGCAACAAATTATCGGGTTTTGCCGCTGCGAAGCAGGCCAGCGCCGTGTTCGCGAGAATCGACGCGCCGTGGTGAAATCCAACCTATTTTGTCTTATCGGCCAGACTGTTTTCGCCGGCTATGTTGCCGTGGGCAGTCGCCGTCTTTGGAGGATTTGTCATGAAGAAGTGGCTCCTGACCGTACAGAAATTCGTCAAGTCGGAAGATGGCCCCACCGCGGTTGAATACGCCGTGATGCTGGCCCTGATCGTCATCGTGTGCTTGACCGCGATCACGTCGATCGGCAGCAAGGCCGCGACGACGTTCAGCAACGTGGCCGCCTCGATCGGTGGCGCCAGCTAGATGGTTCACCGTGTTGGCGCGGCGGATCGGCCAAAACCGCCCGCCGTCGCCACACACCAAGTCAACCCGCCTCCCCTGCATCGACAATGGTTCGATGCCGGGGAGGCTTTTTTATGGGAGTAAGGAAAAAGGGGCTAGGGATGGTGGGGTCAGGGACTAGGGAAGAGAAAGAGCGGCCGCTCCGGGGTGCCCTTCTCTAACCCCTAGCCCCATCACCCCTAACCCCTCTACCGTCCGCAAAAAAGCAAATCGATGTGAACGCTGAGCAACCGCCGCGGGGCAATTGTATTGCCACAAGTTTTTCTCCTGGCTCCGCGGCGGCTGCCTTGCTTTCCCAGCCAATGAGCTATGTTTCCTTGGGTGGTTGAGCGCCTGTCAGGAAGCCACTTGCTTTCCGCTTTCCACGCTTCAAAAGAATTTTGCCATACGGGAATCGCACATGCTCGATAGCTTGCTCAGCTCGCTCACGGATCATTGGAACATTTGGCTCGTCACGATCACCATGATCGTGGCCGCTGTGATCGACGGCTATAAGCTGAAGGTGCCCAATTGGATCACGTTTCCGATGATCCTCAGCGGGATCGCGGCCAACACGATCCTCCACGGCTGGGGTGGTTTGGGTGGCAGTCTGCTGGGCACAGCCGTGGGCTTGGCCTTGCTGATGCCCGCTTATGCGATCGGCGGCATGGGCGCTGGAGATGTAAAGCTACTGGCCGGCGTCGGAGCCTGGGTTATGCCCGAGGTGACGTTCTACGCCTTCTGCTGGTCGACCGTGATCGGCGGCGTGATCGCCATCGGGATGGTGCTCGTCCGTCGTAGCTGGACGAAGCACAAGACTCAATTCTTTATGATCGCCAACGAAATTATGACCGTCGGCAACCCGAGCGAGCTATCGGCGATCGCCGCGCAGCGCAAAAGCTCGATGCTGCTACTGCCTTACGGAATCCCGTTGGCCATTGGCACAATCGCCTATTTTGTCTGGGCAGGGATGCTCTAAAAAATACGGATTGGAGAAGGTCTGCCGGTTGTGCCGAAGGAATCGAATGGGCATGGCCGTGGGTCGATGGTTCGAGCGCGAATCGGGCTCGTCGGCGGCCATTGTCAATCGAGCCGCTGGTGGGATTGCGCGAGACCTGCCGTCTCTACGGATTTTGATTAAGTCCAGGGGGGCTGTCAGCCAATCTATTATTGTGAGACTTGCTGGCAGCGACTCGGGCGCCGCGATGATTGGCGGCGCCCGTTGAAAATCGGATTGGCGGCGTCCCCTCGGGGCCCATCCCCATGCCGCTGCCCAGCGGGCGAAAGAGAGCGACCATGCGTTCAAAAACAGTTATTCTCCTGGGACTCGCGCTCGGCTGCGGCCTGGTCGCGTCGATCGGCATCAGTCAAGTGCTGCGGAATCAGCAACCGGCAGCCGTCGAAGAGACGGCGCCCGTTTGGGTTGCGATGGCCGACATTAAATCCGAGGAGTTGCTCTCGGCTCAAAATCTTAAACTCGAACAGTGGCCGAAGGAAAAAATTCCCCAGGGCTCGCTCAATAAGCTCGAAGACGTCGACGGCAAACGACTCCGGGCCGCCGTTTATCAAGGCGAACCGATCCTCGAGCAGAAATTGGCCGGCCACGAAGGCACGGCAGGCTCCAAAATTCCGAAGGGCTTTCGACTTTATACGGTTCAGGCCGACGGGATGAGTTCGCATGGCGGTCTGTTGCATCCAGGCGATCGCGTCGACCTGCTGCTGTTCATCACCCGCGGCAACAGCATGATGGACGCCAGCACGAAAACGATCTTGCAAGACGTTCGTGTTTTCGCGGTCAACGATGTGATCCATTCGGCCGACGACAAAGCGGCCGACTCGATCATGGCCCGAACCGTGACATTGCTCGTGACGCCCGGTGAGGCCGAAAAAGCCGCGCTCGCATCGGAAGTGGGCAAGATTCGGCTCGTGATGCGCGCCCCCGACGACGAAGCGGCCGTGCTCGGCCCCGGCACGTCGATGAATCAATTACTCACGCCGGAGAAGGTCAGTCGCGACGTCGAGGACATGAACAAGCCGGTGCCCACGAACATCAAGCAGGCGACGCTCGCCGCCACGATGCAACAGTATGCGGAAACGGTCTCGTCGCTCCCTCCGACGCAGCCGCCGGTGGTCGAAGACCTCAGCTACAAGATGCAGATCATCAAAGGCACTGAAGTCAGCTTGGCCGAATTTCACAAAAGCGAAGAAGACCCGAATCGTTGGAGCAACGGAACCTATACGATTCTCGTGCACGGTGAATCCAAGACGGAATCACCCGTGGCGCCGTTGACGCAACCTACGTCGGACGCAAATTCCAAGTCTTCGGGGCTCGCGACCAAAGACAAAGATTCGACCAAGCCGACCGGACCCACGATCAATCCTTTGGCGAAAACACCGGGCCACGGCTAGGCTCGATCAAAACATTTAGGAAGGAACAAGGATGTTCACCACACGCCCACGGCGGTTGTTGGCTTGCAGTTTGTGCCTCGCACAAGTGTCGGCAAGCTGGATTTCTCTCGGCGCTTCCCGCGTCGCTCGGGCGGACGACTCCGCGTCGCCGCCGATCGTACACCACGTGCAAGCGGCGACCGAGCGGATGGAAATGACGGTCAACACCAGCCGGTTGTTGACGCTCGATCTTAAAGTGCCGCGGGCTCAGGTCAACAACAAAGACATTCTCGATCTGACGGCCCTGTCACCGAATTCGATCCAGGTTTTCGCCAAGAAACCGGGCGTTACGCAGATCAATCTCTGGGACGAAAAAAACCAGATCCATTCGCTCGACGTCGTCGTGTTCGGCGATTCGCGAGAGTTGCAGATGGTGCTCAAGTCGCAGTTCCCGCATTCGACCGTGAACGTGCAGCCGTCGGCCACGAGCGTGATCATCTCGGGCTTCGTCCCCGAGGCGGAGCAGGCCGTGCAAATCGTCAAAATCGCCGAGGATTACTATCCCAAAGTGATCAATTCGCTCAAGGTCGGCGGGGCCCAACAGGTGCTGCTGCATGTGAAGGTGATGGAAGTCTCGCGAACCAAGCTTCGTAACCTGGGCTTTGACTTCTGGACCAACAACAACAGTTTCTTCGCGTCGTCCTCTCCGACGGGCCTAATCAATCTCAATGGCGCCGGCGGCACCGCGACCGGCTCGTTGCCCGCGCCGGCCACGAGCGGGCTGGGTGGCGACACGATTCGCTTTGGTATCGTTTCCGACGCCACGGCGTTCTTCGGCTTCGTCGAAGCGCTGCGGACCTACAACTTGGCGAAGATCATGGCCGAGCCAACCCTCGTGACCGTCAGCGGCCGGCCCGCGACGTTCAACGACGGTGGAGAGTTTCCGATTCTCATCCCAGCCGGCCTCGGCACGACAACGATCGATTTCAAGAAATTCGGCACGCAGGTGGACTTCGTTCCGCTGGTGCTGGGCAACGGCAATATCCGTCTGGAAGTTAAGCCGCGGATCAGCTTTCTGGATGCCACGCTGAGCGTGACCACATCGGGAATCACGGTCCCTGGTCTGTCGGTGCGCGAGGTCGATACGGGAGTCGAGATGAAAGCCGGCCAGACGCTGGCGATCGCCGGTCTCGTGCAGAATCGACTCGAATATTCGAGTTCGGGCATCCCAGGGCTCGCGGATCTGCCCTATTTCGGCGCCGCTTTCCGCAAGACGCACGAACTGGTCAATGAAGTCGAACTCCTCGTGATGGTGACGCCGGAGTTGGTTGAGCCCCTCGATCCGTGCGATGTTCCGCAATGCGGGCCAGGCATGTCGTCGAGCAGCCCCAACGACAAACAGTTGTATTGGCACGGTCATGCGGAAGTGCCCTCCTGCGGTCCGTGCGGCCCAGGCGCGTGCAATTGCGGAGTTGGCGGAGTCGAACAGTCGTCTGGACCAGAAGCGATCGGGGCGCCGTCACCGGCCACCAGGGGCCCGGCGCCCGCCAACGGCAAGCCGAGCGCGAACTCTTCCGGTCAATACAATGGCCCGCGCGCGCCGGCCTCAATGGGCGGCACGCCACTCGATCCCAATGTGCCCGCGCTCTACGCTCCCCAGACTTCACGGATTAACACTTCCAACCGATCCAATCGGACCGCGTCGAGGCAACTTCCCGAACCGGCGCTCATCGGTCCCGTGGGCTACGATTCCATTAAGTAGCGCACGCATGGCGAACCGAGGCGTGGACGCGCTGCCCGGATAACCGTCGCAATCGTCAGCATGGCGAGCCGACCGTCAATTGCGACGGTTGGGCGCGGCGGCGAGGCAAGCTAGGCGTTGCGAAAATACATCCCTGTCCCTAATCTCGACCTAGACTTGGTCGGCGCCAGATTTCGTAGGCGCATATTGAGCTCGAGCGCTCGTCAACGGATTTAAACAGTTCACCATGAGCAACGTGCTGCGGTTAGCGATTGTCGACCCTACCGATTCCTCTCGGGATTCGCTCAAAACGATCCTGTTGGGATTGGATATGGTTTGGCTCGAAGCCGAATGCTCGCGATACGAATTTTTCTCGGATGTCATTGCCCAGACGCATCCGGATATCGGCATCATCGCGCTCGACAAGGACCCGGATAAAGCGCTGGCCCTAGTCGAGCAACTCCAGCAAACGTCGCCCGAATGCAGCGTGCTCGTCATCAGCGGCTCGACCGACGGCTCGTTGATCCTGCGGGCGATGCGGGCCGGCGCCAAGGAATTTCTGGGCCGACCCGTCAAAATCGAAGACCTGGTCGGCGCGCTGGAGCGAATCCGCGATCGTCGATTCGGCCGGGGCGACTCGAAGTCTCGCGGTAGCACGGTGATCGCTATCGCGGGAGCGACAGGCGGTGTCGGCAACACCAGCCTCGCGGTTAACCTGGGCTGCATCCTTGCCCAAGAACCAAAAAATTCCGTCGCTCTGATCGATCTCGATCTCAGTCTCGGCGACGCCGACGTGTTTCTGGATACGATTCCGGACTACACGATTGTCGACGTGGCGCAAAACGTCACCCGATTGGATTTTTCGCTGCTCAAGCGATCGCTGACCAAGCACAGCTCCGGATTGTTCCTGCTGCCAAGGCCGGTCCAACTGGAAGATGTGAAGCTGGTCACGCCCGAGGATCTCCAGCGCGTGATCGGTCTGCTCAAAGCGACGTTCACGCACTTGGTGATCGATCTTTCGAAGTCGTACAATGCGCTCGACATGGTCGCGATGGAGATGGCCAATCACGTGCTGCTCGTCACGCAGCTCGATTTGCCTTGTTTGCGGAACGTCGTTCGGCTCCTGATGTCGTTCAGCGAGATTGAGGGCATGAAGGAAAAGGTCAAAATCGTGATCAATCGGGCCGGTTTGGAAAACGGCCAGATCAGCCTGAAAAAGGCCCAAGAAACGATCGGCCGCGAAATTTTCTGGAAGCTGCCTAACGATTATCGAACCATGGTTGAGGTCCGCAATAACGGCGTTCCGCTGATCGAGCAAGCGCCCAAGGCTCCGATTACTCAGTCGATCGTTCAATTGGCCGAGGCGCTCACGGGCCAAGCCAAAGAGGCCGAGGAACTCGACCCGGCCAAGCAGGGCCAAAGCGGCGGTTGGTTCGGCCGCTGGTCCGGCAAAGCGAAGACCTAGCCACCGCGCGTGGCGAGCGGGGGGCGTAGCCCCCTGTCCTGAGCCGTCGCCGCTGGCGCAGTCTCGTCATACATCCCACGCGCCGCCGATCAAATGTTTTTGGCGTGGCGTTCTCCCTGCGCATTAAGCTCCCCGGTGGTTTTATCTCGCGCTCAGAGGGCTTACGCGCCCCGCGCGCCACGGCGGTGATATCCATTTTCACCGCGTGAGGCTTTTTCGCCACGCACGCGCGCCGCGTAAGCTATGGTTCCTTTGGAATCGATAAGCGACGCCCGCGGATCACAATCCCAACTCGCCGCCCGACTCCGCCCGCCATTCGAACACTCCCACCGCCGACAGATTGCCGAAACGCCATGCCTCCGATCAAAACGCTGACTCCTTCCGGCCGCCCGGGCGACAAAACCCAAGCCTCGGATTTCGACACGCTGAAGCGCAAGATTCACACCAAGCTGGTCGACAAGCTCGATCTGACGCGCGTCGGCGAGCTCGAAGGAGACGTGCTACGCCGCGAAATCAAGCTGGTCGTCGAGCACCTCTGCGATACCGAAGACACGCTGCTCAATCGCGCCGAACGCGAGCGGCTAATCGAAGAGGTGCTGGACGAAACGTTCGGGCTGGGTCCGCTCGAATTCCTGCTCAAGGATCCGTCGATCAGCGATATCCTGATCAACGGCCCGAAGAATATCTACGTGGAACGCCGCGGCAAGATGGAAAAGACCAGTGTCGTGTTCCGCGACAATAAACATCTGATGCAGATCATCGATCGCATTGTATCGAAGGTCGGCCGCCGCGTGGACGAAGTCTGCCCGATGGTCGACGCGCGGTTGACCGATGGCTCGCGCGTGAACGCGATCATTCCGCCGCTGGCGCTGGACGGCGCGTGCGTCTCGATTCGGCGGTTCGGCTCCAATCCGCTCAAGCTGGAAGACCTGCTGAATTACAAAGCGTTCACGCCCGAAATGGTGATGCTGCTCGAGGGCGCCATCAAGGCTCGGCTCAATATCGTCATCAGCGGCGGCACCGGCTCGGGCAAGACGACGCTGCTCAACACGCTCTCGAGCTTCATCGCCAATACCGACCGGATCGTGACGATCGAGGACGCCGCCGAATTGCAGTTGCAACAAGATCACGTCGTGCGTCTCGAGACTCGGCCACCGAACATCGAAGGCAAGGGCGCCGTCACCGCCACCGACCTAGTGAAAAATGCCCTGCGGATGCGGCCCGAGCGCGTGATCATCGGCGAATGCCGCGGCGCCGAGACGCTCGACATGCTACAGGCCATGAACACGGGCCACGAAGGCTCGATGACCACGCTCCACGCCAATACGCCGCGCGACGCCGTCGCCCGTATCGAAACGATGATCACGATGTCGGGCTTCGAGTTGCCGCTCAAAGCGATGCGGCAGCAGATCGCCAGCGCCGTCGACCTAATCGTGCAAGCCAGCCGGCTGCAAGGCGGAGCGCGAAAGGTAACTCACATCACCGAGATCGTCGGCATGGAGCAAGACACGATCGTGATGCAGGACATTTATCACTATCACCAAAAAGGGATCAACGATACGGGCCGGGCCATCGGTCAATTCGAATGCACGGGCATTCGGCCGACCTTCATGGACAAGCTGGAATCGTCCGGCGTGCGGTTGCCGGCGAGTGCTTTTCGTCAACGCGTGATGTTGGTGGATTAACGCTGGCGAAAGGTGGCTGGCTAGATTGTGATTCGTTGAATAGTGCATGAAGAAAAATCGCGCCGTCGCTGGGTGGCGCGGATATTTTTGGTTATTTAAGCCGTTAACCAGGGGGCTTACGCCGCCCGTTCACCTAGTTGTATGACACCACTACTAATATCCATCGTGGCGTTTGTCTTGGTCGCCGGACTGGTCGGCGGCGTGGCGTTTCTGTTGCGCGGCGACGGTGAGAACCGGATCGAAGATCGCCTCGCGCAATTGACCGGCGCGAAGGTCACGGCAGGCGCGAAGGAAAATCTACTCAAAGCAAGTGGAGTGCTGACTAAGCCGCTCGATGCGACTCAAGGCGTGATCGAGGTGTTCCTCGGTAGGTTCAGAAACCTCAGCTTGTGGTTCGATCAGGCTGAAGTGACGATCGCGCCGATCAAATTCTTCGGCTTCTGCGGAGCACTGGGCATCGGAGCGACGGTCGCCCTGGCGTTCACGGGCGCCCCGATCGCGACGGCTCCGGTCGCGGGAGTGTTCGCCGGGTTCATACCCGTGTTGTGGTTGTCCATGAAGCGCAAACGGCGATTCGGTAAGTTTGCGAAGCAACTCCCCGACGCTCTGGAACTAATCGCCCGCGCATTGCGAGCCGGTCACAGTTTGGCGTCCGGTTTCAGTTTGGTGGCCGACGAGATGAAAGCTCCGATCGGATCGGAATTCCGCCGAGCGTACGAAGAACAAAACTTGGGTGTCGCTCTGGACGACGCGCTTAAGAGCATGACCAAACGGATGCCGAATCTGGACCTCAAATTTTTCGTCACGGCCGTCGTGCTCCAACGTCAAACGGGGGGCGACTTGGCCGAGATTCTCGACAAAATCGGCCGCCTGGTGCGCGACCGGTTTGCCGTCTGGGGGGCGGTGCAGGCGCTCACGGGCGAAGGCCGACTGTCGGGCATAGTGCTCCTGGCGCTGCCGCCGGTGCTGTTCGTCGCCGTCTGGCGATTGAACCCCGATTACGTGATGCCGCTGTTTACCGATCCGATGGGCCGGCAAATGCTGTTGGGCGCCGTCGTCATGCAATTTCTCGGCGCCGCGGTGATTCGCAAAATCATCAATATCAAGGTGTAACCATGTTGCTGGCCGACAATTTTTTCAATCTCGCCAAGCTGCTGCCGCTAGCCATCTTCGGGGCCTTTGCCGTTGCCGCTTGGGTTGCGCTGGAAGTGCTGGGGAGCAAGAAAAATCGCGCGTCCGAACGGCTCGACGAGATTCGCGATCCGGGCAAGCGTCGCGAGGGGGGCAAATCTAAAAAAGGGGATTTCGCCAGTCTGCTGGAAAAAGCCTCGCCCGCGTTTGCCAAACCGTTGCAGCCTAAATCCGCCGCCGAAGCCGGCAAGCTTAAGGCGAAACTCTCGGCCGCCGGTTTCCGCAGCGATTCGGCTGCCCTATCGTTTCTCGGTTTCAAGTTCGTGGGCATGGTGGTGGGCCTGATGTTTTTCGGCGGCACGATGATCGCCACCGAAGGATTGACGCAGAAGGCCCTGGTCTACACGGTCGGCGGCGCCGGGTTCATGTTCTATCTGCCCGACATGATCGTGTGGTACATGGGCAGCAAGCGGAAGCAGAACCTGTTTCTGTCGCTTCCCGATGCGCTGGATCTCATGGTCGTGTGCGTCGAGGCCGGATTGGGCCTGGATCAGGCGATGCGAAAAGTCAGCGACGAAATGAAGGCCACGGCCCCGGTCATATCCGAAGAATTCAGTCTATCGAATTTCCAATTGCAAATGGGGCGCGGCCGGCACGAGGTGCTGCAGGAACTGGGCTCGCGTAGCGGGGTCGACGATCTTCGCAGCCTCGCCGCTATTTTGATCCAAGCCGATAAGTTCGGCTCGAGCGTCGCGCAGGCGCTACGGGTGCAAAGCGACGCGATGCGTATCCGCCGCCGCCAGCTTGCCGAGGAGAAGGCCGCCAAGACGGCCGTCAAACTGATCTTTCCGCTCGTGATCTTCATCTTTCCCGGGATCTTCGTCGTGCTCGTTGGACCGGCCGCGATTACGATGGTCCGCCAGATGTTCCCCATGATGGGCGCGCATTAGGCAAGGGATTTCGGTCGGGCTAACGTCGGGTGCTAACGTTCGGGCGCCTTGGGCCGCGTGCCCGGGGCTGGAGGCGCTTCGCCCCGGTTAGGTGACATCCCATGGCGACTCTCCGGGGCTTCCCTTCGGCGCCAGCCTCAGCCAACCCCTCCACGCATCACGGAGCGGGCGATTTGGCTGGCCCTAACGACTGTAGCGGCTGTGCCGATACGATCGTCGCCAAGCGAGTAACCTCCCCTACCCGTCCGATAGTCTGATAGCGATGCGACCTCTGAGGTCGCGGTCGCTCTGCTTCGAATGGAATCGAGCACTGCCGCGAGAGTGGCAGCGCCGCCGAATAGGAGTCTGGCATGAGGAAGTTCGCAATTCGTCTGATGCTAGCAGTCGCCGCCGGTTCGGCAGCGGCCCCCCTGCATGCAGGCTGGAACGAATTCTGGAACGGCGTCCATAGCGGCGCCGAGATCAATAACCAGTGGCCGCATCCCTACGTCGAGGCGGATCGCGTCGCGGCCGTTGCGCCGTTCCATGCGATGGTCGCCAAGGGCTGGGAGCGACAGAACCTGATCGGCGAAAACTACTTCGACGAAGGCTCGTCGAAGCTCAACCAAGCCGGCGTCATTCGAATTCGCACGATTCTGAGCCAGGGACCGGTCGAGCATCGCACGCTGTTCGTTCAGCGCGACTTGCTCGACGATGTCACGAAAGCTCGCCTCGACTTGGTGCAGCGAGCGGCCGTTTCGCTTCAACCGCGCGGCACGCTGCCCGAAGTCGTGCTCTCGGATCTGGCGCCGGATGGTCGGTCCGCGGAACAAGTCACCGCCGAGAACAAGGCGTTTACCAGTTCCATACCGACTCCCCGGCTTTCCAAGGGCGCCCCGGGCGGCGCCAGCGGCGGTTCCAGCGGGGGCTAATACCGACGCTAGCAGCAAGTGAACGACGGCAAAGTCAACGAATTTTATCCATCCCCACGGTTGTTCTTGAGAAACCAGGGGACGGCAACCGATTCATTAGAGCGACACACTCTCGGTCTAGATCAGGATGATCTCGCCGAATGCCGGACCGATTCGTCGGCCGGCCCGGTTGTGACCGCGACAAGGAGGTGGCGGGTGCGCAGGAGCTTGAACTGGTTAAATGTGATCGGCGCGTGCGGGCTGGTCGTGGCGTCGGGATGTTCGACGACGACAACGGGCGGCGCCGCGCCCAATCAGTCCGCTGCGTTTCGCTGGCCTTGGTCTCCCCCGGCGCCGCAACAGGCCTTTGCCACGCCGGCGGCGACGACGAGCGACCCGACGTCGCTAGCCTCCAAGCCCGGCAAGCTGGGCCCCGATCTCTACGTCGCGACCGCGCATGTGTACGAGCAGGCCGGCAATCGAGAAGGCGCCGCCGAGCAATATCAGCGGGCTCTGAAAATGGAGCCGGGCAATGCCGCCGCGTTGATCGGCTATGCCCATCTGAAGGACAGCGAAGAGCAATTCACCGAGTCGGACAAGCTGTATCAGACGGCCGTCAAGACTCATCCGAGCGAAGCGGCGATCTTGAACGACTGGGCCCTCTCGCTCCAGCACCGCAAAAAATATAACGAGGCCATCCAAGCGCTCACCAAGGCGATCGCGCTCCAGCCGGACAAGACACTGTATCGGAACAACATCGCGACGATCCTCGTCGACATGAATCGGAACGACGAAGCGCTGAAACAACTAACGGCCGCTCACGGTCAAGCCGCGGCGCATTACAATCTGGCGACGCTGCTGCATCGCAAAGGGAACGACGAGGCGGCCCGGGTGCATTTTGCGATGGCCGCGAAAGCCGATCCATCGCTAACGATCGCCGCCGAGTGGGCTCGCCAGCTCGATCCGCGACCGTCGCAAGTTGCCGAGACGGGGCCGCACCTCCCAGTTATGCAGCAGCCGGCCGGGCAGCCCCAATTTTTTGCGGCGCCCCCCTCGCCAGAGCAGCGAGCCGCGCTGGTCAATCGACGGCCGATTGTTGCCGACGATCAGCCGCAAGAGGTGGCCGTGCGGATCGGTGGTGGACAAATCGCGAACGTGTCGCAAACCAGCGGCGAAGTTCGGTATCCACAATACTTGGCGGCCCCGGTGATCTCGGATGGCCCCCTGCCCCCAAGCCCCGAGCAGGGTCCGGATTTCACGGCTCAGCGTGAGGCCAGCAACCCGCCGGCGTATCGATAGTTCGCGGTTAGAGCCGCGCACGAAGTAAGCGCGTCGGAATCTGATACGCGATACATCCCGGCGCTTACTTCGCGCGCAGTTCTACGGATACATCCCAACGCTTACTGCGTGCGCGGGTCCACCGCGACGGCGCCCGGCTCGAGCGGTCGCGTTGACGGTCTTATGCGCCTTTATCTTCCGGCGACGGCTCTGGCGCCGCCACGACTGGCGCCGGCAATGCGGATCGCAGCTTGTCGAGGTCCTTTTTCAGATCGGTGAAACGCTTGATATTATCGGCGTCGTTGTTCAGCTTAGGGCTAAGCTGGAACTCGGAGTTGAGCACTTTGCCCGCCGTGTCGAGCTTTTTCCTCGCCTCGGTTTTGTTGCCGGTAATCAGCTTCTTGCCTTGATCTCGTAGGCAGACGGCCGCATTGTAGATCGCGTCGTAGTATTGCGGCGGCTTGGTCTTTTGCAAACCGACGCGAATCTCCGTCCACTGCGAGACGGCTTTATCGTACTTGGTAGGATCTTTGGCGCCCCAGGTTTGGTAGATCTGCGCCCGCAGCATCAGGAAATCCAGCGCCCGGGGATTTTCCTTGCATTGGTCCTCGGCTTGCTGAGCGGCCTCGACCAAATTGCCGCTTTTCCGCAGCAGATCGATTTGCTTCGCCCGAACCTTGGTTACAAGCGTCGCGGCCGCTTTTCGATAGGCTTCATCGTCCTTGACCCTGTCGAGGAACATTTTGAACTGGTCTTTCGCTTTTTCGGTCTCATCCATGTCGCTGAAAAGTTGCCCGATGAACACGGTGCTTTGCGGCGGCAGCTTCTCGCGTTGCGAAAGGGCCGTGAGCATCTTGCTCATCATGTCTTTGATCGATCCCAGCGTGGCCCGCAGCGGCTCGGTTTGGCTCGGAGGCGCCGAATCCGGCAGGCCGTTCAGTTCGTCCTGAATTCGCTTCCGCTCTTTGTCCAGGCCCACGACGAACCCGACGAGCGTGCTGTTGATTTGCGCGTTGTCGGGACCAATGGCGATCAGCACATCGCCCGCCTCGCCGGCTTTCTTGTAATCGTTCTGTCCCATGTAACCGCGCATGGCCAGTTGGAACACCTGGAGCATCGTTTGATCGAGTTCGGGCGGATTCTTTCGATCGATCGCGCCGATCAGATCTTGCAGCGTTGTCGTGACGCCCGGGAAATCTTTGAGTTCCAGCGACAGCTGTGCGAGCAGCAGCTTGGCTTCGATGATAGCGGGGGGCAGTACTTCTTTCGGTTTAAGTTGCGCGATCAGGGCTTTGATCGCCTCTTGGAACTCGTCTTTGGCTTTAGCCAAATCCTCGTCCATTTGCTTTGCGTTTCGCTTATCCTCGGGCTTTTTCTTCTCGTTAAAATAGCGGTTGTAGCGCAGCTTGCCGGCCTCTTGCAGCGCCTTGGCATATCGCTCGAAGGTCGGCGAGATGCTCTCGAACAGCGAGATCGCCTGATCTCGATTTTGTTCGGGGTCGGCAAAGAACAGGGCCTGCGCGAGCCCCATGCGGGCCTCGTCCGCCGCGCTGGTTTTGGGATAATTGGCGAGCACGTAGTCGACCGATTCTTGCAATTTCTTGCCGGCCGCGTCGCGCTGGGGTTGCAATGCTTCCCGAGCTTTTTTGTCGCTCGTTTTGTTCATCTTGTCGGCGAGCGTCGAGTACAAAATCGCCATCGAGTTAACCGCCAGCGCAGCGGCGTCTTTGGCAACGCCCGTTTTCTTGTTCTCGCTAGCGACCTTCATAAACGAATCGTACCAGGCGTTGAACTTCTCGGGAGACGTGTCGGGCTTCAGCCGTTCGGCGTTGAACTGTTCGACGATCGGCTGAAATTCGCAGGCGGCCATAGCCTCTTGGTATTGGGCGATTCGACCCGGCCGCTCCTTCTTAAGGTCCGCCGTTTTGTCCTTTTCGGCAAATTCAATGGCCTTACCGTACCACTTGGCCGCGGTGGTCCAGTCCTTCTTGTCCACCGCCTCGCGGGCGAGCATGGTCGCCTCGGATTCGGTTTGTGCGTCCTGGGCGCCGCTGCCGGTGATCTTCCGCCGCAGAGCAATCGCGTCGCGCTGGAACTCGCTGCGAATGCCCGCCATCTCGGTGACGGTTTTCAGGACCTCCTTGGTCAGATCGCGTTTGATTTCGGGCTTCGTTTCCTTTTCGGCCTTGGCCCACAAGAATTTGGCGAACTCGAACGAAGCGGCCTGAAAACCCCATTCGTTCTTGAGCACTTTGCGATATTGCTCGTTGCCCAAGAAATCACGAGCCCGGGCTTCGTAGTTCTTGGCTTCGTTCGTATCCTTGAGCATCAGCATGATATAGAAGTGCTTGGTGCGGGTGAGGATGTCGTCTGCATTCGTACGGGCGTATACAAATTTGGCGCTGTCCTTATCGGGCTCTTGAAAATTTTCGAGCACCTCTTCATAGATGTCCTTGGCCGCCTTGAGATCGCCCAACTCCTCCGCGACCTTGCCGGTCCAAGCGTGCGCGTTAAGAGCTAGCCAGCCATCGGGCTCGTTGGGATCTTTATCGCGCAGATTTTGATAGATTTTGTCGAGGTCTTTATATGCGTCATTGAGAGCCGTTTTGCGAGCTTCAATGTCGGCCGGCGCGGGGAATGTTTCGGCGATTTTATAGTTAATGAGCCCCAATTCACCCGCCATTTTGGCCGATTCCACCTCCAGCCGCTTTCTCTCTTTGAGCTGATCTTTTTGCTTAGGGGTGAACGTGGGGCCTTTCGGCAGCGGGGGCAGTTTGGTGATCCGAGCTTCCAATTTCTCGACGCCTTGTCTGAATAGCGGCGCCGCTTGCTGCAGCAGCTTGCGGGCGGCGACTAACTTCGCCTGCTTCTCTTTTTCATCCGCGGCGGTGCGCGACGCTGCAAGCGATTCCATCCCCTGGTCCATGATCATCGCGGCGTTGGCCAAGCCCGCCTCGAGGGCCGCCGGATGATTCGGCTTTTCCTTGGCGAATTGATCGAGGTACTTGAGCGCCTCGGCGGCCTGTTTTTCCTTTTGCACGGGGTCCTGCTCAAATTGCGACGTGATCCGCATGCACTTGGACATTTCAAGGAGCCAAACATCCTTCAGTTCGGGAGAAATGTCGGGACGTTGCTTAGCGATCGTTAAGTAGTCGACTGCCGTGTCAGCGTATTTCTTGTCCTCCAGCGCATGGACAAAGGCCAACTCGCGGTCTTCGGCCGCCGCCCGCTTGGCGACGCCGATCGATCCGCATAGCAGCGCCGCTGGAATAATCACAAAACAAAACTTTGTTCGCATATAAAAACCAGTCTCGGTGAATCCGAAATTTGGCGAGCGCCAAATCTTTCGATATGGATAAAAAAACGCCGCCGCATGTTTATCATACGACGGCGTCGATAGTGATTCCAAGTAGTCGGCTGGGCGGGAATCGGCCGTGCCACATTTGGTGGGCAGTGCCCACCCTGCTTACTTCCCCTTTTCCATTTTCGCGTCTTTCGCCATCGGTTTGGCGTCCTTGCCGGGCGCCTTCATATCGAGGGGTTCTTCGGCCTTGATTTCTTCCGGCTTGTCGAGCTTATAGAGCGGCAAATAGCGGTAGTAGACTTCGAGCGTCAGCGTCGACAGGCTCGTCATCATCACGCGGCCGCCTCGTTGGCCCCAAGCGTCGTCGCCGGCTTGCCCCGGCTTGACGTTGTGCGGGTCCCAACTGCCGACGGCACAGGTCTTGTCGTTGACATTTTGGCTTTCGACCAGGATCGTTCGCATTTTGCGATTCCAGGTGTCCCAATCCTTGTCGGCCATGTTGTGCAGGACCTGAGTTGCGTAGTACCAATAGTAGGTGTCGCGGGCGCCGTTGTTGGGCTGATTGCCCATCAATTGCTGCACTCCACCCACGATTACCGGATCTTGCCGGCCGGCGTGGAGGTATTGGCTGCACAATAGCCCGACCGCCGTCATCGAGTTTGTCGGGCCACCGTCCGGCTGATAAGAGAACTGGCCGTTGCCGACTCCCTTGCTGCCGCCGGCCACTCCTTTGGAAGTTGACTTAAGCCACTTTTTTGTTCCTTCGAGCGTGGCCGGGTTCACTTGCAGACCGGCCATCTGAGCACTCTTGAGAGCCATGAGTTGCCAACCGACGACGGAGGTGTCCCCTTCCTCGCCCGGATGATAACGCCAGCCGCCGGTGCTGGAATTCTGCGCGGCTTGAATGAAGTTGATCGCCTTTTGCGCCGCGATGCCGACCGTCTTATCGCGACTAATCCCATAGTCTTCGCACAGCGCGATCGCGGCCAGACCGTGCGTGTACATCTGCGACTCGGCTTTAACCGAAAGATCGCCGTCGGGCTGCTGATGACTGATTAGCCAGTAGATGCCGCCGTTGATGACTTGGCGGAACGGGCCATTGCTGATATGAGTCTGACCAGCCGCCAAATAAGGCAGTAGAGCCATCCCGGTGGCGGCGGCCTGCGATTCCTGCTCGCCTGGGCCCGAGCAACTCTTGTCGCCTGCCTTGCACTGTTTGTTGTAGCCCATCAGCGTCCAACTGCCGTCTTTGTTTTGATGACGGGCAAACCAATAGAGGGCTGCGGCCACGGCCCGCTCGGTCTTCTTGGTGCCGCCGTATCGACCGAGCAGTTTTTCACGCGAACCTTGTCCTCGGCCGCCGAAGCCCGTGCCCGCGCCGCCGCTGCCAGAGTTGTTTCCTTCGCCAATGCCGGCGCCTAGGCCGCCCGTGGCACTGCCTTTGACTTTGGGGCCCGGCCCAAATGCCTTGACATCAAACCCCGTGAGCCCCCCGAGATCCGTTGTAGCCGTTGTGGCCACGCCGCCACCGGCTTGAACGAACACCGGGTTGTCGTCGATATGCTGCTCGCTTTGGGCGGCTTGGGCCGGTGGCTCGGTCATCGTGAGCGTCGAAGTATCCAGCACCGAAGGGGTCGGATCGGGCTCACCCACGATAAACGGTTTATCGGGTGGCTGGACGACGGCCTCGGCCTCGTCGAATTCCGGGGCGTTGCCCGATTTCGGGATCGGAGAAAAACGGCCGCCGAACACCAAGATCAGCGCGAACACAATCATATGCACCGTGAAGCTCATGGCCCACCACGGCGCCTGAGTGCGCATCCACTCCTTGAGCATTCCCGTCACGGTATCGGAATCGTCGAACTCTTCTTCTTGCTCCTCGCCACCCCCATCGCCCGCGGCCACCTTGGCGGCATTGGCTTTCGAGCGGGCGACTTCCGCCGCGGTTCCATTCACTGTCGGGTTCTTACTTGGAGCGCCGTCGCCGGCGGGCTTTCCAGAACCTGCCGCCGCCACTTTTGCTTCTTCGCCAGCCATGATGCACTCCGATTTTCTGATCCGCGCGAGCGATGAATATCGCTCAAAGTTAACGAGAAAAGATCTTGAACAAGACCGGTATAGGATTTGTCAGTTTTTTGTGCGGCCCCGGCGCCGCGAGTACGGACACAACACAAGCAATTCCCGTGCAGCGATAGATGAGCCGCCGACCCTTCGCATTATCAGCCGCGACACCGGCTATCGTCAAGGATTTTTCGCTCACGAATTTCCTGGAATTGGACGATCGAGGCGACTTAACGCGACGGCGCCTGTCGGGGAGGTCTTCGCGGCAGGCCCGTAGCCGCGTCGACCTCCACCTGCCAACGTCCGATGACGTTTGCTTTCAGGCCGACTAACAGCGTCTATCGTCAACCGGTTGTTACAGGTCGACCTGCCCCGTCGATTCCGGCCCCGATAGTGAATTCGTGGACAAGTCGATTTTTATTCCCTAAACTCGCCTTCGATCCTTCGCGAGCGGTGAAACCGGCGTATAACGTCGATGGATAGGCCCAATGGACGGCACTGCCGTGTTAGCAAAATTGCGACGGGCCGCTTGCCCTGTAGAACCGGACAATTAGGCTTAGAGTGCCGGCTCACCGGCGCCCCTCGTCTTGCCGAATCCCCTTTTACTGCCAAAACCAAATTTGCGGACTGCCGTGAATCGGCATGCTCGTGGGCCATGAACAGCCTGAACTTCATCGGCGTCCTCGTCGCGATCGTGTCCACCCATAGCGTTCTAAACGGCCGTGAATGCTTAGCCGCCGATTCGATCGACATCACCGTCAACGTAAATTGCGCCAACAAGCTTGGCCTCATTCGTCCGCTGCACGGCGTCAATGGCGGAACGCTCCACGCCGGCGACACGGTCGATCTCTCGCCGGCTTTTCGCGAAATCAGTGTCCCCCTGGCCCGATTGCACGATTGCCATTGGCCGAATGCCGATGTGGTCGACATTCATGTGCTGTTTCCCGACTTTTCGGCCGACCCCAGTCGGGCGGAGAGCTATGACTTTCGCCGCACCGATGAGTATGTTTCCGCGATTGTGGCCAGCGGCGCCGCGATCGTATTTCGACTCGGCGAGAGCATCGAACACACCAAACGCAAATATCATGTCAATCCTCCGGCCGATCCCGACAAGTGGGCGGCGATCTGCGTCGGAGTCGCCCGCCACTACAACGACGGCTGGGCCGCGGGGTTCCACCGCAAGATTCGCTACTGGGAAATTTGGAATGAGCCGGAAAACCGCCCGGCGATGTGGACGGGCGACGACGATCAGTTCTTGCGGCTTTACGCTGCCGCGACCAAGGCGCTTAAGAAAGCCTTACCCGATGTGCTGGTGGGCGGCCCCGGCTTCGGCTACGTCGGCGAACTCAAGGACGAGCAGCTCACCCCGACGCCGTTTGCCCGCAAATTTTTCGAGACTTGCCGGCGGGAATCGGCACCGCTCGATTTCTTCTCGTGGCACAACTACGCGGGCGATCCTCACGAATTGGTTCAACGAGCCAGGGCCATCCGGGCGCTATTGAACCACGAGGGCTTCGATAAAACCGAAAGCCATCTGAACGAATGGAGTTATCTGCCGAACGGACAATGGGGACCCCTTCAAGTAACCGACGGCCATGCCCGCCAAGCCTGGTTCGACCGGCAAGGCGGAGCGGAGGGCGCCGCCTTCGCGACCGCCGCATTGATGTTGCTGCAAGACACGCAATTGGACGCGGCTAATTATTATTCCGCGGACACACAAGGATTCGGCATGTTCAGCGAGCATGGCGCGCCCAAGAAGTCGTTTTTTGGCCTCAAGGCGTTTAGTCTGCTGATGAGCACTCCGCGCCGGATCGAAGTTGTTGCCCAGGCCCATGAAACCACGGCGGCAGCCAAATTGGCCGTATGCGCGGGCATCAATCCGGCTGACGACCGGCTAACGGTGCTGGCGAGCAATTTTTCCGATGAAAATATGAACCTGCATATCTCGGTCGCGGGGATCCCGTGGCGAGGTGAATCAACCGTCGAAACGCGACTTTTGGACGCTAAGCACGATTTGGAAGTCGAACGGTCATTCAACGCAGTACCGGGCGCCCCCATCGATCAGGTAGTACCCGCCCATGGCGTCGCTGTCATCAATATTCAACGGCTAACACAACCCTAGCTAGGAACCAAAAACGCCGGGGACTGTCCCCGGCTCTCAGGCGGTTTTGTGGGAGCCTTCAAAGGAAAATCGCAATCCGCGTGGTTTTGTACGGCGATTGCGTTGACCTGCCCGTAGCATCCGGATAGATTCGATTTATGGGATCGATCGAGCCTTAATAGATTGCAGGCCTGGGAGAACCGCCAATGAATCGAATCATTACCGCGTTATTTCTCCTGCTCGGCGCGATGACGTCGGTCGGATACGGTCAGTCGGGGCCGGTTTACCACGTCGTCGACTCGGACCTGGGCGGTCCGATGCACTTGCAATACACGTCCGCCCCGAGTTATGGCAGCACTGGTTGGATATTTTCTTTTCAGGCCACGAACTCGGGCGATCTAGCCCTGACCGACGTCGGACTGACGCTTCAATATCTGTTCCCGCTCGACGGCTGGAACGACCATGTGCCGATCGGTTCGGCGTACACTTATTTGGGCGGCGCCACTTGGCACAGCGACACGTCAATTCTGCCGGGCTCGACCGACATCTATTACTCAGGCACGTCACTTGGGTCCACGAGCTTTCTTCCCACGAGCCAGGTCAGCGATTTCGCATCGATCTCGTCGATTAACTCTCACGGCCATCTGAAAAGTTGGAACCTAAGCGATAATTTGCCGATCGAGTTTCTCGGCGATTTCGGCGCCCACCAAAGCAAGACATTCTCGCTTGCAAGCGTTACAGATCGCGTTTACTTGGACAACTTTGGCTATTTCGTGAGCCAGACACCGCTGTTGAGCCCCGTGCCCGAGCCGAGTTCGATTGTGCTTCTTATCGGCGGCGCGGGCCTGCTTGCGATTGCGGCCCAGCGGCGCCGATCGCGCGCGGCCCTCTTAATGGCCGCCTAAAAAAATTTCGAGCGCCGGTGGCTGGCGGCGGCCTCGCCGAAGCCCCTGAAAGTTGTCGCGACTTCGTCGAGCCCGGCTATGCCGATCGCTGAAATGAGTTCGCCGACATTCCAGCGCATTCTCACTGGGAAATGTACCTCGCAGCGATTTTTTTATTGAATATTGATTTACAGAACCAGCCCCTTCGTTTATTCTCAGTGGTCTCATCTGGTATTCGGCGGAGCATCGGGACAGAGGCACCTAGCTCCGCCGTCGGTCACGATTTGCCGAGAAGAGGCGCCGGACGCAGTGCGTTCTTATGCGCTCACACATTAAACCCATCCATCATCGGTCGCTTCGGAAGAAGCAACCCGTTTCTGCCCTCGCTCGCCGAAATCGATCGGTTGTCGCGCGTGCCGGCGCTCATGGGCTGGCCTGCAATCCGATTATCATAGCTATTAGCCTCGCGCTGGCGATAACTGCCGGTGTTTGGTTGGCGGTCGGACGCGGCCGGGGATTGGCCGACGAAAAACCGTCCCCGGCGCGATCAAGTGCGCGGGAACGGGCGCCCACGATTCGATCAGCGGTCGCCGTCGAGACTGGAGGCATCTCCCTTCGGTCGTTGCACTCGACAGGCGCTTCCTCGCCGCCAGGCATTATGGATCTCAAGACCCTTCGCGACCAGCCAATTGACGTCTCACCCGCTCGAGATTTCTCAGCCGACCAATAGCCCAGCCGTCGATGATCGCCTCGCGCGCAACGTGTCGTTCCAATCGGCGTTGCTTCTCGTCCGTTTGGCGCGTGGATGACCGGACTGGCGACCCAGTCGCGCTTTCGCGCCCAGTCAGCAGCGCAATCGCGGCGCCTTGAAGTTAAGATATCTGCGGGAAATCTCCTGCGCGCGGCTCGTCAACATCCGCCACATCCTCTTTGTGAACCAGCCAAGATGAAACATTTACTGCTTGCCTTCATCGCTCTTGTGTATGTGGCTCAGGCCGCGCCAGCGGAAACATTGAGCGTCATAACGCAGGCCAATGTTGCTGTCGAGCTGACGTTTTCTGCCAAGCGTCAACATGCCGATCCGTTTAAGGACGTGATCCTCGACGTACTGTTCACGCAGCCCGACGGCAAGTCGCTGCGAGTTCCGGCGTTTTGGGCCGGCGGCGACCAGTGGAAGGTCCGCTACGCCTCACCGCAAATCGGCGCCCATTCCTGGAAGAGCGAGTGTTTGCATTCCGACGATCCGGGTCTCGATGGACAATCGGGCGTCGTCGAGATTTCGAATTACACCGGCGATAATCCTCTCTTCAAGCATGGCCCCATCGGCGTCGCGGCCGACAAGCGGCATTTTCAATACGCCGACGGAACGCCGTTCTTCTGGCTCGCCGACACATGGTGGATGGGGCTCTCTAAGCGTCTGCATTGGCCCGAGGAGTTTCAGCAGCTCACCGCCGATCGCAAGCAAAAAGGTTTCAACGTCGTTCAAATCGTCGCCGGCCTTTATCCCGATATGCCCCCCTTCGATCCGCGTGGCGAGAACGAAGCCGGCTGCACCTGGGAAAAGGATTACGCGCGAATTCGCCCCGAATATTTCGACGCAGCCGACCGGCGTCTGCGGTTTCTGGTAGATCAAGGCATCTCGCCCTGTATCGTCGGCGGCTGGGGATATTTCCTCCCCTTGCTCGGCGCCGAGAAGGCGAAGGCCCATTGGAGATACTTGATCGCCCGTTATGGCGCTTGGCCCGTGATCTGGTGCGCTGCCGGCGAAGCGAATCTGCCTTACTATTTGGCGAAGGGTTTTCCCTTCGACGACCGGCAGCAGGCCAGCGGTTGGAGCGATGTCATGCGGTCGATCCGCGCGACCGATCCCTGGCGGCGGCTCATCACCGTGCATCCGACGGCCATCAATCGCTACACGGCCCGGCACGTCACCGACGACGAGGGCCTGCTGGATTTCGACATGCTGCAAACGCCGCATGGGCAGGCGGAAGCCGCGCCCGTCGCGATCCGCGCCGTGCGCGATTCCTACGCGGCCCAGCCGACCATGCCCGTAATCGACGGCGAGGCCAGCTACGAGATGCTGGCGGACAATCTGCCGACCGCCTGGACGCGCGCGATGTTTTGGCTATGCGTCACCAACGGCGCGGCCGGGCATACCTACGGCGCGAACGGCATTTGGCAATTGAATCGCAAGGGCGATCCGCACGGCGCCTCGCCGCACGGTGGAACCTACGGCAAAATTTCCTGGGATGAAGCGATGCGCCTGCCCGGTTCGGAGCAAGTGGCTCAAGGCAAAAAGTTTCTCGAATCGCTCCCGTGGACCAAGCTCACTCCGCGGCCCGAGGCAGTGACCTGGGCGAGCGAAGATCGCCCCTTGCAGATGGGCCATTGGATTTGGTTTCCCGAGGGCAATCCGCGCCGCAATGCCCCGGTCGCGACCCGATTTTTCCGCCGCGAGTTTAAAGTTCCCGAGAATTCCACCATCCGCCGGGCCACGCTCAGCATTTCTGCCGACGACAAATTCACGGCTTGGCTCAATGGCAAACAAGTCGGCGCGAGCGACAGCTGGCGTAAGCCGTTGACGATCGATGTTGCGGCAGACATTCGGGCCGGTCAAAACGTGCTCGCCGTGAAAGGCGAAAATTGCGCCGCTCCCGTAGCGGAAAATCCCGCCGGCCTAATCGCCGGCCTAGAGATCGAAATTTCGACTGCGACCACGGCCGCTGCCACGATCCATGTAGTTACCGACGCAACTTGGCGGACATCGCAAACCGAACAGCCGGGTTGGCGCGAAGCCCGATTCGACGACTCCACTTGGGCCGCCGCGGCGGTTGTCGCCGCTCTTGGCGATACCCCCTGGGGCAACATCGCCGGCCAACACAGCGAAGTCGGACCGCAAGCCTGCGTCATCGGCGATCGGCTCATGCTGATCTACGCCCTCAATCCACAGGCTGTCATCGCTCACGATCTCCGCCCGAACGCCAAATATCGACTCGCCTTCTTCGACCCCGTCACCGGCCAGCAGACTACTGACGCCGTCGCGACCACCGACAGCCGCGGCGAATGCCGCATGGAGCCCCCGCAACCCACTCACGATTGGGTCGTGGTTCTGGACGCACAATGATGCTACCTCGGCGTGAAGCGTGGTAGGTCATGCACCGCGTGCATGGCAGTCTTAGTAGGTCATGCACCGCGTGCATGGCCGTCTTAGTAGGTCATGCACCCTGTGCATGACAGGTGCGAGGATTCAACCAACCGAAACGGCCGCCATTGCGTTCATCGGGCTACCGGCGACTCGTCGGAGCGGAGTTGAAGATTATTTGATCTTCTCAAAACCGGGCTTCCGACTGCCATACGATCGATTCACCGGTCGTCGGATGGCGGACTTGCAGTCGGCTGGCGTGAAGAAGCAGCCGCTCGGACATTTCTCTCGACCGGTCCGTTCCATACAAGCCGTCTCCCAAAATCGGGTGGCCGATCGCCTCCAGATGCACGCGTAGTTGGTGCGACCGACCGGTCAGCGGCGCGAGATCGAGCCGCGTCCGGTCCGGTTGCCGTTCGACAACGCGCCAGTCGGTAATCGCCGGTTTGCCCTGGGCATGATCGACGCACTGCCGCGGCGGGCGATCCAAATCCTTTCGCAGCGGCAACTCAATTCGGCCCGAGCTTGCGGCGGTTTGGCCCAGCACGATGGCCGTATAGAGCTTCCTCACGCCTCGCCGCTGAAATTGCAAGCTAAGCTCGCGCTCGTTCGCCATGCCGCGCGCGAAAAGTACGATGCCCGATGTGTCGCGATCCAGCCGATGCACGAGGCGCGCGTCCGGGTAATCGACTTGCACCCGGCTGGCGAGATTATCGGCGTTCGCGGGTCCGAGCCCCGGCGCGGTGAGCAACCCCGATGGCTTGTCGACCACAATCAAATCGCGATCGACGTACAAAATCGTCCACGCCATCAGGAGATTTCCTAAATCGGCTCTTCACAATCTTTTTGCTCGGGCACGGCACAGGGATGAATCCGCCATTCCTTGCTGACGATCAACCGGGCGCCGCGGCGGAATGTGAGGTACGACCAGGCCCACGAGAAGACGACAAACAGTCGGTTCTTAAAACCCGTCAGATAATAAATGTGAACCACCAGCCAAATCAGCCAGGCGGTGAAGCCGGTGATTTTTAGCTTGCCGATTTCGACGATCGCCCGGCTGCGACCGATCGTGGCCATTTGCCCCTTGTCGACGAACACAAACTTCTCGCGCGGCTTGCCCAACAGTTCATTGCGAATCGTTTTGGCCAGATACCGGCCTTGCTGCATGGCGACCGGCGCCGTGCCGGGCAGTGGCTTGCCTGTCTGATGCAGAAAAGCAGCCTGATCGCCGGCGACGAACACGTTCTTGTGCCCCTTGACGCTCAAATCGTCTTCGACGATTACGCGGCCGGCGCGATCGACGTCGAAGCCCGCGATTTTCCCCAGCGCCGACGCTTTCACGCCGGCCGCCCAGAGTACCGTCGCCGCATGGATCCGCTCTTTGCCGATCTCCACGCCGTCGGCGTCGATCTTGGTGACTTTGCGGTCGTTCCATACCTGAACACCCAGTTTTTCCAGATCGCGCGTCGCGCGGGCGGCAAGTTGCTCATCGAACTGAGGAAGAATCCTCGGACCGGCTTCGATCAAGATGACCCGTGCGAGCTTCGAGTCGATGTTGCGAAAATCCTTGGCTAGCGTAAAGCGGCTCATTTCGCCGATCGCGCCGGCGAGTTCCGCTCCCGTCGGACCGCCCCCGACCACGACGAACGTCAGCAGCCGCTTCCGCTCCTCCAGCGAATGGCTCCGCTCGGCTTCTTCATACGCCAGCAGCACGCGGCGGCGAATTTCCGTGGCCTGCTCCAGATTCTTGAGCCCCGGGGCAAACTGCTCCCACTCGTCGTGGCCAAAATAACTGTGGCGCGACCCACAGGCCAGGATCAAATAGTCGAACGGCAGCTCGCCAAAATTCGCCACCGCCACATTCCGGGCTAAATCGATCGACCTAATCTCCCCATCCAGCACGCGGATATTGCGGTAAATCGACAAGATGCTGCGGATCGGGGCCGCAATATCGGCCGGGCTCAATCCGGCCATTGCCACCTGATAGAGCAGTGGCTGAAACAGGTGATGATTCTTGCGGTCGATCAGCGTCACATCGGCATCGGGCGCCTTGCCAAGCCCCTTGGCCGCGTTCAGACCGGCAAAACCTCCTCCAACGATCAGAACCTTAGGCATCAAAACGCCTCACGGGTGAATGCTCTAGAGCCGCGCACGAAGTAAGCGGGGGCGCCATCTACCGCACATTCCCTTCTCCCAGGCGGCTTTGTGAGAGCCGCTAAAGTCCATCGGAACGCTGCTTTACGAGTTCTTTTCCGCCGAGCTTGGCAACTAGGTTTTCAGCAATGATAATGGTTCAAACACTTCCCCACTTCGATTTTCCCAATCGATGGATGGTTCTGGGCGATTGATTTCGCCCACGGCTGCGAGAATATTGTAGATGCCACTCAATATCCCTTTTGTCAAGCCGATGCTCGCTGGCAACGAGCTTAAGTACGTCACCGAGGTCATTCAATCCGGGCAGATCGATAGCGACGGCCGGTTCACCCGAGGTTGTGCGTCGCTGCTGGAAAGCCGGTTTGGCCTTCGCAAAGTGCTGATGACCCCTTCATGCACGGCCGCCCTGGAGATGGCGGCCATGCTCTGCGATTTGCAGGCGGGGGACGACGTGATTATGCCCTCGTACACGTTCGTCTCGACCGCCAATGCCGTGGCCCTGCGCGGCGCCCGGCCCGTGTTCGTCGATATTCGCCCCGACACGCTCAATATCGATGAGCGGCTGGTCGAGGCGGCGATCACTCCGCGCACGAAAGCCATCTTCGCGGTCCATTACGCCGGAGTGGCCTGCGAAATGGACACGCTCGTGGCGATCGCGGCCAAGCACAACTTAATTCTCGTCGAGGACGCCGCCCAGGCGGTGAACGCGACGTACCGGGGGCGGCCGCTGGGAGGCATCGGCCAGCTTGGCGCCTTCAGCTTCCATACCACCAAAAACTACGCCTGCGGCGAAGGGGGGGCTCTGGTAATCAATGATCCCGCATTGATCGAGCGAGCCGAGATTCTGCGCGAGAAAGGGACAAATCGCAGCAAATTCTTCCGCGGCCAAGTCGACAAGTACACCTGGGTCGACGTGGGCGGCTCGTATCTGCCCAGCGAACTGGCGATGGCTTTTTTGCTCGGGCAATTGGATGCCATAGACGATATCCAAGCTGCGCGAAGCCGAGCATTTCGATATTATCAAGAGCGATTGCGCCCGCTCGAAACGTCCGGTTGCATTTGCCTGCCATCCTTGCCTCCGGAATGCGGTACGAATTACCATATGTTCCACATCCTCACCTCTCACGCTAGAGATCGCGATTCGCTCCTCGCTCATCTTCGAGACAGTGGAATCGGCGCCGTATTCCACTATGTGCCATTGCATACGGCGCCGGTCGGCCATCGCTTAGGTTATCAGGTCGAGGATTTTCCGGTCACCGACGCGTTAAGCGAGCGAATCGTAAGATTGCCTCTCTTTCCGGCATTGTCCGTCGCCGACCAGGACAGGGTAGTCGAAGAAGTTTCATCTTTTTATCGCGTCACGCAAGCCTAGGGACACTAAATGTCTTCAGGTAGTCAGTTCTCATCCACGCATGATTTCAGGTCGTGCGATCGAGACGATTTCGTCGAGAGCACCTTTTTGGCCCTAGTGAAGTAAAACGAATAGCGATTCGTTCCCAATTACTTAGACGAGCTTGTGTTATGCAATGTATCTCGATCGTATTGCCGTGCTACCGGACCGCAAAGTATCTACGTGAATTATATCGCCGATTGGTCGCCGCGTGCGAGGGCTGTGATTCCGAATTCGAAATCATCATGGTGGACGATGGAAGCCCCGACGAGTGTTGGGAGATCATTCTGGAGCTAGCCGCAGGCGACTCACGAGTGAAAGGAATTCATTTAAGCCGCAATTTCGGTCAGCATCCGGCGATTTGTGCTGGCCTCGACGTGGCAAGCGGAGATGTTATCGTACTCATGGATGCCGACCTGCAAGATCGCCCGGAGGATATTCCTAAGCTTATATCCGCGTTAAACGATGCCGTAGATGTCGTGTATACCGTCAAGGAATCTAATCGAGAGGCGTTTCTCACTAGGATTACTTCGCAGATTTATCATCGCGTATTTTCACAACTTACGAATACCCAGGTGCCACAACATATCGGCACGTTACGGGTTTTCACGCGGCGTTTTTTGCGCTCGATGTACTTGTATACGGAGCGGAATATTTTGGTCGGGCCACTGATGTTTCACATGGGATTCGAACACGCGATCGTGCAGGTCGCTCGCGATGACCGTCAGGGCGGAAGTAGCTCTTATTCATTCAGAAAGCGACTGGCGCTTGCGATCGACTCATTGTTGAGCTATACCGATCTTCCTCATCGATTCTTAATTCTATTCGGGGGAATCGTGCTTTTCGTTACAATCGCCTATTCGATCGGCCTGGTTGTGCAACGCATCTTCGTGACCACCCTGCCGTCTGGCTTGACGTTATTGGCGATTCTACTCACAATGTCGCTGGGAGCCACGATGATCGGCCTTGGCGTAATTGGAATCTATGTATTTCGGGTTTATCAGCAAGTTTTGCATCGGCCTCGATACCTAATATCCCGGCAAATCAATTTGGATGCAAAGATCGACCGCCCCTTTCTCGGATCGTTAGGCGCCTGATTGACGATGATCGTAGTATTTTTCGTGTGTGGCCGTTGAATGTCGGCCAGCATTTCAGAATAGAGATGCAGTTCATTCGGCCACGGTTCTCGTGACACTACCGGAGTTTCTGACATGAGTAGTTCAGTAGTCCAGGCGAACGTCGACGTGCATTCTCAGATGGCATCGACATACGACCAAAAGGAACCGCATTTCCGGCCTGAGAATCAGGCCAAAGTGCGGGGCAGATTGGAGAGCTTGCGAAACCGGGCGGGAAAGTCACGGCTTCTCGATCTGGGCTGCGGCACCGGATTCATTCTACGACTGGCTCACGATCTTTTCACGAAGCTTGACGGCGTCGATGTCACGCAAGCGATGTTGGATCGAGTCGACCTGTCGTCGGGCAATATAACCGTTCATAATTGTATAGCCGAATCCACTCCCTTCGAAGATGGTGCCTTCGACGCCGTTACCGCGTATTCATTTCTTCATCATTGCGAGGATCATCGTCGAGTGCTCCGCGAGGCGTTCCGAGTTCTTAAGCCTGGCGGGATGGTCTATGCCGATCTGGATCCTAACAAGTTATTTTGGGATCAGATGTTAAGCATTGCGGACGCGCCCCGAAATACCTTGTCGGCATTGGTTCTGACAGCGCGCGATTCGGTGTTGGAAACGGACGCGAAGGTCGAACGGGAGTTCGGTATTCCAAAAGAAACTTTTCAGAAGGCAGAGTATTCAAAAGCGATGTTGGGCGGCATCGATCCGCGGACGATCGTTTCCGACCTGCTTGGCATTGGGTTCTCTTCTGCTCAAGTGGACTTGGATTGGTACGTGGGGCAGGCCTATGTCATGCACAATCAGTCCTTTGCCGACGCCGACACAATCGATGCGTTTTTGCGGGCGATTTCACCGCTTGGCGATAGCCTGTTTAAATATGTGCGATTTACGGCAACAAAGTGATTTGCGTCCGTAGTCAGTTGCGAATTGGTCAACGACGTGCCACCGGGGAAAGCATGACTCCCGACGAAAGCTTGCTAAAACAAGTGCGCAACCGCGGGTTTGCCGTGGTTCCCGGCGTCCTTTCCACGGAAAGTATCGGGGTTATGCGCGGCCTATTAGAGCGATGTATTAAAGAAGATATCGAGCGCTGGGGCAAAAACTCGAATTACCTGGATCGGTGGATGGTCCATAATGTGATGGCGCGCCATATCGAGTTTGCTCGAGTCCTTGAGAACGAGAAGATGCATGCGTATCTTTCAGATCTGCTGGGCGCAACGTGCATTGTTTACGCCTATACTACATCGAGCATGCCACCCAAAGGGACGAACTATTCGGGTCGTATTCATGTCGACTGCCCTCGTTTTATTCCGGATTATATCAGCAACGTCGGCGTAATGCTCGCGCTCGATCAATTCACCGAGGATAACGGGGCGACGTATTTTTATCCAGAGGGGCACTTACGTCCCGATCGGCCTTCGGAGGCCGAATTCTTCAAGAGAGCCGAGAGAGTATTCCCAAGTTCCGGTGACATGGTTATTTTCAACGCGAGGACTTGGCATTTGGGCGGAAAGAACATTACCGACAATGCGCGCCATGCTCTGACTATTAATGCATGTCGAGCGTATATGAAGCAGCGATTTGATTTTCCGCGGTTGACGCCGACACACATTGCCGAACAACTCAATCATACCGGGCGGCGCTTCTTGGGATTCGATTCGCGGGTGCCGACGTCGCTTGAGGAGTATTATGTGCCGGAAGAGCGGCGACTGTACAAAGCAAATCAAGGATAGCGTTAACCGGAGGTAGCATGGCGTCATGGCTCAGGGACGATATATCGATTGCGCGCTTAGGTGTGAAGCATGCCGCCAAAATGGCGGAGTGGATGACCGATCCAGTTGTCCGCGACGGAGTAGGCTTGCGAACGACGCCGACGATCGCGAGTACAATCAACTGGATAAATGAGGCGAGCGAAAATCCATTGGTTCGGGCGTTTGCCATACACTTGCGAGACCAACATGTCGGCAATATTGTTTTCGATCGAATTGATTCCCATTTAAGCACGGCGCGACTGTCGATTTACATAGGCGAACTATCCGCGCGAGGATCGGGAATCGGCCAGTCCGCTCTCGTTCTGGGCTTAAGAGAAGCGTTTGTAAACCTCGATTTACATAAAATATGGTTGACGGTCCATGCGGAGAATCATGTGGCCATTGCCGCGTATTTACGCGTCGGTTTCGTGCTGGAAGGAATTCATCGCGACGAGTTTTTACTATGCGGGCGGCGCATTTCGGCAGCCTATATGGGTCTGTTGAAGGATGAATTCGAAGATTGGGAGCGGAGTCGAGTGAACTCCGAGGGGTGATGATCGGCGTTATTCTGCAGCCCAACTACATTCCCTGGCGAGGGTACTTCGATTTAATCCAACGGTCCGACGTATTCGTGTTCTACGACGACGTTCAGTACGACAAGCACGGGTGGCGAAATCGGAATCGCGTTAAGACGGCAAGTGGAACGCAGTGGCTCACTATCCCCGTGAGCAGTGCAGGTTGCGTAACCGAAAAGACCTTGATCAAAGATATCGAGATCGCCTGGGATCGAAAATGGTCGTCTAAGCATTGGGCGACGCTTCAGCAATCTTATTGCAAGTCTCCGTTTTTTGTGAAGTACGCGCCTTGGCTGAAATCGCTTTATTCTGCGCGGCCAACTAAGCTGGCCGATTTTACTATTGAGTTGACGATCGCCATAGCGCGGGAATTGGGGATTCACGGCAAGCGATTCGTTCGCTCGTCGGAGTTAGGAGTTGCGGGAGAAAGAATCGATCGCTTGCTCGCGATCCTTCAAAAGGTTGGCGCCGATCACTATATTTCTGGCCCGTCGGCCAAGGAATACATTCAGGATTCTAACTTCGAGCGAGCGGGGATACGGCTGGAATATATCAAATACGATTATCCGGCTTACGAACAGCTTTTTCCGCCGTACGACCCTCAGGTCTCAATCCTCGACTTGCTTTTTATGACGGGAAGTCGCGCGCCCGAATACATTTGGGGTGGAAAATCGAGTATCGCCGAAACGGCAAACGGAAAAGGAGACCCCTGATCCGACAATCGAATTGAAAGTCGACGATTTATCCAGCCGGCGGTTAGTTCCAGGACGCGATGGGGGCTTCAAT
Source organism: Pirellulales bacterium (assembly GCA_038210495.1). Classification (GTDB taxonomy): domain Bacteria; phylum Planctomycetota; class Planctomycetia; order Pirellulales; family DATAWG01; genus JBBQWR01. The sequence continues at coordinate 150,840 of JBBQWR010000004.1, forward strand.
CACTGCGGCTCAAATTCTTGGCAACCGCAATACAACTGCCGCCGAAGGGCAGCGATTTGTTACGTTGAATTCTTTTCCGCTCAGCCGTTAATATCCGATCCACGAGTCGGCTCGCCAATCCGCCGCCCGCTGAGTGTTCGCGTTGCGCAGCTTCCGTCGAACCGGTTCGTCGTAAGCCGATGAGGCTGGGGATCGTGCGGAAAAACAGAACAGGAAGCGGCAAGAAACAGAAGAAATAGTTGAGGTATTCGACCGTAAATCCGGCGCGTTTTAAGCAGTTCGCGAGCGACTTCTTAGAATAACGCCGAAAATGCCCGGCGTTAACATCTTCCGCGGACCACAGCGTCTGAAATGCCGGAACTGAAATATAGATTCTGGCATCGACTTTCATCAACGATTTCAGGTGTGCAAGAAAATCCATGTCATCGTCGATATGTTCCAATACGTCGAATAAACCAACGCTGGATAGCGTGTTCGGCTGAAAACCGGCCGCTTGTGTAGTTGCGCAGACTACATTCTCGACGCCCCGCTTAACGGCATTCGACGCGCCGGCGGGGCCGGGTTCCACGAGAACGACAGGAAAGTCGTCTCGCTCCAATCCCCTGGCGACATAGCCGTTGCCGCCACCGATGTCAAAAATCGGTCCATCCGGCGGAAACATTCGAACGACATCGGTAATGACGGCGTTCCGGTGCTTAAACCAGAAAGACGCATCTTCGATCGAGTAACACGCTTCGTTTCCCCCAGCAGGGTACGACACTTCCTGCTTATCTTGAGCGACCCAAAATCCGTTAGGGTGGCGAGTAAGATTAGGGGCAATATTGGACAGGTCTTCAATCATCAAATTTTGGCTTCAGTCATCAATTTTCTCGGGGAGTTGCGGCCGCGATGCGGCGGGAGTCGTTTCCCGATCGACGCGTTTCGGATTTGGGTTACCGAACCTGAACGCAGCGCCCAATGCACTGAAGCTTGTCCGGGGGGTCATAGAATTCGCCAACTATTCCGCCGCCCGCATCTAACATGAAACGGTAAAAAAAAGTGGGCTTATCTCGAGTGCGCACCACGATCGAATTACCGCGATCTTTTTTCCAGTCGCCGGTCCAGAACTCGCTAGCGCAAGTCCCGTCGGCGACGAAGGTAACCGACTTGTACTCTGATTTGAAGCCGACATAGTTTCCCGTCGCGACAGGAGCGGCGGTCCAAGCGATTGTCCAGCTGCCGTGGGTCAAGGCATTCAGGAATGCCGTGGCATCGGCTTGTGCCGGGCCCGCATTCGTTTCGAGGCGAGTCAGCGACGCCTCGACCCGTGCCTTTTCGAGACCTTTCAGCGAGGGCAGCGCCTTGCGATACCAGGTCGCAGCGTGATTGCGCAACTGAGCCCTTTCGATCGGCTTGGCCTTGTCCACGAGACTCGACCAACCATCCGCCAGCTTAATCTGATCGGCGGCTGCGGTGGGGTCTTTCTTCTCCCCCTTTGCGACGCTCTGAAATCCGCTGTCGCTGGCCTTTACCAGGTATGGAAGAGCCTTTTCGAAATTACCTTTGATGAGGCCCAAGTAGTTGCCGACCGTAAGGTTTGCGTCGGGTAGATCGGGGGCGGTCTTTAGTTTTTCGAACGCATCCTGAGATTTGGCGAATTCCTTCTTCATAATCTCGATTTCATTCGACCGGTTTTTGATTTTAGTCGCCGCGAGGGCAAAGTGGGCCTTTCCAGCGATTCCCGACGCGATGCGACCAAGCCGCAGCGCCGCATCGAAATTGTCAGCAGTAACGGCTTCTTCGATCACGGAGTCGGCGGCATCGATTGCCGATTGGGCTGCTTCCGGCGTCTTGAAATATCGAGCCGCCGCCGTCAAGAGGCTCTGGAGATCGGCGATTCGATCGACATCGAAACGCTGTGCGATCGGGTTCTCGAATTCCAAGGCCTTGGCGACATTGCCGGCGCCGATCGCCAGATCCTGAGCTTTGATAAGCAGCACGAACGTGGCCGCCGGATCGTCGGTCGATTGAGCGGCTTGTTTTCGGAGCCTTTCCGCCAAAGCCAATTTGTCTTCGGCCGTTCCATGATTAGCCAGCTCGAAGTCGCTCTTGTAAATGACTAGAATTGTTTTTTCCACTGCCAATTGGGCATCCTTGGTCGGCGGCGGCAACTTTTGGGAAATACTCGGTGCTTTTTCGCTTGCCGACGGTGCATCCGAAGCCGCCGTGCTCGAATTTGTCGCCCCCGTCGACGGAGGCTCGTTCAGGGCAGCCACGGTGGTCGCGACGTCGACTCCGGCCGTCGATTGCGGCGACGGAGGCGCGTTGCGCGCCGATGAAAGTTCGTTGTCGGGCTCGTCCCTCGTCAATTGAAGGGCGTCGGGATGAGCTGTTTCGTCGGCTACCTTCGTCAAAACAGGACCGTCAATGACAGAGGCCTTGATGACGTTGGGCGCTCTGGACCCAGAGGAATGAGAGCCCGCAGCGGTCTCGACCTCGCGATTGGCCGGAACCGCCCCGTCAACCCGAGCTTTCTCCGCTACCCTACCTGGCATTGCGCTGGACACGGCGGGCCTCGAAGAATCGGCCGAAATCTTGGCGCCATCTTGTCTTGACGCTGGTTTTGAGTTCACGCCCGTGAGTCGTGGAGAAACCTCTTTGACGACGGGAACAGCGGGTCGACCAGCCAAGGGGCCGAAATCGCCCGATTGAGCGACGGTTGCATTTTGATCCGAGGCCAACCACCACGGCACGCCGATGGCAAGCAAGGAAAGACCGGCCAATGCCACAATTCCGATCGGAATCCACTGGTTCTGATTTGGTTTGCGACGAAATGAGCCCGGCCGCGCGCGCGAGGCCAAATACGGTCTGGCGATTGGTGATTTTTCCAAAGGCGCATTTGCGATTGGGCTTATTGCTGCTTCGGGAGCGGCGACCGATTTCGCGGCCAATTTGTCGCGAAGCTCGGCGTCGTAAGCGGCCTTTTTGCCCGGATTCAACAAGCATATTCGAGCGGCTGAAAGTTCGTTCAGCACATGTTGAGAAGCGGCCTGATGTTCACTGGCTTGGAAAGTGCGGACATGGGCCATCTGGCGATCGGCGGACGTCGAAATGATGTCGCGATCCTCTTCGAACAGCTCCAAGCCCAGAATACAGTAATAGTTAGGCGGGCGATTCGGATCGCGAATCCCAAGCCAGCGAAGATAGGGGTCGAATTGCTGAGTCATTTGATGGGCTACGGCATGTGAACGCAGAGCATGTCAATTATAATTCTGCGCCCGGCCGCCTCGTATTGCAAGCCGACTACCGCGACAATAAAATTAGTGCATGTGTCCCCCTCTCATTTGTTCGACCTATTCAACCCCAGAGTCGCTGAACGGCCGCTCGTCATGGACGATTGCGAACCGTACATCGAACGAAAATCGAAATCCCGTCAAACGTGGCTCTGGAGCACGCGGCGATCGTCCATGGTGAGGCGATTGTTTTCGCGGCAAGACTGACGTCATTCTCAAAATCCTTGGTTGATGCTGCGGATCGCTCGCCAATTATCGGCGTCTCGTGCCTCGAACGGCTTTTCGAAACACTTCCCCCGTTCACATCTTAGATATCCTCAATGGGCAAGAAGCAGTTCTTAGTCGGGCTCGTGATCATCACGGTGCTGGGAGGATTCGTTCGTTTATTCCACTACGATTTGCCCGTATCGTTCGACGAGGAAATGTATATCGAGGCTGCCAAAAAGCTCTCTGATCCGGCCACGCCGCCGATGCCGCGGCAATACAACACGCGAATCGGATGGTTATGGACGCTGAACGCTTGGGATCACCTATGGGGCGCGAGTCTGTGTTCGGCGGCGGCGCTGGGTCTTCTCTGTTCGACGGCCTGCATTCCGCTGACCGCGCTGGTCGCGAACCAGGTATTCGGGCGATCGTCGGCGCTAATGGCCGGGGCGATCGTCGCCATCAACTATTTGACGGTTTTGCATCAGCCGCGAATATGGCCCGACGGCGAGGCAGGGGTCGTGATGATGATCTCCGTCTACTTGTTCTTGAGGTATATGGCCACGGGTGGCCGGGCCACGTTGTATTCCGCGGCGATCCTCGGGGGGCTGCTGTTTTCGATCAAGGAGTATTACGTTCTGATCGTGATCGCTTACGGAGCGACGATCGTTTGGTCGGATGACAAGTTCATCTTGCGCACGAACATTGCCAAGCGATTCTCAAAACTGTGTGAATTCGCCGTCTGCGTGCTGATTGGCCTGTCGGTCAGCCCGATCCTTCACGGCCTCAGTTCCGGGTCAGGGTCGGGCACGCTGACTCCGGCCGATGTCGCCAATTACGCAAATCATATGGCGGAGCGACAGGGTACGGGCGTTTTGAGCATCATTGGGGCCCGTTTCAGCTATTTTCGATACCTGTTGTTCGATAATGGGGTTATCGGCGGATTCCTGTTGATTTCGGGGGCCGCGTACCTGCTGACGCTGGCCCGGACTAACGCCAAATGCCGCCTGATATCGCTGGCAGGTTTGGGATTTTTCGTGTTCCTTTCTCTGGCGCCGGTAAGATTGAGACCGCTGACGTTCGTCGAAATCGCAGCCAGGTATTCCGTGGTATTCATTCCCTTTCTGGCGATAGGCGCGGGCGCTCTGATCGTTGCCATGCTTGCGCGTCTCGCGGCGGACCGTTTGATGTGGCGAATGGCGTGTTCGCTGCTCATTCTCGGGGCGCTCGTCAATTTATGGGCGCCGAATTACCGTTATAGCAATTCGACTCTTCTACCACCCGTCGCGAAGGCGGTCAATTATTGCATTCAAAGTCGTGGATCGCTCGGGTTTTCCGACCTAGTCGTGCCGTGGTATGCTTGGCAACCAAAAGTCAGCGAGTCGTTTTTCAAGAATGAAATCCACATACTCAATGCCGATCAACCTCCTTCAGGTTCCTCGTCGGAATATGGAAACGCTTTGGATCTGCTGAAAACCCACCCGAAGGCGGCGATATTTGTGCCGGTTTCGTTGCGTACCGATCCCACGGTTCGAAGTCTTGAATGTGGCGAAGGGTTCGAGGCGGTGAGCGTGTTTCTGCCCGGATCTTCGGTCAGCATTTGGCTGAACGCGCTTCGACATAGTCCCGGCGACACTTTAGCGGGATATGTGCTGGTACGGAAATCGGCGCATATCGCGGCCGAATCCCCCTGATTTCTCGACCTTGCCGCGCGAAGTTGGGTCCGTCTTCCGACGAACATCGTTTTCGGATTCCAAGAGAAACACGCCGCGCCGCTGAGATGAAAAACCAAAGCACAACCTCGATTCTGGTGACAGGCGGCGCGGGATTTATCGGCGGCGCCTTAGTCCGACAATGGTTGAGCGAGGCCAAGGATGCGGTTGTAAATCTCGACAAATTGACTTACGCCGGGAATATTAATTCACTTGTCTCCGTTCGGGCCAATCCGCGGCATCAGTTTGTCCACGGCGACATCGGCGATGCGGCCCTCGTTGGCCGACTGCTGGCGGAGCAGCGTCCTCGGGCGGTCATCAATTTGGCGGCCGAGTCTCATGTCGATCGCTCGATCGACGGGCCAGGCGAATTCGTGCAGACCAATGTCGTCGGCACGTTTCGCCTCTTAGAGGCCGTCAGAGCATATTGGGGGTCATTATCCGCCTCGGATCGCGAGATGTTTCGATTCCTGCACGTCTCGACTGACGAGGTTTATGGCTCGCTCGGAGCCAAGGGGTATTTTACCGAAACGAGTTCGTATGCGCCCAATTCCCCTTATTCAGCCTCCAAGGCCGCGTCGGATCACTTCGTTCGCGCTTATCACCATACCTATGGCCTGCCAACATTGATCACGAATTGCTCGAACAATTACGGCCCGTACCAATTTCCCGAAAAACTGATCCCCCTAATGATTCTCAACGCGATCGAGGGGAAGCCGCTGCCGGTCTACGGAGACGGTCAGAATGTGCGCGATTGGCTATTTGTCGAAGATCATTGCCGTGCGATTCGCGCGGTGCTGGCCGAGGGATCGCCTGGCGAAGTATACAACATCGGCGGAAATTGCGAACGGACAAACCTGTCCATTGTCGAGTCCCTTTGCGATACGGTCGATCAACTTTGCCCCGATTTGGCGCATAGGCCGTGCCGCAAGTTGATTTATTTTGTCAAAGATCGGCCCGGCCACGATCGGCGATATGCGATCGATGCATCGAAGATTGCCCGTCAGCTTGATTGGCGGCCCCAACAGGACTTCGACTCGGGGATAAAACTGACGGTCGCGTGGTATCTTGCCAATCGAGCGTGGGTCGATGGCGTCACCAGTGGCGCCTATCGCCGTGAGCGCCTAGGACTGTCGACTACTGCCAATGATTCCTAGTCGAATCGGACCGAGTATCATGAGTGCTGAGCCATCCCTGTTCAAAGGCATTCTACTGGCCGGGGGCGCTGGAACCCGTCTGCATCCGGTGACGCGAGCGGTCAGCAAGCAACTGCTACCGGTTTACGACAAGCCGATGATCTATTATCCGTTATCGACGCTGATGCTCGCCGGAATTCGCGACATCTTGTTGATATCGACGCCTGACGATCTTCCCGGTTTCAAGAGACTGTTGGGAGATGGCAGGCAGCTGGGAATGAGTATCGACTATGCATCTCAACCACGGCCTGAGGGGCTGGCGCAGGCATTTTTAATCGGCCGCGAATTCGTCGGACGCGATCCTGTGGCGCTGGCTCTGGGCGACAACATTTTTTATGGGCAGGGTTTTCAGCCAATGCTCGCTCGAGCCGCCCAGCAGGCAGAAGGCGCCACGGTCTTCGCCTATACCGTTCGCGAACCTCAGCGATATGGGGTGGTCGAGGTCGACGCCGCCGGCAATGCGATTTCGCTGGAGGAAAAGCCCGCCGCGCCGAAGTCCAATTTGGCCGTTACAGGCTTATATTTCTACGACAATCAAGTCTTGGATATTGCCGCGGGGGTTCGACCGTCGGCCCGGGGTGAACTGGAAATCACCGATGTCAACCGCGAGTTCATGCGGCGAGGCCAGTTGCGCGTGCAAATGCTCGGCCGAGGATTCGCGTGGTTGGACACGGGCACTCACGAATCTCTGCTGCAAGCCGGCGGTTTCGTGCAAACGATCGAGCAACGGCAAGGTCTCAAAGTGGCGTGTATCGAAGAAGTCGCGTTTCTGCGCGGCTTCATCACGGCCGATCAGTTGCGGCGAATGGCAATGGAGATGAAGAACGACTACGGTCACTATCTGCTCGATCGGGTGGCCGAATGCGAAGCGGCGCCGCAATGAAATGGCGAACGGTAACGCCTAAGTCTGCGGCGAAGCCCATGATTTAAGCGCTGCTCCGATTGCATCGAGTCGGCCCGCCAATTCGTGCGCCGTCAAATCCAAGTCCGCGAGCAATTCCGCCGGTTCGTAGGCGAAAAGATAGAACTTGACCTTCGGCTCGGTTCCCGATGGACGCACGGCTATGTAGTTGCCTTCCGGTTCCAGATCGAGCATGACCATGTCGCCGCGAGGCCCGTCGAGTGGGGTCGCTTCGCCGCCGGGGGCGCGCTCCGTGAGCGAGAGATAATCCCGGACGCGGCGCACTTTGACGCCGGCGAGCTCCGCAGGAGGATCGCTGCGGAAGTGGGCCATGAGCGCCTGCATGTCTTTCATGCCTTGCGATCCGGGCATGGTCAGCGAAATTTGCCGCTCCAAGTGATAACCGAATTGCCAATACAGCGCCTCGAGCTTGGTATGCAGCGTTTGGCCGCTGGCCTTAAGGTTCGCAGCCAACTCGGCCATTAACATTGAGGCGACGGCCGCGTCTTTATCTCGCACGTACGTGCCGGCCATGTAGCCGTGCGATTCTTCGCAGCCGAACAGAAATCGCTCGGGTCCGACGTCGTCGATCATTTTACCGATCCATTTGAAACCAACCTGCAAATTGCCGAGCGTTCGCACGTTGTACGAATCGGCGACTCGACGGACCATCTCGGTCGTGACGAGCGTTTTGACGACATAGTGCTGCGGAGTCAAACCGCCCGACTTCCGGCGAGCATCCAGCAAATAATCAGTCAGCAGCACGGCGATCTGATTGCCGGTGAAAGTTTCCCAAGAGCTGCCTGCGTCGGCCGATTTTTGAGCCGCACAGCCCAGTCGGTCGCAATCGGGGTCGGTCGCCAGAATCAAGTCGGCCGAGGATTCCTTCGCTCTCGCGATCATCGAATCGAACACGGCTGGATTCTCGGGATTGGCGACGTGGCCCGGCACATTCGGGAAATCACCGTCGGCCGTGGCATGGGGGCCGAAAATCTCGACCTCGGTGAAGCCATCGGCCGCCAGCGCAGGAATCACCGCCGAGGCGCCGACGCCATGCAATGGCGAGTACAGGATTTTGATACTTCGCGGGCCGGGAAATGCCTGGCCATGCACGGCCTCGATAAATGCCGCGTCGCAAGCAGCCTCGCAGTACTCGACCTTGCCGGCGGCGAGAGCGTCGGCGAACGGCGAGCGGTGGATTTCGCCCGCGTTCATGACCCGCTCGATGATGCCCGTGTCGTGCGGCGGCAGCACCTGCGCTCCGCCGGCCCAGTAGACTTTCACGGCATTGTCGCTCGGCGGGTTGTGGCTGGCCGTGACCATAATCCCGCACGTGCATTGCTTGTATCGCACGGTGAACGACAGCTCGGGCGTGCTGCGGTAGCCGTCGAGAAAAAACACCTTGAACCCGGCCGCGACCATGATCTCGCTGCACAGCTCGGCAAAATGACGCGACTGGTGGCGCGTGTCGTAGGCGATTGCGCAGCTCAAGTCTTTGCGATCGGGGAACTGCGAACGAATATAATCGGCCAGTCCCTGAGCGCTTTCGCCGATCGTCCGATCGTTAATCGCGTTGGTGCCGATAGGATACATCTTGCCCCGGCGGCCCCCGGTGCCGAACGGGATCACGGTCCAAAACACGTCGTCGAGCTGCTTCCACATTCCCGCCGCGATGTGCTCGGCGACCTGCGGCGCATACTCGGCGAACCGCGGCTCGGTCAGCCATTTGCGGATGTTTGTCGCTGCGTCGGCGGTCAAGTTTTTCGCGCTGACCGCGGCGTCGAGCGCGGCAAGCATGGCGGCGAGATCGAACGATGACGAAGTGGCGGTAGCCATAATGCGGAGCCTCGCGAGGCGACGGGGAAACTCGATTACCGCAATTGTGTCCGGGGCGGCGCAAGTCGAAAAGGGGGCGGGGAGGAAAGTCGGGAGACGGGAGTTGGGAGTTGGGAGTTGGAAATGCAAAGGGTAACTCTGCTTGTGCGATGGGGGCGCCGCTCGGGATAATGTGGGAGTCATCATGATCGGTTCAGCTTGAAGGGGATGCCATGACAAGAATGCACGCGCGCAGTGGCGCAATTTGTTTATCGATCGGGCTTCTGATCGTCCTCGGAGCCTTCGCTACCGCGACGGGCTTCGCTTACGGCGAAGATACAAAACCGAACGGCACCGCGGCGCCCGCGACGACACCGCCGACATTCGACAAGACAGGTCCGCAGCCGGGGGACCAGCTTCCCGATCTAAAGCTACGCACACTTAAGGGGGAGCCCGTGCATCTGGCGGATGCGTGGCACGGCGGGCCGGCATTGATCGTGACCAGCTCATTCACATGCCCCAAGTCACGCAGCCGCTGGCCGGAGGTAGAGGCGATTTCGGAAAAATACGGCAAGAAGTTGAATGTCGTGATCGTGTATGTGATCGAGGCCCATCCGGTCGGCAGCGTCTGCCCGTACAAGGGCCATGAAGAAGTCACGGCCGAGAACCAGCGCGACGGAATCTTGCGCAAGCAGCCAACGACGCTCGACGATCGGCTCGATTTAGCAAAGGATTTTAAGCATTATTTGCGCATCGATCTGCCGATCTACGTCGACACGCTGGACAATCAGGCCTGGAAGGCGTTTGGGGCCGCCCCTAACAAATCCCTTCTGGTGGATGAGAAGGGGATCGTCGCGGCGAGGCAGGGTTGGTTTGACGGAGCGGAACTGCGTCAATCAATTGAAAGGCTATTGGCCAATTCTGCTGACGCAGGAAAAGCTCGATTTGCGCGCCACACAAAAAATCGAACATCAACCGACAACGGTGCGCAACTCGAACAAAGGTTGGCTGCAGCCGGAACCAGCATCTATCCAATGCTGAAAGCCGTGCGCGAGGAAAATGTAACTGAGCTTGCAATCGCGCTCAAAAAATATCCGGATGCGACTACGTATGTCCGCGAATCACACGGACGTGAGAGCACGCTTTTGTCGGAGGCGGTCGAAGGGGGCAAACTTAAATCGGCCGAGCTTCTGCTTCAACTCGGCGCCGATATCAACGCGCGGACGAACACTTCCGAATCCGTGCTCGGCATCGCCGCGCTGCACGACAATTCAGATATGATTGAACTATTGCTGCGTCATCATGCCGATCCGAATTTGTCAGCAGGAGGAAATACGCCGCTTCACGAAGCGTGGATCAGTGGCCATGCTGACGCCGCGACAAAGCTCATCAAAGCGGGGGCCAAGGAAGATTTCTTTTCCGGCGTGGCTTTTGGTAAATCAGACGAGGTCAAGGCATCGATCGCGGCCGATCCATCAATTGTTTTTCGGCCCGATAGCGCCGATCGCGTTCCCCTAGTCTACGCAGCCGCGAACGGTCAATTGGCCACCGCTAAACTTCTTATTGAGAATGGCGCTCCGATTGTTGACGATCCTATTACAAAGGTGCGTCCGCCCCTTTATTACGCGATCAAAAATGGCTCGGCGCCGATGGTGAAATTGCTCCTTGATGCCGGCCATTCGCCCGACACAGCATATGGGTGGCGGGGTGAAGATTCCAGGTCCGAGCCATTGCTGCATCTCGCGATTGGCAAGGGGGACGTCGATATCGTCAGTGCTCTGCTCGCGCGCAAACCAAAGTTGGAGTTGCGCAACTCCTATTCGCTCACGGCATTGCACGTCGCCGCCGAAACAAAAAAGGCGCCGATTGTCGCGCTTCTGCTCAAAGCCGGCGCGGACGTAAATGCTCAGCAAAACAAATTCAGCACGCCATGTGGGTCCGGCGAAGAAAACACTCCTCAACTGAACACTCCATTGCACTTCGCCGCCGCGGGAGGGACGGGGGAGACGATCAAAGCGCTGTTGAAAGCCGGGGCGAAGATCGACGCCCAAAACGTGCATGGACATACGCCGATGACGGCGACGATCGTTCCGATGCTTTATTCGGGCATCGATCCGGATTCACTGCTGGATCGATTGGAAGTGTTGATCGAATCGGGAGCGGACATCAACGCTCGCGACAAAAGCGGGCGCACTGTGCTCGATCATGCCAGCGAGCAGCTGGCCGCCGGCGCTGGCCGAGGGCGGGGGCTTGACGCGGAAAAATTGGCCGAGGTCGTGAAATTGCTTGAGAAACATGGCGCCAAGCATGGCGAACCGAAGAAAACTGCCGGAGCCAAGAGGTGAGGTTCTGTGGGTTCGCCTGGAAAATTCGGCGCTTCGCAGGCGATGATTTCTTGTCGCAGTATCGCTGGGAACTTTCTTAATAATGTCCTCTGGGACAGGGAGCTTACGCTCCCCGCTCGCCGTTTCTATGTCGAACGAATTAATCATTAGTGTCTCTGGTCTGCGCGGCGTTGTGGGCGTGAGCCTTACGCCGGAGGTGGCGAAGCGCTTTGTCGGCGCGTTTGCGGCGGGGTTGCCGGCGGGGCCGATTGTTGTCACTCGCGATGGACGGACGACCGGGCCGATGTTGGCCGCGTGTTTGACGGGGGCGCTGACGGCGATGGGTCGCGATGTGATTGACGCGGGGGTCGCCGCCACGCCGACGACTGGGGTGCTCGTGCGATCGATGAGGGCCGCCGGCGGAGTGCAGATTTCAGCGAGCCATAATCCGCCGGAGTACAACGGCTTCAAGCTGTTCTCCGCCGAGGGGCGAGTCATTCCGGCTGCGGCCGGGGAGAAAGTCATCGAGCGATATCGCGCGGCGCCGGCGGCTTGGGTGGGGCACGCTGCGTTAGGCACGGTGCTGCCTTGCGAGGATTCGATTTCGGCGCATTGGGCACTGCTGAGCCGGATCGTCGATGTCGATCGAATTCGCGAGAGAAAGTTTTCGGTCTTGCTCGATTCGAATCATGGCGCCGGCGCACGGCTTGCCCGGCTGATGTTCGAGAAACTCGGTTGCCGGGCGACGATTATTGGCGAATCGCCCGATGGACTTTTCGAGCATACGCCGGAACCGACTGCCGAGAATTTGAAAAGCGTGCTTCCGCAGGTGGTGAAGCACAATGCGGATATCGGCTTTTGCCAGGATCCGGACGCCGATCGGCTAGCGATCATCGATGGGGCAGGGGCGTGCATCGGCGAGGAATATACGCTCGCGCTCTGCGTCGATCATGTTCTGCGGCGGCGGCCGGGGCCGGTCGTTACCAATTGTTCCACGAGCAAGATGACGGAAGACATCGCGAAGAAATATGGCGCGCCGTTTTATCGCAGCGCCGTCGGCGAGGCGAACGTTGTCGATCTGGTGCTCAAGCACTCGGCCGTGCTCGGAGGCGAAGGGAACGGCGGGGCAATCGATCCGCGAGTGGTGCTCGTGCGCGACAGTTTTGTTGGCATGGCGCTGGTGCTCGACGCGATGGCGGCCCGGACGATGACGATTCGTCAATTGGTCGATGAGCTGCCGCGATATGAAATTTACAAGGCCAAGATTGTCTTGCCGCGTGAAAAGCTGGCCCGCGGGTTTGACGCGATCGAGCGGTATTTTGCCGAGGCCAAGGGGGATAGACTCGATGGCCTGCGGCTCGATTGGCCGGACAAGTGGTTTTTGGCCCGGGCAAGTAATACGGAACCGATCGTGCGGATTTTCGCCGAGGGGGGCACGCTCGCGGAGGCGAAGCGGTTGTGCGACGAGGCGGAAAAGGTGCTTGAGCAGCTTACAT
>JBBQWR010000005.1:0-160474 GCA_038210495.1 Pirellulales bacterium
TTCCTGCTTCGCAAAGGCGACGGCGAACCCGGCTGGATCACGATCTGGCGGGGCATGGATAAACTCCTCCTTGGCGTCCGTGGTCATCGAGCCATGAAAAAAAGATGTGGGTAATTACAAGGCCTCCAGCCCCGGCCACCCAGACCTTTTCGAAAAATTTCTTCGGGCGGCGCCGCGTTCGTATTATGCAATAATATCGATTCACAGAAACGCTGTCGTCAACTCGATCGTGGAGACCTCATGCGACACTTGTTGATCTCGTCATTCATTGTCGCATGCCTTGGCGCATTGACCGGTCGCGCCGGCGAGCCCCCGCCCGCGCGGGCGACGATGCGACAGTTCATGGGGCTCAACGTGCATACGGTGCAATTCAAGCCGGATTTGTACAAGCCGATTTGCCGCCTGCTGCGCGACTACCATCCGCTGGATTGGGACACCGGCGAGGACACATCGCATGCGACCACGTTTCCGCTGGCGGCTAATCGCGTGGACTGGAGCGACCTCTACGGCAAATGGACCAAGGCCGGCTATGAGTTGGATGCTTGCGTGATGTTCGACAAGATCAAGCCGGACCGTTGGAAAGGCGCCGGCCGCGATGCCCGCGCTTATGGCGAAGCGTTCGCCCGTTTTTTTGGGCCGTCCGGTCAGCATCCGTGGGTATCGTCGGTCGAAATCGGCAACGAGCCGTCCGATTACTCCGAAGCCCGGTATCGGACAGTTTTCGAGGCGATGGCCCGCGGATTACGCGCGGGGGACCCGAAGCTCAAGATCGTCACTTGCGCGATGGCGGCAGGCAAAGCCGATCAATGGAGTAAGCCGATGTCGGCCGTCGACGGTTTAGACGGCTGGTACGACGTGCTTAACGTCCACAGCTATCCCTTCAAGGACGCTTGGCCGACTTGGCGCCGTTCGTATCCGGAAGACCCGAAAATTTCGTTTTTGAAGTCGATTCGGCAAATGATCTCTTGGCGCGACGCGCACGCCCGCGACAAGAAAATTTGGCTAACCGAATTTGGATACGACAGCGCCACGAGACCGCCGGCCAAGGACGGGCCTTGGAGTCAATGGGTCGGCGTGAGCGACGCCGAGCAGGCCCGGTATATCGTGCGAGCGTTTTTGGTTCTCTCGTCGATCGATATCGACCGGGCCTACTTATACTTCTTCAACGATTCCGACGAGGCGCAGCTTCACGGCGCCTCGGGCATCACGCGAAATTTCCAGCCCAAGCCGTCGTTTTATGCGATCGGTAATTTGAATAGCACGCTTGGCGACTATCGTTTCGCCAGCGCAGTCGCCGCCGAGGAGGGCGATCTTTATTGCTTCGAGTATCAAAAGGGGAAGTCGCCCGAGCGAATTTATGTGGCTTGGCTGGCGACGGCCGGCGAGAAAACAGCACGGAAGACGTTAGCAATTGGCGACGTCGGTAAGAGCGTATTCCGCGCCGAGCGACTGGCGACAAACGCCGCGAAGCCGCAAACCGTCGATTGGAAAGCGACGGAACATGGCGTCGAACTCGACGTGACCGAGACGCCGACGTTCATTTGGGTCCACTGAGGCCGGCCAGTGCTTACGGTTTAATCTCCCCCGTTTCGAGCGTGACGTTGTTCTGCTTCGCGTTATGCCCTTGGTGGCGAACGACTTCTTGCAGCAAATCGACTTTTTGAGCCGGCTTTACCCGGGCGATGTACTCGACCGTTTGATAATCGTGCAATTTCGGCTCGAGCTGACTGCGAAATTCGACGTGGCCCGGCAGCGCTCGGCGGACTTCCAATTCAATCGCTTTGGACGCGTAGTTTCGGACGCGCTGGGAATAAATCTCATGGTCGTCCCACCCGACGACCGACAGGTCGGGCTCGGCGACAATGTTGGGATTTGCCCCAGGATCGCCCAGCTTGCGAAACAGGTTGGCGCCGCGACTTTGAAACCAGATGTCGCTACGAAACGCCCTCAGCTTAATCCACTCGAAGATCACCTCGGGGTCGGGTCCTAGATTCAATTCGATCTTGTCGCCGATGGGAATGTACTTGATCGATTGCTCCGTCAGAAACGAAAGCCCATCGCGACCGTTATCGCGAAAGACCCGCACAGCGCCATTGGGCAGCGGGCTGGCACCCAGCTTCGAATCCTTGTTGTTCGCGAGCAAATACAGCCGCACGAGTTGCGCGCCGTATTCCCGCGGCCGGTAGCGGTATTGAACCTTGACCGGCGCCTGTTTGGCCTCGAGCGATCGCATCCGCTTCGACCAGCCATTGGCGATCGTTTCGGTCCCGTCGATCGTGAAGATGAAATATTCGCTCAGCCCTTCTTTAATGATCTGCTTTTCGGAAAGCTCGCCGCCTTTGCCGCCGCCGGCTTTGTCTTCGCCATCCTTCTCGGCTCGATCGATCAGAGCTTTCGTGAAACTTTCGGTCAAGCCGCGCGGGCTTTCGGTTTGCGGCGTTTTTGCCGGGGGTGTCTGCGCGAGTTGAGCAATCTTTTCGACGAGATTGAGCGTTCCCACCACCAACCGCACCTGGGCGTCTTCGTACTCTTCGCCGCTGCGATTGAAGACCCGGACGAAGCCGTCGATGCTGAGTTGCTTCTCGTCCTTGTCGGCGATCAAAAGATAATCGGCGGTCCAGGTAATCCCGCTGGTGAAGTAGGTGATCTGGATCGTGGCCTCGCCATCGAGTTCGCTCTGCACATTCCAGGACAGCATCTGCGGCTTGTCGTGCGGATAGGTCGTATCGAGCACGTCGAGCTTATCCGGATGAGTCAAAAACTTGAGCTCGACCGATGTGGGATCGATCAGCGTATTGGCCCAGGAGAACTGGAGCGGATTGATTCCCTTTTTAAACGTCACGGTGCGAGTCTCTCGCACGAGCGTGAGGTCTTCGCTGTTGTAGATCGTCAGTTGGACCTTGTCTCGCTGGGGAACCGTCGAAAGATCGACATTCCGGGCGCAGGCAGGCGCGGCGGCGAGCGGGCCAATGCCGACGAAGAGCAGCAAGAAAAGGTTGCGGTGCATGTTGCGAGGGAATTCCTAGACGATTTGATCCAGGTAATTGAGACGTTGTCAGCCAGGCTGAAGTTCCGGGAAAGCGCCAGCCACGGGCGCCTAAATTCAGGACAACAATCGCACAACGCACGCATTTGTGATCTCGCTTTGCACAGACACGGGGGGCCGTTGAATGTGGGGAAAGCTGCAAAGGCGGCCGTTTCAAGCCGTTTCGCATCTGGCACACCGTGTGCGGGATTACAAAAGGCGAGGCCTGCCAGAATTGTGCCGCGCGACCAGAATCTTGCTCGAACGTAGAATTACGAAAGAGTTCACACGAAAGATTCAAGCCATGGCGATTAACACCGGTATTTGGATTGACCATCACAAAGCAGTCGTCTGCCGACTCACGGGCAAAACGGAAGATATCCGCGAGATCATGTCGGATGTCGACAATCCGACTCTCTCCCCTAATGGGGCCCCGACAAAGAATGCCTACACGCGGAATGACTTCGTCGCCGAAGACAGGCGCGAGCACAAAATCATGAACCACCTCAATTCGTTTTACGATGAGGTCATTAAGCACATCCACGATTCGGATTTCATTTTGATCATGGGTCCCGGCGAGGCCAAGGGCGAATTCGAAAAGCGAATCGCGACCAAGAAACTCAGAGGTCACGTCGCTGAAGTGCAAACGGTGGACAAGCTAACGGACCGTCAGATCGCGGAGCACGTGCGTAAACATTATCAGTAATCTCGCGATGTCCGCGGGCGAGCCCCTACCTTTTCAACGCGCGGCGCCCGCCGGCGTGGTTTAGAGCAGCACGTTTTAATCCGGCTGACTAAGCTGAGTGGAGGTCATCAAAAGTTCCCCAAGCGTCCAGGAGTTGACCCGGCGCGTTAGCGCATTGTGGTGAGATTTGTTCGTTTTTTCTTGAGGAATTCAATCGCTTTCGATGAGCACTTAATCCCAATGCGCTGGCATCGTGCATTTTATTCGCGGAAAGCGATTGTCAATAATTATGCCGGTCAAGTCAGGCACAAAAAATGCTTTGTCGGTCGTATGTTGAAAATTTATTGGTGGCGGAATACTCTTCCTACTGAGGATTTGACTGCGTTGGCGTGGACGTTGAAAGATGTGTTCGTACGGCCGGCCAATAATCGCCGCAGGTGCCGCCCGTCGCGGGGGCAGTCATGCAGGAGCTCATTGATGTGCTGGCGATCTTGAACGCGCTGCGCGCCGCGTTTCCGCCTAAAACGCTCATCGATTTTTGAAATGCGGAGCTTTGAGATCGCCGAATTCTCGCCGCCCAAAAACTGGGGGAAAAGCGGGGGCAATGGGACGACCTGCACCGCCGAAATCGGCGGATGAGGATTGGCGCCGGTGTGGAAGTTGACCGTAACCGCTTTCTACGCCGTTGCTACACCCCTCTAGACCGACGAAAGGTCCCTCCCGCCTGCATTCTCGTGCTTTGCTTCTGCTGCTTCGCGTTCTTCGCGCCGTCGCGGTTGAATTTCTTCGTGGGCCTCGTCGTTCTCCGTCTTAGGCAGGACGGCCGCGCCGATCGAGAAGAGCGTTTCGGCGCGGCTAGCGCGCCGAAACGCCTTCCTGCCGCGTGTCCGGAAATCGCACGACCGGTTACTTGTTCTCGGCGCCTTCGGGGGCATCCTTGGGAGGCGCTTCCTTGGGTGGGGCTGGCGGAGCGACAAGCGCGACGCCTTCTTTGGCGCCGGGAATCTGCGGAAGGTCACCCGGTTTCGGGAAGGCCGATTCCGGAATCTCCTTCAGATTCGCCTTGCGATCCTTCTCGTCCAACATCGAGTAACCTTTGGCTTCCAGGTCGTATCGGCCCCAATAGACCCGTCGGTGCGGGTTGTAGTAGTAGACGTACCGCGGCGTCGCCGGGTAGTAGATCGTGTAGTGATACGAGTACTCGGTGCTTGCCGGCTGCAGGTAGTAGCAGTAGCTGTAGTAGTAGGTTTTCTGCGGGTAGTAGCTATAGCTCGAGTAATAACACGAGTCGTTA
Source organism: Pirellulales bacterium (assembly GCA_038210495.1). GTDB lineage: Bacteria > Planctomycetota > Planctomycetia > Pirellulales > DATAWG01 > JBBQWR01. Next base: position 5,005 of record JBBQWR010000005.1, read on the forward strand.
GCCTGGGCTTGCCTGGCCCCAAAGGAGCAGGCGGCCAGCACGACCACCAACAGAGAAAGCTGCTTGATCCGAGACATAGTGGCATCCTTTTTGTTGAAGCATGAAACGGGGATTGAAACTAATTGGTGGTCGCTGAGGCCCTGTTTGGCTAAGGCTTATAATAAATTACCGTCGCCGACATGACCGGCACGGGGTCGGATTCGAACTTGACGGTCCGGATCGCCGTCTCGATCGTTTGACCCTGCCCGATCAACCCTCGACGGTCTTCACCGCGAAATTGCGCCTGCAAGGCCGCCAGGTTTTCCGCCGGTTTGGGCGGAAATATGTTTCGGGTCAGGGCGGCAATGTCGTCCGCATCGTCATCCGGCAGGTCGGCTGGCGGCTTAGCCGAACTCGTTTTCTCGCGGAAGACGACCAGCGAGATTGTTCCCACGTCTTCGCCGTAGTCGATCTCGCGGCCCTTCGACTCCTCCTTGGATAAGACGCGGAAAGCCTCGGCCTGACTGTCGGTGGTTTGATAGCCGCGAACTACGATGGGTGGGTCCTTGGGTTCGAGCACCCATTTTCGGCATTGAAGGTCGCGGAGCTTCTGTTTGCCGAGCGTGTTCTCGCCGTTGACTTTCAACACGGCCGCGTATCGCTGCGTGTCGGCGGGGTTCTTGCGCTTAAGAGTGAAGACGACCTGTTGGCCTTCTTGCGGTTCACGCACGAACGTCTTGCCGTCGCGGGTTTCGAGCGGGGTCAATTGCCCGTCGTAGGTAATTTCCAAACTGACAGGCGCGTCGGCGGATTTAAGGGGAGGTGGATTTTCCTTGACCGAGTCTTTGACCTTCGCCGCGTCGTTGAGAGCGACCTGTTCGATATTCCCCTTGTCGAAGGCGCCTCGGAGCACGAAGCTTTCGCCAGCCTCGGCAAGATTCTCAGCCGCCATCGCCGCGACAAAGTCGGTCACCTTTTCCAGTTTGGAGTCAGCGCCGAAGGCGGCAATGCGAATCGTCATTTGTTTTAGGTCCGCGCTGACTTCAATGCTGCCCACAATGAATGCATCCGCCGTTACGGTTTGTTTGCCCCAGGCTAAGGGGTATTTCGGCCCAAAGAGCTTCTTCCGCCCCTCCGCGGTGAGATGGTTCGCCCCCGGCGTTTTGGCGGCGACTTGGCTCGCGTCGTGGATGATTCCGATGGGATGTTGCGGACGATTCGCCAAAATCAACGCCGTCTCCAATCGCTTCGCGCCATCGATATTTAGCGATCCAACTCGATCGGAAAATGTTTTGACGGACTTGTCGTCCTGATTATCCCTACTGTCTTTCTTGATGATGAACTTCAACACGCCGACGTTCTTATAGCCCTTCTCTTGCAGATACTTCATCACCTCGGGCGCGTGTTTGACGAACTGCTTATCGAGGTCCGCGGCCCGCGTCCGTTGAGCGGTCGTCGCCACCAACATTAGCAACATCGGGAGAATGACGAGCGATCGGCGCCGTGGTTGCGAACGGTCAGGGCCGGAATAATCAGCGTCCGCCATGATGGGACTCCTTTGCTGCGACAATATTATTCGGGAGACTCTCTCAGGATAGCAATATCGCGGTATCTACTTGGTTTCGATCTCGATCGTCTTCTTGACGATCTGGCTAGGATCAAAGGTGGTCGTGGCAGCGCCTGCGCGGCGGCGCACCGGGAAAAATGCATGGACCACGCGGTCGGTGAGGCCTTTGCCGCGGAACAATTCACCGGCCGGAAAGGCCGCCTCCGCCGCGAAAAGCGTGACTTGCTCTTTGCCCAAGCCACCCTGGATCTTCAGGGCGCCCTTCTCCGGAAAGCGGAATTTCTCGCCGGCCTTCATTACGGTCGACGCCGGGGCGAGAATGACCTGTTCGCCTCGGGCGCTTGTGCCGATCAACTCGATATGCAACGCATGTTTCGATTTGTTTTCGACGAAGATCGTGAACTCATCGCCCGGAGCGAACACGTTGTTCTTCTTGCTGGTCGTCAATTCGATCGCAAACGGCGGTGTTGTGGACGGATACTCGGACCGGGTCAGGCCATCGAGCGGCGGCATCGGCACGCCCAATCCAAGACTGCGGACGACCTGATCGTAGTAGTCTTCCCACATATCCCGCCGAACCACGCCGCCCGAAGCCAACGGCATCAGGCCCAATGCGGCAAATTGCGGCATGCGAAACAACGCCTTCAGTCCACCCGACTCAGCCAAGCCCAACTCCGCGCTGGCGGTGTTCAGTTGCAGCGGAGCGTCGAGGAACCGGTGCGTAACGGGAAACAAGGGCTCTACCGTTTGTGGTTTTCCGAGAGCTTGATTCATCGCGTGCATGAAACGGTCGCCGTCTTCCTTGATGAACTCGTCCATTTCGGGCTGCGGCGGATAAAAACTCAAGATTTGTCGCTTGTCGAAGCCGGCGCTGCCCGGGAGGCGTTCCATGGCGGACCGAACATTATCCGCAAACCCCTTCATTCCCCGATCGTGGCACCGCATGCAGGACAGGCCATTGCGAACTGTTTTGTCTTCGGCGAAGCGATCGGTGACGATATTCGTGGGCGCGACCTCAAGCCGGCGACCCGCGTTATTCGTCACGAAATAGCCCTGCAAGCCATTCGGCAGGTTGAAAATCATCTCGCCGCCAGCCGGATGCAAATTGATCGGATCCTTGAACATGTTGCCCAGCCCTTTGCTGCCGTTGAAGTCGAAGCTGATCCACATCATGCCGTATTTGGCCGAGTGACGCTCCACGACGCGATTGTTGCGCGAGACGCCGGAAACAGTCATTCCGGCCCGCTTCGCAATGAGACTCTGGCGGTCGTTCTCCGAGTCGACTCCCAAGAGAGCTTCCAATTCGGCGAGCTCGAACGGCATTTGCAAGAAATCTTCGTACAAGGGAGGCAACGTGGCCACGCTGCAAAACCAATCGGCGCGGACATAGGCGATGGGGCGCACCAAGCCCGCGGGCTCTAGGTATTCTTCCGTCAAGTGGTCGAACGTTTCCGAATCCTCGTAGATCGTGCCATACGGATATTCCAAGAGCGCCAGGTCGAACAAATTCAAACGACTTTGCCCGTTGATCTTTCCATCGCGGATGCGGCTGAACGGTTGCTTGTGCCAGCCCAATTTTCGCAGATCGATGGCAAACACGGTCCCCAGGGCATCGATCGCTTTCGGTTGCACGAGTTGGCGTTCCCACGACAAATGGTTGATGGCTTTCGACAAGGCATCGCGTTGCAAATCCAACTCATCGCGCGTCGCTCCGCCGTTGAGCAGGTGATTCGTGCTGAAGTAACGCACGAACCGCCGCTCGTCGACCGGCAATGTACGGATGTGTTCCAGAATCTTCTTCAGCACGTAGTCGACGCCGACAACGTCCTTGAGCGCCACGTCTTTATTCGTTTCCTCGGGTTTGGCCACGTCGTCGGGAAAGGCGACGGCCCCGGCGGCAATCCAATGGCGGATGGTGGCCACGTCCTCCGCGCTCAGCCTGGGCTGCGCGGGAGGCGGCATCATGGGCTCCTCCGTCGCTGAAATAAGCTGATACAACTCCGACTCGTCGGGCTTGCCCGGCACGACCTTCTTCTTCTTGTTCACCAGGAGGTCGCGATCGAGAACCTTGACGCCCTCGGAAATTTTGCCGCCGCCGTGGCACTCGAAGCACCGGCTGCGAAAAATTTCTTTGGCTTCGGCGGCCAAGAGCGCCGGATCGACGGAATGCTCGTCTTTCGGATGCTTGGCGTCCTTCTTGGCCGGTACGTCCGAGAGATTGTCCGCGGCCGGTTGCGCGAGAACGACCTTGTGGCCGAAGCACGGGCCGCCGACGAGCCATCCGAACGCCACACAAACCAGCCACCGAGAAAAGACGCTCATGGACAACTCCTCGCGTCGCGAGACACCTGATTCAGGCGCGGTCATTGTGACAGGAAAACACAGTCGAGAGAACTTTTGGGAGTAAATTTATTCAAGTGACGCGATTCTGTCATTGCGGATAGCGGCGACCGACAATTAATTTCCAGTCAGCGTGAATGCGGCCCAGAAGAACGGGTGCGCCGCTCCGTTTTTCTCGCGGCGGGTCTTAATCATGGTGAGCTGCGCGCCGCGCAACGCATCGGATTTGCTTTGGCCGTCAGAGAGATTGCCGAAGAAGTCGTTCATCAACCTAGAGGATTGGGTGTCGGGAATTTCCCACAACGTTGAAACGACCGCTCGCGCCCCGGCCAGTTGAAAAGCTTGTCTTAGACCGGCCACGCCTTCGCCGTTGCGGACTTCGCCCAGTCCGGTTTCACAAGCGGAAAGCACGACCAACTCTGTTCCGCGCAGATTGACTCCGACGATCTCCATTCCGGTGAGAATTCCATCGTCCAGGTTCTTGTCGGCGATCTGGTCGCGATTGTTGAAGCCGGCCAGAAGCAATCCGCACCGCAGCAGAGGGTTTTCGAGCACGCGGCCATCGTCGTCGACGAGCGCGTCCTTTTTTAGTTCCCGATCGGGCAAGAAGAAACCGTGCGTGCTCAGCACGAGCACTTTCGGCGGCGACAGAAGCTTAAAGACCCCCTCCAGGGCTTGATCGCCGGTGTAACTCTTGGGTCGACCGGCATAGGCGGTCAACTTCGGTTCGATCGCCGCGGCTTCGGCGGCCGAGCCAGGCAAGGGCCGAGCTTGCCCGAACATTTGCATCGAGCGCGTCCCGCGGTCAAGACCCGCCAGTTGTGCGGCGTCGGGAACCGAGTTGAACTTTCCTGGCGTGAGGCTGGTCGGCGCTAGGGCCGCGGCGAGCGCAGTCGGAATTTCGCTGGCTGCCAGATCGTAATTCGGGTTGGCGAAAATCCGCGGCAAGCCCACCTTCGTCACGGCGTCGGAACTCTTCACGAGGTCGCGCGCCGTGACGACGTAGCGAATGTTCCATCGTTCGATTGCATAATGTCCCCCTTCGATGGGCAACGCTCCCCACGGAATCAACCACAGACTCGCATCGGGGCTCACGATCAATTCTTTCCGATCTTTGAGATGTTCCGCCAGGGGCGCGAGAATGAGTTTCGAAGCCTCGCGATACGCCTCTTGAAATTTCTTCTCGGCCTCGGGTTCGCCTTTCTGTTGAATGAGACTCTTTTCCTGGCCCGTCCCAATCGCGTCTTGCATAGCTATCCGGGCGACGGTCACGGCTCGATCGATCGGTTCGGATTCCCCGAGATCGACGATCCGGACCTGTTCGGGACCGGGTGGGGGCGTGAGCCACGCGGCGTAATGAAAAGGCCGCGCTTCATTTTCTTCTTCGGACGCGCCGAAGGCTACCGGCTTGAAGCGGATGAGATCCACGAGCAGCCCATGCCTGGGGATCGCTTTACGAATATCGTCGAGTTCGATCCAAGCCGCCGGAGCCACCGTGCCGCCGGCGGCGGCAAGCTGTTTGGCAAGCGATTGTTCCAGTGCTGCCAGTCGAGTGAGCTCCGCTCGGTGAGCCGCTTCTTGACCTGGCTTGGGAGGGGCATTGGTCAGATTGGCCAATTGCTTTCGCGCCGCGCTCAACTGCTTGACGAGATCCGTCAGTTGCGGATTGGCGCTATCGCGTCCCAGCGCGGCCCGTTGAACGAGCGTTTCTTGAGCGACCGCCTTGCCGTTGGCGAGCCAACTTGCCGTCAGAGCGGTCAGGGCGCCGTTCTGAACGTTCGCCCAACCCAACGTCAGCGCGCCGTGCAGCATCCGGCGGTCGATGTTCTCGATGAACGTCAATTGTTCTCGTTCGCCGAGCATCGGCAATACCAGCGCCGCATGCCGGCGGACAATATGCCGGCTCCGATCGGCTTCGGCCGCAACCTCGTCCCATTGTTTTCGAGATGCGTGGATCCAGGCCAAACCATTCAACGGCCGTGCGACATCGGGATGATCCGTCCCGAGCGTCGTCTCAAGGATGACGAGGGCCCGACGGTAGAGCGACTCCGCCGCGTCGTAGTCTTTCTGCCGAACGCGGAGGGCGCCGAGATTTTCCAGTGAATGCGCCAGATCCGGATGATTCTCGGGAAGTTTTGCTTCTCGGATCTTAAAACTTTGTAGATAGAGCGATTCGGCCTGCGGGTATCGCTTCAGCGCGGCGTAAGTGGCGGCCATGTTATGCATCACGAGCGCCACTTCCAGATGATCTTTTCCGTACACCGCCTCCTTGATGCTCAGACAACGCTCGTAGGCCTTTAAAGACTCATCGTATTGCTTGAGATCGCAGCAAGCGATGGCCAGATTTTGCAGCGAACGGGCCACGTCGGGATGTTTTGCGCCCAACTTTGATTCAAGGATTTTCAAGACCCTCTCGTGTGTCGCCTTGGCGTCGGCGTACTGTCCCGCGTCGGCGTAAATTCCACCCAGATTGTTTAGGAAACGGGCGACCTCGATGTGATCCTTGCCGAACTGTTTTTCCGCGATCGCCACGCATCGTAGTTGCAAGGCGAGCGCCTGCGCATCGTTGCCCTGACGCATCTTCAAGTCCGCCCAGGTATTGAGCGTGCCTGTCAGGTCGGCATGATCCAGGCCTCGCTTCTGTTCGAGGATCGCAAGGCCGCGGCGCAATAGCGGCTCGGCCTCCGCGTATTGGGCCAGAGCGATATGAACCTGAGCCCAATTATTCAAGACGAAGGCCACGGCCGGCGAGTCTTTGCCACGACTCTTCTCAAATGAGGCCAGGCAACGTCGATAAAGGGAAATTGCTTCTTCGCGCTTCTCGAGCGTGACGCACAAATTGGCGAGGCTATTCGCCGCCTCGGCGATGGCTTGGGGTTCGCCCGCGGCTTCGTAAATTGCCAGGCTGCGTCGGAATGCGGCTTCGGCCTCTGGGAAATGGCCGCCGGATTGATTCGCGCTGCCCAGCTTGAACAGCATCGCCGCGAGAAACCGATGATTTGCGCCGAACGTACGTTCGGCCAAGTCGACCGTCCGCGAATAAGCCTGAATTGCCTCCGGCCATCGGTTTTGCATTTGCATCGAGTCCGCCTGCTCGAGCGCGGCCACGACCTCTTGCGGCGTGGCCAACAAGCGGACCGGAGCGATCAATTGAACGATGGTCACCAGAACGAGTGGCGCCCACGGAATCTGAAGCGGCTGCGGCATTCGCATCTGGAAATCTCTTGGAACGACTCACAATATGCTGGGTGGCCGGGCTGGAGGCGTCCTCGCCGAAGCCCCGGAGAGTGGATTCGACTTCGAGAGCAGGCCACCAGGGCTTCCCTTCGGCGCGAGCCCCGGCTACCCAAGAGACATTAGGTTAGCGTTTCTTAAGGGGAACCCCCGCGGGCGTCGCGCCAACTCAGTGGACAATCGTGGTGATACTATGTTTTCATTTTGAGCCGCCGTCAAGAAAGGCCGACTCCGGCTTGAAGTCGGAGCGTCCCCAATTCTCTACGATTACCGAACAATTGTCACGCGATCCGCCGAATAAAAAAGGGGTCAGAACTATTTAACTTGACATTCCAGCCCGATTCGACTATTTTTCTGGGCATGCCTCGTCCTCTTCGCCCGATCGACGACGACCTGATTTACCACGTGATCAACCGTGGCAATAATCGGCAGGATGTGTTCGAAACACCGGCCGACTTCGCCGCGTTTCTCAAGGCGATAGCCGACCTCAAGTCGCGAAAGCAGTTCCAGCTCTACGCCTATTGCCTGATGTCGAACCACATTCATTTGCTCATTCGGCCCAAAGGGGACTCGATCAGTCGAATCGTGCAAAGCCTGCTGGTCTCCCACACCCAGCGGTATCACAAGCATCACCGGTCCGGCGGCCATGTGTGGCAAGGGCGATTCAAGAGCCCGGTTATTCAAAACGACGAGCACTTGCTGACGGTGCTGCGGTACATCGAGGCCAATCCGCTGCGCGCGGGTCTCGTGAAGAGAGCCGAAGAGTATCCCTGGAGCAGCTACCGCGTCCACGCTTCGGGCGAGCCCGACGAACTGATCGACCCGCTAATCACATACGAGCAGCTTTCTCCTTACCCGAAGATTCGCCAACGCCAATGGGCCAAGAAAGTCCACGATCCGCTCGACGAGGCCACGCTCGAGCAGGTTCGTCGGTCGAACCTCACCGGATTACCGTTTGGAAACGAAACCTGGGTGAACCGCCTAGCGACCAAATTGCAACTCAACCTGACGATCCGCCCGCGCGGCCGACCACGAAAGGCGGCGCCAAAACCCGTTAAATAGTTCTGACCCCTTTTTGCTTTCCCTTTTTGCTTTCAAGGTTACTGACTGTCCCAAAAGTGCGAATGGCTTTGAAAGACTGACCGATAAGAGGTCTCGCCTTTCCAAGGTCTCACCAATCAGTCTGGTCGGTCGGCGCCGCCGGCGACTTGCATTCTTTTCACGATCGAGTGCACGGCGGTCGGATCGTTGAGCGCGAGGCATTTCTATTCCTTTGGAGGATGTGAACCGAGCGAGTGGCGATGATCAGGGGCTTTAGCAAATAGCGTGACGCACAAATCCGCCGCAAGAAGGGACATTATCATTAGCCAAAGCCTGCGTAATGCGATCGGGCGGGCATCGATTCCGAATGTCATTGAGCGCAGCCCTTGTTTTGCAAGGTCCTTGGACCCATCAACAAGCGCCAAGGAGCGGATGATTGTCGGATCGAGTGTGCAGCTTAGATCGAATCGACCATCGTGTGTAAATCCTTGCACCATTCGCGAATTGAGATTGCAATCGTCAGCATTCTTTTCGGCGTCGCGGGCCAACAAGGCTATTAACTCGTCAACTGTAAGATCTCGCGGCTCGAGCCAATTGACCGCTAAGTCGGGCGCCTCAACGATGTCGATCGTTGGTATTTGAAGGTCACTGGACTCGATGAGATTCCCAGGCTCCTTATCCGCCAAGCCAAACAGCGTCCCTGGCCCAACGATCGCTAGGTACGCTGTCATTCCGCGCCCGGCCGGACTTCTTGGAGTCTGGCCTTCGACGAAGCCAAGTTCGCCGGGGGTCGCATAACAGAATTGCAAATTGTGTTTGCTATTCCATGGTTCATCAAAACGGTATTTTAGGCCCTCATCTTCGGAGCCCAGATGCGGCGGAAACAAGACGGCCCGCCAACTATGCATCGGTCTGCCGTTTTCGTCCCGGACAACGGGTGGCGGAAAACAGTGGAATTTCTCGTAATAGTGATCGAGGGCAAATTGAAGGCTATTTATGCCATCCTCTGTATACGGACGCCCGTACCTATGAACTCGGACGCGGCTCTCGGAGTGGGGAAAGACTGCCGAGATGCATATGGCGCCGACGACGGCAACGGTGAAGCGTCTCAGAAATGGGGATTTCATTGCAAATAGCCGACAGGTCGCGATGGCGACGACAATCGAAGCCGGCAATACCAGAAAAAAAACGGTCCATTGGTCGGTCGCGATTGTGGAAGCGAAAATTCCGCAAAGCGTCATGAACCAAACCAGCGTAGCTAGGTCAAACTGGCAACGACCTCTGATGACCGCAAGTGGGCGAAGTCGCTCTGGACCGGCACCACTAATTTGCTGCGCCATCGGCTTCAATTGGGCATGCAAATCCGTTAGCCTCGCGCTCACGTCCGCGGCCCGTGAACGCTTCAAGTTCGCAAATCGGACCGCAATTATGCTCTCAACGAGCGCCACCACGAGGGATACGACGACCGGAAGCCCGATCGCTAGCGCCCAACAGACCACCCAACCGGGCCAACTCGCGAAGTTGGCCATCGTCCACGCTAAGAGCGGCACCGCGACCAAAATATGAGTTAGAAAGGTCGTAAAGAGAAGCATCTAAGCGCCGGTGTCAGGAATCTTTGCGCATTACTTGACGAGAGTTCAGCGTGGGTAGTATCGGGACATGCCGATGATTCGTCTGGGATGAATCCAATTCTTCCCGGACGGGACGTGAGTCGGGAAGGGGAAGAGGGAAAACGGGTCAGAACGATTTAATAAATAGTTTCGACGCGTTTTCCTTTCCCCGACCCGTTCTCCTTTCCCAAATTCGACGTCAACAATTTGAGCCGAACGCTGACGATACCTTCCACTTTCCAACCGTTTTATCTGGCAAATTAAGCTGCCGCGCTCGCAAGCGGTTGCCAAATCGCCGCGGCGATCGGTCGGATTCATAGAGCTCGATCGCTTCATCCACCTTGCCGCCGGCTTCATGCGCCCGACGATTGTTGTGGTTGTCTTCCTCCCCAGGTCCTACTGGGCTGAGTGCGAAGCCCGCAAAGCGGCAAGGTAGTTTCGAGCCTTTAGCTTGGGGTGGCTGTCGGTCAAGTGCAATTCCGCGGCCAGTTCGAGCGCCTTGCCTGCCCACCACTCGGACTGTGCGCGATTGCCCAAGCAACGTTCGACCGCGCTCAGCAGGGCATCGTAGACGAATGCCTCCACGCTCCGGCTGTGAACGGCCTCCAGTAATTCGAGCGCAGCGCTGAGCTCGACTTGGGCTTTCGCGTGGTAGCCTTGATGTTGAAAGACGGCGGCAAGGTCGCCGCGATTCAGCGCGAGCAGAAATTTATTCCCTGTCTGCTCGTTCATCGCCCGCGCGGCGCTAAGACAGGCTAACGCTTCGTCGTATCTGCCGAGGTCATCCAAGGCCACGCCCCGATTACCGAGATTGACCGCGATTCCGTATCGCGACTGCATCTCACGATTGAGAGCCTCGGCCTGGACGTAGCATTGGAGCGCGGCAGCCGGCTGTCCTTGGTCGGCCAATAAAATGCCTCGATTTCCAATCGTAACCGCCAGGCCTCGTTTGTCCCCCAATCGACGAGCGAGCGCTTCAGCTTCGTGGTAGCAGTCAAGGGCGCCCGAAAAATCACCCTGAATGGCGAGCACATTGGCGCGATCGCCAACGGCGAGGCGCAGTGAGCGGTCGTCTCCAAATTCTCGGGCGATGGCTTCGGCTTCCGCATAGCAACGCAGCGCCTGAAAGGTGTTCCCTTGTTGCGTCATGACATGACCTTTGCGGCGCGCGATGGGAATGGCATCCAGCTTTGCGCCCAAGGAATGACAGATTCTTTCAGACTCCGTGATGAGCTCCAGCGCCAAGTCCGAGTTTCCCTGTTGCCACAGGACAAAGCCCCGCGCGACAAGACAAGCGGCAACGCCACGCGGATCGCTTACGGAACGACTGAGCTCCTCGGCGGAGGCTAGCAGCACGAGCGCGACATCAGGCGCTCCCCGCTGTCGATGAATCTCCGCTTGTTGTCGCAAGGCGGCCGACCCGAGCGCGGGTTGCTGGAGAGATCGGGTGGCATTGACGGCTCGGTCGGCCAATTGCTCCGCCCGATCCCAATCGCCGGATGCTTGGGCAGCCTCCGAGGCAGCGACAAGCAGAGTCGCAGCCAGCGGACTTGAGTCTGCGCCTAGGGCGGCCAACGAGCGTTCCAGCCTCGGTAGACGTTGTCCAGCCGGTCCGCGGATCGCGATAGCGCGGTCGATGGCCAAAATGGCGCGAGCCGCGGTTTGAGCATCACCCGTCTTCAATGAGTGGTCCTGCACGGCAAAAATATTTTCGATCTCCGGCTCCAACCGAGCCAAGGCTTCGATTCCGTTGGCCGTGTCGATTTTGCCGTTCCACGATTCAGTCCGGGCAATAAAATGGGAGGCCAACCGCCGGTGCAAAGACGCCCGTTCCGCGGTTCCTATTTCCCTTTCCGATCTTAGGTCCCCGTACTCGCGAATCGACTGATAAATGCCGAATCGAGTCCCGAACGAGGTTTCTTGCCGGATTAACAAGCTCTTGTCGCGCAGACTTTGGACGACGTCGAGCGTGGTCGGCGCATGGGAAAAGGGGGACAGATCGATCACCGCTTCGGCCGCGTCCCAGTCGAAACCTCCACGAAAAGCGCAGATTTGCATGAAGGCATGTCTCTCCCAATCGCACAATAGATCGAAACTCCAATCGATGGCGCCGGAAAGTGTCTGCTGTCGGGTCGCGACATCGCGGCGGGAGGATTGGAGCAACTCGAACTTTCGCTCGAGACGTTGGACGATCTCGCTGGGGGTCAAGACTTTGATTCGCGCGGCTGCCAATTCGAGGGCTAGCGGAATGCCGTCGAGCTGCGCGCAAATGGCCGCGATCGCCGGCAAGTCGAGCTCGTTCCCTTGAAAGCGTTCATTTGCCGCGCGGGCCCGCTCGCAAAACAGGCGGATACTCGGAATTTGTTCGAGGTCTGACGACGCGAGCGATGCATCAGGCGATGGCAGCGCAAGGGGCTCGAGCTCGAACGTCCGCTCACCGTTGAGACCCAATGCGATTCGACTCGTCACGAGAAATTGAATGTCGGGCGCCAGTTGTCCCCATTGGCCGATCGTGGACTGAGCTGCCGAGACAACTTGCTCGAAATTGTCGAGCACCAACAGCAACGGCTTGCGGAACTGCAGCACATGAGCGACAGCCAGTTCGGGTGGCTCGGCATCGGAAAGCGGGGCCTGCAGCGCTCGGGCCACCGCGTAGGCGACATCGGTGGCCGTGCGGCATTCGCTTAATTCAGCGAACCAACAACCGCCTGGACGTTCGCCGGACAGTTGATGAGCCACTTGGAGCGCGAGCCGTGACTTGCCCATGCCTCCTGGCCCTAACAGCGTAAGCAATCGCGTATTCGGTTCCGCCAACAAGGCCATCACATGGGCGACTTCGCGTTCTCGGCCGATCAAGTCATTCAAGGGCTCAGGCGGTAAATTCGAACGCGACGATCTCTCGAGCGGCGACAGATGTTTGCGAGCCGCCGGCGATCGTCCTTTGTCGCCCTCCGTGGCGGATTGTGAAATGGGGCCGCGCAAAGCGTCGTCGCCACCCACGTTGCTTATCGCCTGCCGCAAATCGACTGCTAAGTCAAAGCCCGTCGTGTATCGCTCGCGCACCTCTTTCGACAAACATTTGAGACAAATCCATTCGAGTTCGATGGGAATTGTGTCGTCGATTTGCCGCGGTGGCTTCGGTTCGCGATGGAGAATCTCGTCGAAAATCTCGGAAAAGCCGGAGCCGGAGAATGGTTTGCGACCGGTGAGCAGTTCGTACAGAATCGCCCCCAAGGCCCAAAGATCGGTTCGGCCGTCAAAGCGATGGGCTTCGCCGCGAATCTGCTCGGGAGCCATGTAAGCGGGCGAGCCACCGACCAGCCCCTCCCTCGTGCGCTGATCCAGTTCGGATATTGCGAGCCCAAAATCGGCGACGTGCGGCTGTTCATTTCGATCGAGCAGGATATTCGCCGGCTTGAGATCGCAATGGATGAGTCCTATTTTGTGCGCACAATGGACGGCGTCCGCCACCGTCGCGATCCAAGCCGCGGACCGCCAGCAAGCAAGGGGCGCGGCCTGTGCGACTTCGCTCAGTGTGCGCCCGGCGACGTATTCCATCACGATATAGCATCCGAGATCCTCGTCGCGCCCCACGTCGAAGACTTCGATCAACGCCGGATGACGCAACTGGGCCGCCAAGCGGGCCTCGCGCAGGAACGACTCCGTCTCGGCCAGGGTTTTTAGGCGTCCGGGTCGGGAGGCCTTGATAGCCACCTTCCGTTGCAAAAGATCGTCGTGCGCCAGAAATACGGCGCCGAAAGCTCCCTCGCCAAGCAACGAAAGGATTCGATAGCGGCCTATCGACTCGGGCGGCGGTTTGCGGCTGCGGGCACGCGGGCGTCCGTCATCCAAGGACGAAGACTCATCGGACGCCAAAAGAGCCGGTTGTGCGGACGTCCGAGGGCCACCGGTGGTTTCTTTGAGATCTCTGCCTCCCGCCTGCAGCGCGGTCGATTGCATGGCGGCCAGCAAGTCGTTGTGGTCGAGCGCCATACGAGCGATTCCACCGTCATTTTGCCCTTATGTCCATTGGGCGAAGGCATCTCGGCTCCCAACTTCTTCAAGCCTAACGTCGCGGGAAGGCGCGGGCAACTAGACCCGGTTCGGAGCGAGGCTCGCGGCGAGCCCGATTTGGCAACGAGACGGCGATCGGCTAAAATGCGGCAGCGCTCGCGAACCCATTCAATGTCCTTGGCGCCGGTCCGAGACCGACTCGACAAGGGATACAGACCCGTCGGTTCTCGGCTCCAGGCCCTATCGGGCGCCTCGCTTTCACTACGATCGGAGCAAACATGGCCAGATGGCTGTGCTCTCGTCTTCGCGCGTTCGGGGCGTGCCCGACGCGCCCGCGACGGCGTCTTGCATGTTTGCTGCTGGGATTTTTGGCCCTCGCGTTCGACGCGCGGATGGCGCCCTCGGCGCTTGCCGCCGAAACCTCGCGGCCAAAGCTGCACGTGATCATGTTTGCCGATGTAAACGCCAAGGGCATTGGTCCGTCTTGTCAGCTTGACGCCGATAATTTGGTTAAGACGTTCAGTCGCTTCATTCCGCCGAAGCAGCTTGAGATTGTCACGGTGGGCAAACCGACCTTAAGTCGCGAGGTCATGCTAAACGCGATTCGCCATTTGAAGATTGTTACCGACACCGATGCCGTGATGATCTATTATTCGGGACACGGTGGCTATTCCGAAAAAAACCGCGACCATTTTGTAACGGCTTCGGGTGATGGCCTTACCGTTCCCGTATTGCGGAGCGAAATGAAAGCGGAGTTGGCCAAACACAAACCTTCGCTGACCGTCGTCATCACCGACTCGTGTAGCGATCTGCTCGAATTGGCCCCGCTGGTTGTCGCAGCGCCGTCCGTGATTCCGGATAAAGTCGCGCCCCTGTTTGCATCGCTGTTTTTTCGGACCAAGGGTTTGGTCGATATCAGCGCCACGCGGCCTGGACAGGGGGCGAAGGGCAATAAGATCCTGGGGGGCCTGTTCACCAGTTCGTTGATGTCCGTGCTTGCCAATAATTCCGAACATCCACTGGCCTGGGAGGCCGTCCTGCGTCAGGCGGGCCGTGAAACATCGCAAATCCCCGGCGCCGATCAAACCGCTTACGCCATCGCGGCGCTTCCGGAGCCTGGGAAATCTCCAGATGACAGCGGCGTCCAAAGGCTGGGGCTTGGGGTCGTTGGCGATCGGACGAGCAAATCGGCAAAGTACGATGGCGTCGAAGTGCGGAATGTAACTCGCGACATGCCGGCTACGCGAATCAAGGCACTCAGCGGGGCGACCACGACGTTGGTCGCCGGCCGAGATGTCATCACGCATGTCAATGGAACTCCCGTCCGGACCCAAGCCGATCTCCTTCGAGAGGTCGCCGCGGCGGGCAGCACGACACTCATTCGGGTCGTAAACGCGACTGACGGCACGGAGGGTATTTATGAGGTGATTCTGGCGGGCGGCGGTGATGCCAAGCGCCTCCGCTTTGGAGCGGTTGTCATGGGGAGCACGCCAGGGCATCCGGTCGGTGGCGTGGTCGTAAAGCAAGTCTTTGCTGGATCCCCGGCGACGAGAATAAAGCATGGGGACAAGGAGTTTACTCTTATTCCCGAGCGCCACGTCATCCAAAAGGTTAACGGAAAAGACATTCGCGGCAACGAGGGATTTGCCCAAGCGGTTAAAGAATCTGGCGCGAAGATGGAACTCGAAGTCTATGATCGGCTGGCGACCACGGTCACTGTTTTTACGGCCGACTTATTGCCCTGACGGAAGCCCAAAACTTAGGAGACAACCCATGATGTCGACGCCGAATACAATGACGCGGGCGCCGCGGCGTCTGGCATGGTTGCTGTT
Organism: Pirellulales bacterium; assembly: GCA_038210495.1. GTDB lineage: Bacteria > Planctomycetota > Planctomycetia > Pirellulales > DATAWG01 > JBBQWR01. The sequence continues at coordinate 20,622 of JBBQWR010000005.1, forward strand.
GGGATTTTTGGTCGTCGCGATCGACGCGAGGATGGCGCCCTCGGCGCTGGCTCAGGCCGCGCGGCCAAAGCTGCACGTGATCATGTTTGCGGACGTCAACGCCAAGGGCATTGGTCCGTCTTGTCAGATTGACGCCGATAATTTAGACGAGACCTTCACTCAGTTCATCCCGAAGTCGCAGTTGGAAATCGTCACGGTTGGCCAGCCATCTCTAGGTCGCGAGGTCATGTTGGACGCGATTCGCCATCTGGCGATCGTTCCCGACGTGGATACCGTGATGATCTATTATTCGGGGCATGGCGGCTATTCCGAAAAACGGCGAGAGCACTTTGTGACCGCTTCGGGCGATGGACTGAGCGTTCCAGTATTTCGGGGCGAAATGAAGGCGGAGTTGGCTAAACACAAACCTCGTCTGACCGTGATCATCACCGACTCGTGCAGCGACCTGGTCGAATTGCGGCCGGCTCCCGCTGGACAGCCTCATGTGATTCCCGAAAAGGTCGCGCCCCTGTTTGCCTCGCTGTTTTTTCGAACCAAGGGTCTCGTCGACCTCAGCGCCACGCGTCCAGGGCAGGAGGCCATGGGCAATAAGATGATCGGCGGGTTGTTCACCAATTCGTTGATGTCCGTGCTCTCCAACAATGCGGAACATCCCCTGGCCTGGGCGGCAGTTCTGCGTCAGGCGGGTCGTCAAACTTCGCAGATCCCCGGCGCGGACCAGACCGCTTACGCCGTCGAGGCGCTTCCGGAGCCGGAAGGATCGCAAGGGGGAATCGGCGCCCAGCGCGTTCGACTCGGAGTCGTCGGAGACAGAACTGGTAAATCCGCGCGCTACGACGGCGTCGAGGTGCTGAGTGTCTTTCGCGACATGCCAGCCACGCGAGTCAAGGGAGAGAATGGAGCGATCGTGACGTTGGTCGTCGGCCGAGACGTAATCACGCATGTCAATGGATCTCCCGTCCGGACCAATGCCGACCTTTTGCGAGAGATTGCCGCGGCTGGCGCTACGGTACTCCTGCGAGTGGTGAATACGACAAATTCCACCGCGGGGAACTACGAAGCCGTCCTGACAAGCGACGGAGCAAAGCGTTTGCGATTGGGCGCCATTGCCGTCGGCGGCAACGCCGGTCAGGAGGTCGGCGGCGTGCTTGTCACCAAAGTCTTCGCCGGATCTCCGGCGACGAGGATCAAGTTGGGTGAAAAACCGTTTACCCTCGTGCCGTATCGCGACATCATCCAAACCATGAACGGCAAAGATGTTCGATCCAATGCCGAATTCCTGCAAGCGATTAAACAATCGGGTCCGACCATGGAAATCCAAGTTTTCGATCGGTTAAAGAACACGACCACCACATATACGGCCGAACTATTGCCTTGATTCAGAAGCGGATGATCTGAAGAACCCCTAATAAAATCCGGCAAAGCCGTGGGGGTCAGAGCCATTTTGCGCGCGGCAGTGCGTCTATTGGCGTTCCGATTCCTTCACGGGCGCCAGCCACGCGCTACCCAAGGGGACGTTTTGTTCGAGGCAGTAATAATCCCACACGGCGCCGAACGGCAGTGTTTTGAGATCTTCGAGCATTGCCAGTCGGCCCGTGAAGTCGCCGGTCATTTCCAGCGCTCGCAGTTTTTCGATCGGCTCGAGCAGCGCCAGCAACAAGGCTTTGATCATGGCCCGCGCGCCGATAACCCAGGCCGCCACGCGATTGATGCTGGCGTCAAAGTAGTCCAGGCCGATATGGATTCGGTCTAGGAACTGACCGCGGACGATCTCTTCGGCGATCGATCGCAGTTCATCGGAAAAAATCGGGACGTGGTCGCTGTCCCAGCGCACGCCGCGGCTGACGTGCAGCAATATCCCGCTGACGAACTGGAGCGTCGAGCTGATCTTATCCCCGACGTTTTCCGTGGGATGAAAATGGCCCGTGTCGAGGCAGAGCATTTTACGATTGGCGACCGCATATCCCAGATAGAACTCGTGCGAGCCGACGACATAACTTTCCGATCCGATCCCAAAGAGTTTGCCTTCGACTGCGTCCAGATTATGCCGCGGGTCAAGCTGCTGGCGAAAAATCTCGTCGAGCGCTCGTGCCAGCCGGTCTCGCGACGATTTACGATCGACCGGAATATCCTTGTAGCCGTCGGGAATCCAGAAGTTGGTGACGCAGGGGCTACCCAATTGCCGGCCCATGGCGGCGCCGATCTGCCGGCAGGCGATGCCGTGACGAATCCAGAATTGACGCACGGCCGGATCGGCGCTTGCCAAAGTGAAACCCTGAGCGGCCAGCGGATGCGAAAAATAGGTGGGGTTAAAGTCCAGGCCCAGCCCGTTCGCCGCGGCCCATTGGATCCAGCCTACAAAGTGCTCCGGCGCCAGCTCGTCTCGCTCGACAGGTCGGCCGCCACTTTCCGCATAGTTCGCGTGCAGGTTCATTCGATGGCGCCCGGGGATTTGCCGCAGGGCGCACTCGAAATCGCCGCGCAGTTCGTCGGACGTGCGTGCTTTGCCCGGATAACTACCAGTAGCTTGGATGCCGCCACCGGTGAGTCCCTGCTCGTTCTCAAACCCGCCGACATCGTCCCCTTGCCAGCAATGCAGTGAAATCGGAATTTGCCGCAGTCGTCGAAGCGCTGCGGCGACGTCGACGCCCAACTCGGCGTACCGCTCCGTCGCTAGTCGATAAGCACTCTCGATCGCAGCATCGTTAGGCATCGACAATTCCCAAAGGGCGCCGCGGTGACCAGGTGGTAGAGGGGCTCTGATGGATCTATCTCCCCGTCCGGATTTATAACTCGCGTTCCGCCGGATCGGCAAGGAGACCACGTCGCAAGCGAAGTCCGTAATCGTGGACCGTGGCAGGAAAAAGGCAGCGTGGAACTTCAGAAACGCTAACTTATCGACTCTTGGGTGGCCGGGGCTCGCGCGTCGTACGCCAACCAAGTGTTGCCCGCGTTGTGGTCGCAACGGCGTCGGCTGATGGAGAGCACCCCCGGCCACCCGGCGCCTTAGGGTGGGCAGGGGCAAAGCACTCTCCAAATTGATTGCGGTTCGGCGATTGCCGATCTGATATAATTCGTGAGTCTTTGCAACAACCACTGAAGCAAGATTTGCTCTGGGAGAGTTCATGATCGACCTATTTCGAGGTTGGCCCGTTCGTTCAGTTGCGACAACCGTCAGGCTCGCAGCCGTAGTTTGCTTATTCTTTGCGGCGACCTGCGGCCGCTCGGCGGAAGGCATCGCCCCGGAGCCCAGCGAGACGGTCCGGCAGATCAAAGTCTTGCCGGATCAAGCGCCCGATTGCACATCGCTGAAAACGATCGCCGATTCGGTGACGCGGGGTTGTAAAACGAACGATCAGAAGGCGATCGCCATCTACAACTTCATGCAATTGTCCCACTATCACCGCGCCTATCCGAACGAGCCGGGGGGACTACCCGTCTTGAAAGAGATCAACGTGTATGGCTGGAGTTTATGCGGGGGATTGCACTCGGAACAGTCCGCGCTATGGCGCGAGCTGGGCTGGGATTGGCGCTTCGTGGGCTGGGACGGACACACCACGGTCGAAGCGAATTACGACGGGCGGTGGCATTACCTGGATGTGTTTCTCAAGTTCTATGCCTGGATGCCCGATTCCACCGCGCCGGGCGGGAGAACGATCGCCGGCGAGGACGATTTGAATCGCGATCCCGATACGTTGATTCGCAAGGCGTTTACTTTGGATTCGGCCCGCCGCTGCGTGTACGCCAACGCCGATTCGCCGGCCAGCGGGGGCGACAGCGTGAACTGGCGCGCTCCTTCGTTTCTCGGTTGCGGCGACGAGTTAGAGGGGGTCATCAGCGGGCTCAAAACGCATCACGGACGAGATCGCGCTCCCGGCTGGAGCGGAATCGATCATGCCACGGGGAAGTATTCGGCCGATGTGAGTCTAGCGGCGGGCTTTTCGCTCACCAACTCGTGGGACCCCAAAGAAGCCGCCTGGTTTTGGGCCGACAATAATGTCGCGCCCGGGCACACTTGCCCGGCCTACAAGGACACGCGGAACGATCCGGGCGTCGGCTTGGTGCTCGAACCCTATATTAAAAGCAAGCCGGCTCGGAGCTACGCCAATGGCGAGCTCAGGTTCGATCCCGACTTTTCCACCGACCGCGTGCTGAAGTCGTTCGTTTCCGCTAAGAATGTGAAGCATTCGAAGAAGTCGCTCATTCCAATCGACGACAGCAAGACGGCCGTGGTCGAGTTTCAGTTGTCGTCGCCATACGTCCTCACGAAAGCGTCCGGGTCCGCGACGCATGAGCCAGAATTGGCCGAGGTTTCGATCGATGACGGCCGTTCGTTCAAACAGATCGATTTCCGCGATTTTAGCGATTCGGTGAAGGGGCATCTCTCGGCGCTCGTGCGGCTGACTTTTCGCCAATCGTTGGCCCATCTTAGGGTCCAGGCGGTCGTCCAAAACAATCCGGGCGCGTTGCCTTATCTTTCGCCCGGCAAGAACATCGTGAACGTCTCCGTCGCCGATCCAAAGGCCCTCGGCGACAACAAACTGGTGGTGACATACGCCTACCAACTAGGTTCGCGATCCAAATCGTCCGAGCAATTGGTCGAGAAAGACGAGGAGATTGCCCGTCAGCTTCATGCGAATTGGCAAGACGCGACGACCTATGCGCAAAAGACATTTGCCGCCAAGGACCTGCCGGCCACATTCGAAATCGACTGTCCCACCCCCAAAGGTCAATATCCGGTGTATCCGCGGATGCTATTCGTGCGGCGGGAGGTGTTGAGCCCAACGTCATCGCCGCTGCCGCTGCCGTCCGGCGCCGTCGCGGCGGTCGTTCATCCGAACGAAGAATTGGCGTCGCTCCCCAATCCGTTTCTCATCGGGACGGAGCCGCCACCGGCCGGCAAGCCGCGGCAGACAAAGACGATGCGGATTTCGCTGGGCGATTCGGAGTATATTTCGTCCAAAATCGAGGCCGGCAATTCCGGGATCTTACGATGGCCCAAGAACGCGGGCGAGGCCGCCAGTGTCGTCCCCAGCGCGGTGATCGTGGATGGCCAACTCGCAAATCTGCCGTCCAAGAAAAAAATAGTCGCGGCTCGACTGTGCGTGCCGATCGGCGCGGCGCACGACAAGGCGGCCGCGCAATTGGGAGCGGCGCTGTTGAAAAAGCCGCTGGAGAAAGCTAGCCCGCTCGACATCAATAGTTTGAATGACATCGCAGGCATGGTCGTCTTGCCGAAGCAACCGACCGACGCCGCCGAATATAAGCCGGCCAAAATCTTCGCCATCGACGTGACGCGAGCCATCAAAGGGATCGCCTCGGGCGAAGAGAAATTTCATGGCTTCGCCTTACGAATCGTTCCCAATCGCAGCGTCGACGATGGTTGGACCGTTCGATGTCGCGTTGCGCCGAACGACAAGGTTTACCTCGAACTCGACGTCGACCGCGATTGACGATCGAGCTTGAGCGTTGTCGGCGCCGGCGAAGAAATAGGTCGGAGCAGGGCGGACTTCGCCCAACAAGATTACTGCCACCATTCGCATGACGCCGATTGCCAACTGACCGGTCTCACGCCAGTCGGCCGGCGACGATCTGGTTGATACCGAGTCGTTACACGCGCCGCGAGATCTTCAGATTATCATAGGAGGTCACACACCGTCCCCAAGTCATCTCGGAGGCATTCATGTTTCGCCCCTTTGCCGCGTCGCTTATCGTAGTCGTCACCATCGCCTGGCAAATGCCGGCTGGCGCCGCCGAGAAAATCCTCAGCGAACTCGAACTCAAAACAGAACGCGTGATCGTCTTCAAGGACGGTTATTCGCTGTTCGTCAAGCGTGGCGTGGCGACGACCGACAAGTCGGGCGAGGTGTTTACCGACGACGTTCCAGACGCCGCCGTGCTCGGTTCGTTTTGGGCCGTGCCCGAGCAAGGACGACTGATCTCGATGCTCGCGGGCTGGAAATCGACAAAAGAGTCCGAGGCCAAGCAGCTTCCATGCACCGAGCCGATCGAAATTTTACTCGCCAACAAAGGGAAACAGTGCAAAGTCGAATTGCAGGACAAGACGCTTTATTCGGGGGTGATCCAAGAGGTGCTGGTGGTCAAGACCGATACGCCGGTTCCGCCGACGCAGCTGGATTTCCTCGATCTCTCGGAGCCTACCGCCGCGAGCGCACTTTCCGGCACGGCGCACAAATCCGCCTCGATCTCCAGCCGCATAGGCCGGCTCGCGGCCGCGCCCGCGAGCGAGCATACGCTGACGACGATCAATGGCGCCAATTTCATTTTGCGGACGGAGGAAGCGGACGTATTGCTCCCTGTCGCGCAAGTCCGGACCGTGTTCGTCAAAGATATGAAGACCACGCTCGCCAAGACGTTCACGACGTCCAAGAAAACCAAACGGCTGAGCTTCAAATTCGACGGAGCCGAAAAGAAACAAACCGTCTCGATCATGTATTTTCGGCCGGGCATCCGCTGGATACCCACCTATCGCGTTTCGCTGAACGACAAGAAAGAGAAGAAGACCGCGGGCGTGTCGCTCCAAGCCGAAATGCTCAACGAGGCGGAGGATCTCGAGAATGTGCCGGTGGACATCGTCGTCGGCGTGCCCAACTTCCGCTTTCGCGGGACGCCCAGCCCGCTGGTGCTCGAGGCCACGCTTCGCAACGCGCTGGCCGAGGCGGCGCCCGATTTGATGGGCAACCCAAGCAACTCGCTTTCCAACGCCATGTATTCCCAGCGATCGAGCGAATTTCGCCGCGATCAGGCCCACGCCAATGCCGCGGAGCAAGGCGTCGTGGCGCTGCCGGGCGAGTTGACCGCCGCCGGCGCTCAGGACCTATTCGTTTACAACCTTCCCAAGATCACGCTGGGCAAAGGCGAACGGATTGCCGTGCCGATCTTCTCCGCGGAGGTCCCTTACCGGGACCTCTATACCTGGGATGTCCATCTGACGAAGCACGACAACGACACCTCGCCCAGCGGCGGCGCCCCGGCAACCGGCTCGGCGACGAAATCGCCATTGATGCTTTCGAAGAACGAGGTGTGGCATCAAATTCTGCTGACGAACAACACCAATCTTCCTTGGACGACCGGCGCGGTCATGATCATGCAAGGCAATCAGCCGCTGGCCCAGGAACTGCTGACCTATACGCCCCCCAAGGATGAAGTCCGCGTGCCGGTGACCGTGTCGGTCGACACTCGCGGCAGTCTTACCGAGAAGGAAACGGCCCGCGCGCTGAAAAGCTTCCAGTGGGATGGAGTCGAATACGCCCGGATCGCCAAGGAGATGAAGCTGGATCTCTGCAACAACAAGCCGGAAGCCATTGAGGCGGAAATCACCCTGCGAGTCGGCGGCAAGGTCGATAAGACTTCGCACGACGGCGACGTCACGCTCGGGGCATTCGACCCGGCGGACTGGGTCCAATACAACGGCCATCCAGCCGTGAACAACAGTTCGACGGTCGTCTGGAAGGTGAAGCTGAAGCCGGGCGACAATTTCGAGCCGACTGCCGGTTATTACTATTTCACTCGGCATTGAGAACCGCTCACAAAACCGCCGGGGACTGTCCCCATTTTGCGGTCTTCCGCGGTCTTCAGTGGGCTCAGTCGAACCGAGCAAAACTGGGGACGGTCCCCTTCTCCCAGGCGAGTCGTGAGAGCTTTTGGGGCAGCCGAGAGCGGCGAGGGTGAGGCGTTACCCGCCACTGGCAGGCCGCGCAAGTCACGGTTATGTTGGAGGCTCTTCCGCCAGATTGGAGTTCCCCCGGGAGGGCCGTCGATTGTCGTTGCCCGAAGAGACTGTTGCCGCCGCTGCGTTGCATTTCCCGGATCGCGAAACGTTCCTCAAGTTAGCGGACGGGGCGCGGCTCGTGCCCGTCTATCGCCGGCTTGTGGCCGATTGCCTTACGCCCGTGTCGGCGTTTCACAAGCTCGACGCTGGCCCTTGTGCTTGCTTGTTCGAGAGCGTGATCGGCGGCGAGAAGGTGGGCCGCTATAGTTTTCTGACGGCCAACCCGTTCATGCAGCTCGAGGCCCGGGGCCGGCGAATCACGGTCGTCACGCCGCAAGGAAGCGAACAATACGAATCGGACGATCCGCTTACCGAAATCAAGCGGCGACTGGCCGATCTGCGGGCCGTCCATCTGCCCGAGTTGCCTCCGTTCACGGGGGGCGCGATCGGCTACGCGGGTTACGATGTCGTGCGATATACGGAGAACCTGCCGAATTCACCTCCCGATGATCGTCATCTGCCCGACCTTGCGTTCGCGTTCTACGATCAAATGGTCGTGTTCGACAACATTACCAAGACGATGGTCGTGATTGCGATGGCCCGGCTTGACGATAGCGAAACGGCGATGGCCGGCGCGGCGATACACGAAGCGAGTTGCGAGGCGAACCGCAAGTCGGCGAACGCGGCCTACGACGCGGCCTGCCTGCGTGTCGACCAAATGGTCGAGCAATTGTCGACGCCGCCTGTCGATTTGCCGCCGATGGACATCGACGCCAAGGGTCCGCCGCAGTTGGCCTATACGGCCAATTTCACGCAACTCGCGTTCGAGCAGGCCGTGGAAAAATGCGTCGAGTACATTCGCGCCGGCGATATTTTTCAGGTCGTCCTCAGCCAGCGACTGGAGATGGACATTCAATCCGATCCGTTCGAAATCTACCGGACGCTGCGGGTCGTGAATCCCAGCCCGTTCATGTTTTATCTGAGAACACCGAGCGTGACGCTCGTGGGCAGTTCGCCGGAAGTGCTAGTGCGGGTGGTCGATGGCCGCGTGACCGTTCGACCGCTGGCCGGCACGCGCCCGCGGGGCCGAACCGATGAAGAAGATCGCCGGTTGGCCGAAGAGTTGCTTGCCGATCCCAAGGAGCGGGCCGAGCATGTGATGCTCGTCGACCTGGGCCGCAACGACGTGGGGCGGGTCGCCAAATATCGCTCCATCGAAGTAACCGACGTCATGACGATCGAGCGCTATAGCCATGTGATGCACATCACGTCCAATGTCACCGGCCAACTGGTCGACGGCAAAGACGCATTCGATGCCTTGCGGGCTTGCCTCCCGGCGGGAACCGTTTCCGGAGCGCCAAAAGTCCGGGCGATGCAGATCATCGACGAGCTCGAGCCGCATCGCCGGGGGCCCTACGCGGGCGCCGTCGGCTATATCGATTACAGCGGCAACATGGACACTTGCATCGCCCTGCGCACGATCGTCGTGCAAGGCCGCAAGGCGTATGTCCAAGCGGGCGCCGGAATCGTGGCCGACAGCCAGCCAGCGGTCGAATATCAGGAGACGCTCAACAAGGCGCGGGGCCCGCTCAAAGCCATCGAAATCACCGAGCGCCGCTTGAACCCGAATTATTCACCAATCCCTGGCGCGTAAGCCTGGTGGCCTGCGGTGAGTCGATTCGCGATTGGAGTCGGCCAAACCGTGATCGCGGTCCGCAAGACCCCCTTTCCCCCAGCGTGTAAATTCAGCCGGGAAGCGGCGAACAGTCGAGATCGAGGCGCGCTCACAGCCGCAGCACCTCGCGGAGAAAGGCATGCCGCGGCGGCGGCATCCAAGGTTGACGGGCGGGGCCGCGCGGCGGCGGCCAGCGGGCCGGCAGTGCCCAACGCCGCAATCGTTCCAGCAAAGATTCCCACAGCGGCGCCACCGCCTGGGCCAAGTCGACCAGCAGACGCCGGGAGTGCTTCACGACCCGGCCGCCCGCCTTCAGCACCGAGCGTTGAAAACGCCCCAGGTCCCAGCAGCCGCCCAGACGATCCTCCAACTCGCAGCGCAGCAGCGACGCCAAGTTGAACGCCAACAGCGCCAACAACAGCGTGGCCTCGTTCTCCTCGAACTGCGGCGACGACAGCCGCGGCGCCACGGTCGCGTTGAATTCCCCCAACCGGTCCTCGAACGTGCCTCGCCGCCGATAGTGGGCCAACAACGGCTCGCCGCCGATTTCCTCCACCGGTCGGTTCGAGATCAGGAAGAAATAGTCCGGCAGCAAATTCAACTGGCCGCTCTTGGGGTCCGGTTGATCGCTCACGACCAACACCAAGCGTTGAGGATGCTTCCACGACTGGGCCCGGTGCTGGCCCAACTCGATCACGACTTCGTAGCCCTCCTTGGGCGGTCGCCCCACGGGCCGCTTCAGATGCGGCTGGGCCAAGCGGTCCAACACCGGATTGCCCCCCAAACGGCCGACAAAACGCCAGTTCCGCGCGCTCAGGTGATCCATCACGTGGCCCACGGTGAACGCCGCGTCCAAGCGGAAGTCCAGAACATAGGCCAAGGCGGCGCACTTGCGGACCACTTCGCCGATGAACCGCACGGCCCCTTCGGCCGAGCCGGCCGTGCCGCGACGCAACACGGCGTGCAGGAAGCCGTTGCCCAGCCGGCGGCCGTGAAAACCGCTGTCATAATCCCCCGCGACCGAGAAGCTGGCCAACAACGGATGATACACCGTCTCCTTGTAGTAGCCGTTGTAGGCGCCGCCCGGTTGCTGGCCATGCACCTCAATCGGGAAACTGTCGACATCGACGGTCCCGTGCCGGACGGCGCGATCCGCGCCGCCGCCGCGCACGTAGCGCACGATCCATTCGGACAACGCTTCCCGCAGCGCTTGGCGATTCGAGCCGTGGGCAGCCACCGTGTCGAGCAACCGCGATTGCGTCGGCTGGCTGGCCAATCGCTCGTCGAGCACCTCCGGCCCGGGCCGATCCCAAACGGCCATCTTCAACGCCGGATCGTGCGCCAGCCGATCGAGATCGTCTTGCGTGCGGTAGCCTTGCGCCAAGGCGAACAGCCGCTCGCGAAGCAGCTCGCTGAGTCGGTAACGAATCTTGTCCGGTCGGCGGGGATCGGCCATCCGCTGTGCCAGGGATTCGATGAATCCCAACCGGTGATCCGCCTCCCGCAGCAGTAGAACGCCGGCATCGGAGGTCAGCCGCTGATCCCGCTTGCGGATCTTGATCGCGCGATTAAAACTGGGTTCAAACAGCCACTTCCGTGCTTCACCCATGACGTGCATCCGTTCTCAAGTAGGTTGGCCCGCTTACGATGGCTCAATCTACGTGAGAAACTACAATTCAGTTCGCCAACCACCACGGAAATGGTGAATAATGCGGGTTGAACCAAACCGCGGCCCGTTCATAATCAACTCGGCTATTCCATTTCCACCATGGAGTCTTCAGCATGTCCCGGAAGCTTCGCCCCGTTTTGCTAACTATCGCCATGCTCGCATTCAATTCCGGTGCTCCCCTTGCCAACTCGGCCGAGCCGGCCGCTGACGCCAAGGCCTCGGCTGAGCCCAAGGCCCTGCCGGATCATCCGACGTTCGGAAAGATCGAACGGCAAGATCCGCGTTTCGACAAACTCATTCCGCCAGACGCCAAGCTCGAAAAACTCGCCGAGGGCTTCAAGTGGAGCGAGGGGCCAGTCTGGAGTCCGAAGGGATATTTGCTGTTCTCCGACATTCCGCGAAATCGCGTGATGCAGTGGCACGATGACGCTCTTAAGGTATTCCTCGAGCCGGCGGGCTACACCGGCACGGCGAAGCGGGGCGGCGAAACGGGCTCCAACGGCCTGACGCTCGACAGCGACGGCCGGCTCGTGCTCTGCCAACATGGCGACCGGCGAATCGCCCGACTCGAAGCCAACGGAAAGTTCACGACCTTGGCCGACAAGTATGAGGGCAAGCGATTCAATAGCCCCAACGATCTGTGCTACAAGTCCAATGGCGATCTGTACTTCACCGATCCGCCGTATGGCATGGAGAAAAATTGGGACGACCCGGCTCGCGAGCAAGATTTCTGCGGCGTGTTTCGACTGACGAAAGACGGACGCGTCGATTTGTTGACCAAGGAATTCAGCCGGCCCAACGGCATTTGCTTCGCGCCGGGCGAAAAAATTCTGTACGTCGGCAATAGCGATCCGGTCAAGCCGATCTGGACCGCGTTCGACATGAAGCCGGACGGCACGCTGGGCAAGAGCCGTGTGTTCTTCGATAGCAGCCCGTGGGTAAAGCAGAACCTCAAGGGAGCGCCCGACGGAATGAAGGTCGACGCGGGTGGCAATCTGTTCGCCACCGGTCCGGGTGGCCTGAACGTGTTCAGCCCGGACGGCGCGTTTCTCGGCCGGATCAACACGGGCGAACCGACGTCCAACTGTAACTGGGGCGACGACGGCTCGACGCTCTATATTACGGCCAACATGTACCTGTGCCGCATCAAGACGTCGACGAGAGGCAACGGGTTTTGAAGACCGTCTAAGAACCACCAACGATACGCTGGGTGGCCGGGGCTGGAGGCGCTTTGGATGGCCTCCGCCAAGCTTCTGAGTGGATTGCGCGGCAGTCGCCGGAATTGGCTCGACGTTGGATGGACGAACTCACGCGGAAAATTCTTGAGCTTCGTACGAATCCGTAGCGACACGAAGTTGCGCGTGAAAGCCATTTCCGTCCCGTCGAACTTCGTCTAATGCTTTATGGGCGTCGGCGGAACTACCGTGCTATTTCCCATTCAAAGGAAAGCAGGTCATCGTTCTGGCGATACGACATGCGGCTCAGGACGACCTGACGCCGGAAGACCTATTCGATTGACGACGTCTGCGAACGGCGAACGCTTAGTCAGCGCGGAGCGACGGCGCTTACTTCGTGCGCGGCTCTGCGTGTGTGCCTGCGAGGAGGTCGTTGATCCGCTGGCGGGCGGCTTCAAGCGCGGCGGGAAGTTTTTCCGGTTGCTTGCCGCCGGCTTGGGCCATGTCGGGCCGGCCGCCGCCTCGGCCGCCGACCACCTCGGCCGCCGCGCGTATCCAATCTCCGGCGTTCAGACCCCGGTCCTCCAGATCGCGGGTGATCCCGGCCACAATCGTCACCTTCTCTTCGTCGCGGCTGGCCAAGAGAATGGCGATCGGGCTGGTTTTCTTTCGCAGTTGGTCGATCAATTGCCGCATTCCCTGGGCCTCGGCGCCGGGTGTTTCAGCCACGACAAATAGCGTCTCGCCGACGCGCGTGGCGTCGGCCAGAAGTTTGTCCGCCGAAAATTCCGCCGAACGCGGGCCCCCGGCAAGCTGCTTCTTCAGATCGCGCACTTCCTTGGTCAGTGCAGCCACCCGGGCTGGCGCTTCGCTCACCGGCACTCGCAGGGCGCCGGCGACCTCGGCCAGCGCCGATTCCGCCTTCCGCAGTCGTTCGAGCGCGGCCTCGCCCGTCACGGCCGTGATTCGCCGGGTGCCGGCCGAGACGCTCTCCTCGCCGACGATGCGAATCAGACCGATCTGCCCCGTGTTGCCGACGTGCGTGCCGCCGCAGAGTTCTTTGCTGAACTGGCCCATCGAAACCATTCGCACGTTGTCGGGATACTTTTCGCCAAAGAGCATCATCGCGCCGGCCTTGCGAGCGTCGGCGATCGGCAGTGTCGTCCAATTGACAGGGTCGGCCGTGGTCACTCGCTCGTTGACTTCGGTTTCGATTTTGGCGAGCGTTTCCGGATCGATCGACGAGGGATTGGCGAAGTCGAATCGCAACAAATCCCGATCGACCTTCGAGCCCTGCTGTTGGGCGTGCGAGCCGAGATATTTTTGCAGGGCGTAGTGCAAGATGTGCGTTGCCGAGTGCGCACGGCGGATGCCGGCCCGCCGAGCCATGTTCACGCGCGCGGTCACTGCCGATCCCAGATGCAGGGTTCCCTCGCGCAAATGACCGACGTGCAGCGTGAAGCCATCTTCCTTCTGCGTGTCGAGGACCTCGAAACGCACGCCGGCGGCGACAAGCTCGCCCGTGTCGCCGACCTGTCCGCCGCTTTCGCCATAGAACGGCGTGCGATCGAGCGCGATGGTGATCGGTTGCTCGTGGCCGACCTCGGTGATCTCCTCGACCAGATGTTCTTGGGCCAGGATTCCGACGATCTTTCCCTCGGCCTCGACTTGCTCGTAACCGAGAAACTCGGAGCCATGCATGACCTTCTTCAGCGGGTCGAGCGGCGATGACTTGAACAACTCTTTCCGCACGCCGCCGCCCGATTTCTTGCCGTGCTCTTCCATTTCGTGCTGGAAGCCATCCCAGTCGAACGTGAAATTATGCTCGGCGGCGAGCGTCTCAAGTAGCTCAGGCGGAAAACCATGCGTCGTATACAACTCGGCGGCGTCGTGACCCGCCACCAGCGACTTGCCGTTCTTCTTCATGCCGTCGAACAGGCGGTTGATGCGTTCGAGTCCCGCGTCGATCGTCGACAGAAAGTTGGACTCCTCGGTCTTGATGACCTGTGCCACGCGGTCGACCGTCTGCGTCAACTCGGGATAGGAATTGCGCATCTGCGTGGCCACTTCAGCCACAAGCTGGTTGAGAAATGGCTTGTGGACGTTCATCTGATGACCGTCGAGCACGGCCCGGCGAAGCAATCGGCGAACGACATACTTTTGCTTTTCGTTGCCCGGGTAAACTTCTTCGTGGATGGCGAACGTGCAAGCCCGGACGTGGTCGGTGATGCGCCGGAGCCGTCGGCCGTTTTCGCTGTTGGGGTCGTACTTCACGCCGCAGACTCCGGCGGCCGCCTCGACGATCGGCCGAAGGATGTCGATGTGGTAGTTGGTGTCGACGCCTTGGAGCATCGAGGCGGTTCGCTCCAGGCCCATGCCTGTATCGATGTTCTTGCTAGGTAGCGGTCGGAGATTGCTGGGCGGCGCGCCGACGCGATTGAACTGCGTAAATACGAGGTTCCAAATCTCGACCTCGCCGCCGGTGGGCGGATGATAGAAGATTTCGCTGCATGGGCCGCACACTCCGTCCGGCCCTTGGCTGGGGGCGCTGGCGGGCCAGAAATTATCGCTCTCGCCGAATCGCACGATTCGATCCGCCGGCAGCTTGATCTCCTTGTTCCAGATATCGAACGCCTCGTCGTCTTCGAGATAGACGGAAACCGTGAGCCGGTCCCCCTGGATTCCGAGCCACTTGGGCGAGGTCAAAAATTCCCAGGCCCAGTGGATCGCCTCGCGTTTGAAGTAGTCGCCGAAGCTGAAATTGCCCAGCATCTCGAAGAACGTGTGGTGGTAGGCCGTCCGGCCGACGTTGTCGATATCTCCGGTTCGCAGGCATTTTTGGCAGGTCGTCGCCCGCGTGAAATCGAGCTTCACCTTGCCGAGAAAATGGTCCTTGAACTGGTTCATGCCAGCGGGCGTGAACAGCACGGACGGGTCCCAGCGGGGCACGAGCACATCGCTCGGGCGGCGCTTGCAACCCTTGGATTCGAAGAAGGCAAGATACTTTTCGCGGAGTTCGTCGGTCTTCATGGCACGGGGGATTATGGAGGGTGGAGTTAATTGAAAAAAAGGGGGCTTGCCCAAGAGAAGCCGCGAACCCGGCTCTCAACGTCGAGACTTATCTCCGGGGCTTCGGCGAGACGCCTCAAGCCCCGGCCACCCGATGAAATCGCGGCGCGAATAACCTAGGACAGCCACGCCGAGCAGCGAGTTCGCTTGCCGGCCGGCGTTAGGCCGTAATGATAGCCGTTTCGGCTAGAAGGGACTAGATTGAGCCGGCGGTGGGGACGCACGGACGGACGCCTCGTATCGGCGGCCGCTACTTATTCATTGAGCTGTTAGAGACTGTCGGCTCGGGGACAGGGGGCTTACGCAGGCTTACGCCCCTCGCTCGCCACCTAGTTGGTCGAGGGCGGATCCTTTTTCTCGGTTTCCTTTTCCTTACGCTTCTTGAGTTGGTCGACCGACACGGAGCCGTTGCTGTAGATCTGGTCGCGGATCAGGTTGCCGTCTTTGTCGACTTCGGCCCAGCGGCCGTTGGGCACCCCTTTGCCGTACATATTCAGCGCCCATTGTCGGCCATCTTCGTAATAGAACCAGACCGGGCCGTCGAGCTTGTCGTCCTTGTAGATTCCCTTGGACTTGATTTGCCCGAGGTCGTACCACTCAGTCCAGGCGCCCTGCTTGAGTCCATCGTGCATCGTCATTTCTAGATGCTTTTTTCCGTTGGCGAACATCACGAACTGCGGCCCCTCGCCTTGGCCGTGGGCGTAGTGCCCTTGAATTTCGATCGGGCTCCCTTCCTTGTCGAACCACTGGGTGAGCGTTCCTTGCACCTGACCTTTAATATATTCCGACTCGGTCTTCTTTAGGCCGTCGGCATACCACTCGGTGTGCGTGCCGTTTTCGACGCCATCCTTGTAGGTCGTTTGCAGTTTAAGATGGTGGTCGGGATCGTCGTGCCATTCTCGATAGGCGCCGTCCTTCTGGCCTTTGTGGAAATGGGCCTCGATGCTTTGGTTGCCGGAATTAAACCAGCGCTGCTCGAGCCCCTCTTGATCGCCGCGGACGTAGTTCAGCAGGAACCGGGGCTTGCCGTCGGAATATCGCTGATCGAGTTTGCCGTGCAGCTTGCCGTCGAGATAGTCGGAGTCGAGCGTCACCGTGCCATTGGTGCCCCATTCGGTCTGTTTGCCGTTGAGCTTGCCGTCCTTGTAATCGCTTTGGCGAACCTTGTCGCCGTTGGAAAGAAACCGGGTCTCTCGGCCCTCTTTCAGTCCATGCTTATAGGCGCCTTCGGACCGGACGGCGCCGCCGGGGAAAAGTTCTTTCCAAGGGCCATCGAGCACGTCGTTTTGATAGTGATATCGCGACTGCTCATCGCCCGAGCTGTAATAGGCGATCTCCCAGCCGTGCTTGACCGGGTCGCCGTGACCGGTGTCTTTTACTTCGCGATGCAAGCGGAGCGTGCCGGCGGAATCGCGTTGATCGACGATTTTGACATCGCCGAGGGCAAAGCCGAGAGCGAGAGCGACGAGGGCGCGAGCGACGAGAAGCATAGAGAAATCCGCCTAAGATGAATTTCAGCCGCGAGTGGCCGAGCGTCAACAAGGCCGCGGACCGAGCCCACGCCGACCCTTGTGCGGCGCAACTGCTAATTCAATCATAAATTCAAATTAGCGCGGTAACAGGCGAAATCCGCCTGGCGGGCCAAATCTCGCGCTTGCGGGCGCCGGACACTTAGGCCGTTACGACCGGCGCCATCGTTTTGACTCGTCGCACTGGCGGTGGCGGTCGGGCCGAAGGAACGCCCTAGTAGCCTGCTCTCGAAGTCGAATCCATGCTCCGGGGCTTCGGCGAGTACGCCTCCAGCCGCGGCCACCCGGCGTGAGAAGGGGACAGTCCCCGGCGGTTTTGCACCCGGCGTATTGTCGGGGCCCTTAGAATGGCACGTCGTCCAAGTTCGCCGCAGCGCGTTGCAAGTCGCGAGGCGCCGCGGCTTTTTTCTTGGCCGATTTCTTCACGGCCGCTTTCTTGGCTTTCTTTTTTGGCGCTGCTACGGCGCCGTCCGTTTCGATGTCGGCTGGCTCGGCCATTTTTTTGGCGGCTCGCTTTTTCGCTGGAGATTTCTTGGGCGCGGCCGCTTTCGCCCCGCGGCGGCCGGCTTTTTTCTTCGGCGGTCCGGCGGCGGCCCGTTCGGCCAATAAGTTGAGCGCCATCGGCAGCAGCACTTCGTCGGCCGTCGTATTCTTCGGCAGCGAAGCATTGGTCACGCCGTCGGTGACGTATAGACCATAGCGACCATCGAGAAGCTGAATGGGTTGGCCGGTGATCGGCGAGGCTTCCAGCACCTTGATCGGCTCGCGTTTGGCGCCGAAGCCGCGCCGTTGGACCTTGGGCTGCGCCAATAGCTCGATCGCCTTCTCGAGCGTCACGTCGATCGGCGAAATTTCCGCCGGCAGCGAACGAGTTTCGGCGCCGCTTTTCACATAGGGTCCATACCGCCCGTTGAAAACGGTGATCGGCTCGCCCGTCGTCGGCTGCGGGCCCAGTTCGCGGGGCAGCGACAACAGCTTCACGGCGGTCGCCAGATCGATCGACTCAGGCGTCATCCCCTTGAGCAGCGACGCATTTTGCGGCTTGTCGTCTTCGGTGGCCGGCGCTCGTTGAATGTACGGACCGAACCGGCCCGTCTTCACGTAAATGGCCCGGCCCGTGTCGGGACACATGCCCAGCGGCTCCTCGGCCTTCTGAGCGTTGTCCAGAAGCTCCAGCGACTTGGCTAACGTGACTTCATCCGGCGGCATCGTTTCCGGCAGCGCGGCGCGACGCTCTCCCTGTTCGAGGAACGGCCCATAGC
Organism: Pirellulales bacterium; assembly: GCA_038210495.1. Taxonomy (GTDB): domain Bacteria; phylum Planctomycetota; class Planctomycetia; order Pirellulales; family DATAWG01; genus JBBQWR01. The sequence goes on from JBBQWR010000005.1 coordinate 38,733, forward strand.
GGCCGATCCGCACGAAGATCGGTTCAAAACCTTCGGGATGCGCGATCAAGACCCGGCTCACTTCGCGGGCCTGAATTTGGTCGACCTTGTCCTCCAAGTGCGGCTTGAGCCCCGACTTGCCGTTGCCGAAATAAAACTTCCGCAAGTAATCGGCGTATGTGGCCTCGCCCCGGCTGATCGCGTCGAGATCGTCTTCCATCTGAGCGGTGAATTGATAATCCACCAGCCCGGGCAGATGGCCTTCGAGCAATTGCGACACGGCGAACGCGGTCCAGGTCGGCGCAAGGGCCGTACCCTTCTTGAACACGTATTCGCGGGCCAAAATCGTTTCGATAATCGAGGCATAGGTGCTCGGCCGGCCGATCCCCATTTCCTCGAGCGCTCGAATCAGCGATGCTTCGCTAAATCGCGGCGGCGCCTGCGTGAGATGTTGCTTCGGCTGCAATTCCTTGCAGGCGATCGCGTCCCCTTGCTTGACCGCGGGGAGCATCGCTTCCTTGTCGGCCAGTTCGCCCGACGGATCGTCCGAGCCTTCGACATAGGCCCGCAGATAGCCGGGAAACTCGATCGTCTTGCCGCTCACCTGAAAGAGGGCGCCGTCGCCGTCGATGGCCAACGTCAGTCGCCGGCCCCGAGCGTCGGCCATTTGGCTAGCCACGGTCCGCTTCCAGATCAGGTCGTAGACACGGAACTCGTCGGAGCCCAGCTTGTCGCGAAGCTGCTCGGGAAAATCAAACGGATGCCCTGCCGGGCGAATCGCCTCGTGTGCCTCTTGGGCGTTCTTCACCTTGGTTTGATACAGCCGCGGAGCGTCGGGCAGATATTCCGGGCCGTATTGCGCGGAGACTAACTCGCGAGCCGCCTCGATCGCCACCTTGGCCAGGTTGGTCGAGTCGGTTCGCATGTAGGTGATATGCCCGTTTTCGTACAAGTGCTGAGCGGCTTGCATTGTCCGTCGGGCAGTGAATCCGAGCTTGCGGTTCGCCTCTTGTTGCAGCGTGCTGGTCGTGAACGGCGGATAAGGCTTCGAGGTGTACGGTTTGTCGTCGAGTTTGGCGACGACGAATTTCGCCGCGCGAAGTCGCTGGACCAGCGAGTCGGCCCCGGCTGCGTCGAGCAGCAGCAGTTCGTCGTTCTTGAGCTTGCCGGTGGCCGGGTCAAAATCCTTGCCGGCCGGAATCTTTCGGCCATCGACGGACATCAATTCGGCTTGGAACTCTTGGCCGGCCAGGCTGGCGAATTGGCCCAGCAGATCCCAATATTCGGCTTCGTGGAAAGCCATCCGCTGCCGCTCGCGCTCGACGATCAGCCGCACGGCGACGCTCTGAACGCGGCCAGCCGAAAGCTTCGGCTTCACTTTTTTCCAGAGCAGCGGCGAAACCTCGTAGCCATACAGCCGGTCGACAATCCGGCGGGCTTCTTGGGCACGAACTAAGTCTTGGTCGATGTCGCGAGTGTGGGTTAGCGCGTCCTGAATCGCTTCTTTGGTGATCTCGTGGAACACGAGCCGATGGACGGGCACCTTGGGCTTAAGAATCTCGTTGAGATGCCAACTGATGGCCTCTCCCTCGCGATCCTCGTCCGTCGCCAGATAGAGGTCTTTGGCGTCCTTAAGCAGATCCTTGAGCTTGCGGACCTGAGCCGTCTTGTCGGGCGGCACAATATATAAGGGAGCAAAATCGGCTTCGACATTAACTCCCAACCGCGACCACGGCTCCTTGCGATACTGCTCGGGAATCTGTTTCGCGCCCTGCGGCAGGTCGCGAATATGGCCGATGCTGGCCTCGACCGTGAAATCGTTACCGAGAAACTTGCTGATCGTGCGGGCTTTGGCCGGCGATTCGACGATCACCAACGACTTGCCCGTCCGCTCTGCCGCTTTTTTTGCCATGCCTGTTTCCGGTCGTTTCGCGAGATGGGCTAGTGGAGGTTTGATAAGCTGGGAGGAGTTGTCACTAAGTATCGCCCGCGCGCGGGTAATTTTTGAGTCGTCGATCGCCGCGCCGCCCCAATCGGCGTAGGGCGTTTGTTCGCCCGGGGCTTAAGGCGTTATAATGGGAATATTCGCTTGAAGTGTCGCGATGGCACGGCGTACGCATGAGGCGTGAATTCTCGTCGAGCCGAGTTGGTAGATTGGGATTGCATTGGCCATCGCCGCGCTTAAAATCTCAAGTTTTCGCAAGTTACGTCGATTGTTGGCCAAGCGCTTGGGGACCCTTCGATGCCGATTTCGAGTGGGATTACGGTCCGTGCTCGGTGTCGTTCGAGGTCGTTTGTTTTCATAGGAAATCCACAAGCCAAGCCGACCGTGACTGGGTAGTCTCGGCCTTGGCTGCTATATTCGCATAACCGTCAATGGCCACCGCTGTCAAGGCGTAATCGCTTGTTCCGGCGGCGGCGATAACCAAGGAATCAGTTTTCATGGCAAGTCCGTTTTCCCTGTTTCGCAAGCACCAGCGTTGGTTGCTGGCTGGCGTTACGTTCGTCGCGATGATTAGCTTTGTCGTCGCCACACCCTTCTTTTTTGGCCAGGGAAACGGGGGGGCTGGCCCGAGCGGCAACGCCGACAATCCGGTCGTCGCGACTTGGAAGTTCCCCTCGATCCGTCGATCGGACATCGACAACCGGCTGACCGGCCGAACGGCGATCAATCGATTTTTGGCCAAGTTGATGGGGCTGCCTTATGTGTATCCTCGCTTTCCCGACGATCGGGCCAACCCGGCCGTGCGGAACAACGCGCTCGACACGATCGTGTTCCACCAGAAGGCGGAGCAATTGGGGCTGACGGTGAGCGACCAAACGGTGAACGAATTCATCGACGGCTTCACCCGCGGCGGCGTAAGCAAGGCCGACAAAGTAAAAGCCGCCCAGGCGTCTATCGACAGCCGGTCGGGAAACGCCGATTCGCTGTTCGATGCGTTGCGCTACGAGCTCATGGCCGAAAAGTGCATGCGACTGTTGGTGACGGACGTTGAGGGACTGTCGAACGGGCCGACCGCGACTCCGCAGCAGCGCTGGGATTATTTCAGCCGCATGGCTCGCCGAGCGACGATTCAGGCGATGCCGGTGGACGTCAAGGATTTCGTCGATCAGGTGAAGGACCCGGACGATTCGGAACTCCACTCCTTCTACGAAAAGTATAAGGATCAGTTCAGCGACCCCTATCGTCCCGTGCCCGGGTTCAAGGTTCCGGCCCACGCGAAGTTTTCGTACGTGAAGGCGCTGCGCGACGATTATCTCAAGGTCGTGCAAGGCAGTGTGACCGAAAGCGATATCAAGGCTTACTACGACAAGCACAAGGAAGATTATCTCAAACCATCGGATGACGACGATTTGCCGAAGGAGAAGGCGAAGCCGACTGACGGTAAGAAGGACTCCGAAAAGAAGGACGCTGAGAAGAAGGACTTCGAGAAGAAAGAGCCGGTGAAGAAAGACGCTGAAAAGAAGGATGTTGAGAAGAAAGCCGCTGAATTTAAGGACAGCGGAAAGATCGACGACAAGCCGGCCAGCGACGCCAAGCCGCCGGCCGTGAAAGAAACGGAGCAAGACAAGAAGAGTTCGGAAAGCGTCACGCCGCCCGCGAAAGACGCCGGCGGTAAGCAACCCGCCGAAGAGTCGCCGGACTCTGGCAAAAAGTCGCTTTTGAACGCGCCGCGGCATGGGCACGAGCAGCTATTGGCCCTGGCCGACGAGGCCGCTGCGCCCGCGGCGAAGAAAGCCGACGATAAATCCGAGCCAGCCAAGAGCGACTCGGCCAAGACCGAGCCGGCGAAAGAGGAGCCTCTCAAGACGGACACTCCCAAGTCCGACCCCGTAAAACCCGATCCGACCGCGAAGGCTGAGCCAGCCGCGAAATCCGATCCGGCCAAGACCGACTCGCTTAAGACTGACTCGCCAAAAACTGATTCGACCAAAGTCGATCCGGCTAAGGCTGACGCTCCGAAGACGGACGCGCCAAAAACGGACGCGCCTTCGGCTAAACCGATCACGAGTTCGGCCGATCCTATTGTCGATCCGATCAAGGCTACCGTGAAATCGACGGGCGCCACCGATCAACCCAAGAAACCGATCGAGAAAATCAAGATCGACGAGTACCAGCCCTTTGAAAAGGTCCACGACAAAATTCGAGACAAGCTGGCCGGCGAAAAGGCGGCCGCGAAAATCGAAGAGGAAACGAACAAGCTCTCGACCCAACTCGGCACTTATGCCGGCAAGCTCTCGACGTGGCAGGCCGTTCGCGAAGGAAACCAGCCGGTTGCCCCCAATTTCGAGGCCATTGCGGAAAAAATCAGCCCGAGACTTAAATTCGGCGAAACCGATTCCAGCGCCGCCGACGACTTGGCCAGCAGCAACGAACTGGGCAAGTCGATCAGCTTCGATGGCCAGGGCCACGGGGTGAGATTCGCTCAGCAGGCCTATGCCCCGGCGATCACTCGCTACAAGCCGTATCGCTCGTACGGAAACGACGGCGAGCATCCGACCGAATTTCTCTGGTGGCGAACATCCTACGACGAGCCCTACGTGCCGACTTTTGCCAAAACCCGGGATCGCGTGCTGAAGAATTGGAAGATGGTCGAAGCCCGTAAAAAGGCCATCGAGAAAGCGAAGGAATATGCCCGGCAGGCCACGGACCAGCGAGCCGAGCTCAAGGAAATGTTCGGCGTTAAGGCCAATCTCACGGTCAAGACGGTCGGGCCATTCACGTGGGTCGAACAGTTGAACGTCGCCCGCAATCCGGGCGAGCAGCCGCAGTTGCGGATGAGTCAGCCGGCAGGTCTCGACATTCCGGGCGAGGATTTTATGCGGACCACTTTCAGTCTGCAGCCGCAGACGACCGGTGTCGCGCTGAATCAGCCGCAGACGATCGCCTATGTGATTCAGCTCGAAAAACTTGACCCATCGGAAGACGACTTCCGCCGGCAATTCTTGGCGACGATGTCCAGCCCGATGGCCGCCAGCGCGCTGCAAGCCGGCTCGCCCGAGATGGCGCAGAGCATGCGCGCGACCTTGAAATCGGTCATGGACGAGTTCGCGGTCAAACCCGTCGAGTCCGAATTACTGGACACCCGCAACGCGGCCCCGAGCAGTTCGCCCGCCGATGACAGCGGCGACTAACCATCCGGCTAGCGGTGTGGCAACGTCCGCTCCATGGCTTCCTCTCTCGGGCGGCACAATCGATTCGATCGATAGGTTGGATTGCGCGCATGGCAATTCGGCGGTCGGACGAGCTAGTATTCCCCCGGCTTGCCGTTAAAAAAGCAATGCTTGAACAAGAGACGTCAGATGGGCGATCCATTCGAGATTCTCCCATTTGACTTGGCCGTCGCCTTCAAGAATTACCACGCGCCGATCGTTCGATTCGAATTCGGTGGTGCGAAGGGTCCTTCAACCGGCCGTCCGGAAACTGCCGACAGTCGCTCTTATGACGCTACGATCCCACCGCCGTTTTCGCCCATTGCCGGCTACTGGCCGAGGAGCATTGGTCGCGCGGAGTGGAACGGCGACGGTCGAGGCGGCTTTTGTGCTTACGATGATGATCCCGCTGCTGTTGGGTTCTTGGGAAGTTAGCCGGTTGGTCGAAGTCCAGCAGATTCTGAATAACAGCGCCCGAGAGGGCGCTCGCCAAGCGGCCGCCGGACAACTTTCCATGTCGCAGGTGCAGCAAGTCGTGACCGATTATCTGAAAGACGCCGGGCTACCAACGACGAATTCCGTCGTCACGGTTCAAGACCTGACCAATCCGAGCACCGATCCGACCCTGGCCACCGAATTCGATAACCTGCAGGTGACAGTGACGATTCCCTTTAAAGACGTTCGCTGGAGCTCGGCGCTGTTAGTGACCAGCAACAGCACGATTCTTAAGGCGACGGCGAATTGGTTTTCCGAAAACGGCTCGGCCTATCCGACCAGCATTTCAGCGCCGGCGGGAAATTGAGCCCACGCATCCGCGACATCGAATTGACTCGACCACTTTCGAGGACGTGAATCATGAGGCGACGAAAGTCAATCCGTCGCGGCGCCGCGATCGTCGAATGCGCGATCGTATTGCCCGTCTGCTTATGGTTCATGCTGGGCCTATTCGACTTTTGTCGCGTGTTGATGGTGCGGCAATTAGTCGACAACGCGGCTCGCGAGGGAGCCCGATACGCCACCGTGAGCACCACAAGCGTCAACACAGCCGCCGTTCAGACAGTCGTGCAGAATTATTTGGCCGGGCAATCGTCCACCAGCGCGACCACGATTCAAGTTTATTTGGCCGATTCGACCACGGGAGCGAATCTCGGCGATTGGACGACGGCGCAGTTGGGCCAGGCGATCGCGGTCCAGGTGTCGGTGAATTTCTCGCCGCTGATTTCCAAAATCAGCTTCTTGCCGGCCAGCATGTCGATCGGGGCGACAGTGATCATGCGTTCGGAAGCCAATTGAAGGAGTGCGGGTCATGCCGATGCGAAAGACTCTCCGCCGCGATCGACGCGGCACGCTGCTCCCGCTGTTTGCCTTGGCGCTGGTGCCAATCTGCGGATTCGTGGCGCTGTCAGTCGATCTGGGATTGATTGCGCTGGCCAGGACCGAGGCGCAAAACGCCGCCGACGCCGCCGCCTTGGCCGGCGCGCGGACGATCGACGGCAGCGGCACGTCGAATCTCACGACCGCCACCAGCAACGCTCAAGCCGCCGCGGTGGCGAACCGAGTTCTCGGTCAATCCGTGACGACGTCGCAGGTCGCCGTCGTCCATGGGGCCTATCACTACGATTCAACCGCGAAGACATTCGCGCCGCAGTTTCCTCCCGTCAGTCCCGACAATTACAACCTAACGCAAGCCACGGTCACGGGAACCGTCAAGAGCCAGTTCGCCCGAGTGCTGGGCTTGTCGCTATCGAATATCTCGGCCGTGGCGACTGCCGCTCACCGCCCGCGCGATATCGCCATCGTGCTGGACTATTCGGGCTCGATGAACAACGAAAGCGATCTTTGGAATTGCGAATCCTATTTAGGCGCCATGGAATATACGTCGAACAACGCCGATCCCGTGTTTCCGGAGTTTGGGCCCTACGACACGACGTTCTCGCCCCTGGCGGCGCTACAATGCACCAGCAGCGATCCGCGAGTCGGCATGTGCAATGTAACGCAGTCGGTCTTGGGCGTGCCCGCGATGGTCAACGACTATTACAAGAACTCGCGCGGGGCCTCGGCGTCCGCCGCCTTCGCGGCGGCGCCAGCCGCGATCACAAATACGGTCAACGGCGGCGACAAGTATTTGCCCGCTAAAAACACGACCACGCCCGCCAAGACTTGGAAAGACATCACCGGCAGCAGCGCCACGGGATTCGCCGGATATGCGGCCTCTCAAGGAGGCGTCTTCAACGGATACATCCAGGGGCCGGGCTACTGGGGAAAGACTTTTTTCATCTGGCCGCCCGACCCGATCAACGACTGGCGCAAAACTTACTTTCTGCTGAGCTACGGCGGTAGCGGAGTCAACGACGACCGATTGCTGTTTGACTCCAGCGGCGTCCTGAATACGCCGACAGGCAACTACGTCATCAACTACAAAGCGATCCTGAGTTGGATCAAAAACGTCGGGCCCAATCCGTTTCCCACCCAATTGCGAGCGGGGAATATTCTCTACTACGCGGCGATCCCGACCGACGTGCCGGTTAGCGCCTACGATTATTCGACGGATAATTCGACCATCTCTGACCCCGATCAACGATTCTGGAAAGAGTACATCGACTTCGCTCTCGGCGTTTGGCAAGATCCGCTCGGCAATACTCAGACGCCAGGCAATCCGGCCTGCAGCATGGGAACGGATTTCACGTGCGGGTCGGCCAGCGGCGGAACCTATGTCTCGATCACGGGTCCCGACGCCAAGGATCCGAACAATCGATTCTATGTGGCCTCGACCGACAATCCGAAACGTCCGCGGCATCGGTTTTGGTTTGGACCAATGACGATGATCCAATTTCTATCCGATACGGGCCGTCTGCCGGGCACGGCGCACGACGTCTCGATGATTGCCGCCAAGCTGGGCGTGGCCGGCGCGCTGACCGATATCCAAAACAATCATCCCAACGACATGGTCGCGATGCTGCTCTTCAATCGGCCAGCCTATACGGGCGAGCCGAGCGAAGTCGGCGCCTTCGGCACGCCGCAATCGTGCTTGGGTCGCAACTATGCCTCGATGATCAACGCTCTCTGGTTTCCGCCGAACAGCGGCACGAGCGACGTACGGCTCTGGGATGCGAACGGGCAACTTACTCCTCGGGCCCACGGCGATTACAACGGCAACACGGCCACCAGCTATGGCCTGATGTTGGCCTACAATCAATTCAGCAGCAACAGCTCGCTGCAAGGGCCGAGTCTGGGCGGCTTCGGCCGCGTTGGCGCTCAGAAGATCGTGATCCTCGAAACCGACGGAATGGCGAATCAAGCCACCAATGCCGGCAAATCCAACAACGGCGCCAATCAGTCGTACTATCAAATTCGCCCAGGCGACAGCATCACTCCTAGCGGCGCCGGCGCGGCGCAGGACGCGCTCGATGTCGCCACGAGAATCTGCTCGTTGACGACCGACGCGAGCGGGATTCCCGGCTACGCGACCGCGCGAACTCCGGTGACGATTCATACCTTGGCGTTCGGAGCCGTGTTCGAGCCGACCGCGTCGGGTTCGGAACCGGCCAACGCGGTGTCGTTTCTCCAGCAGCTATCCACGATCGGTGGAACGGTGTTTCCCAGTTCGTCGTCCGATGTCACCGACGGCTACAAATGGTGCATCGGCACGCTCGATCAGCGCCAGATTAAACTGCAAACGGCCTTCACGAAAATCCTCGAATCGACCGTCGCGGTCGTGCTCGTTAAGTGAGAGCCGGATGCCCGGGGTCGATCGCCAACGCTAGGTGAGCGGGATGCGGAGTCCGTCGTAGGCTAGCTCCATACCCGCCGGCAGCGCCGCGTTCACTGCTTCGTGCTCGAGTTCGTGCGACATGTGGGTGAAGATGGTCCGCCGAGGCTGGAGTTCTCGCGCGACGGCGATCGCCTGATCCAAACTGAAATGCGTGGCATGCGGGCGCGGTCTGAGCGCATCGAGAATCAGGATATCGAGTCCCTCGAGCAGCGCCCGGCTGGCCGCTGGGATATGGTTCGTATCGGTGCAATAGGCCACGTTGCCGAAGCGAAACCCAAGCACACGGAATCGCCCGTGATTCAGCCGGAGTGGAATCACCTCCTGACCCAGCACGCTAAACGGATCTGATTCGATCCGCTTGAGCGCCAGTTGCGGCACGCCGCCGCCGTAATTGATCGCCTCGGGAGTGAACGCATAGTCGAACGATTTGCGAATCCTCGCTTCGACGAATTCTTCGCAGTAAGTCGGCAGCGCGTAGCCAAGGTAGTAGAAAAAAATCCGCGTGTCGTCGAGGCCGAACAGATGATCCGCGTGGTCGTGCGTGTAGAGCAGCGCATGCACCACGCCGATCTGCTCGCGGAGCAATTGGGTCCGCAAGTCGGGCGTCGTATCCACCAGCAGCGTCCCCTCCGGCAATCCGATCGCCAGACTGCACCGCGTCCGTTGATTCTTGGGATTCGTGCTTCGGCAAACGGGGCAATTGCAGCCCACGCAAGGAACGCCGACGGAAGTGCCAGTGCCCAGGAACAGAATCTGGCCGGCGAGATCGGCGGATGGGTAGGAGTCGGGCACGGACGGGGGGCGAAGTCGGGAGTCGGGAGTACGAGGACCAGGCGGGCAGCGGCGAACGACTGCTATCGTAACTGCGGGCGAGCGGTGAAGTGAAGGGGCGCGGCACGGTTAGCTAAAGGAGCCACGCACGAAGTAAGCGCTAGAGCCTCGCACGCAGTAAGCGAATCTTGCGAGAATCGACGACCACGCTCGCTTACTTCGTGCGCGGGTCGAGCGCTCAATCGGTGCTGGCTTGATGCCGCACGATTTCGCCCTCGACCATGTAGATCACGTCTTCGGCGACGTTGGTGGCCATGTCGGCCAGGCGCTCGAGGTGCTTCGATACCGAGTTCAGTTTGAGCAGGTATTCGGTCCGCTCCGGGTTGCGGCGAATGGCGGCGAGGACTTGATGCCGGATTCGCTGCCGCGAGGCGTCGACTTTGTCGTCTTCGAGGCGGATTTGGCGGGCGAGCGGCGCGTCGGCGTTGACCAGCGCGTCGAGGCTTCGCTTGACCATGTGCTGGGCGTCCATCGCCATGCTCCGGAAATCGATCGGCAGGTCCATCGGCTCGGCCCGGGCGATGAACGCGACCCGCTTGGCGATGTTCTTGGAGATGTCGCCCATCCGCTCCAGGTCGTTGTTGATCTTCAACGTGGCGACGACGAACCGCAGATCGTTGGCCACGGGCTGATACAGGGCCAAAATCTTGAGGCACTCTTCTTCGACCTCGACTTCCATCCGATCGATGACCGAATCGTCGGCGATGATCTTGTCGGCCAACGAGGCGTCGCGATTGATGAGTGCGGAAATGGCCTTCGCGATCGCCTCCTCGACGAGCGTGCCGACGTAGAGGATCTTCTGCTTGAGCGCGTCGATTTGGCGTTGAATGTGTTTGGTCATGCGTTTTTAAATTTGATGGGCGTTCCGCCACGCGCGTCGTAATCGATGCGGCCAAGGGGGCCGGTTATCCGAAGCGGCCGGTGACGTAGTCTTCCGTTTCCTTGAGATTGGGCTTCGTGAAGATATGGGACGTCGGGCCGTATTCGATCAGATGCCCGAGGTACATAAACGCCGTGAAATCGCTGGTCCGGGAGGCCTGCTGCATGTTGTGCGTGACGATTAGCACCGAGTACGAGCCGCGGAGCTCTTGAATCAAGTCCTCGACTTTTCCGGTCGCGATCGGATCGAGCGCCGAGCAGGGTTCGTCGAGCAGCAACACCTCGGGCTCGGCGGCGATCGCGCGGGCGATGCACAGCCGCTGCTGCTGCCCGCCCGACATGCCCAAGGCGCTTTCGTGCAAGCGATCTTTGACTTCGTCCCAGAGGGCGGCGCCTCGCAGGCTCCGCTCGCAGACTTCGTCCAGCACGCCGCGTTTGCGCTCGCCGTCGATCCGCAGAGCGTAGACGACGTTTTCGTAAACGCTCATGGGAAACGGGTTCGGCTTTTGAAAGACCATGCCCATTCGCTTGCGCAGCTCGATCACGTCGACGGACGTTTTGTAGATCGAATCGCCGCTGAGCCGCATGTCTCCCTCGATCCGGACGCTGCTCAAAAGGTCGTTCAGCCGGTTGACCGAGCGGAGGAGCGTCGACTTGCCGCAGCCGCTGGGACCAATCAGCGCGGTGACTTTGTTCTTCGGGATCGACAGCGAGACATTATGCAGGGCCTGTTTGGCGCCGTACCACAGGTTGAACGAGTCGATCTCGACGACCGGGTCTTCCTTGGCCAGCGACGGATGCGTTTCGGTCGGAAATGTCTGTCCGCGACTGATCGCCGCCAAACGGCTGGGCGAAGGCTCGGGCCGATTCGATGCGCCCGTGCCCAGGCCGATCGCCGCTGCGTCGGTGGCCAGGCCGGAAGCCATTAGGTTGCCTCGGCCGGTTTGTTCGGTTGTGGAACTGGTGCGGATCGGAAGCATTTTTTTCGGGCTCGCGGTAATAGGAGCCATAGCGGTCCATCTTGAGGGCCATTGTTTACGAACGGACCATTCTAAAATTGCGCGGATAAAAACCTGCGACGCAACCGGTTTCGCAGCCAGATCGCCGCGACGTTCAAGCCGGTGATGATCGCGATCAATAGCAGTGTCATGGTGAAGACCAGCGGTTTGGAGGCTTCGCTATTTTGACTTTGAAAGCCCAGGTCGTAGATCCCAAACCCGAGGTGCAAAAAGCTGCGCTGCAAATGCACGAACGGAAACACTCGATCGATCGGCAAATCGGGAGCGATCTTGACCACGCCCACGAGCATCAATGGCGCGACCTCGCCCGCGCCTCGGGCCATCGCCAGGATGGCTCCGGTCATGATACCAGGAAGGGCGCGGGGCAGCACGATTCGCCGGATGGTTTGCCACTTGCTGGCGCCACAGGCGTACGAGCCCTCGCGCATCGAGTTGGGAACCGCCGCGAGCGCTTCTTCGGTCGCCACGATCACCACCGGCAGCGTGAGCAGAGCCAGCGTGAGTGAGGCCCACAATAAACCTCCGGTCCCGAACACGGGCTTGTGCTCGGCCAACTCGGCGGGGAAGAAAATCTGGTCGATGTGGGCGCCCAGCACGTAGCAGAAAAACCCCAGCCCAAACACGCCGAACACCACGCTGGGCACGCCGGCCAAATTGTTGATCGAGATGCGAACGGCGCTGGTAATCGGGCCGACCTTGGCATATTCGCGAAGATACAGGGCGGCCAACACGCCGAATGGCACGACCATCAGAGTCATGATCAGCGTCATGGCGATGGTGCCCCAGATCGCCGGGAACACGCCTCCCTCGCTATTGGCGTTGCGCGGATCGTCGAGCAGGAATTCTTTCCACCGCGAAAAATACACGCCCCATTTTCCGGCGGTCGACAATTGATTGGCCGGATAAGCCCTGACGATTTCGGCGACGTATTGGGTCGAGTCTTTGCCGTCGGCCGTTTGCAATTGAAGTTGGTAGCGATCGTTCTCGTCGTGAAGTCGCTTGATTTCCGCAGTGATGGCAGCCGCTTTTCCTTCGCTTTGGGCCTGCTGATTGGCTTGAGCTGCCAGAGCGTTCGCCCGCTCGGTCGAGTCGAGGCCGTACTTCAATCCGGCCGCGACGACAGCCAGTCGCGCCGCGTCGTCTGCCCGCGCGATGGCGCCAAGCTCGTCGCGCTCCAACGCGATTTGCTGTCGCCAGCGGTCGCGGACCGCATCGTGATATTCTTGAAACTTGGCCCAGACGGCTCCGGGCTCGGTGGCCACCGATTTGCCATCGATCAGGAAGGCGACAGGGGTTCCATAGAATCGGCCCTTCGACAATCGTTCGAGAACGAGAGCCCACGCGGGATTGTCCTGGCTGGCGATGGCGAAATCGTCGAGCCAATGGAAGTGCGTTTGCGCGATCTCGAAATTACCGGTTCGAAAGCTGCGGCGAACGGCCAAGCCGTCGGAATCCAGCTTGGCTTTCGCGGCCACGATTAGTTTTTGGGTCAGTTGTTCGACAGCGGAGTCGATGGAGATGTCGCCTTGGGCGATTCGCTGGCGAATGGCTTGAATTGAATCGGGATCGGGATCGGGAGTTGGGAGATGGGGGATGGGGGATGGGGACGAGGACGAGGACGCGACGGTGTCCGTGAGCTCGTTTCGGATGGCGTTGGCTATGTCGGTCGATAGCTTCGGGAAGACGTCGAAGTCGGGTTGATACGATTGCTGCCGCGTTTCTTCGCCCAGGTACACGTCGCCGTTGAGCATCCGCACTCGGGTTAACGGCGCCGGCCAGAAGGTGCTGGCTCCTTGCACAAAAATAAAACCGAGTAGTCCCACGACCATGGCCAGCGCGACAGCCAATGCGCCGCCGGCCAGCCACACGAGCGGCTCGCCGTGCGCCAGCAGCGTCGCATGCGCGCCGGCTCGTCGGCGGCGCTGCCAGACGGCCCGGCGCGGCTCGCGTTCGAAGACCGAGGTGGTCGGCGGATCAGAGCTCATAGGCCCTCCGACGAAATCGTTGGCGAACCACTTCGGCGCCCGTGTTCACTAGGACGGTCATGACGAACAGCGTGAGCGCGGCGAGAAAGAGCGTGCGGTAATGCGTCGTTCCGGCGGCTGCTTCGGGGAGTTCGACCGCGATCGAAGCCGACAGCGTGCGAAAGCCCTCGAATATATTCATCCGCGTGATCGGCGTGTTGCCGGCGGCCATGAGCACGATCATCGTTTCGCCGACGGCCCGTCCGAAGCCGATCATCACGGCGGCGAACAGTCCGCTCATGGCGGTCGGAATCACGATCCGAGTCAGAGTCTGCCAAGGCGTGGCGCCGGCGGCGAGCGAGGCCGACCGCAGATGGGCGGGCACGGTGGTCAATGCGTCGTCCGCGAGCGTGTAGATCAGCGGCACGATCGCGAAACCCATCATGAATCCGACGACCATCGCGTTGCGCTGCACATACGTTCCCACCAGCGCCCATTCGGAATCCCGGCTCACGCCCCGGGGATCGAAGCCGAAGCCGATGAGCAACATGCCGACACAGAGCGCGATCGCGACCGCTAGGGCGAGACCGACGAGAAATTTGAGAAAATCGACCGAGGCGGCTTGGCGTCGCGTCCAGGCGCCGGAGATACCCCGCAGCCAAGGATGCACGGTTCGCACCATGAACAGCAGCGAGGCGACCGACGACAACGGGAGCAAAAGGATCACCCACCCGCCGATCGCTGCGCCGTCGCCTTGGTGATCGAGCCAGAGCCTTAGATCGCCGTCGAACAACCAACGCTCGATGCCGGGACCGATCCCGTAGGCGGCCAAGAGACCCAGCGGCAGGAGCAAGATCATGCAGACGAATCGCCACCGCGCGAAACGGATCGCCGTCGACGACGAGAGCATTTGCCATAGAAACGCGCCGCTCAACATGGCCAGCGGCACGGTGAAGAACGAAGCGATCGTCGCCGGCACGATCGTCTCGATCACCGGCGCGATCACCAGTCCGGCCAAGAAACCCAAGACGACACTCGGCAAGCTGGCCATCGTCTCGATCAAGGGCTTAATTCGGGCGCGGGCGCGGCCGCCCAAGAATTCGCTCGTATAAATCGCCGCCAAGAGGGCCAACGGCGCGCCGAACAACATCGAATAAAAAGTCGCCTTGAGCGTGCCGAACACGAGCGGCCACAAGCCGAATTTCGGCTCGAATGCGTCGTTCCCCCCCGTCGCTTGCCACACCTGCGCGGGAGCATTGTACGTCTCGTACCAGACGGGCCGCGTCAACGTGGCGAGCGTTACCTCGGGATATCCGGCGTCGAGACTCCACAGCGCGACCCCCTTGTCGGTCGCGGCGACCAAGCCGTCTTCCTTGGGAGCAAACGCCAACAGCCGAACCGGAGCGTCATCGACCTTCACTTCGGCCAAAGATCGCTCGCTGGTCACGTATTCCAGCCGCACATGGCCGCGCGAATCGCCCACCGCGATCAGACGACTGCGCGAGGAGACGGTCAGCGATTCGACCGGGCCTTCGCAGGGGGGCAGTTCGTGGCCCATCACGAGCTTGACGCCGTCGCGCGTATCCGCGCGCGCGGGTTTTGTGCTGAACCAAGCTCGAACGCGGCCGAGCGAATCGCCCGTCACGAGCGTCGCCTTGCCCAGCAAAAAATCGGCGGCGGTAATCTGAGCGTCGTTTTGGGGTGTAAGACGGATCGCTTCGACCTGTCGCGGATGGCTCAAATCTCGCGTTTCATAACGCACCAAGCGGCCGTCGCTCCAAATCGCGTAAACGTTGTCGGCGGTTCCGGTAATCAGAACTTTCCGCGGCGGAGTCGTCACCCCCTCGGGCAGCGGCAGTTCGGCCGTCTCGACGTCGATCGCGTCTTCGTCGGTCAGTAGGTTCGTTCGCTTGTGAACGGCATTGACGCTGATCCGACCATCGGCGGAGCGTGCGCAGAAAACGGGTCCCTCGGGCAGCACGGAAAAATCGATTTGCTCGATAGCCGACGCGGAGACCGGCGGCGTGCGCGGGCTCAACGCGAGCGCCAGTTGCTGCAAGCGAATTTGGCCCTCGCTGGTACGCTGCGCAATTCCGTCCTGGTACGGACGACTATCGCCCGTGTCCAAATCGACCAGCGACTTGGGAACTTCGGGCAAGAATCGCGTCTTGAAGCCAATGGCGCCCAGCCGAACGCTGCCATCGGCGAAGCCCAGGGCGACGCTCTTGCCATCCGGATCGAATGCCGCGCAGCTTAGCGCCGCGGCGTCGTCCTTGTCCTCGGCGCGAATCCAAATCGGCTTGCCGATCGGGGCGCCGTCGCTAAGGCCGAACGCCTGCAATTGGCCACCGGCGCCCAACGACCAGCCCATGAGCCAATACTCGTCGATGCCGATTCGCAGCGGCGATTGTCGGCCCGGCGCCTCGGCGAATGTATGCTCGGGCTCGACCCGGGTCGATCGAAATAGGGGAATTGCAACCGAGAACAGGAACACGCAAACCAGTAGCACGGCGGCGATCGTGCCGATGCCCGCCGCCGTTATTAGCGTTTGCGCAACGCGATCCATGACTCGCACGGACTTGCGCGTAGCGCGACGGTTCGCACCCGTGATAGTTCGTCGGTCCGGTAGATCTGTCACACGCGCATCGCAAATAAAGGCTGGCGAAGTTTCGCGTCGC
Source organism: Pirellulales bacterium (assembly GCA_038210495.1). Lineage (GTDB taxonomy): Bacteria > Planctomycetota > Planctomycetia > Pirellulales > DATAWG01 > JBBQWR01. Next base: position 55,009 of record JBBQWR010000005.1, read on the forward strand.
AACTAGCCAAGGCGAAAAAGTGGGCGGAGAGAATGAAATCCTCCGCCCACTGGAAATCAACGCTGAATGAGTCGCTCTGAATTGGGACAGGCCCGGCGCAACCTCAACTTACTTAACCGCCGCGGCGGTCGAAACCTCCGCCAGATCGACAGCCTTGAGCGACTTGGCCGCGACCTTGGCCGTGACCGGCAAGTAGCCCGACTCAATGACATTGTTCTGCCCCTCGGCGCTGAGCATGTATTTGACGAACTCGCCGCGGAGCGGATCGAGCTTGCTGGACGGCTTGTAGTTGACATAGACGTAGAGGAATCGGGCGAGCGGGTACTCGCCGGAATAAGCGTTCGGCGCCTCGGCGGCGATATACTTTTCTCCGTTGGCGGCCAACGGCACGGCGCGCACATCGGACGTGATGTACCCGATCCCGCTATAGCCCATCGCATACTTGTCGCTGGCGACTCCCTGAACGACCGCCGAACTGCCGGGCTGTTCTTTCACGGAATCCTTATAGTCGCCCCCGGAGAGCGTGTGCTCCTTGAAATAGCCATATGTCCCCGAGGCCGCATTGCGACCGTAGAGACTGATCGGCTTGTTCTTCCATTCGCCGGTCAGACCGAGATCGCCCCAGATCGCGACGTCGTGGAGGGCGCCGCGTTTACGGGTCTTGGAAAAGACCGCGTCGACTTGCCGGAGCGTTAGACCCTTGATCGGATTGTCTTTGTTGACGTAGACGGCCAGCATGTCGATGCTGGTCGCCAACTGAGTCGGCTTGTAGCCGTATTTGGCTTCGAAGTCGTCGATCTCCTTTTGCTTCATGTCGCGGCTCATCGGTCCGAAGGTGGCCGTGCCGGCGATGAGCGCGGGCGGGGCGGTGGCCGAGCCCTTGCCCTCGACTTCGACTTGCACGTTGGGATAGAGCTTTTTGAATCCTTCGGCCCACAGAGCCATGAGCTCGTTCATCGTGTCGGAGCCGACGCTTTTGATCGTGCCCGAGACGTCGCGGTCCAGTTTCTTGTAGGTTGCGATCTTGGCGTCGACTTGGACTTTACCGCTAGCGGTGGTTTTCGGTTCCGGTTTGATTTTGGCGGCGGTCACTCCGGCGGCCGAGGTCTGATTGCCGACTGACGAAACGAGCGCGGCGGCAATCAAGCTTTTCAGCAAAAAAATCTTCATGGGATAATCCTCGTTGTGGCAATACGGGGTCTGAACGTCGCCCTAGCTTAGCCATCCCTTGTTAGAGAATTATTAGGGAAGCGTTATTTTCGATTGCTCGATCGACGTCCGCGTTTGATGCCAAATTCTATCGCTGAATTGTTAGTGGAATGTTAGCGACCGCTCACAATAATCCGGGTGGCAGTCGGTAGGAGGCGCTTCGCCTAAAGCCCGGGGCGCCGCGAGAGCGGTTCCGCTCGACCGCTCATTCGCCGGCCGGCTGCTTCCCCGCTGGCGCCAATACCGGTAGATGGATCGTGAACGTGCTTCCCTCGCCGTAGGCACTGGCAACGGTGATTTGACCGTGGTGGGCTCGCACAATGTGTTTGACGATCGCCAGCCCCAAGCCCGTCCCGCCGAGCTTGCGGCTGCGGGCGCGATCGACACGATAGAATCGCTCGAATAGCCGAGGCAAATGCTCTTGCTCCACGCCGCATCCCCGATCGCTGACGGCGATCGTCACTTCGTTCGGGGACTGCTCGGCCACGATCGACACGGCGCCGCCCGAGTCGCTGTATTTGATCGCGTTGTCGAGTAAGTTCACCACGGCCTGCTCGAGCAACGCGGCGTTGATCGTGGCCTGAATTTGCTCGTCGCAGCTCAGGCGGACTTCGATATTGCGCTCGGTGGCCTTGGAGTAACAGTCGCCGACGGCCGCTTCGAGCACCCCGCGGAGGCGCGCCGGGTCGCGCTCCAGGTCGGCGGCTTCTTCGCTGCGCTCGATCTTCGACAAGCTAAGCAGGTCTTCGATGATCGAATTGAGCCGCTCGGCCTGACCGGCGATGATCGTGAGGAACCGCAGCGCATCGTCGGGATTTTCCATCGCGCCGTCGAGCAGCGTTTCGACGAACCCTTTAATGGTGGCGATCGGTGTTTTGAGCTCGTGCGACACGTTGGCGACAAAGTCGCGCCGGATCCGCTCAAGTCGGTGCATGTCCGTCACGTCGTTGAACACGATCACCGCGCCGACGCTTTGGCCCGCGCTATCGCGCAGCGCCGTGCCGCGGATATGCAGGATCTTGTCCCGCTCGCCGTGAAGCACGATGTCGTCTTGCAGCGGCTGATTGCTCGCCAGGGCGCGGCTGGCGAACCGCCGGAGCTCGAGGTTGCGAACGACTTCCGAAAGGGTGCGCCCGCGCATTTCGGTGAGCTTGCCGCCAATGAAGTCGGCGGCCGAGCGGTTGAGGCTGATCACGCGTTCGTCCGAATCGACGGCCAGCACTCCTTCGGCCATGCTTGCGAGCACGGCTTCTTGTTCGTGCCCTTTGCGACCGATGGCGTGCGAGCGCTCTTCAAGCTGCGAGGCTAATTGGTTGAGCGACTCGGCCAGCGCGGCCAACTCGTCGATGTCGGCGATCGGCAACTTTTCCGTCAACCGACCGCTGACCAGTCTGCGCGCGCCCCGGCCAAGTTCGACGATGGGGCGAACGATCCGCCGCGCGACGAACCAACCGGCGACGGCACTCGCGGCGCCAATCGCGAGCACGGCGCCAATAATCGAGCCGCGCTTCGCGCTGAGCTCTTGATCGATATCGCTGTTGTTGGCCGACACGCGTGCGGCGCCGACGATATTCCCATCGTGACGGGCCGGTAAAGTCACCAGCAATATTCGCTCGCCGCCGGCCAGAGCGTTGTGAACGCCGCCATCGCCCGTGCCGGCTAGCGCCGCGGCGACATCCGGACGATCGGCATGATTGCCCATTCGCGCGGCGTCGGCTCGCGTGTCGGCCAGGACTTGGCCATCGGCGGAGATGAGCGTCACGCGCACGGCCATCGACCGGCCGACTTCCGCGACGACGTGCTCCAGTTCCGTCGTCGATCCAGCGGCCAACAGGGGCGCCGATCGATCGGCCAGAATGCGAGCGGCGGTTTCGAGCTTTTCGCCCAACCCGGCGATGTAGGTTTCTTCCAGCTTTCGCGACGCCAGCCAGCCCAGCGCAAGGAGCCCGGCGGAGAGCAGAATGCAGTAGAAGAGAAAGAGTTGGCCGACCAGCCGCTTACCCGGCATGGCGCCTCCTTAAAAGCCCTCACAAAACGGCCTGGGAGAAGGGGACAGTCCCCGGCGGTTTTGTGAGTAGTTCCAAAAATACCCGATACGTCGGTCCAAGCCTCGCTCGGAGCGAGACCCTGCGAGCAGGAATCAGTGTTGCCGATACAGCGGGCGAACACTAGACAGCTTGCGGCTCATCGCTCGCCGGACTGCTGCTTGAAACGATAACCGACGCCGCGGACCGTTTCGACATAGTGGCCGTAAGCGTCCAGTTTTTTTCGCAGGCCGGCCACCTGCACGTCGACCGAGCGCTCGGTGACGGGATAATCCTCCCCCTTCACGGCGTCGACGATTTGCGCCCGGGTAAATGCCCAGCCCGGCTTGCGAGCCAAGAATTGCAATAGCCGAAATTCCGTGAATGTCAGTTCCAGAGGCTGGCCGGCCAGCAAGACTTCGTGCCGGCCGGGGTGAATGACGAACTCGTGAATCCGGATGGCGCCCTCGTCGTCGGGCGCGTCGGACGACGCCTTGCGGCGCAAGATGGCCTTGATCCGCGCCAGCAACACGCGGGGACTGAAGGGCTTGGTCACATAGTCGTCCGCGCCCAACTCCAACCCGGCCACCATGTCCGATTCTTCGCTCTTGGCGGTCAACATGATGATCGGAATATGTTGAGTCCGCGAATCGGACTTCAGCCGGCGGCAGACTTCCAAACCGTCTACCGCGGGCAGCAGTAGATCGAGCACGATCAAGTCGGGCAGCGTTTGGCGAGCCTCGGCCAGAGCCTCCTCGCCGCTGGCCACGCAGCGCACCCGATAGCCCTCCTTGCTGAGGTTGTAGTTGATTAACTCCAGGAGATTTTCCTCATCATCGACCACTAAGATGCGTTCTTTGGTCATCGCACTACCTTTAATCAACTGCCGGCCGACAGTGGCGGTCGCCGGAAAACGAACGCCGAGGCTATCGAGGGGGCGGGTCGCCGTGCCGCCGCTCGAGTGTTCGCCCACGCCGATTTTGGTTCGCCAATTCGTGGTACTCATGTGGGCCACACTAGCATCCAGATGTTAGGAAAAGGTTAGAACCCAATTAGGATCAGACAACCCACGAACTGGGCATGCCGGTCTATCGATCATAGCCGCGTTTGCTTGCAACGCGCGAGAGAAACAAAAAAAGGGCACGGATCGCGATTAAGCGACCCGTGCCCGGAATTTACCGCAAAAGACTAAACCGAAGGCTTTAGAACAGCAGTCCGATGATCAGCGGTAGCTGATTGCCTTCGCTGCGATTGGTTCCGTCCTTGGCTTTCGGATCATCATGCTTACGCTTGGAATCCTCATGCTTGGGGGCGTCCTTGGATTTAGGAGCGTCCTTGAACTTCGCGCCGTCGTGCTTGGCGCCGTCTTTCTGCTCGGACGAAGCCTGCTTGGCATGTTGGCCCTTGTGGCCGCTCATGCCGTGATGGCCATGTTTGCCGTGACTGCCCTTGCCATGACCGGCGTGATGACCGTGCATGCCCCGTTGACCGTGACCGCCCTTGCGACCGTGACCCTGATGACCGCGTTGAGCCTGACGGCCCTGAAATCCGTCGCGCCCCTGACGGCCCCGGCCGCCGTTACCTCCACGTGCATTGTGGCCTTTCATGCCACGATGAGCGTGAGCCGAGCGACCTCGACCGCAGTGTTGACCGTACGAAGCGGGATGGCCCATCGAGCCACCTCGATGTTGGCGCTGAAAGCCAGCCTGTTGACCCCAACCGCCCCGTCCCATCCCGCCATGCCGTCCCATCCCGCCATGCCATCCCATGCCGCCCCACGGACCGCCGCCGAATCCCGCGAAACCTTGAGGTCCGCCGAAGCCGGCTCGCCCTGGTCCGCCGAATCCGCCGCGGCCCTGTTGGCCGAATCCGCCGTGAGCCCAGCCACGTGGCCCCCCGCCGAATCCTTGACCCCCGAAACCTCGACCCCCGAAACCTTGCGGCCCGCCGGACATGGCCCCTCTGCCACGTTGCGAGCCCTGATGGTGGGCCCAGCCGCCGTGGCGTTGGCACATCTGCTGACTGCCATACCCGCGCTGGCCGCCGTCTCGATCATCGCGATCGCCGCCACGATCGAACGAGGCCTTCCAACCTCGCGAGGACGGAGAATTGTCCTGGCCCGGTCGGCCCCAGAATTGATTTCCTTCGGAAGCGCCGGCGAATCCGCCCCGGCCTGGAAAGTTCATACCGCCGCCAAATCCACCCCAAGGGCCGCGATCACCACCGCCCTGGCCACCGAATCCGCCCGATCCGCGTTGAGACCAGTCGCGCTGATCCGGCCCCTGTCGATTTGAGCTCCGCCGATCTGACTCCTGTCGATCGGAATCTCGCCCGTCCGGTCCGCCCCAACCGCCGCCCATCGGTCCACGCCCCTCGCGGGGACCCATCGGACCGCGACCTTCACGGGGACCCTGCCCAGCGCGCGAATCTTGTCCATCGCGAACATCTTGCGGACCACCGCGGCGTTCGCCGTCGGCCTTCTTGCGCCCGTCACGGCCTTCTTTGCCGTCTTTGTCCTTGCTAGCTTTTTCTTTGCCGCCATCTCGTCCCGCCCCATCTTTTCCGCCGTCATCGGCCCAACTGAGCCTCGGCAGGCAGAGGGCCATGCCGACCGCCATAGCCATTGAGAACCGCCACATAAGGTGCATCCTATCTTAGTGTGCAGAAAGCGCCGCCCAGCGACGCCAACGTCGCCGCGGTCCGTTCGCCATAACTCCGTACCAATCAAACCCCCGTGGGGTCCTCGGGTGTCGGAAGAAGCGAAAAAAACGGCGGGCGTACACAGCCACGGCATCCTGCCCCGCCGTGACGTTGCGGTCGCGCGTGCAATTAGATAATGAGCGCACGGCGCGTCGAGCAACTCAACAGCACGGCGCAGCAGGATGCCGCGGCTATGTAGGGCGGCGTCGCGATCCGTCAGATTCAATCCATTAAAACAACGGCGGACGACCGAGTTGACGACGAACCACCGCCCATTGCCCGGCATGCATCATCCAATGGCTGCCTTGCATCGAAAAGATTGAGCCGACAGTCGGGCACCAGTCGAATCCAGACGGTTTGTCGAAATCCGCATCGCCGGCCTTCTCGAGGGCCGCCATGGTTCCGGCTCGCTGCTCTTTAAAAATCTGAAGCAGGTCGGCCTTGCGGCTAAATTTGGCCGGATCGTCAATAATCGCTGTTTCTTTCGAGTATTTCTCCGCGAAGCCCGCCGGCAACTCGGGCATCGCGCCGGACGATTGCTTGTCCATCATGCCATGTTCGGACACGATCAGATGCCCGATTTGCCAGTTGATGTGATTGCAGCCCTCGCAGGGCCGCTTCATGAGATCTTCGTCGTTCAAGTCCGACAGGTAGCCCATGCAAATCTGGTCGGCCATGTCGATCGACATTTTGATGGCTGCGCGAGTATCCATGCGGAGCGCTCCTTAAAATTCAGGTTTTCGATTGAGTTTGGTTAGGGGCACAAATCCGGCGAAGGCGGGGCAGAAAATCGCCGCCGCGCGAGACTTGCCGGCCCATATTCTGGCGTCTAGAGCTGGCGCCGACAACCGGCCAATCTGAAATTTTAATGACCTGGGCCGTTTCCGGTTTATTCATATCCGAAGCGAAAAGTTGGATTCCGCAAATCGGGGGAAAGCGAATTACCACAACGTCTTTGACAGACGGCACGCTACCCGGTAATCTTTCGTCATTCACCTATATTACCAAGCTTGAGTCGAGTTGCTCATTTTAATAGCCGGCGACGATGACGGTCCGCAGCGAATTCGTCGGTTTTTTGGCCATCCCCGTGGGTTTGAATTTCAGAAGCAAACCTAGCGTTCCACAATGGGTCTTCTGCGATTCGCAATGCTAACGACAAGCCCATCCCAACTACTCGTTCCAGCCCATCCGTGATTTGACACAAAGGAGATTCTTATGATCCGTCGCTTCGTATTCCTGCTCGCGCCATTGGCGCTACTGAGCTTGGCCACGCCGGCAACCGCCGGATGGTTCCACGGCGGCCGCGATGGCGGTTGTTGCAGCATGGGTTGCGGCTGCGGCGCAAGCGCCGGCTGCGCCGCTCCCGCTGGCGCCTGCACCTATCAAACCGTCGAGCGCACGATCATGGTCCCGACGATGGTCACAGAATCGCGAACGGTCAACACGACCGAATATCGCACCGAGCAACGAACACGGTCGTACACCTGCTATAAACCGGTCGCGGAAACAAAGTCGGTTCCCTACAGTTACACGATTTGGCGTCCGGAGACCCGCACGCGGACGGTCGCCAGCACCGAATACCGCACGGAAACTCGGCAACGCACGTTTACGGTCAACAAACCGGTCGCCGCCACGCGCACCGTCTCCTACGAATACACGGAAATGGTTCCGGAAACTCGTAGCCGCACGATCGAGTACACGGTCTGCAAGCCGGTGATGAACACGGAAGTCGTCAATTACACCGTGTGCGTTCCGTACAACGAAACGCGACAAGCAACTCGCACCGTGTGCCGAATGCAATCGACGGAAACAACGCGCACGGTATGCGTGGACCAGGGCCACTGGGGAGAGCAGCAAGTGCCGGTCTGCGGCGGTTGTGGTTACGGCTGTGGTGGATGTGGCATGCGGTGCAACCGCAGTTGCGGCGAGTGTACGGCGCCCTGCGGTGGCTGCGAAGCGCCACCAGCTACATGCACTCGTCGCGTGTGGGTCCCGAATGTCGTGCAACAGCAGGTTCCTTGCACCGTGATGCGCCCCGTCATGGAGACCGTTCCATACGAATACACGGTGACGCTCTATCGTCAGGAGTCGCGACAGCGGAACGTGAGCACTTGCCACATGGTGGCCGAGCAACGGACTCGCGAGGTCCAGTACACGGTCTGCGTGCCGCAGACTCGCACGGCGTCACGTCAGATCGTCGAGTGCAAGTATGTGCCGGAGGAGCGGACGGAATCGTACACGGTCTGCGTGCCGTACGCGGCTTCGCACGATGTTCAATACACGGTCTGCGTGCCCGAGGAGCGAACTGGCACGCGACAAGCGATCGAGTGTCACATGGTCGCGGAGGAACGCACGCAGACTTATGACGTCTGCGTTCCCTATCCGGCGACTCGGGAGATTCAAGTGCAAGTTTGCCACATGGTGGCCAAGACGATCACTTGCCAAGTGCCGGTCGTCTCCAATTGCGGCGGCTGCGCATCGGCCTGCGGCTGCAATTAGTTTCGCGGCTTATTATTTGGAACTGCTCACAAAACCGCCGGGGACTGTCCCCATTTTGCGAAGTCGGCGACACAAAACTGGGGATTGTCTCCTTCTCCGAGACATGGGTGGAGCGGGTTCGCGCCGAAGGGAAGGCCGGTGGCATTGCTCTAGAAGTCGAAACCACGCTCCCGGGCTTCGGTGAGGACGCCTCCAGCCTAGCCACCCGGAGTTTTGTGGGGATCTCTTCGTTCCTAGGCCAATTGCCGCCGGTGGCCAAAGAAACCTCGGCGGCAAATGACCTCCGAGACTTCGTCCGGCACGCGTTGGCGCCAAGTCGCGTCGCCCGATTTGATTTGCTGGATCACGTCGCGCGAGAAGATCGACAGGTATTCGGCTTTGTAGTTGTCGAGCTGCGCGATGCAGCCCTTCTCGACAAGGTACTCGTATAGTTTGCGCAGTTCCGTCGCTATCTGAAGATTCTCGACCGTCGTCAGCGCGCCGGTCTTGCGATCCAGCAGCGGGTAGATGTACAGCTTCAAATCGTTTTTGAACAAGCGGCCAAACGATTCGAGGATGCCGCCGTCGAGTTTCGTGTAATATTTTTCGTCGAACAGATCGCAGAGGCTGCCGGCGCCCATCGTGATGCCGATTTTCTTCTTCGTGTATCGGGCCAGATACGCGGCCAGCCGGTAATACTCGAAATAGTCGGAGATCAGCACCGTCATCCCGCAGGCGGCGAGCACGTCGGCCCGGGCCAGAAAGTCGCGCAGATCGATCGCGTTCTCTCCCTGCGCGCCGGCGGCTTGGAGATTGTGCATCGTGATTTCCATCAGCGACACGATTTCTTCTTCGTCGACACCCGGCTCGCGGGCGAATTTTTCATGGGCCGAGCGAATCATGTCCACGTTGACGTGCGTCACGGGGCGAAAGCTGCCGCGCTCAACGAGGATCGGCTTCTTGTACAGCACTTCCGATGGCTGCAAGACCTCGCCCGTCGCCGAAAACATGGCCGCGCTGCTCAGACCCAGTTGCACCAGTCGCAAACTCATTACCCGATTGTCGACGTGCCGGAAGGCGATGCCCGACAATTCGATCATGTCGATCTCAATCCGCCGCGTGGTGAGATTGTCGAGCAGCGATTCGACCAATTTGTCGGGTTCGTGATTCAAGAAGAAGGCGCCGTAGAGCAAATTCACGCCGACGATGCCCAGCGCTTCTTGTTGCAGTGCGTTTTCGGTGTCGAGCATTCGCACGTGCAAAATGATCTGGCTGTCCTGGTCGCGCGGATAAGCCTGGAACCTGACCCCCATCCAGCCGTGGCATTCGTTCGTGCCCTTGAAATTGCGGGCGGAGACGGTGTCGGCAAATGTGAAAAACGTCGTCGTGTCGCCGCGGCTCTCGCGCAGCCGGCTGACGTTCAATTCCTGCTCGTGGTCGAGCATCGATTCGAGCCGTGCGCGGCACACATACCGGTCGCATTCGCCGTAAATCGCATCGCTGACGGTCATGTCATAAGCCGACATGCTCTTGGCGATCGTGCCCGCGGCGCCGCCGACGCGGAAGAACCAGCGCACGACTTCTTGTCCGGCGCCGATCTCGGCAAACGTGCCGTAACGCCGCTGATCGAGATTGACGGCCAGTGCTTTTCGCTCGGTGGTCATTCGATCGCTGTTCATGGCAGGTCGTCCTCCGGGAAGAAGCGTGGCGAGGGTCGCATGGTCGTCGGGGGGCGATAGGGAAGGCGCAAGGAGAGATGTAGTCATATGGCTTGTATCGGTCGCCCAAGTTGGGAAAGACAGCCGAAGATTGCCGTCTCCGGGGAATTTGCCGGCCAGGCGCCGCTACGATCGTTAGAGGCAATATAAACGCTACCGGCGGCGGGAGAAACCGGTTCGGGGTGGCTCGATGGTCCTCATTCGGACGCCTCGCCATGCCGGGCGTAGCATAAATGGCTAGTCTGGTCAGAAGCACGAGGAGTACTCCTATGGAAAACGGCGCGATCATCCAACTTCAACAGGAGGTTGAGCGGCTTAAAGAACAAGTCGCCGTTTTGGAACGTCTGTTCGACAACGAGGAGTTGCTTGCCGCACATCGACTCCGTAATGGTGGAATCAACAACGAGCAGCTAAAAATTTGGTCCGAACGCCAGATTATTCCACCGAACATCGCTGAGGTGCAGGAAGAAAGACCTTGGTAGGACACGTGTAAGCGATCTGTCAGGGTCGAATTGTCTGGGATCCAAATAGCCGATAAGAATGGCCATATCCGTTATCATCGTCCGTTTGTGATTCTCACGCCAAACGACGAAATTGATGTTTCCGATGACCTGTTTGGCGTGGTCGCTTCAAACACGGCGGCCAATTTGAAGCCGAGACCACCTTTCTGTGTCGAGCTTCCGTATCATCCGAGCGGACGAGTTTTCACGAAGCTCAGGAAGCCGACGTTGGCAATGTGCGGCTGGATCGCGAGCGTCAAGATGGGCGACATCGAAACTCAAAACATCGGCGGATTGGTCCCGCCGGCGATCGTCGAGCGGATCTTGAAAATACGCGCTATGATGCCACTGTAGAATGTCTTCGCTTCTGAGCTGCCATTTCTGGCTCCTGACTCCGCAGCAGGATGCCGCGGCTATGTAGACGACGCTTCGCTCATCCCGCGTTTGCCAAACTCTACCCTCACCGCCATAATTCGGGACTATTCGAAAATCCCCGTCTTTGGCTGGAGGGTCCGCGATGCACGAGAAGATTCTTACCCGCGCGATCACGTTTGACGACGTGCTGCTCGAGCCGCGCTACTCGACCGTCGTGCCGGCCGAGGTCAATGTGTCCAGCCAACTCACGCGGCGGATTCGGCTCAATATCCCCATCCTCAGCTCGCCGATGGACACGGTGACCGAGAGCGAGATGGCCATCGCCCTATCGCAAGAAGGGGGTCTTGGCGTCATTCACAAAAATATGACCGTCGAGGGGCAGACCGAGGAGGTCGACAAGGTCAAGCGGACCGCCAACGGAATTATATTCGACCCCAAGACACTGCCACCCGACGCCACCGTCGGCCGGGCCCGCGAAATGATGCAGCAGTACAACGTCTCGGGCGTGCCCATCACGGTCAATCGCAAGCTGGTCGGGATTATCACCCGCCGCGATCTGCGGTTCCTCGAAGCTAGCGAGATGAGCGTCGCCGAAGTGATGACCCGCGACAAGCTCGTCACCGCGATGGGGACTGTAACGCTTGAAGAGGCTGAAAAGATTTTGATGGTAAATAAGGTCGAGAAACTTTTACTGGTTGACGAAGATTACACACTGACGGGCCTCATCACGATCAAAGACATCGACATGATGAAGCGGTTTCCCCAAGCCTGCAAAGATAGGCAAGGGAGGCTGCGGGTCGGCGCCGCAGTCGGAGTCCACGACTTCGAACGAGCGGAAAGCTTGATCGCCAAGGGAGTCGATGTCCTGATCGTTGATAGTGCCCATGGCCATTCGGCCAACGTCATCGAGACGGTCAAAAAGATCAAACAGCAGTGGGATATAGACGTGGTGGCGGGCAATGTGGCCACAACGGCCGGCGCCCGCGACTTGATCGATGCTGGCGCCGACGCCGTGAAAATCGGCATCGGACCCGGTTCGATCTGCACCACGAGAGTGATTTCGGGCGTGGGGGTTCCGCAGATTACCGCCATTCTCCAGGCTGCGGAGGCTGCGGAATCGGCGGGAATACCGCTCATCGCCGATGGAGGGATTCGCTACTCGGGAGATGTGACCAAGGCAATCGCCGCCGGCGCCCATACCGTCATGATTGGCGGGCTGCTAGCCGGCGTGGCGGAAAGCCCGGGACAACAAATTCTCTACCAAGGGCGGACGTTCAAAGTATATCGCGGGATGGGATCGTTGGGAGCGATGGTCAAGGGCTCGAGCGAGCGTTATCGCCAGAAAGCCAACAACCGGGGGCCCGACAAATTAGTGCCCGAAGGGGTCGAAGGACGCGTACCGTTCAAGGGTCCTTTGAGCCCGTTCATCTATCAGTTAGTGGGTGGTTTGCGGGCTGGGATGGGATATTGCGGCACGCCGACCATCGAGGGGCTGCGCAAGGACGCACGGTTCATACAAGTATCGCCAGCGAGCGTACGGGAGAGTCATCCTCATGACATCGCTATCACGCAGGAAGCGCCAAATTACTCCGCCGAATATCACACGGGTGAGTCGGCTTAACGATAGCCTGCACGTGCAGAGTTCAGTCGGAAGACTGAGCCAATGCGCGGGGCTACTCACCATGGTCGGCGCGCTGGCGATGGCCAGCGCGGCATCGGCCGACGATAAGCCCGCAAGTGATCCACCAACCAGCGGCGCCCCGGCCAAACAGCTAGTTTGGCGTCCAGCCCGGCCGAATCAGGCCGAATGGTTGGCCGAAATGAATCAACAGGCCGCGCTCAAGGCGAACGACGAATTGGCCGGCGCCAAAGACACATCCGAGGATTCCAACAGTCGGACGCGGCCGAAAACTCCGATTGCTTGGCGACGCCACGATTCTGGCGTGACGCAAGCCCAGAAGGCAGACGATTCGCCGTTTGGCGATCCGTTCAACAATCAGAACAAGAAGCCCGCGGCGACCGATACGCCAACCGCGCCGCGCGCCACGGCGCCGCTGGACACGGATACCGGGGCCCCCGCGCCCAAGCCCTTGAAATCGGTCGAACCGCGCCGCGTGCCGGCTAACGTCAACGGCGGAAATCCGTTCGGCGACGAAGAGCCGATGCCGAAAACCAATTCCGGCCGACCTCCTCGATCGACTCCTAGCCCCAGCGCCAATCCAGCGACGACACTGCCTCCCCAAGAGCCCTCCAATCAATTCCGGGCGACTCAGTCGGGCAGGACGCCGATTTTGCCCTCCGCGTCGAGCGTCGATTGCAGTCAGGACGGCGCCGCCTGCGATCAAGAGCTAGCAAACCTGATGCACAACACGATCGACAAGATCAGCCTGGACGTATCGGTGCCCGGCAAGATCGGCGATGCCTTCCCCTGCGAATGCACGTTGGGAGACCTAAAATTCGTCCCCCGCGATTGGCCGTGCATTACGTACACCTGGAAAGCCTCGGCCCTGTGCCACAAGCCGCTGTATTTCGAAGAGACGCAACTCGAACGCTATGGCCACTCGCGGGGACCGATCCTCGATCCGTTCGTGTCGGTCGCCCACTTCTTCGTCAGCGTGCCGCTCTTGCCGTACAAGATGGGCGTCGAGCTGCCGTTCGAGTGCGAATACTCGCTGGGCTATTACCGGCCGGGCAGTTGTGCTCCGTGGATGATCGAACCCGTACCGCTGAGCTTGCGTGGCGCGCTATTCGAAGGCGGGGCCGCGGCCGGAACGGCGCTCATCATCACGCCGTAAAAATCGTGGCAAGTGGCGAGTGAAGGCGTCGGCAACTCTCCCTCTCTCTGGGAGAGGGCCGGGGTGAGGGCCTTATGCGTGACGCTGAAGAAAATATCAAACCCCGGGCCAATCGCCTGGGGTTTTTTTCTTGCGCCGTCCGTCGAACCACATTTAACGCCCCAACTCCTCACCCCCCATCTCCGAGTGCGATCATTTTCCGGCCATTCATCACAACCTCATGGAAGCGTCGCATGTCGCTGAATCGGCAACAGGTGCGCGAGGTCGATCGCCGCGCGATCGAGCAATACGGCATGTCCGGGCTCGTGCTGATGGAAAACGCAGGGCGCGGAGTCGCCGACGCGCTCTGCGACCAGCGGCCGAGCGGAATGGTCGTAGTGTGCTGCGGCGGCGGAAACAATGGCGGAGACGGATTCGTCATTGCCCGACATCTCGACCTTCGGAATATTTCAGTTCGTGTCCTGCTGTTCACGAGCAGGGCCAATCTCAAGGGGGACGCCGCAGCCAACTTTCGGATTCTAGAAAAATGCGCCATGCCGCTCGGCGTGATGGCGACATTAGGCGCCGCGACCGAAATCGGGGAGTTGCGCTCGGCGTTGGCCGGCGCGTGCTGGATTGTCGACGCTCTACTTGGAACCGGCGCGACGGGAAATCCCCGACCGCCGCTGGACACGGCGATCGATGAGATCAATGCTTCCGGCAAACCGATCCTGGCCGTCGATCTTCCCAGCGGCTTGGACTGCGACACGGGCGAGCCGTCAAATCACACGGTCCGCGCGAAGCTCACTTGCACGTTCGTCGCCGCAAAAATGGGTTTCGCGAGACCGGGCGCCGCCAAATATACCGGCGAGGTCAGCATTCTCGATATCGGCGCCCCGCGGCGGTTGATCGCGGAGGTGGGATCCGATGCCGCCGCCAGCAACCTGGAGCCGCGCACGAAGTAAGCGGGGATCGGCGGCTGTTCGCCGAGGTAAAATCGACAACGAAGTGGCGTTGCCCTGGGCTGATTTGTTAGCCCCCTTCGGGGCATTCTTCAATCCTATTCTCTGCTCCTCGCGGCTTCTAACGATCGGGCAAACCTAACCGATCGCGCCGGCTGCGGCGGATATAGACGGCCGATCGAGTTTTGCGGCGCTAGATGTCCGATGTTACGGAATTGAAGTCCTAGGTTTTCGGAGCCGCGTATGTTTCGCCGCAGTCTGTTTTATTTCGCTCTGCTCGGCGGCGCCGCCGGGATTCCGTATGTCGCCACCGAGTATAAGAAAATCGGCCAGATGTTTTCGGTGCCCGCGACGACCCCGAGCGATGCAGCGGCCTCGGGGACAATCGCTAGTTCATCTGGCGGCGATTTGAAATCGGCGATGCCCACGCCGGTCGCTCCCCTGGCGCCGCCATCGCTGAACAACACGATGACGCCGATCGCCCAGGCGCCGGTAACGGTCGATCTGGGCGAGGCTTTGCGGTTCGAGGTCTCGGCGGCTTGGATTCTAGGACATTGGCCCCGGGTCACGGCCTGCTTGCCGGACGAGGGGCTTCAAGGCTACCGCGTGCCGCTCGTGTCCGGGACGATGGAAGACGACCTCGCCGGCTCGCTCACGTATTACTTCAACAGCCATCAGCGCTGTCAACGGATCACGCTCCAAGCCTCGACGGGCGACGCCCGAAAGATCGTGGCCTTGGTGACCAAGCGGTTCGGCTTCGTGCCGCAGACCAGCAGCGAGCCGGGGCTGTATCTGTATCAACTGCGATGGAACGGCCAAGCGGTAAGCGAGTTGCACATCCGGCCAGCTCACATCATTAGGGCCACCGAGCCAAACGGGCGGTTCGACGTGCTACTCGCGCTCAATAATCCGGGCGCGAAATAATTTGTTCGGAGCCACCAGATCGACAGGCATGGTGCAATACTCCGCGGCAGGATGCCGCGGCTATGTATTCACTCCCGTCTCCCGACTCCCCTAAATGAACGCTTCGCGGACTTCCGTCGGAGCCGGGCCGTACTTGAGCGGCTGCATGGAAAAGCCCGCCCGGCCTTGGCTGAGACTGCGAACGCTGGCCGAGTAGCCGAACATCGTGGCCAGCGGGGCCTCGGCATGGACGATCCGAATGACGCCCCGATGGTCGGCGCCCGTGATGATCGCCCGCCGCTGCTGCAAATCGTTGATCACGTCGCCAAAATGGTCCTCGGGCGTACTGACTTCCAGCGCCATGATCGGCTCCATAAGCACCACGCCGGCCGCTTCGAGTGCCTTCGTATAGGCGTCCGCGGCCGCGATCCGAAAGGCCACTTCGCTGGGCATCGGATCGAGCAGCGGCATTTCCAATAGCTCGACGTTGCAATTCCAAAGCGGGCAACCGAGCAGCCCGCCCCCTTCGGCCGCCTCTTTCAGTGTCGCGACCAAGGCGTTAATCGCGTTGCGCACAGGCGCGTCTTCGCTGAACCACCGCGTGCGAACTTCGGCCGGCTTGTTGTCGTTGCGCGGCGAGACGCGAACTTTGGCTTCCGCGAATAGTGCTTGGCCACCAACTTGACGCTGACACTTGCCGACGGCTTCGGCCGGGCCGGCAACGGTTTCCTTGTAGCTCACGCGCGGCTTATGCACCCGAACGTTCAGATTGAAATCTCGCAGCAGGCGGTGCTTGATGACCTCTAGATGCAGCTCGCCCATGCCGCTGATGATCGTTTGGCCCGTCTCTTCGTTCTCGCTAGCGCGAAACGTCGGGTCTTGCCGTTTCATCATCTCCAGCACGTCGCCGAGCTTCTTGCGCTCCAGCGAGGTCTCCGGCTCGATGGCCATCGAGATCACCGTCTCGGGAAATTCGATCGACTCCAGCAGAATCGGCTCGGCCGAATCGCAGAGCGTGTCGCCCGTCACGGACGTTCGCGGACCGATGATGCCGACGATATCCCCCGCTTCGGCGACCGGGACCTGCTCGCGGCGGTCGGCTTGGATGTGCCAAAGCTGAGCGGCGTTTTCCTTCTTGTCCTGGCCCGGGTTGTAGACGCGGCTGTTGGCTTTTAAGCGGCCCGAATAAATTCGGGCGTAGTACAGATCGCCATGCTTCTCGGCCAGGATCTTGAACACCAGCGCGGCGAAGGGCTCCTCCGGATCCGGCTTGCGGCTGATCTTGCGATCTTTATGCTTGGGGTCCAGGCCCTCGATCGGCGGCACGTCGGCCGGGCTAGGCAAGTAATAGGTCACGGCATCCAACAGGGGCTGAATGCCGATGTAGTCCAGCGCCGATCCGCACATCACCGGCACGATAAACCGATGCAGTGTCGCGTCGCGCACGATTTTCCGCACGAGCTCCGGCGACACGGGAGATTTTTCGAGCATCAACTCCGCGAGCTCGTCCGAATAGTACGACAATTGGTCGAGCAATTGCTCGCGCCACATGTCGGCCTCATCGTGAAGCTCGGCCGGCAGATCGCCCACGACCACCTCGGCCCCTTGGCTTTCGGCGGTGAACGTGAGCAGCTTCATCTCGACCAGATCGACGATGCCGCGAAACGGATTCTTGAGATGCGGCGGACCAAGGCCCCAGGGAATCTGAATCGCCACGGGCTTGGAATTCAGGCGATCGCGAATCTCGTCGAACGCGCCATGAAAATCGGCCCCTTCGCGGTCCATCTTGTTGATGAACGCCAGCCGAGGCACGCCGTACTTATCGGCCTGCCGCCAGACCGTTTCGCTCTGGGCTTCGACTCCCTCACGGGCGCTGAACACGACCACGCCGCCGTCGAGCACGCGCAGGCTCCGCTCGACCTCGGCCGTGAAATCGACGTGGCCCGGCGTGTCGATCAGATTGATCGTCGAGTCTTTCCACTGAAAGCTGACGCAGGCCGAATAGATCGTGATCCCGCGCTCTTGCTCCTCGGGATCAAAGTCGGTGATCGTCGTGCCCTTGTCGACGTCGCCCATTTTGTGGCTGGCTTTGCCGTAGTACAGCATCCGCTCGGTGACGGTGGTCTTGCCGGCGTCGATATGGGCGATGACGCCGATATTTCGCAATTTGTCGAGCTGGCGAACCATGGGAGAGGGGCGAGGGACTAGGGGTGGTGGGACTAGAGACGAGGAAAATTAGCCGCGGCACTCGTGCCGCGTTTGGCGCGACCTAGACTGCGATCATAACGAACGCAAGCCGCAAGGGAAGCGCAAGCAGTGGGGCGCTCGCCACTGGCTCTGCTCGTGTTCGAGATCGCGCTCGACACTGGCGAAGCCCGTTGTCGTCGGCTCTACTCTAGCCCCTTGCCCCGACGGCGCAACCGCCGCATCGCGGTCCTCTAACCCCTTTGCGGACCTAATCGAGCCCGCGCAGTTCTGTCGACGAAATGTCGATCCGGAATTGTTCGAGCGGCACTTCTTGGCTAACGCTCCGCAGGATATCGGGTAAAGTGATGTCATTGAGGGCCAGGGTCCGTTGACCGTCCGACCGGCCAAACACGAGAAACCGGGCGCCGCGGTCGATCGTCCGCGTCACCGACGCCAGGGCCGCCGCGGGATCGCCGCCATAGTAGCGTGGGTCGGCGATCCGCTGGATCGTGTCGGCCCCGACGATGAACGTGGTTTGCTCGAATAGTTCGGCCTTTCGTTCGAACGTGGCGGCCCGGGTGAACCAGACCGGTTGCGTTTCGGAAAACTGCGCGAGCCGCGACTGCATTTCGACAAAATCGAGCGGTGGCTTGTCGACGTTGAGAATCGAAATCTCGAACTCGACCGGCGTTCCCAAAATCGCCGTCGCCAGTTCGACGATCCGGCGATGGCCCAGGTGCAAGGGATTGAATGCACCGGAGAAGATGGTCCGCCGCGAAGGCGCTGTGTTGGCCGTGCCTATCGCAATCGACCCAGTGTTGTGGCAGACTTTTTGAACGTCGCCGCGCAGGAGATCGCGCCACGCCGCGGGCGCTTCGTGGCGAACCGTAACGATCTGCTCGGTACCGGTCAGCGGCAGGACCAGCCGGCCGTTGACTCCGCAGGCTTCGGCCATGGCATTTAGGATGACGCCGGCCGTCAACTGTTCTTCCGCGCGGCGGCTCCGCTGGCCCTTGACGAGGTCCAAAGAATGGCTGACCGTGACCGCGTCGGTTTGCCAGGCCACATGCAAGCGATGCTCGCCGTGTTTCGGGCGATCGCTCGCCAGACTGGCCGTACACGCGACACCGACGAGCGTGGATCCGCTTTTCGATTCTCCGGTGGCTGCAAGCTCACCGGCCCGGAGCCAAGCAGCCATCGCCATCGCCCGGGCCGTTCGAGCCGAGCAAAACTGCTCCGGCGGCCCTCCCAACCAGTGACGCAGGGCCGACGACGAATAGGGCACGACCGCTTCCAACAGCACGCGCGATCCGCCCGGTTCTTCCAACAACTCGGCGATTGCGCGACTGCCGCCGCCGATGATCGCCAATGCGATTTTGCACGGCGCGTCGTGGATCTGCCGCACGAGTTGTGCGGTGGTCAGTTCAGTCACGGTTTAATGAGCCCGCGTAAACGATTGTGCCGGGCGCGGAGGGCGAGTTACTTCGCGGGACCGAGGCCGCCCGCCTTGGACGAGCCCGCTTTGGGTTTTTCTTTGGGCTGTTTCGGTTTCTTCTTCTCTTTCCGCACGTCTTTGTTTCCCATGGAACTGCTGCTCTCGACTCTAGAGGGTGGTAGCCGATAAACCGAGGCCCTATCGAGGCCCCGGACACGGTCTGGTGAGTCCATCTTATCGAATTAAGGCGCCGTCCAGTAGTGGCGGCGCCGATGACCTTCAGAGGAATATCTTTGCCAAGGATTGCAACGTCAAGGCAGAAAGTCGTACAGGCCCTTCACGATCGCTAGGGCCGCCTGTCGAGTAGATCGGCGTGGACTCGGGCGACTTGCCACATAAAGTGGTCGATCCGATGCTTCTCCGCCTCGCGAAGATGCGCGAGGGCAAGTTCCCTTTTGCCCGTTATGACGTAATAAAGCCCGACGTAGAGGTTCGCGTAGAACCGCTGGGCGTTGAGTTGCTCGGGCGGGGCGTCGGCTTCGGCCGCTTTGAGAACGACCGCCGGCTCCGTCTTGCCGGCGAACATCCGGTAGGCTTCCATCATGCCGACCCGGCCATCGTGCTTGACGACCAGCATGTCGGCTCTGGCTTTGTCGATGCCCTGCTCGCGAGACATGCACATGCATCGCCAGATCGAGTTTTCGACATCGTTATCGTCGACCTTGGTGTGGTAGGCGGCGAATTGCTTCGCGCCCTGGGCGTATTGGCCGGCGTAATAACAGGCGATGCCGCGCTGCCAGTGCCCGGGGGCGGAATCCGGGGCCAGTTTGATTTGCCGGTCATAGTCGGCGAGCGACTCTTTGAACTGGGCGAGCATGAAGTGCTCATCGCCACGATGGGCGTATGCAGCAACGTCGGCGGGCGCCAATGCGATCGCGGCGTCCAGATCGCTGACAGCATCGGCGTGGTGGCCGAGGCTGCTTTGGATCGTGGCCCGCAATCGATAGCCGTCGGGCGTCGGTCGCGCCTTTAATGACGCCGTGGCCGAGCGGACCGCCCGATCGGTGTCTTTGTCGGCCAACTGCCGGGCGGCGTCGCGGAGCAGCGATTCCGCTTCGTCGCCGATCGCCGAGCTTGCGTCGCAAGTGATATACAGACAGGCGAAGATCGCGATTGCATAGGTCCAGGCGGCGCCGGATTCACTCCGAAATCGGCCGTTAGAAGTTAAGGCCGAGCCGAGCCGAACCGCAATTTGTTGAGTTTGCGCCGCGATCGACGCATCAGGTTGGATTGCCATGTCGCTCTCCCAGTTTTGATTTCGCGAGGGACTTCCAGGGCATAGTCCAGCGGCCGCCGGGTCAAGCCGCCCCCGCGCAACGTAAATGCATTCGGCCACTTCCGCAAGAAAAAGTCCTCCCGTTGCCGCGACATTTCCTCGCGATCCTCGAACCAAACCCGATCCGAAACGTCATACCACTGGGCAAATGGCGGACTCCCTCGCCACGTCAGTTGGCGCCAAATTTCTCGCGGCAACGGAATGAGAAAATCCATCAGCGTGCGAACCCACGGTTCGATCATGCTCGCGTGAATTCGCGGTCGAGCCTTTTCGGGAATGTGCCACGGTAGCGCGGGAAAGCAGCGCCAAGCCGGCCAGCCCGCGGCGTGCCGGGCGGTCAGTAAAGGTGTTTGCGAACTACGTCGCCGTGAATCGAAGGGGTACCGCTATGAAACGCCGCCAATTGAACTTGGGCCTCGAAGAATCGCTTCATCGCCGGCATCAGTCCGACAAACAAGAAATCGTCGATTTCATACATCGATCGCCCATGGGCGCCGACGATGAACACGACCGTGTTGCGATTAGCCTCACTCAAACCAGAGAGGAAGTCGCTCGCGAAGCGTTGCGCCAGCCCAGTCGGTATCGTCTGATCGGTCCGGATTTTTGCGACGAGTCCCGTTACGCCGCGCCGTTCCAATTCCTCCAGTCCACGCCAAGTCGACAGAGCTTGCCGCAGTCGATTATCGCTTACCGGTCCATTAGTATCAGGAGGCTTTCCCGGGTCCGGAGTCGTAACCAAGCTCGTAACCGCCGGGTCAGCCGCGATTCGGTCGCGTTTTGCGCCATCCTCCGATTCCCAAGTCGAAACCGTAGCGACCCCGTTCTGGCTGGCAATGGCTGCCGCGGTGGATAGCACCGAGGGAAGGCAGTCCGGATTGAGATCCGCCGGCCAATTGCTTCTGACCGTGAGAGGCGAATTCAACGGCCCTTGAATGACCGCATTGAGAGGCATCATGTGGCGATTCCTGTTGACCGTTCGCGACAACGAGGTATTCGCTCGTGCCGATCGATTATAACTACCGAGTGCGGACCAACAGCATTTCCGATGAGGATTTGGAAGTTTTACGCACAGGCGGTGTTCGTCGGCTGGCGCGAATTGCTCTGAATCGCCTGAGACGGATTCCTCAGATTCGCCCATACGCAGTGTTGACCAGTCGCTCGACAAACGTGTCATGGCTAATTCCGGCGGCCGCTAGCGCCCGCGCCAAGCCGGCGTCGGGCGCGGCGTCGGGATTGGCGTTCACTTCGAGAATAAAAATTCGGTCCGACCGGTCAAGCCGAAGGTCTACACGAGCATAATCTCGGCAGCCTGTCAGTCGATAGGCGGCCAGAGCGGCGGCGCGAATCGACTCGGCCAATAGCGGTTCGACCTGGGCCGGACAGCGTGGCGCCGTCGATCGGTCGGCCAAACTGTCGGTCGCCCATTTGCTTTCGTAGGTGACGATCGGCCAGGGGAATTCCGGGCTAGTCTGAAATTGGATTTCGGCGAGCGGGAGGACTTCGACTTCGGGCAAACCGATCACGCCGACGTTGAATTCGCGGCCGTCGATATAGGGCTCCGCCAGCACGCTGCCATAACTTGCGGCGACGACCTCGACTTGTCGCACGAGCGCGGCCCAGTCAGTCACGACGCTGTCGGCGCCGATTCCCAAGCTGGCGTCCTCGCGGGCCGGTTTGACGAACAGAGGTCCAGCGTCGAGCCATCCGGCCAGCAGCTGCTTATCGAGCGATTGCCCCGGCTCGATAACCTTGAACGGCGTTGTGGGTAGCCCAGCGCCCAGCAGCAGCGTCTTGCAGCGGGGCTTATCGTGAACCAGGGCTAGACACTCCGGGGGACAGCCCGTGTAGGAAACGCCCAGCAGTTCCAGCAGCGAAGCGATATGCACTTCTCCGGCCGATTGTCCGCGAAATCCTTCGCAGAGATTGACGACGACATTCGGCGGCTCTGCAGTCAGTGCATCGACGAGCGGTTGGACATGGCCGCCGATCGGCAGTTCCCAGACGCGGTGACCGACTCGCTCCAGGGCCTCGCGAAACGTCGCCACGGAAATCAGCACGCCCGCTTCTTGTTCGTAAACCGGATCGTCCGGCGAGAGCGTCGGGCGATTGAAAAGAATTGCGATATTCATCGCCGGGCAAAGTCGGGAGACGGGAGTCGGGAGACGGAAGCAAAAAGAGGAGGGCCGATCAAGCGGTCAACCAACTCCGTGCCGGACGAAAGCTCCGGCTGAAATGTTTGTTTGTCCTCGCGGGCACGCACGGCAGGCGCGGGAAGCCTGGCCTAAAGTCCACTCCCGACTCCCGTCTCCCGACTCCCGACTTCCTCGGCTAGGCGATCCGTCGCGGCTTTCAAGATCCGAGCGATCAGGTCGTTGTAGCCGATTCCGAGGGCGCCGGCCATGAGCACCAGGTCGCTCGATTTCGGGTTGAGACCCGGCAGCGGATTGACTTCCAAGAAATACGGCACGTGGTTGCGGAGGCGAAAATCGATCCGCGCCAAATCGCGGCAGCCGAGCGTCGTCCAGACATCCAGGGTCGCCCGCTGAATGGCCAGCGTGTCGTCGG
Source organism: Pirellulales bacterium (assembly GCA_038210495.1). Classification (GTDB taxonomy): domain Bacteria; phylum Planctomycetota; class Planctomycetia; order Pirellulales; family DATAWG01; genus JBBQWR01. Next base: position 78,175 of record JBBQWR010000005.1, read on the forward strand.
CCGAAAATTGAGCAGGGCACTCGTATCGAATGAGCCGCTCCCAGTCTCGCTTGACTTCCAGACTGTAAATAAACGGATCGCTCGTCGCTTGCCTCGGCACGACGCGCATGATGCCCAGCACTTCGCGAGGCCGATGGTCGACCACGCCGACCGTCAACTCGTCGCCATCGATGAACTCCTCGACGAGCACCGGCTGACGGTAGGCCGAATATAATTCCTCGACGACCTCGACCAATCGGTTCGGATCGTCGACGAAGCTGGTCGAGCGGATACCTTTGCTCGAACCTTCGAAGGCCGGCTTGACGATCACCGGCGACGGCAGCGCCGCAAGTCGCTCGACGAAAATCTCCACGTCGTCATCGACCAGCAGCCAATCGGGCGTGGCGATCCCGGCGGCGCGGACGAGCCGCTTCGCGCAGTCTTTGTCGAGGGTCGCGGCCAGCGTGAGCGGATCGGAGCCCGTGTAGGGAATGTCGAGCATCTCCAACACGGCCGGCACTCGCGCTTCCCGAGAGCGACTATTGCCGGCGCCTTCGGCGAAATTGAAAACCAGTTCGGGGCGATCGCGCGAATCCAACAGCCGCCGGAGCATCGGCTCGCCGTCTCCGAGCAGTTGAACTTCGTGGCCGAGCCCGCGGATCGCGGCGGCCAGCGACTGGATGGTCTCGGGAGAGTCGAACTCTTCCTCGGCATCGTCGAGTTGGGGGTCGAGATTGATGTCGCGGTCGGCGCCATTGATCGCGGCGCCGTTTTCTTCCGACTGCGGCGTGCGTAGCGTATAGGTCAAACCGATGTTCACGGCGAAAGCATCCCGGTTGTAGGCGAGCGGGGGGCGTAAACCCCCTATTGTGCGCGCCGCGGCGCAATTGAACTCAAAAGAATTCCCATTCCAACAGTCCAAGAATTTAGCGATCGGGAAGCCGAGGCACAGGGGGCTGACACCGCCCGCTCGCCTTCTTGGTTCGCGATCTACGACAGCTTGGGCGGTTTCCGGCCCGTTTTTCTTGCCCCGACCGAGTTGCTCGACTTGGGCCGACGGAGCGGGGCACTCTTGAGCGCCGGCACGTCCAAGTGCACCAGGCGCTTAGCGCGCCTTCCCGGCGCCGAGCGCGTCGGACTGCCGTTAGCCACGGGGCTCGCCCCATTGGCCGACGAAGCGCGACGTTTAGGACCAGTCAAGCCGTTGTGGTGGGCCGCGTCCGAATGCCCATTGCCATTCGATCGGCCGTTGCCGCTGGCTTGGCCGTTGCCGCTGGCTTGGCCGTTGCCGGTGGCTCGGGCAGCGCCGTTGGCGCGACCGTTACCCGCGTGACCATTAAGATCGTGAGCTACGTCGACAATGACGATCTCGCCAGTCACTTTCTTAATCGATCCGCCACCGTGAGTCTCGATAACGGACGGCTCGGCATCGACCGATAAAGGGGCGGTCGTCGACGTTTCCGCCGCCGGCTGCTCTTTGAGCGCTTCCAATTTTCGCCGTCGTATCTGTCGTGGGCTGTCCGCCGGCACGATCGGCTTACCATTGCCGCTGAGCAAACGGCTGACCCCTTGCGACTCGATCGGCGCGGCCGGGGCCGCCTTATCCTCGGGAGCATACCGGAAGATCATCCCCTCGTAGTTCCGCAGAATAACCGCGTCGTCCGAGGCAGAGAGCATGTAGTTGGGCATGACGGGTATCTTGCCCGCGCCGTGCAGACCGTCGACCACATAGGTCGGCACGCCCAGGCCCGAGACATGGCCCCGCAGCCCTTCGATGATCTCGATCCCCTTCCACACCGACGTGCGGAAGTGCCCGGCGCCGGTCACGGGGTCGCAATGAAACAGATAATACGGGCGAACTTTGATTCGCAGCAGGCCGCGAACCAGCTCCCGCATCGTCTCGACCGAGTCGTTGACCCCCTTCATCAACACCGCATGGTTATTGACCGGCATGCCGGCATTCACCAGCGCCCGGCAGGCCCGAGTCGCTTCGGGCGTGATCTCCCGCGGATGATTGAAGTGGGTTTGAATCCAAATCTTGCCGGCGTCGGCCAACAGGTCAATCAGTTCCGAATCGTATAGTCGCTGCGGCAGCGTGACCGGCACTCTCGTTCCGATGCGCACCACATCGACGTGCTCGATCGCGGCCAGTTGGGTCACGAACCACCGCAGCTTGCCCATCGGCAGCGTGAGGGGATCTCCGCCGGAGACGATCACATCGCGGATGGCCGGCGTGTTGCGAACATATTCGATCATTCGCTCTTCGTCGCGGCTGGGGGCATCCCAACCTTCGCGGTCCATGGTGACTCGTTTTCGCGTGCAGAATCGGCAATACATGCTGCACACGGGGGTCGTTATCAACAGGGCCCGATCCGGATAGCGATGCGTCACGCCGGGGACTGGCGAATCCTTGTCTTCCTCGAGCGGGTCGTCGAATTCGACTCCCGAGACATTCACGTCCTCGCGCGACGAGGGCACCGACTGCAAGCGAATCGGATCTTCTAAATCCTGCGTATCGATCAGCGAAAAGTAGTATGGCGGAATGGCCGTGCGGTATTTCGACTCCAAGCCCTCGAGAGCCTTGATTTCTTCCGGCGGCAAGGGCAACAGCTCAGCCAGTTGAGCCGTAGTGCGGACCGAGTGCTGACGCTGCCAGCGCCAATCCTGCCACAGTTCGTCGGGCACATCGCGCCAAAACGGGTGCCGGATCCCGGCGGCGGGAATGACTGCGGGCGGTTGAATAGCGGCCGGACCGTCCCGTTCAGGAGCAGATGGCGCCGCCGCGACGGTTCGGAGAGTCGAAATCGGCTCGGCGGCCGAAGTCTTCTTCGCCGAGGCAAGTTTGGCCGAGAGGGTCTTGACGGCGATTTGCGACACGGCCAGCCGGGGCTGCGAAGTCCGCAGTTGAGAAATTCGATCGGCCGTCGTGGTTCGGGACGTTGGCGTGCGTCCCGTTTTACTCGGAGGTTCGGCGTCCAAATTCCCGGCGTCCTGCGATCGGCCGGTACTTGGAGGCTCTTCGGCTTCGCAGGCGACGCTTCCTGAGGTCGCGATGTGGGAAGCGAGGGAATGCGTGGCGACGGCTTGGGCGGAAGCGGTGTGTGACGCAGCGGCGAGTCCCGCGGTGTGTTCGTTCATTTGAGCGGCCAGTGCCTCCTTGGATTAGACCGTTTTCCTCGACATTGCAATTCCGGTTAACGAGCGTTAGCCGGCCGTCGAAGGTGTACGAATACGTCCCGTGCGCGCTGTATACCAGCGCTCAAAAAAAACTACAAGTGGTTTTCGCCAAAAGTATCGAACTTAACGCTCGGCGACTTGAGTGGATTCGCATGAGGAGCGAAAAAGCTGGAAAGTATTAGGCGAAAAAAACCCGCCGCGAGCGGACGGGGCTATAGGGCGCTATTTGGTGCTTGGCAGCTTGGGGGCGGTGAACGACAGGCTTTCGATGATCTGCGCGTCGAGCTCGGCGAATCGTTCCACGAGACCTGTTTCCATGGTGAATGTGGCGGCGATTCTTCGCCCTTGGTCGTCGGCGATCAGATAGTAACGCCACTCGATTGGCAAATCTGATACCTTTCCCGACACGACCGCCTTTAAAACTTTGAGGCCGCTGGACGTCGTGGACGAAGACACGGAATCGAACGAGCCAAAGTGCTTGTCGAGCGCCTTCTGAATGTCCGCTTGAAAGTCCTCGGTTGTGGTCGGTTTGTCGGCCGGAGCATTGGTCAGCGGCGAAATATTGCACTGCGCGATCAATTCGCCGCGGTCGATCAGCCGCAACACGGTGACGCTCGGCTCGTCGCGCGTGATGTGCCACCGCCGGTCGTAAAGTACCTCATAGCTGCCTGACTGCGGTCTGAGCGAGAGCGGCGCCGCGGTCTTCGCCGTCTCCGGCAGGTGCTTAATCAACTCGTCCGGCAAATGCTCAGACTCATCGACGGATGCCAACTCGATCGTCAATCGGGCCGTCACATCGACCGCCGGTGAGACATGGCCGGCCGACCTCCGCTCTTTAATACGCAACTGTATCGAAACGAGACGGTCCTCATCGGTATCGAACGTGGCCTCACCCTCCAGGTCCATCTCGGTCGCGACCCCCGTGGCCGCGCCGGCGATCGAACCGGTGAGGTTGAACTTGGCGGCCGAGTCGGTGACTTCCTTCAGCACGCATTGCAAATCGTTGCGACTGATCACGTCGATGCCCAGCAGTTTGGCGAGCGGTTTGTCGCTGGGCTTCCAAGAACTACCCACTTTAACTTCCCCCTCGGGAAGCAGGCAGTCGGCCATGAGCGTGTTGCCCGGGATGTCGACCAAGTCGAGTTCTTCCCGGGTTAGTGGGCCCGAAGCAGACGAAATTACAATTCCCGTCCCGGATTCTTCTGCCAACAGCAGGCGCCGATCCTCGCGAAGTTGCGGAATGATGGATTGCTTGGCGATTCGAAATTCGGCCTGGACGGCGGTGTAGAACCGGGCCGATCGGCGGTTGACCCGAGACGTGCAATCATCAAGGCGCATCTCATCATAGGCGAATTTGGCCGCCACGCGCATCGGCAGCGTTTCGGGCTTGCCGTCGGCCGTGAGAGTCAGTTGGCCGTCGACTTCTAGGTTGATAGCCACCCGGGTAATATCGCCCTTATGGCACTCTGTTTGCAGTGTCAAGGGGTCATCTGCCAAAACCTGTGCTGCTCGGCAAAAAAGCAGTACCGCAAGCACGCAAGACAGTCGGTTTTGGTGAAAAGGGTGGTTTGGCATGAACATCTCTGGCAATTTAGTGTCTTTAATCGCAGGAAGGCCGATGGGCGGAACTTTATCCGCCAAGCGGCTAAAACGCCAAGACCAGTCGGGGCGGCACAGGTGGGAGAAGGCAAGGGGCGGGGTAGGGCCATATGCGACAAAATTAGCAAAATGTCCATTTTTTGCGTAAGTTTTCTGGTTCAGCGGCAACTAATAGATGCCGCCAAACTTTAACGGCTTGACCGGCACACAGCCAAACAGAATCTGAATTGTGACCATCTGGGAAGATTGTCATCAGGTCGGACCCAAAGTCGACAGCCGGGCGATTCGAAATCGCAGGGAACACCGGCTGTCGATGTAGAGAGGCCAGGAATCAGAGAGGCAAGGAATCAAATGCATACCGAATATCTTAGTCCCGTGATGCGGCAACTCCGAGATCAGCAGGTTCGTTTCGCGCCCCGTGAAAAGAAGCTCGAGCAAGTCAATCGAGCCGAAAAACTTTTGGCCGAAATGAGCTCCGACCGCTCGTATCCCTACGAGTATCTTTGCTACCGCATCACCGATTTCCGCCCGGAAGCAACGCCCAACGTAAAGCTCTCGGGCATCGATTCGATCCACGATCTCCGGCTATTTGTCGAAGATCTGTCGGATGCCGCCAATGTCCGCGCCGAGACGGCTGGCGAGCAAGTCCTGACCGTCGAAGAACTCAGCAAGCTGTTCAACGTATCGACCAAGACGATCTCGCGGTGGCGGCAGCAGGGGCTAGTCAGTCGGCGGTTCGTGTTCGACGGCCGCAAGCGAGTCGGCTTTCTCCGCAGTTCCGTCGAACGGTTCGCTTCTCAAAATGAGGAGCGAGTTCGCCGCGGGGCTCAGTTTAGCCAACTCAGCGAAGGAGAGCGGCAAGAAATCATTGAAAGTGCGCGGCGCTTGGCCCAAGCCGGCGGTTGCCCCGCGGAAGTGACTCGCCGTTTGGCGAAGCGCTCCGGCCGTAGCGCCGAGACGATCCGCTACACGCTGAAGCAATTCGACCAGGAACACCCCGACTTGGCCGTGTTTCCCGAGTCGACCGGTCCACTTTCCGACGAGAGCAAGAAGAAAATCTACCAGCAGTATCGCCGCAGTGCATCCATCGATGCACTGGCCAAGCGATTTTGCCGGACAAAGACGAGCGTCTACCGAATCATCAACGAGATGCGGGCGAAGCGGATTTTGGAGTTGCCGCTGGACCTGATTCCCAATCCGGAATTCGCTCGGGCGGACGCTGCCGCGAAAATTCTGACCCCCATGCCGGAGCCTGAAACGCCTGTCAAGAAGGCGCGTCTGCCGGCGGGTCTGCCTCCCTATTTGGCGAGCCTCTATGAGGTTCCGCTACTTAATCGGGAGCAGGAAGGTCATCTATTCCGCAAGTTCAACTTCCTCAAATATCGCGCCATCAAGCTTCGCGAAGGACTCGATCCCTCGCGAGCCAAGAGCAGCGCGATGGACGAAATCGAGAATTTGTACGACCAAGCCGTGGCGATAAAAAACCAAATCGTCCGGGCCAACTTGCGTCTGGTGGTCTCGATCGCCAAGCGGCACGTGGGACCGGCGGAGAACTTTTTCGAATTGGTCAGCGACGGCAATATGTCGCTGATCCGAGCCGTCGAGAAGTTCGACTATGCCCGGGGTAACAAGTTCAGCACGTACGCCAGTTGGGCGATCATGAAGAATTATGCCCGCACGATTCCGGACGAGCATCGGCGGCGAGATCGCTTCCGAACGAGTCAGTTGGAAACTTTTTCGGCGACCGAAGATCGGCGATCGGACCAATACGAGCAGGAATCGGCGCAGGCCAATCGCCAGAGCCAGGTCGGGAAAATCCTCGAGCGGCTTGACGAGCGGGAGCAGAAGATTATCATTAGTCGCTTCGGTCTGAATCATTCGCAGGAACCGCTGACTTTGAAAGAAGTCGGCGAGGAAATGGGAGTGACGAAGGAGCGAATCCGGCAGATCGAAGCTCGCGCCCTGAGCAAGCTCCGCCAAGCCGCCCAGGAAGAGAAGATCGACATCCCAGGTCTGAACTAAAGGCGAGCGGGGGGATCGGCCCCTGTCCCCGAGGCTCAAGCCAAGTCGAACCATTTAGGTCTAAAAATTGTCCCATTCACAGAGCGCCCCACTCCGGGGCGTTCTTTCATTGGCGCCCCCAGCCAGGGGATCTCATCGCGGCACAGCCGTTGGCGGGTCAAGCAGAGCAAGGTAACGCAGTCCTTTCCACTCAAAATCATTGCGCGATTTGGAGTCGGTAAAGTGGCGCCGCGGTCAGTCTGGCCGTGTCCTGCGTATTTCCGGGATTTGAAGTTGCTGGCCGCGAGGCTGGCAAATTTTGTTCCGCTCCATCTTGCGTCCCCGTCCGGTTTGGTTATATTTACTTGTTTTCACGGGAACCTTCGCAGGCTAGCGTAGCTCAATTGGCAGAGCAGCTGATTTGTAATCAGCAGGTTGTGGGTTCAACTCCCTCCGCTAGCTCGTCATTGAGTTTTTTGGTCTGATCTCAGAGCCTGATGAACGGGCGAGGCGGATACTGGGGGGTTTCCCGAGCGGTCAAAGGGGTCAGACTGTAAATCTGATGGCTCTGCCTTCGCAGGTTCGAATCCTGCACCCCCCACTTCAATTCATAAAATTGATGGCGACGCCGGAGAAGAACATATATGTAGCGGGAAGAATAACAATAGCGGTTCGAGGTCGGAGCGGCGGCGAAGGGATGTTTAGCGGGTGTAGCTCAATGGTAGAGCAATAGCCTTCCAAGCTGAAGACGAGGGTTCGATTCCCTTCACCCGCTCACTAAGTAGGTCAGGCATCCTGCCTGACGGAGAACGTAGGTCAGGCAGCCTGACATGGTCGCGTAAAATTGGTTTGAGTAAGCAAAAAGGAATTGTCAGGCGAGATGCCTGACCTACAAGGCTCCCTGGCTGCTGTAGCTCAGTTGGTAGAGCGCGTCCTTGGTAAGGACGAGGTCAAGGGTTCAACTCCCTTCAGCAGCTCTTTCGTAAAACGAGCAGGGCGGTTGTGGGAAGTTCGAACAGTCCGGCGGTAATACAAAACACGATCGATCCGGTCGACCTCGCGCTTCGACCCCTGGTCGGTTTGCGACGGATCGGCTTAGCGCAAAAATAGTCGTTTATAGAGTTTGTTTGACCCAGGGCACGCGCCCCAATCCAGCCGGGCCCATTTGACAAAAAGTAGGGAGCTAGAATGGCCAAAGATAATTTCGCACGGACAAAACCTCACGTCAACGTGGGCACCATCGGCCACATCGACCACGGCAAGACCACCACGACCGGAGCCCTGCTGGCCGTTCAGGCGGGCAAGGGCCTGGCCCACTTCAAGAGCTACGCCGACATCGCCAAGGGCGGCACGGTGCGCGACGAAACCAAAACCGTCACCATTGCCGTCAGCCACGTCGAGTACGAAACCGCCAAGCGTCATTATGCCCACATCGACTGCCCGGGCCACGCTGACTTTATCAAGAACATGATCACCGGCGCCGCCCAGATGGACGGTGGCATCCTGGTCGTGTCGGCCGCCGACGGTCCGATGCCTCAAACGCGCGAGCATATCCTGCTCGCCCGCCAAGTCGGCGTGCCGGCCTTGGTCGTGTTCCTCAACAAGATCGACTTGGTCGACGATCCGGAATTGCTGGAACTGGTCGAACTCGAGCTCCGCGAGTTGCTCACGCACCACGGCTTCCCGGGCGAGGAGATTCCGATCGTCCGCGGTTCATCGAAGGCCGCCTACAACAATCCGAAGGACCCCAAGACGATCAAGTGCATGGAAGATTTGCTCGACGCGGTAGATGCCTACATCCCCGAGCCGGTTCGCGAAATCGACAAGCCGTTCCTCATGGCGGTCGAAGACGTGTTCTCGATCGAAGGCCGCGGCACGGTCGCGACCGGGCGTATCGAGCGCGGGATCGTCAAGGTCGGCGACGAAGTCGAGCTGATCGGGCTCATGGAAAAGCCCCGCAAGCTCATCATTACCGGCGTCGAAATGTTCAACAAGACGCTCGATCAAGGTCAAGCGGGCGACAACGTCGGCTGCCTGATCCGCGGCATCAGGCGCGAAGAAATCGAGCGTGGCCAAGTGTTGGCCAAGCCGGGTTCGATCACGCCGCATACCAAGTTCGAGGCCGAAGTCTACGTGCTGGCGAAGGAAGAAGGGGGCCGGCACACGCCGTTCTTCAGCGGCTACCGTCCGCAGTTCTACTTCCGCACGACCGACGTCACCGGGACCGCGAATTTGATCGGCGACGCCGAAATGTGCATGCCGGGCGACAACGCTCGAATCAGCGTCGAACTGATGACGCCGATCGCCATGGACGACGGCGTGCGGTTCGCTATCCGCGAGGGTGGCCGCACCGTGGGTTCGGGCATCGTGACGAAGATTTTGGCCTAACGGTCAATGTTAATTGCCGGGGTGTTCGGGACCGCCGAGTTCTCGGGCTCGTCGGGTGCCCGGGGCTGGAGGCGCTTCGCCGAAGCCCCGGAGGGTGATTGCCAAAGTGAAAAGGTGGGCCGTGCCCACCTTACAATCGCGTTGGAAATCGAGGCGGCGTGGCGATAGGGGTGTAGCTCAATTGGCAGAGCGCTGGTCTCCAAAACCAGAGGTTGCGAGTTCAATTCCCGCCGCCCCTGCTCGGGGGCTCTTGTGATTCAGGGTGAAAGGATTTCGCCCACGCAAGAGCTGGGTCGGTTTTAGGAACCGTTGGAAGGATTACATGGCGAAAGAAAAAAACGCCCCGGCCAGTATGATTTGGCGGGACCTTTTTCAGCCGGGATTGTACAAGCGGACTCAGGGCAAATATGTCCGGCAGGCCACGTTCGCGGCGCTGGCCGTGGTCGTGCTGCTCGCCGCTTGGCGGTTTTCGGAAATATATAGCGAAAAGCCAAGCACGGCCTACGGCGGCGCGACGGTGATCGCCGTCGTGGGACTGTGGCTCAGCTTTCGATTGGTCAATCTGCCGAAATTCGCGGATTTTCTGATCGCCGTCGAAGCCGACATGGGCAAGGTCTCCTGGCCCACGCGAAAAGAACTGTTTCGCGGGTCGGTGGTCGTGATCTTCACGATCGTGTCACTTGGATTCATCCTGATCGGATACGACTTGTTTTGGCAGGGCGCGTTGAGTTTTATCGACCGCATGCTGGGCTGGTTTTCGGGCTAATTGCTAACCGTGGCCTTTTTGGAAATTTGTCGTGGCCGATAACGTGGACAACATGCTGAACCAGCCGCATTCCGACGAGGCTTCGCCGCTTGCCGAGCAGGGGCAGCCCGCGCACGCGCCGGAACAGGCCGAGCGATCGGCGGAAAGCAGCGGTGCGGGCCAACACGGTGGTCGCACGGCAGCCGCGTACCCGGAGCATCACGCGGCTCAGTCGCACCATTCGCCCGAATCCGAGCCGCACGCCGACGGTCCCGAGGCCATGCATACGAGCGAATATTCTCCAGCGTCAGCCGCCGAGCCGGCGGCCGCGACCGAAGAACCCACTGCGACCGAAGAACCCACTGCAAGCGAAGAATCCACCCCGGCTGAACCTATCGCGGCGCCTGAAACCGGCGCGGAAGCCCCGGCCGGCGTCCAACCGCAGGCGCCTCGCAAAGCGCCGGTTAGCAAACGGGCCGCTCGTCCGACGAAAGACCGGGTCGTTCACGACGTCGTCGACCCCACGGCGTCCGACGAGATTAAACAAGAATGGTACATCCTCAAGGTGCAGAGCAACCGGGAGGAATCGATCCGCGAGGGGCTCATGCGCCGCGTCGCGATGGCCGGTCTTGAGCGCTATTTCGGCGAGTGCATCGTGCCGACTGAAATGGTCTCTGAATTCAAGGGGGGCAAGAAGCGGATCACGAAGCGGAAGCTGTATCCCGGCTACTTGGTCGTCCACATGGAGATCAACGACGACACCTGGTACGTCGTGCGCGAGACGCCCGGCATCGGCGATTTCACCGGCTCGGTCGGTCGTCCCTCGCCGATGGCTATCGCCGACGTGCAAAAGATCATTGCCAAGACCGACGAAACGACCGACGAGGCGCCCAAACTGAAGATCGGCTTCAAGAAGGGCGAGCGGGTTAAAATCAACGAAGGAACCTTCGAGAACTTCGAGGGAGATGTCGACGCGATCGACGAAGCCAATGGCCGCGTCATCGTGATGATCAACATTTTCGGCCGTTCGACGCCGGTCGAACTCGAATACTGGCAGATCGAAGCGCTATAGCCGCGTTCGCTTGCGGCGCGCGTTGCAAGACGCCGAGCGCGTCGCAAGCGAACGCGGCTAAAAATCATAACTATCGAAATCAACTTAATACACTCGCGATAGCAACTCCTCATGGCAAAGCAACTCGTTGGACAAGCGAAGTTTCAGGTTCCCGGCGGCCAGGCGACTCCCGCGCCCCCGGTGGGCACGTCGCTCGGTAAGTTCGGCATCAACCTGGGTCAGTTCGTGATGCAGTTCAACGAGCGGACGCGCGAAGCCGGTGGCATGCCGATTCCCGTCGTCGTCAATGTGTACAACGATCGCAGCTTCGATTTCGTGACCAAGAGCCCACCGGCGGCGGCCCTGCTCAAGCAGGCAGCCGGCATCGCCAAAGGCGCCGGCGTCCCGAACAAAGACAAGGTCGGCAAGGTGACGGGCGCTCAGGTCGCCGACATCGTTAAAATGAAAATGGCCGATCTCAACGCCCGCGACGTGGAACACGCGAAGCGGATGATCGAAGGCACGGCCCGCAGCATGGGAATCACCATCGAAGGTTGAAATAAATTCTCGCGTTTTAGCCGCCGGTTTCAACCGGCCATATTCCCTTAAGAAATTCAAGTCCAATGCCCCAGCTCACCAAACGCTACAAAGTGATGGCGGAAAAATGCCCGCCTCCCAAGACGTCCGTGCCGCTGGATCAGGCCGTCGCCATCCTGCGCCAATTCAATACTCGTAAATTCGACCAGAGCGTCGAGATCGCGATGCGACTGGGGATCGATGCCAAGCAGGCCGATCAACTGGTCCGCGGCTCGATCGTGCTGCCGCACGGCATCGGCAAGTCGAAACGCGTCGTGGTGTTCGCCAAGGGAGATCAGGCGGCGGCAGCGACGGCGGCCGGCGCCGATGAAGTCGGTTCCGATGAACTGGCCAAGAAGATCAAAGAAGGCTGGACCGATTTCGACGCCTGCATCGCCGCGCCCGACATGATGGGTTTGGTCGGTCCGCTGGGCAAAGTGCTCGGTCCGCGAGGATTGATGCCGAGCCCTCGCGCCGGCACGGTCACGGCCGACGTGGCCAAGACGGTTCGCGAATACAAAGCCGGCAAGGTCGAGTTCCGCAACGACGCGGGCGGGATCATTCACGCAGTAGTCGGCAAGCTGAGCTTCGACGACAAGAAACTGGCCGACAATATCAACGCCTTTATCCACCATGTGATGGGGCTAAAGCCGCACACCGTCAAGGGCCAGTACCTCAAGAGTATCACGGTCAGCGCCACGATGACCCCGGGCATCCAAGTCGCCGCATAATAATTACCCCACTGAAATACATAGCCGCGGCATCCTGCCGCGGAGTCACGGCATAAAGAAGTCACGACGACAAACCGAGTAGTCCGCCATGAGTAAAATTGTCAAAGACCTGGTTACCAACGATCTCCGCCGGCAATTGACCGGCGTGAACGATTTGTTGCTCATCAATGTCGTCGGCCTCGACGCCGTTCGCACCTCGAAGCTTCGTAAGGAGCTGCGGGCGAAGAACATCAGGCTCGAGGTCGTCAAGAACAGCCTTGCCCGGCGGGCCGCCGAAGGCACGCCGCTGGCCCCGGCCTTTCAAGGGGTCGAAGGCAGCTTGGCGATGGTTTGGGGGGGCGAGGACATCGTCTCGCTGGCAAAGGAGATCACCCGGATCTCCGGCCTGAAAGAATTCGACGGGGTCGTGGCTCGCGGCGGTGCGATGGACGGCGCAAAGCTATCTCCCCAAGAAGTGAAGCAGGTCAGCACTTGGCCGTCGCGCGAAGAGCAACTGAGCCTGCTGCTCGGTCAGGTTCTCTCGCCGGGCGCCGTGCTGGTGGGTCAATTGTCAGGCGCAGCGGGCGTTTTGGCCGGACAGATCAAGCAGCGATTCGAAGACCTGGAGAAGGCGGCCCCCCCCGAAGCCGCCGCGCCAGCCGAAGTCACTGCGCCAGCCGAAGCAACCGCCAGTGATGCCACGCCCGCCGCCGCTCCGCCGGCAGCGCCGCCCGGCTAAAGCCGACGCACAGTGAATTTACGCATTCTATCCCAACAATTTCCCATACTATTTTTGAAACGCGTCACACCGGAATTTTTCCGGTCGGCCCGAGCTTTCGGGCTGAAGCTGGCGCCCACTGAGAAAGGACGATTTTCGCCATGGCGACCGCCGAAGCAACCCGAGAATACTCTGCCAGCGCCAAAGAGCTGGGAGACAAGATCGTTGAACTGACCTTGAAGCAGGCGAAGGAACTGAGCGACTATTTGGAGCACGAGCACGGCATCAAGCCGGCCGCCGGTGGCGCCGTCATGATGGCCCCTGCTGGCGGTGGCGGCGCGGCTGCGGCGCCGCCGGAAGTTCAGACCGAGTTCACCGTCTTGCTCGAAGCATTCGGCGAAAAGAAGATCGGCGTCATCAAGGTGGTTCGCGCCGCGACCGGCCTGGGACTCAAGGAAGCCAAGGACCTCGTGGAAGGCGTCCCCAGCAAGATCAAGGAGGGCGTCTCGAAGGAAGATGCAGAAAAGCTGAAAAAGGAATTGGTGGAAGCCGGCGCCACGGTTTCGATCAAGTAGTCCACGTCCCGCTCCGTCGCGGCGCTGGCCGGCGCGACGGGGCGGTCACGAGGTTCGATGCCGGCGCCGGGTCTTGCGACGCGAGTCGCTCGCAAGCTCGGCCGGTGGCCCCGGGGAATCCACGCGAAGGGATTCCTCGCAACATGTTCTCAAGATTGCTTTTCGTACCCCGCGGCTTCCCTCAAACAACGCGCCCGGCGGGTCTATCCAGACCTGCGGCGGACGCGGCAACAGCAGCTGCTTGAATCATTAAGTCAAGCCAGCGATGAGCCGGTTTTTCTCGGACGTTTCGTGCTGCGCCCGTCTCGCCGCCGAAATTAGCCGCCGAAACCCGCCGACCTAAAATCGTTCGTACTCAAGTCTAGGAGCACATCACGCTATGGCCACAACGGCAGAACGACGTCTCCGCCCCAAGGAAGTCCGCCGCTTCGGCAGCCTTCGCGCCCACCATGCGATTCCCGATCTGACCCAGATCCAAACGCAAAGTTACGATAGCTTCCTCCAGTACGAAGCATCGCCGCAGAAGCGCAAGGATCACGGCATCGAGGGAGTCCTGCGCGAAATCTTCCCGATCGAGAGCTACGACAAGAACCTCAAGCTCGAATACATCCGCTACGAGCTCGGCAAACCGCGGTACGAACCGCACGAGTGCCGCCAGCTTCGGCTGACCTACGGGCGGCCGTTCCGCGTTTGGCTGCGGCTCACCAAAGAAGAGCCAATCGAGGAAGAAGTCTATTTGGGCGATATGCCCATCATGCTCGGCGGCGGCGAGTTTATCATCAATGGCGCCGAACGGGTCGTGGTCAGCCAATTGCACCGCAGTCCGGGCATCGACTTCGTCGCCGATACCGATGCCGGCGATCGCAAGCTCCATAGCTGCCGGATCATTCCCGAGCGCGGAAGCTGGATCGAGTTGAACATCTCGAAAAAGGACACGCTTACCGTCCGCATCGACCAAAGCGGCAAGTTCTCCGCGATGACGCTCCTGCGGGCGATGGATCCCAAGTACAGCTTGGATTCCGAGCTCCTGCGGGTGTTCTATCCGACGACCGAGGAAAAGGTAGTCGACGGCCGCAGCGTGGCCAAGATCGAAGGCAAGATCGCCGTCGAGGACATCGTCTACCCGTCCGGCAGCGAGAAGGCCGGCGAAGTGATCATCGAATCGGGTCAGAAGATCACCAAAAACGTCGCCGAGTTGATTTGCACCTCGGGGCTGACGTCCGTCGAGGTGATGCCCGACGTGAAGGCGCCGCTGATTATCAACAGCCTCGCGGAAGACGCCACCTCGAGCCACGAGGAAGCCCTGCTGCGAATCTATCAGCGCCTCCGGCCGGGCAACCCGCCGCAATTGGAAAAAGCCCGGGCGCTGTTCCACGAAAAGTTCTACGACACGAATCGCTATCGCTTGGGTCGCGTCGGTCGCTTCCGTATCAGCCGGAAGCTGAAGCTCGATATCCCGGAAACGGAGATGACGCTGCGTCCCGAGGACTTGATCGCCGCGATCAAGTATTTGCTGGAGCTGACGTCCAGCGGACCGAACGCCGAAATCGACGACATCGATCACCTGGGCAATCGCCGCCTGCGAACAATTGACGAGTTGGCCGCCGACGAGCTCCGCAAGGGCTTTCTCAAGCTTCGCCGCACCGTCCAGGAGCGGATGAGCCTGAAGGACGTGGCCGACATGACGCCCCGCAGTTTGATTAACCCCAAGAGCGTGTCGGCGGCGATCGAGTATTTCTTCGGCCGGGGCGAATTGTCGCAGGTCGTCGATCAGACCAACCCGCTGTCGATGCTCACGCACGAGCGGCGGTTGTCGGCCTTGGGCCCTGGCGGTTTGAATCGCAAACGGGCCGGTTTCGAAGTCCGCGACGTGCATATTTCGCACTATGGGCGCATCTGCCCGATCGAGACGCCTGAAGGCACGAACATCGGTTTGATCTCCAGTTTGGGGATTTACGCCGGCGTCGACGGATATGGATTCTTGATCACGCCTTATCGCAAAGTTCATAAAGGCAAGCTGACCGACGAAGTCGTATGGCTCCGGGCCGATCAGGAGAGCGACGCCTATGTTGCTCCCGCCGATGCCCCGGTGGTCAATAGCGTCATCCAAGGCGATACGATCATCGCCCGGTTCCACTCGGACTTCGAGCTCGCGCCGGTCGAGAAGATTCAGTACATCGACGTGGCGCCGAGCCAGATGGTGGGCGTCTCGGCCGGACTGATTCCGTTTCTCGAACACGACGACGCCAACCGCGCCTTGATGGGTTCCAACATGCAGCGGCAAGCCGTGCCGCTGCTGGTGACCGAGCCGCCGATCGTGGCGACCGGAATGGAGCGCGACGTCGCGCAAAACTCCGGAATGCTCGTCCGCGCCGCCCGCAAGGGGACGGTCAGTTATGTCGACGCCAATCGAATCGAAATCGGCGGCGACACCTACACGATGCGCAAGTTCGTCGGGCTGAACGAACGGACCTGCCAGAACCAGAAGCCGATCATCGAGGTCGGTCAAAAGGTGGAGAAGGGTGAGGTCATCGCCGACGGCGCCGCGACGTTCAAGGGCGAACTGGCCCTGGGGCGGAACGTGCTCGTGGGCTTCATGGCCTGGGACGGGTTCAATTTTGAGGATGCGATTATCATCAGCGAAGAACTGGTGCGCAACGACACCTACACGTCGATCCACATCGAGGAATTCGACATCGAGATCCGCGAGACGAAGCTGGGCCGCGAGGAGTTCACTCGCGATATTCCCAACGTCAGCGAGAAGGCCCTCCGCAATTTGGACGAGAGCGGGATCGTGCAAATCGGCACCTACGTTCGGCCCGGAGATGTTCTCGTCGGCAAGGTTTCGCCCAAATCGAAGACCGAGCTGACCCCCGAGGAAAAGCTGCTGCACGCGATCTTCGGCCGGGCCGGCGAAGACGTGAAGAACGATTCGCTCGAAGTCCCCTCCGGCGTCGAAGGGATCGTGATCGACACGCAGAAATTCTCGCGCCGGATGAGCCTCACCGAAGACGAACGCAAGATCTTCGAAAAGGTCCTCAAGGAAACGGAGAACGAGGGGAACGCCAAGGTGGCCGCCGCGTTTGGCACCATGGTCGCCGAAATGGAATCCGTTCTGCAGCGTCCGTTGACCGACGAAGACGGCACGCCGCTGGTCAGCGATCAGGAAAACCGGTTCGTCGCCGAACGGGCGATGCAGTTCAAGCTCGAAGCACTCGACATCCGCAGTCCGCAGCGCAAGACCGACATCGAAAAGATTCACAAGAATCTCTGGCCGGCGGTCGAGGCGGCCATCGACGAGCGCGAACGGAAGCTCAACAGCATGAAGCGTGGCGACGAGCTCCGCAGCGGCGTGCTCCAGATGGTCAAGGTTTACGTCGCCGCCAAGCGAGTGATATCGGTCGGCGACAAGATGGCCGGCCGGCACGGTAACAAGGGGGTGATCTCGAAGATTCTGCCCGAGGCCGACATGCCGTTCCTGGCCGATGGCACGCCGGTGCAGATCGTGCTCAATCCGCTGGGCGTTCCCAGCCGTATGAACGTGGGTCAAATTTTGGAGACGCACTTGGGCTGGGCCGGCGCCAAGCTCGGTTTCCAAGCCATCACGCCCGTGTTCGACGGAGCCACCGAAGAAGCGATCAACGAATGCCTGGAAGCGGCCAAACTGCCCAAGCATGGCAAGGCCCAACTGTTCGACGGCCGCACGGGCGAGCCGCTCGAGCAGGAAACCACGGTCGGCTACATCTACATGCTCAAACTGCATCACTTGGTCGATGACAAGGTCCACGCCCGCTCGACGGGCCCCTACTCGCTCATCACGCAGCAGCCGCTGGGTGGCAAGGCGCGATTCGGCGGACAGCGTTTCGGGGAAATGGAAGTCTGGGCCTTGGAAGCCTATGGCGCGGCTTATATCCTTCAAGAGCTGCTCACGGTCAAGAGCGACGACGTCGAAGGCCGGACTAAGATTTACGAGTCGATGGTTAAGGGCGAAAACACGCTGGAAGCCGGCACGCCGGCCAGCTTCGACGTGCTCACAAACGAAATCCGCGGCTTGGGCTTGAACATGCAACTGGAGAAACGACGGATTTAAGCCATGACTTACACCCGCATCACGGTGAATCCAGGCCAAATGGGCGGCGTGCCGTGCGTCCGATCTCTTCGGATTCCGGTCGCGACGGTAGTCGGAATGGTCGCCGAGCGGATGTCCGACAGCGAGATAATGAAATACTTTCCAGACTTAGTTAAGGAGGACATTCAGGAATGCTTGCAGTTTGCCGCTGAAGCGGTGCGCGAGCGTGAACTGCCGATGATTTCGACGTCGCCCGCATGAAATTCCTGGTTGACAATGCAGTTTCGCCGTTCATTTCACGGGGGCTTCAACAGGCCGGCTATGACGCGGTACACGTTCAAGACTATGGCATGGCGGAGGCCAGCGATGACCAAATCATCGATCGCGCAGCCATTGAGCAACGGATTGTATTTTCCTCCGACACTGACGTTGGAACATTGCTCTCGCAACGGAAAACTCAAGAGCCGTCAATCATTTTATTGCGTGGGGAACTATCGCGATTTCCGCCGAATCAACTTCAAACGATCCTAAGGAACTTGCCGGCGGTTCAGACAAGTCTGGAAGCGGGAGCCATTGTGGTCTTTGAAAAACAAAGAATTAGAGTTCGAAATCTACCGCTGCCTTAAGCAGAGCTTGCAATTGCATGAACGGGCGGAACAGACAATTCGTTCGCTAGAAAACCGGACAGCCAAACCCCAGCAGGTCTGGCTCGAACCGTTGGGAGAAGCCGGTTCGCTCCAGGCAGACGCCTTGTAGGAACTGGCCGTAAACATTGATTTTGGAAATGTTGAAATCGACTTGGCCGAGGATGGCTTCGTCGTATATGGATGGGTGACCAGCATTGCATCAATCGACGTTCAGGGCAATTCGCATGTTGAATGAGAGTTTCCGCCCGGGACCTTAACAGAGACTTTTGATCTTAAACAGCGGCGGCCATTTGCCCGCCGAACGAATAATTAGCGTTAGCATTTAGCATTATCGGTTTCCTCTCGAAAGGGGCCCCCTGTGAGCACTGGCGAAAGCTCGTACGATCGGATCAACGACTACACCGCGGTCAAGATCAGCCTGGCGCGGCCGCACGATATTCGGAGTTGGTCGTTCGGCGAAGTCAAGAAGCCCGAGACGATCAACTACCGCACCTACCGCCCCGAAAAGGACGGCCTGTTCTGCGAGCGCATCTTCGGCCCGGAAAAGGACTGGGAATGCGCCTGCGGCAAGTATCGCGGCATGAAGTACAAGGGGATGATCTGCGATCGCTGCGGCGTCAAAGTGACGCACAGCCGCGTCCGCCGCAAGCGGATGGGCCACATCGAGCTCGCCGCGCCCATCGTCCACATCTGGTTCTTCAAGGCCATGCCCAGCCGCCTGGGCAACCTGCTGGACATGAAGACCACCAGTCTGGAGAAGGTGATCTACTTCCAGGACTACGTCGTCACCAATCCGGGTTCGACCCCGCTCAAGCCGCGGCAACTGCTGACCGAGGAAGAATATCGCACGGCCCGCGATACCTACGGCGAGGGCACGTTCGAAGCCGACATGGGCGCCGAAGCTGTCCGCAAGCTGCTCCTCAGCCTCGATCTTGTGACGCTCAGCAAAACGCTCCGCGACGACCTGCACGAGACGGCCTCGAAGCAAAAAAAGAAGGACCTCATCAATCGGCTGAAGATCGTCGAATCGATCCGCGATAGCGACAACAAGCCGGAATGGATGGTCCTGGATGTCATCCCCGTTATTCCGCCGGATTTGCGTCCGCTGGTGCTACTGGACTCCGGCAATTTCGCCACGAGCGACCTGAACGATCTCTATCGCCGGATCATCAATCGCAACAATCGGCTCAAGAAGCTGGTCGATCTCAATGCGCCCGAAGTCATCATTCGCAACGAAAAGCGGATGCTGCAGCAATCGGTCGACGCGCTGTTCGACAACAACCGCTGCAAACGGCCCGTGCTCGGTTCGAGCAATCGGCCGCTGAAGTCGCTCACGGACATGATCAAGGGCAAGCAGGGCCGGTTCCGCGAGAACTTGCTCGGCAAGCGGGTCGACTATTCGGCCCGAAGCGTGATCGTCGTCGGACCCGCGCTTCGCCTGCATCAGTGCGGGCTGCCCAAGAAGATCGCGCTGGAACTATTCCAGCCGTTCATCATTCGCCGCCTCAAGGAGCTCGGCCACGCCGATACGATCAAGAGCGCGAAGAAGATGCTCGAGCGCAAGGACGAGGAGGTATGGGATATCCTCGAAGAGGTGATCCGCAACCATCCCGTGCTGCTCAATCGCGCTCCGACGCTGCACCGCATGGGCATTCAAGCCTTCGAGCCCGTGCTCGTCGAGGGCAACGCCATCAAGCTGCATCCGCTGGTCTGCAAGGGCTTCAACGCCGACTTCGACGGCGATCAGATGGCCGTGCATTTGCCGCTGTCGATCGAGGCTCAGGTCGAAGCGCACACGCTGATGATGTCGACCAACAACATCTTCTCGCCCGCCAATGGCGCCCCCATTATCAGCCCGTCGCAGGACGTGGTTATGGGTTGCTACTATCTGACGATGTCGCTGGCTGGACGCAAGGGCGAAGGAATGATCTTTTCCTCGCTGGAAGAGGTACAATTGGCCTATTCGCTGGACGTGGTCCAAACGCACGCGCGGATCAAGGTCAAGCTGCCGCCGACCCGCCGGCTCAAGACCGACAACGAGGCGCTGGCCAAGCCGGGCGCCGTGATCGACACCACGGTCGGCCGCGTGATGTTCAACTCGACGCTGCCCGACGGAATGCTGTTTTACAACCTTCCCATGCGGTCCAGCGAGTTGGCCAAGGTGATCTCCGACTGCTATCAGACGCTCGGCCGCCGCAAGACGATCGACCTGTTGGACGACATGAACCAGCTCGGTTTCCGCAACAGCACGCGGAGCGGTTTGTCGTTCGCCACGGACGATCTAATCACTCCGGGCAGCAAGGGGCGGATCATCGGCGACGCCGAAAAGTCCGTCGCGAAGATCTACAAGCTCTATCAGCGCGGCATCATCACCGAGGGCGAGCGGTACAACCAAGTGCTTGACGCTTGGACCCACGCCCGTGAAAAGATCACCACGGAAATGATGGCCGAGCTGGAGAACGACACGCGTTGGGCCGGCTACGTGAATCCGATCTTCCTCATGGCGCACTCCGGCGCCCGAGGCGGTGTCGAGCAGATTCGCCAACTCGCCGGAATGCGCGGTTTGATGGCCAAGCCGTCGGGCAAGATCATCGAGACGCCGATCAAGGCCAACTTCCGCGAGGGGCTGACCGTGCTCGAATATTTCAGCTCGACGCACGGCGCCCGCAAGGGCTTGGCCGATACGGCCCTCAAAACGGCCGACTCGGGTTACTTGACCCGTAAGCTGGCCGACGTCGCCCAGAACGTCGTGATCACGCAAGAAGACTGCGGCACGACCCAGGGCGTCACGAAGGGGGTCATCTACCGCGGCGAAAAGGTCGAAGTCGGCTTGGCCGATTCGATCCGCGGCCGCGTCAGTCGGACCAACATCGTCAACCCGATCACCGACGAAACGGTCGTCCGGGAAAACGAGCTGATAACTCGGGCGATCGCTCGCCGAATCGAGGAAATGGGTCTCGAAAAGATCCAGGTCCGCAGTCCGCTCACGTGCGATGCGCCGCTGGGGATTTGCCGATTGTGCTACGGCATGGATCTCTCGACCAGCAGCATGGTCGAGGAAGGCATGGCCGTCGGAATCATCGGCGCTCAGAGCATCGGCGAACCGGGCACGCAGCTTACGATGCGAACCTTCCACATCGGCGGCGTCGGTCAGCGATCGATCGTCGAGAACGAAAGCCGAGCGAAAAAGGCCGGTATCGTGCAGTTCACGCGGCTCAAGGTCGTGCGAAACGACGCCGGTCAACAGGTGGTGCTTACCCGCAACGGCGAAATTTTGATTCTGGATCCCAAGGGTCGCGAGCTGGAGAAATACGAAATTCCGGCCGGCGCCATCTTGCAAGTCGATGAGAACAGCGAGGTCAAGGTCGGCCAAGTGCTCTGCCAGTGGGACCCGCATAGTATCCCGATTCTCGCGGAAGTCAGCGGCAAGGTCCGTTACGAGGACGTGACCGAAGGCGAAACGACCCGCGTCGAAAAGGATCCCAGCGGACACGTCCGCCGAATGATCATCGAGCACAAGGGGGATTACCATCCGCAGATCATCATCGAGGATCAAAGCGGAAAAATCCTCGATTATTACTATCTGCCAGAAAAGGCCTATATCGAGGCCAACGAAGGGGACGTCATCACGGCCGGCACCCTGCTGGCCAAGACGCCCCGCGAAGTGTCCGGCACGCAGGACATCACCGGCGGTCTGCCTCGTGTGACGGAAATCTTCGAAGCCCGCAAACCGAAGGACCCGGCCGTCATCGCCGAGATCGACGGCGTCGTCGAACTGTTGGGCGAGAAGCGCCGCGGCAAGCGAACGATCGTCGTCCGCAGCG
This sequence comes from Pirellulales bacterium, assembly GCA_038210495.1. Classification (GTDB taxonomy): domain Bacteria; phylum Planctomycetota; class Planctomycetia; order Pirellulales; family DATAWG01; genus JBBQWR01. The sequence continues at coordinate 100,234 of JBBQWR010000005.1, forward strand.
AGACGGGCATCGAACGCGAGCATCTTGTGTCGCACGGCAAGCATTTAAGAGTCCACGCCGGCGACTTCGTTCGGGCCGGCGAGGCCCTCGTCGATGGTCCGCTCGTGCCGCACGATATCCTCCGTATCTCCGGCGAAGAGGCCGTGCAGCAGTACTTGGTTCGTGAAATCCAAAACGTCTATCGCAGCCAGCGGGTCGAAATCGACGATAAGCATATCGAGATCATCGTCAGCCAAATGCTGCGGAAGGTGCGGATCGAAAGCGTCGGCGACACGGGACTATTGCCCGGCAGTATCATGGACAAATTCGAGTTCCGGGCGGCCAATCAGAATCTGGCCCAGTGCGTGAAGGTCACGGAAAAGGGAGACAGCGATTTCGCTCCCGGCACGATCGTCCCGAAAGATGCCTTGGAGCAGGTCAATGCCCAGATCGAAGCGCTCGGGGGCGAGTCGTGCAAGGGCTCGAAGCCCAAGAGCGCCTCGGCGAGCACTCAGCTTTTGGGAATCACCAAGGCCTCGGTGCAAAGCTCCAGCTTCATCTCCGCGGCGAGCTTCCAGGAAACGACCAAGGTGCTCACCGAAGCGGCCCTGGCCGGCAAGGTCGACCACTTGGTCGGTCTGAAGGAAAACGTGATCCTGGGTCACTTGATCCCGGCCGGCACCGGTTTCCACACGTTCCAAGAATCGGAAGTGCGGATTCGCAAGGAAGCCCTCGAAGCCCTGGCGGCCGAGAAGGAGCGAGTTCTCACCCGCCACTTCCCGCTGCTCGACGGCGGCGCCGACGGCGGCAAACCCTCGGCTCAAGCCCCGGCGACGAGCCTGGATGCACTACTGGGCGGCGGCGACGGCAAGGGGAAGAAGGAATAACGCGGCTTATTGGATAGCGATTTCGGATAATCGGGTGGCCGGGGCTGGAGGCCCTTCGCCGAAGCCCCGGTTCCGTTGGTTTACCTGAGCACTGCTTAAACGGGTTCCACGAAGAGCATGATGTTGTTGAGCGTCACGCCCTTGAACGTAAACGTCTCCATGAAGCCCTTGCGCTTGAAGTCAAATCGAATCGTCCGCAGATTGGCGTCGTCCGCGTCGAGCTTGATCTTGAGCCATAGCTCCTGAAAATTTTCTTCGACGATCTCGAAGACGTATTCGCCGACCGTCTTGCCGTCGCTGATTATGAGCAGGCGACCATCGCCGATGTAGTAGTGCAGATTGCCCGATTGCTCCTGCCAATGCCCCGGCAGCACTTCACGCGGCGGTCGAAGGTCGGGCTTCATCGGGTGGCAACGGGAGTTTTAATCGGGTGAAATAGCCGCAATTATCTTCCGCCGCTGAATCGAATCGTGCAAGCAGTGCATCTCAAAGAAGCGGGAAAACCTTGAGGCGGCTGTCAGGATATTTTGCGGCAGCGTAAGCTGCCTACCAGAAGGATGGTTCGATGGTTTGGGCGTCGATCAGCGAGCAGCGTTTGATTGCGCTGATTCGACCGTCGGTCGGCGCGATGGGACCAGCCGCCCGTTACCTTTGGAATCTCATGCAAGTTCGACCTGTCAAATGGTAATTGAGTCCGTGGAGAGATGAAGGCGGCGGCTTTTGGGTCGTCGGGATCATCGGCGAGCATGTTGTTTGGTACAATGACATTGAAGAAGGTTCCAATATTAGCCGGCATGAGAAATTCGGCGTGATCGCGGAATACTGGTGCAATCAAGATGAATTGCGGCACGCGGTAGACGCTCTGCTAGGCCGGGGACTCGGTGGCACGCACTCAAAATTAGGTCCTCCCGAACCTCCAAACGGCTTGACAGGCCGCCTTAAACGGATAGCATGATGGATTCCAAATTGTGCGGATTTGATACAGCTTAGCGATAACCGGGACCACATAAAGAACGCTTGCATGCCTACGATCAATCAACTTGTCCGTCGCGCTCGGCGTCCGGCGCGGACTTTTAGCAAGTCGCCCGTGCTGGAGCGCTGCCCGCAGAAGCGGGGCGTGTGCTTGCAGGTTAAGACGATGACCCCCAAGAAGCCGAACTCCGCCCTGCGGAAGATCGCCCGGGTGCGATTGAGCAACGGCAAAGAGGTCACCGTCTATATCCCCGGCGAAGGACACAGTTTGCAGGAGCATTCGATCGTGCTCGTGCGCGGCGGTCGCGTCCGCGACTTGCCGGGCGTGCGATACCACATCGTCCGCGGCGCCCTCGATACGCTCGGGGTCGAAGGCCGCAAGCAATCGCGAAGCCTGTACGGCGCCAAGAAATCGTAGCAGCGGAAATAACGAAGCTCGAATGACGAAGGCCCGAAATGGAGTCTCGCCGTTGGGGCGACGGGTCGAATCTGCGAGTGAATTCAATCTCAGATATTAGTCATTCGTCATTTGAGCATTAGTCATTGATTAGACATTCGTCTTTAGACATTAGACATTCACAAGCTTTTGCTGGAACCTGACCATGGGCCGTATTACTGCAAGTCGCGATTCGCTCAAGCCGGATCCTCGTTATGGTTCGCTGCTGGCGAGCAAGTTCATCAATTGCCTGATGCATGGCGGCAAGAAGAGCGTTGCCCAGAAGGTGTTTTACGATGCCCTGGATATCTTGAAGACGAAACTGCCGGACGCGGGCCCCGCCGAGGTGTTCACCCAGGCCGTCGAGAACGTAAAGCCATCGATCGAAGTTCGCTCGAAGCGAGTCGGCGGCGCCGCCTATCAGGTGCCGATGCAGGTCAGCCGCAATCGGCAGCAGTCGCTGGCCATCCGCTGGATTCTGCTCTCGGTCCGCGAGAAGAAGGGCCGGCCGACGCACGAGAAGTTGGCCGACGAATTGTTCGCCGCCTACAATCGCGAAGGGGCCGCGATGTCCAAGCGCGAAAACGTCCACCGCATGGCCGACGCCAACAAGGCGTTCGCTCACTTCGCCTGGTAAGGCAGTCAGGCTAGGGTCCGCAGGTTCCTCCTACGAGGAACGCAGTGCGGCGGCTTCCTTGCAGGGGCTAGGGACGAGGAGCACGCCGACTTGCGGCGGCCTAAGCGGCGCAGCCGCGCCGCCAGCCTTGCGAGCACCGGTTAATTTACGCGCCGGGCGCAATCGGCTTATTGGCCCGATTGGCTCCCATTCGCGTGTCGACCCGTTTACGGATGCACCGCCGCCCCGCCATCGACCGTCAAGGTCTCGCCCTGAACCAAATCGCTGAGCGGGCTGGAGAGAAACAGCACCGCGTCGGCGACGTCGGCGGCGGCGAGCATTCGCTGGCCCATCATCGATCGCTCGCTCCGGGCGGCAAACATCGCCTCGGCGTTGGGAATCCGGCTGGTCGAATCGGTGGGCACGAGCCCGGCCTTGACTACGTTGACGTTCACTCCTCGGTCGCCGACTTCGAGCGTCAGATGTCGCACCAGGCTTTCGAGCGCCGCCTTTGAACTGCCGATCAGACCGTACCAAGGCAGGGCCATGTGCGAACCGTGGCTAGAGATTGCGATCACCTTCGATCGGGCGTCGCCTTCCTTCCGTTCCATGAGCGGAAGCGCGCTTTGAATGAGAAACAACAGGGCGAGCACGTTGGTGTTATAGGCGGCCGCGAAGTTTTGGCGCGTCGCCGCGAGCAGCGGGCGAAAACCGCCGGTCGCCGCGTTGCTCACCAGGATATCCAGCTTGCCGTAGTGCTCCCGCACCGCCGCCATCAGGCTTTCGACATCGTCCTCTTCGCTAACGTCGGCCTTCACGACGATCGCGCGTCGGCCCAACTCCGCGACGGCCTCCGCCACTTCCAACGCCGCCTGACGATTGGCGACGTAATTGACGACGATATCCGCTCCGGCCTCCGCCAGACGCAAAGCACACGCCCGGCCGATGCCGCGGGCGCTGCCCGTGACGAGAGCCGTCTTGCCAGTTAGGTCGATCATGAAAGGGTCCTATTCGTGGATGTCTTTGGAAATTGTTCTAAATCGCGAAGAATCGGCACGATAACGATCGCTGCCAGTTGGCCATCGACGTACGACACTTGGGCGTCGCAAGCCGAGAGACTCGCCTCCCGATAGCGGCATCTTCGCGGGATGGCTTCGATTTGCCGAGGATCGAACGGCTCGCCCCGATTGCAAGCCTTGTAGAGCGATTCTTTGATCGCCCAAAGTTTGTTTGGCGCCCACGGGTCAGTTTGCTCGCCGAGCCATTGGCGTTCGCTCGCGGTAAACCATAAGCGTCGGAAGACCGCGCTCAATTCCTGCAAGGGCGTTAAATCGACGCCGATCGAATGTTCGCCGCTCCAATCGATGGCCACGAGTGTCCCGGCGTCCGTGTGGGAAATCGATAGCGGCCAGAGCCGCGCCAAGTCGTTCCAGTGCAAGCGAGGACGATGCATCGCGGCGCCGGATAGAATTTCAATCTCGCCAAGTTCGAGATCGCGCTGTCGCGCGCATACGAGTTGCTTGGCGAGTAGTCGAGCGCGAAGCCAACATTGTCGCCGCCCGGGGTCGCGCCAGCGGCAAAGTTCAAGCCGCTCGCGATCCGAGAGCCAATCGCCCGGCAATCGCGCGAACGAATCGTCGAGTTCGCGGGCCGTTGCGTAACGATGGTCGAGCGCGACTGCTGGCAAATCGATGGGCTGAACGCGATCGATCGTGTTCATGGCTCTCCTCCGAGCAATTGGCAGCGATAGCCGACGACATGGGCGATCGTGGCGCCGTCGTCTCCCTGCACGAGAAAATCGAACTTTGCGAATCGTCCTTCGATCCCGCGGAAGTCCGCCTCCACGAGGCACGATTCGTTGTCTCGCGATAACCGGCCGAAGCGAATCTCGGCGATTTCGGTCGGAAGCGATGCCGATGGCTCGATGTTGAGCCACACATACAGCCCACAGACATAAAACGCGGCGTCGAGCACGACGGCGGGGGTGGACCAAGCCGCTGCGCGATGGACGCCGCCGAGAGCGCTCAGCGGCAGCGCGGTAGCTCGTCCCCAGGCCCGAGTTCCCTCGAACGTCATTGCGGTGAGGCCTTGCAGCGTTGGCCCATGCAACATTGGACTGTCGGTCGGATAGCGGAATATCCGCCAATCGATCGGTGGCTTGGAAATGAATGGTGCTCCCGAATCACTGACGCCGGCCGTGTCGGCAAGACACCGCACATGCAATCGACTCTTTTGCAGCGTCACGCCCGCGCGATTGACGAAGTCGCTGACGAGCCGGCATTCGATCGCGCCGCCCGCCTCCGGGGCGGTTAACACTCGGGCGGGCACGATCTTGTCGGTCGGGAATCGCAGGCCGGTCACGAATTGCACGTCGCGAAGCCCTGTGACTGGTTTGCCGGCCCCAATCGCCGTCGCCTCCGCCATCGCCTCCATGGCCACCACAGCGGGCAGGAATGGCTTGCCGCGAAACCGATGATCGAGCAAAAACGGATCAGCCGCCGGATTGAATGCCAGCGTGGCGATCGATCCGAATTCACCGTCGCAAGATCGATGCGACACAATCAGGGGAAGCGACGAAGCAAGCGGAAAGTCAGTGATGGAAGACATTTCGCTATCGAGTCGCGGCGCCGTGAGCGGATGAAAAATCCGCTCGAAAAATCCGTCGGTGACGAGCACTTCGCCCGTTGGCAGCCCGGCCTCGATTTCACGGCAAAAATGCTCGATGCCTTCCCGCGGCGAAAGGAACTCCATCTTCAAGATATTTTTGGTGCCCGCCGCGCTATCGCCGAGCATGGCCATGCCCACCTCGTTCCACGACTGCCAGTGGAAGCAGCAGGCGCGGCAATCGGGCCGCTGGGCGCGATACCAGTCGATCAGCTTGGCGAGCATGTCGTTCGCGGCCGCATAATCGCCCAGCCCGTTGCCGCCAAAGCGTCCGCTGAGGGAGCCGAAGCCGATCCAATATTTGATGGGGTCGCGCCACGTCAGGGCCATCAGCGCGACGGCGCCATCGAGCTTGCCGGCCAACGTCCGCTCGATGCTCTCTAGCGGCCGGGTGTCGAATCGGCCCGATTTTCCGTAGCCGGCCCCATGCACGATGCCTTCGATCGCGCCGTCGGTTCGGCGAATCTGGTTGAGAATCGCCGAGAGCTTTGGCCAGTCGGCCAGATCGCAGCAGTGGTAAGTCGCCTGTATCCCCGAGGCGGCGAAGCGTTTGAGCGTCTGATCGATTTCCAGATCTGCGCGGACTCCTTCCCAGGCCGCATCGACCGGACGCCCCTCGGCCACGGCCTCGCGCACGATTTGCGCTTTAATCTCGGCCAGCCGCTCGGGCGCTGCGTCTCGCCAGAGAGCGTCAGGCCGCGGGACCGGACTACGGCCAATGAGATGCAACTTCACGCCAAAACGCCGGGCCAGTTCCTCGGCGGCGGCAGCGGTGATTCCTCGCGCGCCGCCGGTAACAATCCAGGCGCCGCTCGGACGCTCCGCTCGATGCGGCAGCGACTCGACCGGCTCCGCGATCGAGCGCACGATCGTCCGTCGCCCGCGCGACCAGCCGACTTCCAAGTGCGGATCGTCGGCCGCGAGTTCTTGAAGGACTGCCTCGACGAGCGTCTCGTGCGGCTCATCCAAGGGGGCGTCGATGATCTTGAATTGCCCCTCGGAATGCTCCAGCCGCGAATCTTCGATGAACAGCGATTTCAGCAGACCGCAGAGCGCACCTCCCTCGGGCGATGTCGGCTGGCCGGACAAGCCGAAGTCGCCGCCCAGACCCGTGATCGCGGTCACCGTCATCGGCGAATGGTCGCCGCCTTGACGGCGCAGCCGCAACAATCGCCGCACGGCCAGCAATGGATTCATCACGCGCAGCGCTCGGTCGCGACGCCAGTCATCGTGATCCAACAGCGCAATCGGGTCTTCGTGGCGCCCGGTCATGAGAAATAGATGCCGCGGCCGGTGATTGGCGAAAAGTTCGTCGATCGCGGCGGTCGTCTCCGCCAGAGACGCGGCGCTCGGCAGTAGATGGACGGTCGCCCCCTCGGCGATCAAACGCTGACTAAGCGCGACTGCCGACGGATTGCTTCCCAAAATCCAAACCGGTCCATTGAACCGCGGCGTCATTGGTGATCCAGCCGGCAGCGGCGCCGGGACGGTCGTCAATCGATGACGCTTCGCAATCAGCTTGACCGGCGACGGTGTCCATGACGTCGTGTGCGCCGCGGCCGATTGCGTCGGCGTGCTTTCGTCGAGCTTGTAATACCGACTGTGATACTCGAAATCGGTGATCAGGACTTCTGGCTGCCGCTGGCCGCCGAGCAGTTCGCGGAGGAAGTGCGCAACCCCCTCGTGCTTGGGCATCAGTTCGGGTCCGCTGGTGCTTTTCATCGCTCGCGTGGTTTCCGGCTTCGCCGCCATGCCAATCTCGGACCACGAGTGCCAGTGAAAGCCGATCGCGTGGACGCCCGGCCGGGCATCGGAATACCAAGCGATCAGTTTGCACAATAAATCGCTGGCCGCGCAATAATCGACCTGCCCGTTGCTTCCCATCCGGCCGCTGATCGACCCGAAACCGACAAAGTGGCGGATCGGATCGCGCCAAGTCAGCCGCATCAGATTCATCGCGCCATCGACTTTGCTGGCGATGGTCGAGAGCACGTGCTCGCGCTGCTTGCGCTCGAACCTGGCTGCCCGCTGGACGCCGGCGCCGTGAACCACGCCTTCGATCGGACCGCTCGTTTGGCGAATCCGTTCGAGCACGGAGGCGAGAGCAACCCCATCCGACACGTCGCAGGAGTGATACGTGACGTCTATCCCAGCCTCGGCGAATTCGCGAAGGCAGAGATCGATTTCCATGTCGTGCTCAACGCGGCTCCAGGCGTCGTCCATATTGCCGCCGGCCGAGCGAGCGTCGCGCATGACGCCCGTCTTCAGCTCCTTCAGCGCATCGCCCGAAAGATAGCGCCACGCGCGATCGATCGATGGTTTCGGCGAGCGTCCGATCAGGTGCAACTTGAGATCGAATCGTTTAGCCAGTTCCATCGCGCACTGGGCCGTGATGCCGGTGGCGCCCCCCGTGACGACCCATGTGCCTCCGCGGCGTATCGCCCGAGGCTGGCGCGTGACGATAGCCTCCGGATAGCCGATTGGAATCGATCGCTCGCCGCCGACGTAGCCGATCTCATAGTCGACCGTCTGCCCGGCCAGCTCGCGGCAAACGCACTCAGCCAACCGCTCGGGCGATTCGTCGTCCGGGAAATCGATCGCTTTGGCTCGCATGCTCCTGTTGCCGGCCAAATAGGCGACTTCGATATAGATGCCCTTAATCATGCCGGTTAGTGCGCCGCCGAGCGGCGAAGTCAGTTCGCTGGAAAAGCCGAAATCGCCTCCCATCGCCGCGACGGCGACGATCGTACAGTGCGGTAGTAGCTTGGCCTCGCCCGCAAGCTGCACCCAGCGCTGCGCGAAAAACAGCGGCGAATCGACGGCTCGCGTTCTTCGCTCGCGCCAGCCCGACTCGTCGTGCAGGTCCAGCGGCTCGAGGTCACGATCGCTCATCAGAAACAGATGCGGGATCGGCCCCAGGCGCCAGAGGCGTTCCAGTTCGGCGATCGCGGGCTCGATGGCGCCGATGTGCTCGATTCGATGCACGATCGCGCCGACCGATCGAAGCCGGTCGCACAGTGCTTCGGCGGCCGAGTTGTCGCCGACCACCAGCGCCGGGCCGTGCAGTGTCGGCATCTCGGCGGTCGACTCGGGCAGCGGCGTGCGTTTCATCCGCATCGCGAACCGGTGGGTCTGGTCGGCCGAGTTCGACTGGAGTTCGCGGAGCGCTGGGGCATCGGCGCGGAACGCTGTGGCATCGGCGCGGAGCGCTATGGCATCGTCGCGGATTTCTCGTTTCGCGGGCCGAGCGGTTGCCGGCGGCCAAAGCGCTTTCAATGCGATCTTACTGAAGCCCGATTGATTAAAGCCGACGGACAAGGACTGTTCGGCGGCATCAATTTCAAAAAAAGTTTCGTTACTCGCAGGGGGCGCGGATTCGCCTTGGCTCGACCGCGTCACGACAGGTTTGAAAGTGGCGCATGTGCCCAAATGCTTTGCGACCTGGGTCGGCCAATGACTGACCAGTACGCTTGCCGAGTCGACTGGCGATTCCAAGTCGTAAATTGACGTAGCCGAGTCGATGTCGGACGCGTCGATCAAAATCCGCGCTGCGAGATGCGCATGCGCTCGACTCGTGCGGACGGAGCGAGAGCGCGTTACGGAAACGGCGATCCCGTGGCTGTTTATGCCGGCCAAGCTTCCCACGATTCCCGCGGACGACAGGGCCAAGTGCGGATGGCCGTTCCTCGGGCAGCGAAGACTGACCATCGGCGTGAGACATTCGCCAAGAGCCGCCGGCCAAGGCGCGTGGTAACGAGCGGCGTGAACGAACTGTCCTCGTTGACCGTGAAGACCGACCGCATGCGACGCCTCGGCGCCACGATCGGCGTCGATCGCTAGGTTAACCGCGAGCAGGTTGTCCAGCGGAACGCGCGCGGCGGCGGCGATGCCCCGCAGTTCGTCGAGTTCGTCGGGGGTAAATTGATCGCGCCGCTGACGTCCCGAGTTCGCGGCCGACGGCGCTTCGCTACCGTCATCGTCGGCCAGGTCGGCGAATCGTCTGAGCAAGCGGCGGATCGCGGTGGATTGCTGCTGGCCGTGAGTGAAGCCCATTTCATAAGGCGTGCCACTGAGCCGTATGATCGGCAACGCGGCGATCGCCGGCGTCGATGCCGGCAAGCCGGGCAATTGTGGCGTCGCTGCGACCGGCGTTGGCGCTGCGGTTATCGCGGCCGATGCGGCCCCATTATCTCGGATGCCGGGAGCTTTTTTTTTTGCGTCCGCCGTGTCCAAAAAGTTGACCGCGTGCCGCAGCGTCGGAAAATCGTCGAGCGTCATCCCCGCGGCGGGTCGGGCGTCGAAATATTCCGACAACTCGGCGAACAGCTGCGCCTTCTTGATGCTATCGATGCCCAGATCGGCCTCCAGGTCGGAATCGAGATCGACCGCTTCGGCCGGATAGCCGGTCTGCTCGACGACGAAATTGACCAGGAATTTTTCGAGATCGAGCGTATCGCCGTGAGCGGGCGCGTGCGAAAAAGCGGGCGCGTGCTCAGGCGGAGCAACAACTTGCATTGTGGCAGCCGAGGGTCGCTCGACATCTACCGACGTCCCAACAGACGCCCTCGCGACCGGCGCCTGGACGCCCACGGAGGATGGCGACAAGAAGTCGAGCGCGTGGCGGAGCGTGGGAAATGCATCGAACGTCATGCCCTCGGTCGGCCGAGCGTCGAAGTATTCCGCCAATTCGGCGAAGAGCTGAGCCTTCTTGATGCTGTCGATCCCCAGATCGGCTTCCAGATCGGAATCGAGATCGATCGCCTCGGGTGGGTAGCCCGTGTGCTCAACCACGAAGTTGATCAGAAATTTTTCAAGCTCCACAGGCGATCGACCGCTTAGCGTGGCGGCGGGTGGCGCGGGAGCGGCGACAGTTGACGTCGAGGCGGTCGGCAAAATGCGATTGGCGTCGACGGGCAGAGGCGGCTGGGCGTTCCATGACGGCGCTTGTGAGATCGCCGATTCAACTGGCCGCGATTCATGCCGAGCGGCTGGAGCGGATTCAGGAGAATGTCCGTTTCCGCGAAGACTCGCCAGGTGCATTCTTTCTCGCCGCTTCTCCGTGGCGTCGACGAGAATCACTTGGCCCTTGATTCGCGGCGGGGCAGAGGCGACACCATGCGGCGAACCGGCGCTCGTGGTTGGGACATCAGGTCCGATCGCGCCGAGACATTCGAGCAGCGCGCGAACGTGAAGCAACTGTTCCGCGCCCGGCCGTTTGGAATTGTCGCAGGCGATCGTTTGAGCCCGTCCACCGGTCTCATGGAATATTCGCTGGTGCAGGTTCGTGAGGATCCGTTGCGGTCCGACTTCGACCAGCACCGTGTCTTCATCGTTGGCGATTCGCTCGACGAGATCGATGTACCGGACCGGCGTGGTCAACTGCTCGGCGAGATTGGTTCGAATCTCGGCCGGCTCGGCGACGTAGCCATTCGTGACGCTCGAAAGCATTGGCGTGCGAGGCGGGCGAATGACCAGCGCGTCGAGCGATCGCCGCAGCAGCGCGCCCGCTCCGTCTAGCAATGGCGTGTGGTAGGCACACGGCACGGCGAGCATCTGGGCCTGATAGCCGCGAGCCTTCAGCAGTTTCGCCAATGCGTCAAGCGCCGCCGGCTGACCCCCCACGATCGTTTGATCGGGCGCGTTGGTATTGGCAATATGGACTCGGTTCGCCAGGGCGCTGGCAATCGTTTCGATGACGCTGGCGGGCGCCGCGACGGCCATCAGCGCGCCGCCGGCGGTTGGCGTAGCGCGAATCGACTCAAACCTGGCCCGCAGGGCGAGGACGACTCCCTCCAAATCCCAGACGCCGGCCGCGGTCAACGCGGCGTATTCGCCGAGGCTATGTCCGGCCAAAAGATCGGGCCGAATGCCGAACGAGCTCACCGCCGCATGAACGATCAAGTCCGCCGAGAGCAGGGCGATCTGAGTGATCCAAATGTCGACGCCCATTTGCTCGGGGCGCTCCCAGGCCATCTGCTCGAACGTCGGGTAACCGTGACGAACGAAAATCTCATCGAGCGAGTGGACCATCGCGGCCGCCGCCGGAATGTCTCGCACGAGCGGCTGCAGCATTCCGGCGTATTGCGAACCCTGACCGGGAAAGAGAAACGCCACCCGCGGCGCACGGCGGGGCGTTTCGCGATAGTAGCATCCTTGACGCTCGAGGGCGGTCCGAGCCGAGACGGCGGCCAATCCCGCGCCGGCGACCTGCTGGACGACCGCTTGCAGTCGTTCGGAGAGTTGCTCGGCGCTCGCGGCGACGATCGCGAGTCGCGGTTCGTCCGTCGCTGAGAATCTAGTCGTCTCGGCCGCGGCGAACGCTGCCGCTGGATTGGCGATCGCTTGCTGCAAGCGGGCGAGCCACCGATCGGGAGTCGCGGCGCCAAGTCGCCACAGCGTATACCCACTTGGCGCGGCGCTCGGATCCGCCGCCTTGGCAGCAGGAAGAGCGATCGCTGTCGACCCGTTTTGACTCGGCACTGAAACTACTTTTTTCATCGCTACCTTTTCGCCACGTTCCAAGATGATCTGAGCGGCCAATCCTTTACTGAACGAATCGACTGCGGCAAAACGTCTGCCATCCGAATTCGCGTCCAGCGGCTGATCGCGACTGATAATCCGAACTGTGCTGCTTCGCTCGACGATACAGGGGAGCGGATTGGTAACGCCAAAGCTAGTTGGCGCCACGCCATGTTCCACCTTCAAGGTGGCCGCGATCAGCGACGCCATCGCCGAGGCGCCGACGGTGTGACCGATTTGACCCGCGACAGCGCTGAGTTCGATCGGCGCGCGGTGTCCCCGGCTTCCGACTACGGAGCCGATAGCCTGGATATGCGACCGATCGATCGTCGCGTCGCCGGCGCCATCCGCTTCGATCAGCGTTAAATCGGCCCCGCTCGCGCCGGCGTCGGCGAGCGCACGCTCCATCGCTACCGTCCAGGCCTCGCCGGAATCCGCCGCATGCGCGAGGCCCACGCCGCGAACGATCACTTGAATTCGATCGCCGTCGCGCCGCGCGTCGGCGAGCCGCTTGAGCAGCACGACGCCCACTCCTTCGCCGGGCACGACGCCGCTAGCCGCAGCGTCGAATGGGCTCGGCGGCCGGTCCGCCGTGGCCAACGCGCCGGTCAAATGCATTGCTTTGTACTTCGGCAGGTTCATGCAGCGCTGTCCGCCGGCGCACACCAAGAGATCGCAATCGCCGGCCAAGAGCAGATCAACACCGATCGCCACGGCGACCGCCGACGAGGCGCCACCGGCGTCGATCGCCGCCGCGCCTCCCATGAAATTCATCGTCTTGGTGATTCGCGAAGCCAGCGTGCTGGTGCTGAAGCTGCCGCTTTCGTCCACCAAGGCGGGCCAATACTTCAAGAGCCGGGCACTGAAATCCGTCGAAATCGTGCCGGCCTTTTGTGCATCCAGGCCGCGTTTAGCCAACAACCGCCGAATGATTTCTTCTAGCTGCGGCAGTCGCAAGCTGACGCACAATTGGGTTCCGAAATCGCCGCCGGATTCCGTTCCGACCAATACGGCGGCTCGACTGCGATCGAACTCGCGATGGTCGTAGCCCGCGTCGGCGAGGACTTGCTCGGTGGCGTCCAGGAGCATGAACTGCAACGGGTCGGCCTGCTGCACTTGGATCGGCGGAACCTTGTGCCGCTTCCAGTCGTAGGCGAAGTCAGTGACATAGCCGCCTAGAGTCGTCGGCACGCGACCGACGTCGCCCGGCGCCCGCGACAGAGCCAGATCGCTGCGCCAGCGTCCGGCCGGCGCTTGCTGTTTAGGATCGCGGCCCGATTGAAGCAACTCCCAAAATTTCGGCACATCGGCCGCGCCGGCGAAAATACATCCGCGACCGATGACGGCGACGGCATGGTCGTCTTCGCCAGATTTCTTCGTAACTTTTCGGGGCAGTCCAAATCGAGCGGACAAGTCCGCCCGCATGCCTTCCGTGAATTCATCAACCACGACGTGCATGTTCAGGCCGCCGATGCCGAAGGCGTTGACGGCCGCCCGGCGCGGCGCGCCTCCGGATTGTTCCGGCCACGGCTCGTTTTTGAGCGGCACGTAGATCGGGGCGGCGGCCCAATCGATCTTCTTGTTCAGCGTGCGAATATTGATCGCCGAAACGATCGTGCGATGCTGCATGCACAGCACCGTCTTGATCAGGCCCGCGATCCCGGCCGCTTCGAGCGAATGGCCGATGTTGCCTTTGACGCTGGTAACAGGGACCTTTTTGCCCGGCGACAATTTGCCCGCCAAAACTTCCGACAGAGCGGATAGCTCGGTCGCGTCTCCCAGGCTGGTCGATGTCGCGTGGGCCTCGACGAACTGGATTGTCCCGATGTCGAGGCCGCCCGCGTAGGCCCGCTCGATCGCTTTGACTTGGCCTTCTTTGCGCGGCGCCCAAAGACTCTTGCCCTTGCCGTCGGAGGAGCAGCCGAAGGCGGGAATGACGGCTTGAATCGGATCGCCGTCGGCCAGAGCCCGGCTGAGCGTCTTCAGCACGATTGCCACATAGCCTTCGGAAATGATCAGGCCATCGGCGTCGTTGTCGAAGGGCCGAGTGGCTGTGGCGCTCAGCGTTTGGGCGCCGGAGAAGAGCACCATCGAGCCCTCTTTGCAATCCGACGCGCCGCCGGCGATCGCCATGTCGACCCGGCCAGCTTGCAACGCCCGGGCGGCGAATTGAATCGCCTGGAGCGACGAGGCGCATGCGGCATTCAGCGCGACATAGGGGCCGTTCAAACCGAATGCCTTGGAGATCGTGCCGGCCACCATGGCGATCGACACATCGGGCGAGTCGGCCGCGCGTGTCGGCATTCCCTCGCGCGCCGCGGCGACAAGTTCAGCGACGATCGCGTCCTGCTCGCTCGCCGCCAGCGGTTTAAAATCCGGAACGTCGCGCAGCAACTGGGCCGCTTCCTCGATGCAATCGCCGAACGTCAAATCGCCCGACAGGTCGCTCCCCTGAGCATGGCCGATATACACGCCCGTGTTGCGCAGCGGCAGATTGAACGGATCGAGCCCCGCGTGCCGACAGGCGGCGGCCGCCACTTCACACATCAGCAAGTGAGCGTTGTCGACCGACGCTTCCAGGCTACTCGGAATCGGACAGTTTTCGCGGTCGAACTTGCGATCGGCCAGCAGAGCGGCCCGCTTGCTATAGCTTTTGCCGCGGACTCCCTTCCGCGGGTCGAAATACAATCGCTCGTTGAATCGCTCGGGAGGCAACTCCGCCACGGCGCTTCCGCCGCGTTCGAGCAATTGCCAATATTGGTCCAAGGTGGCGGCGCCCGGCAATCGGCAGGCCATGCCGACGATGGCAATCGGCTCCTGAAAACAAGGATCGGTAGAGCGAATCGGCATGGCGTGCGGGCAAATGGGTCGAGCCGACTTAAGGCGGCGTCGATGATCGAAGGAGGAACGACTGCGTCGCAAATTTTCAGGCAGGACAGACGATTCGCTTAAGCATCCGTACATAGCGCTGAAGATTGCCATCCGCTCCTTCGATGACGACTCGACCCGCGCGCAGCGATTCCTCGACGGACGAGCGGCGCTCGACCAGCGAAGAAAACACTCGCGAGGTGAGGTAATAGCGTGCGGCGTCGCCGGCGCTCAAACCGAGTTCGACACGCACGACTTCATCGTCGTGCCAAGTCAGCCGCCACTGACCGCCGCCGCTGCCGGTGACTTCAATGCCGGTAGTCTCGCTGCCGGTGACTTCGCTGCCGACGGTCTCACTGCCGACGGTCTCACTGCCGACGGTCTCGACTCCGGCTTGAGCGACATCTTGCCGAGCCATGGCCGAATCGCCGCTTTCAATCGTCGTTGTCCCCGCGTTCGTGGCGGCCCGCACAAGTCGCTGTAAATGTTGCTCGGCCGCGAAAGTCACTTCCGCCGACGGCGCGCCGTTTAAGACAAACTTGCGCTCAATGGGATAACTGGCGATCCGCGTCATCCGCTCGCGATCGAGTTCCGGACACGGCAGATGCGCAAGAGCCGCGTCGGAATTCGTGCGATCGAACACCGGATCGTCGCGCCAATGCGAACGATAAACCTCCATGAACTCCTTGAACATCGCCTCGCACGACTCGAGTTCTTCCTCGGTCGGCGCAGCGGCCAGTCGCTCGGTGCAATGCTTTTCGATCGCCTCGCGGATCACCTGTTGAATCAGCCGGACCGTAATCGTCCGCGGATTGGTGAGGTGATACGTCCGCCCGTGATGCTCGGGATGCGTCACGAGATAAGCGATCGCGGACGAGAGCCACTCGACCGGGACAACGTTCTTGCCCTCATCGCCGCGGAGGCCGAGCAGGCTGAGCAACTGCTCGCCCATCAATTCCGCCGGAACCCGGTCGGCCAGCGTATAGGCGACCTGCAGCGGCAGATAAAATCCATGCGACGATGTTGTGAATCCCGTTCGCGAATCGCCGACGACGCTCGCCGGGCGATAGACGGTCGTCGTGTCCAGGAAATCGGCCGCGCGGACGAGCTTCTCCGCCGCCAGTTTGCTCACCTCGTAGACGTTGCCATTTTGCTGGCCAACGTCGACCTCACCTTCCCTGATCAGCCCCGTGCGCAGGCCGCAAATATAGGCGGTCGATACATGGTGAAAATCGCGGATCCCGCATTCTTGGCAGACTCCGAGCAGGTTTCTCATCCCCTCGACGTTGGTCGCGTACGGCTCGCCAAGCTTGTCCTCGCGAAACATCATGCTCGCGGCGCTATGCACGATGCGGTGACAATGCTCGGCCAACCACCGGCGATGCGCGTCGTTGAGCCCGCAGTTGGGGCGGCGCACATCAGCCTCCAGCACGACCGGCCGAGGATAGACGCGACCGTCCCGCCGTTCCCATTCAGCCATGACGGCTTCGATCCGCTGGGCGGCTGTATAGAATCGCCGCGAGCGCACCAAAACGGCTACCGACGCCCCGCCATCGAGCAGGTCTCGCAGCAGATACCTTCCGACCAGCCCGGTCGCTCCGGTGAGGACTATATATTCCATGTCGCTAGCAATCGCTTCGAACACAATTTATCTCAAGGCCTTGTTCGCAACCGAACAACCATCGGCGACGAACTGGCTTTTCGCCGGCCCCTGTGGTCGCTAAGCGGTCAATACGCATCGTCGGAGGTCAAACGATTTAAGTCATCGCGCAGTGTCATTATTCGCGGGCAGGCAGGTTAACGATTTTGCCGAACCCCCGGAAACTCACGGCCAGCGGAAAGCAAATGTCGCGCCGAAGGCGCCAGCAGGGACCCCAGCGCACGATTGGGCTAATGCCCGATTGTCGCTCGGCGTTTTCGCGGCCGGCTGACCGGTCGGCTATGATGGTGGCATGGACCAGCCACCCTTGATCCCCGTGTTCATTCCAGCGCTTGTGGCAGTGTTACAGCGGGCCGAAAAACTGAAGGGCGCGCCGCTGACGGAGGAGGAAGTTTTATCGATTCGCGACCGCTCCCCGTGCATGATGCTTTCGCGGTCCGACGTGGCCATGCTTGCGGGCAAACGCGGCTACGACGATCTCGACCCGAATCGCGCCTGGGAGCAGTGGCAGGAAGTCCGCGCCACGCTCCATCAGCCGCCGCCGAGGTCGACCGAAGATCCGTGAATCCCCTAGCGAATCCGTCTTGGGTCGCTCGAATCGTTGCTCAGCTATTAAATGGCGGAGTCGCCATCCAGCGCTTAAACTGCCGGCGAACGAACCAAACCAGCGGCGAGAGGATAATAGCCCACACGCAAATCCACGGCGCGGCGGCAATCGCGCCGACCAAAAAATCTTCGGTCGAGTCTTGCAGCGAGGCCAGCGAATTGCTCCAACCGTGGCCGATCCGCGCCGAGAAAGCCGGTGTTTCCGGCGGCTTGAAATCCTTCTCCTCGCGGGCCGAGATCGTCACCGTGGTCAGCGAAGTGCGGTTGGCCAAATAGCGCAGCCGACCTTCCATCCGCTCGATTTCCTCGCGGACGCGCGACAATTGCTGCTCCGCGTCGGTGACGTCCTTGATGTTGCCCGTCCGCTCGTCGATGAGCTTGAGAATTCGATCTTCCAGCCGCTTGCCATTCTTGATTCGCGCTTCGAGGTCGACGTATTCTTCGCTGACGTCTTGCGCCGTCTGATGCCGCCCCTCAGGCACGCCCAACCCGGAAAGGCCGTCCAAGAAGGCTTCGAAGCGATCGACGGGCACTCTGGCCACCCAGCGGCCCGAGCGGCGCTCTCCGCGCGAGCGATCGATCGACACATCGGCCAAATATCCGCCCGAGCTACTGACGAGCGAGGGAAGCTCTTTCTCGATCTTGGCGAAGTCCTGCACAACGATCGTGACGTCGGCGACATAAATGATTTTTCGATCCGAGGAGATCGGGGCCGTGGCCGTGACACTTTCACGGCCTGCAAGGGTGGTTGGCATCGAACTGCTTTTGTCCGCCAGCGCTAGCGCACTGCCCGAAGACTTTTCATCCAGGCCTTCGGACTTGACGGAAGTCATCGCCGCCGTTGAATCGGCCGTTTTTCGCGAAGTTCGAGCCGACTCGCGAGCACTCTTGTAGCAGCCCCCTTGAATCGCAAGTCCGCATCCGACCACGATCGATAGCGTAACGAGCCGGCTCATGTCTCTCCTTGGTTCTGAAAGAATCGTTCCGATTCGTGCGCGGGCCACTCTCTATAGGATACTAGATGGGCCGGGAATATTCCGCGGAATCGCTTCCCGCCATGGGCATCGAAAGACGGGAGGAGACTGCGCCTCCCATCCGTCGGCTATGATGGGGCGTGGAGGAAAACTCACGCGATAGGGACGAGCGTCGAACGTTTGACTAAATTGGCCCGCCGTCTGGATGCTTCT
Organism: Pirellulales bacterium; assembly: GCA_038210495.1. Taxonomy (GTDB): domain Bacteria; phylum Planctomycetota; class Planctomycetia; order Pirellulales; family DATAWG01; genus JBBQWR01. Next base: position 118,628 of record JBBQWR010000005.1, read on the forward strand.
GGCTTCTCTAAAGCAGTTTGGGATCTATTACTATGACGCGAAGCCGGCCAATATCAGATTGAAGGATGATGGCCCTTGATCGCCTCTGCGAGGCGGCCCCAAAAAATTTGACGGCCCAGCGTCCGTTGCGGTATACTGACTCTTCCACGGCTAGCGGCGTTGGGACGTTGCTTGCCAGCTTGCGGTTCCTGCCATATTCCCATTTATTGCGAGTTGCGGCCCTCCGATTCGCGTCCAAATCTGAATTTTTGGTTATAATCAATCGGTTCGATTCGGCGGGTCGGGTAGCGGTTCGGCTCGATCTGCGCGATCACTCGATTTCGAAATTCTTCTGCCACAACCATCGGTGGAGTCGTTGTTCCATGCCGACGAAATGGTTCTTGCTTGGAGTTTGTGCCGCGATCGGGCTGCTTGCCAATGGGACCCGAGCCGCTGAGGTTGAGTTTAATCGCGATATTCGCCCGATCTTTTCCGAAACCTGCTTCCATTGTCACGGGCCGGACAGCGCGTCGCGCAAGGCCGATCTGCGGCTGGATCGCCGCGAGGTCGCCCTCGGAAAGCTGGCCATCGATCCGGGGCACGCCGACAAGAGCGAGATGATCAAGCGGATTTTTTCGACCGACAAAGACGAAATGATGCCGCCACCCGACTCGCATCTGACGCTGACCGACGCCCAGAAAGACATGCTCAAGCGGTGGGTCGCCGCGGGGGCCGAATATCAGCCGCACTGGTCTTTCATCGCGCCGAAGCGTTCCGAACTTCCCCCCGTGAAAGACGCCGCCTGGGCGCGGAACCCGATCGATCGGTTTACGCTCTCTCGGATGGAGCAGGCCGGTTTGCATCCCGCGCCGGAGGCCGACCGACCGACGCTGGCCCGTCGCGCGGCGCTGGACATCACCGGATTGCCGCCGTCGCCCGAGCAAGTCGAGCAATTCCTAAGCGACAAGGCCGCCGATGCGTACGAAACATACGTCGACCGGCTGCTCGCTTCGCCCAAATGGGGCGAGCATCGCGGGCGTTACTGGCTCGACGGCGCTCGCTACGCAGACACCAACGGCATCCACTTCGACAACTACCGCGAGATGTGGCCGTTCCGCGATTGGGTGATCGCGGCCTTCAATCGCAACGAGCCGTTCGACCGTTTCACCGTCGAGCAACTTGCCGGCGATCTCTTGCCCGACCACTCGATGGACCAGCAGGTCGCCTCGGGTTTTAATCGCTGCAACATTACGACCAACGAGGGCGGCGCGATCAACGAGGAGTATTTGGTCCTCTACGCCCGGGACCGCACGGAGACGACGTCGCAAATCTGGCTCGGGCTGACGACCGGCTGCGCGGTCTGCCACGACCACAAATTCGATCCGCTCACGCAGAAAGAGTTCTATCAGCTCTCGGCTTATTTCAATAACACGACGCAAGAGGCGATGGACGGCAATCGGCACGATACGCCGCCGACGATCTTCGTGCCCAAGCCCGAGGATCGCGTGCATTGGGACGCCGTCGCGGCCGAGAGGCCGACGATCCATCAGCAGCTTGAGGCCCGAAAGCAAACGGCCCGCGCCGATTTCGACAAATGGGTCGCGACTGCGGCCATCGATCAAGTCGTGGCGCTCACGCCGACCGAGGGCCTCCAGCTTCAGGCCCGCTTGAGCGAAGGCAGCGGCCAGAAGGTGAGCATGTGCGTCAACGGCGCCGATCGCACGCTCGAAGTTCACTCGGGCGTCACTTGGGACGACGGCTATGTGGCCGATCATTCGTTCAAGAGTCAGCCGGGCGAGGCGCTCGAAATCGCCGAAGCCGGCGACTTCGACAAGAACCAGTCCTACACGGCCGCCGCTTGGGTCAAGCTGACCAACGGCGGCTCGGGTTCGGTGATCGCCCGAATGGACGATAAGCACGACTACCGCGGCTGGGATTTGTGGATCGAGAGTGGCCGCGTTGGGGCTCATTTAATTAACGCTTGGGACCGCGACGCGATGAAGGTCTTGTCCAAAGCCACGATCAGCCCCGGCCAGTGGAATCACTTGATGGTGACCTACGACGGCTCGGGCAAGGCTGCCGGCCTGAAAATTTACATCAACGGCAAACCGCAAGAGACACAGGTAATGTCCGACCGTTTGCAGGGCACGACCAAAACCACCGTGCCGCTCAAGATCGCGCAGCGCAACACGACTTCGCGGCTCGACAACGCGCTCATTCAAGACGTGCGAGTTTACGGCCGGGCACTCTCGGGCCTCGAAGCATCGCAATTGGCGATGGCGACCCGCGTGAGTTGGCTGCTGACCAAAGCGGCCGACAAACGAGGCAAGCCGGGAACAGATGAACTATTCTCCTGGTGGCTCGGCGCCCAGGACAAGCCGACGCAGGAACTGGCCGCGAGATTGGAATCGCTAGCCGCGGAGGAGAACGCCATGAAGTCGCATGGCTCGACCGCGCTGGTCATGAACGAGCGAGCCCAACCGCCGAAGGCGTTTGTGCTCAATCGGGGCGAGTACGACAAGCGGCGCGACGAAGTCAAATGCGGCACGCCGTCGATGCTGCCCGCCATGCCGGCCGATCTGCCGCAGAACCGCCTGGGACTGGCTCAGTGGCTGATTCGGCCCGAAAATCCGCTGACCGCTCGCGTGACCGTAAATCGATTTTGGCAAGAACTGTTCGGCGTCGGGATCGTCCGGACCACGGGGGATTTTGGCGCGACCGGCGAGCAGCCATCGCATCCGGAATTGCTCGATTGGCTGGCGGTCGAGTTCCGCGAATCCGGCTGGGACGTGAAGAAGTTCTACAGGCTCATGCTCACCTCCGCGACTTACCGGCAAGCGGCGACCCTGACGCCCGAGAAGATCGAGAAGGATGGCCAGAATCGGCTCCTCTCGCGCGGGCCAAGATTCCGCATGGATGGCGAAATGGTTCGCGACTACGCGCTGGCTTCGAGCGGTCTGCTGACCGGCAAGATGGGCGGCCCGAGCGTGAAACCGTATCAACCGGCCAACGTGTGGGAAGCCGTCGCGATGCGCGAAAGCAACACTCACGACTACAAGCAGGACCACGGCGAGAGCCTGTATCGCCGCAGCCTGTACACATTCTGGAAGCGAGCCGCGCCGCCGGCTTCGATGGATATTTTCAATGCTCCCAGCCGCGAGACGTGCACTGTGCGCCGCGAGCGGACCGACACGCCGCTGCAAGCCCTGGTGACGCTGAACGATCCGCAATATGTCGAAGCGGCGAGGGTGCTGGCCGAGCACGCATTGAAACAAGGGGGCGCGGACTGGGCGACGCAGTTGGACTACATCACTTACCGGCTATTGTGCCGGTCCCTGCGAGCGGAAGAAGCGGCCGTGGCCAAGGCGAGCTTCGACCGCCTGATGGCGTTTTATCAAGCTCACGCCGAAGAGGCGAAGCAGCTTTTGGCCGTGGGCGAGATGAAATCCGATCCGGCGATCCCCGCGGCATCGCTCGCCACGTGGACGATGCTCACCAACGAGTTGATGAACTTGGACGAGACGTTGAACAAGTAGCACGATGCCGCGGCTATATAAGAGATCAACCATGAATCCTTATCAAGAATGGGTTCGCACGGAAACCCGTCGTCAGTTCTTCAGCCGGGGCGCCAATGCCGTCGGCGTGGCCGCGCTGGCGTCGCTGATGGGCCCCAAGTTTTTCGGCGGCACGGCAAGCGGAGCCGACGCCATTCCGAAGAACCTCACGCATTTCGCCCCCAAGGCGAAGCACGTTATCTATCTGCACATGGTGGGCGGCCCGCCGCAAATGGATATGTACGACTTCAAGCCGAAGATGAACGACTTTTACGACAAGGATTTGCCGGACTCGATCCGCATGGGCCAGCGACTTACGACGATGACTTCCGGCCAGGCTCGTTTTCCTATCGCGCCGTCGAAATACAAATTCGCCCAGTATGGCAAATCGGGCATGTGGGTCAGCGAGCTACTGCCGCACACGGCCAAGATGGTCGACGACATGTGTTTCATCCGCAGTATGCACACCGAGGCGATCAATCACGAGCCGGCGATCACCTTCATGCAAACGGGCAACCAAATCACCGGCCGCCCGTGCCTCGGCTCTTGGGCCTCCTATGGCCTCGGATCGCTCAACGAAAACCTGCCGACGTTCGTCGTGCTTGTCGCCAAGCCGACGAACACCGAGCAGATGCAAGCCATCTCCGCGCGGCTGTGGTCGAGCGGCTATTTGCCCAGCGAGCACGCCGGCGTTTCGTTTCGCTCCAGTGGCGATCCGATCTTGTACATCAACAATCCCTCCGGCGTGCCGACCGAAGTTCGCCGCGACACGCTCGATGGGCTCCGCTCGCTCAACGAGTTGAACTACAAGCTGGTCGGCGATCCGGAAACCCATGCCCGAATTCAGCAGTACGAGCTCGCGTTTCGGATGCAAGCCAGCGTGCCGGAACTTGTCGACACGGCGGCCGAGCCCGCGGGGACCTATGCCCTGTATGGCGTCGAGGCCAAGAAGCCGGGCACGTTCGCACAGTCGGCGCTGCTCGCGCGGCGATTGGTCGAGCGCGGCGTCCGGTTCGTGCAAATCTATCACAACAACTGGGACACGCACGGCAACGTCGCCGGCCGGCTCCCCTCGCAGTGCAAAGATGTCGACCAAGCCTGCTGGGGATTGATCCAAGACCTCAAGCAGCGAGGACTTTTGGACGAGACGCTGGTCATTTGGGGCGGCGAGTTTGGCCGCACGATTTATTCGCAGGGCCAGCTATCGCACGAAAACTACGGGCGCGATCATCATCCCCGCTGCTACACGATGTGGATGGCCGGCGGCGGCTCGCGGCCCGGAATGGTCCACGGAGAGACCGACGACTTTTCGTACAACATCGTGAAGGACCCGGTCCACATCCACGATTTCCACGCCACGGTGCTCAAGCTGCTCGGCTTCGATCACGAACGATTCAGCGTGCGATACCAGGGGCTGAACCAACGGCTCACGGGCGTGGAACCGGCGAAGGTGATCGAGCAGTTGCTCGCTTAGCTTGGGACCGGGAAGGGCGCCGTATGGCGATGGAGCCGCGCACGAAGTAAGCGTTGTGCGGCCACAGGTCACGCCGAACCGCTTACTTCGGGCGCGGCTCATTGATCTCTGCTCATGTCGTGGCGAAGCTCAGCGCCGGCGCGGGGCGGCCGAACAAATAGCCCTGGGCGAGCGAGAATCCGAATTCGCGGCACTTTCGCGCTTCGGCCTCGGTCTCGATGCCTTCGGCCAGCGTGACGATGCCCAGATCGGCGACCATTCGGACCAGTGCGGCCAGCGTCGTTTGCCGCCGCGAATCGGCTGCGTCGATGCCACGAATCAGGTCGATATCGAATTTGACAAACTCGGGCGCGATCTCCGTCAGTTCTAGGAGCCGCGCTTGGCCGGCGCCAAAATCATCGAATGCGAGTTGCATGTCGAGCTCCCGCAACATGCGGCGGAACTCGAGCAGCGCATTCGAATCGGTCGCCGCGGCCTCGTGAATTTCAATCACCAATTTCTGCCGCGGAAACCGAGCTCGCAATCGACGAATCGATTCGAGCAGCCGCGGCGTGACGATCTCCGCCGGATGCGTGTTCACAAATATCGCCGGCCGATTGGCCAGCGCGGCGCCCGCCAGCACGCCTTCCACCCGAAGCATCTCGCTCAGCTCGCACTGCTGATCGAACTTTTCCGCCACGGCGAACATCAGTCGCGGCTGCTCTAGGCCGCTCAAGGCGCTTCGCGCGAGGGCCTCGAAGCCAACAATATTTCGCGTCGCCAGTTCGACGATCGGCTGGAAATGAGGCGTGACCGCCCGCTGATTCATCAGTCGGTCGAACTGACACAAGGATTGTGCCCAGTCGCCGGCATTGTCCTCGATCGTGTGCTGCGGCGTGCGCTGCCGCTCGCGTCCCACGCGAAAAATGACGTTGGCCAATTGCAAGAGATCGTTTTCGGTCAGCCGCGTGCACTCGGAAATCCGCCGGCCGTTCACGAACGTGCCATTGGTGCTGCCCAGATCGCGAACCGACAGCGCGTCGTCCTCGAGCAGCAGTTCCGCGTGCGTTTTGGAGACCGAGCCGCTGCAGACACTGAGACCCAAATTCGGCAACCGGCCGATGCGGAACGGACTGACCGTCACGTGAACGGCTCTGGGCTGCCCTTCGTGCTCGCTGCACTCGGACAGATACCAATCGGTCTGAACCGGCCTGAACGCGTCGACCGTGGACGGAGTCATGAGCGATGTTTGTCGATGCATTGTCTGATGGCGATTTTCGACGAACCAATCGAACATCGAGCGGGATTGACGAGACACGAATGCGCATCGTGGCGGCGCGCATCGTACTCTCCTAAAGATATACCTTGCTCGGCAACGGTCGTTTGCGAGTAATTGCCGCGATGGCGACATAACCGAATCGACCGCTACGACCGGCAAGCAACAAGAGTTGTCGCGAACGAGGGGGTGTGGGAACGACCCGGCCGGCGCCTGGCAATTGCCCGGGAATTGAAGCGCAGCGCGACGCGCAAATCGCCCTGGCGGAATGGCGCCGCGACAACATCCGCGCCCGGGATGCTTTTCTAATGCTTCCCGTGAGCCGCAATGTAACCGACCAGGTCGACGATCTCGTCCTTGCTCAGCTTGTCGAGCAAGCCTAGCGGCATGATCGACACGGGCGACTTGGTTCGCTCGGCGATGTTCGCTTTCTTGATCACCACGGGATCGCATTTGATTAGCGGATTCTCGATGATCCGAACGCCGTCGACGTCCTCGGTCAACAGGCCCGAATAACGCTTGCCGTCTTCCGTGTCGATCGTCCAGGTCTGGAATTTTTCGTTGATCCGGAACGATGGCTCAACGATATCGCGGAGGATTTCGAGGCGATCAACTCGCTTGGGCTCGAGTTGCGTCAGATCGGGACCGACCTTGTCGTTGCCCAGGTTGTCGAGCTTGTGGCAGGCGACGCAGTTGGCGACCGTGAACAATTGCTTGCCGTGTTGCACGTCCGGCTCGCGGCCCGGTTCGCGCAGCAGCGCCGCGAGCTCCTCGAACTTCCACGGATGCGACGGGCGATTGAACTGCAGTAACGGGTCCTCGACCTTCAGCGGATGGCTGGCCATATAAGCCGCCGGATCGTCGCGGTAGTCGTCCAGATTGGCGACAACATACATGGCGCCGTACATCTTGCGGAAATGGCCCGGGTAGGTGCAAACGAACGGGTACACGCCGGGAACCGACGGGGCCTTGAACTGAATCCGCTGCGACTGAGTCGGCGCGAGCAGCTTGCTACCAAACAGAATCTTGGGTGAGTCGGGGATGAAATTCTTCAGCGCGGCGCCCGGCTGGGTCGCGTTGCTTTCGGCCATGAGCCCGACTTCCTCGAGCGAGCCCGGTTGCACGATGACGAAATTGTGTGGCATGATGTCGCTGTTGACGAACATGATCTCGCCCGGCTTGCCCGCCTGCACGACGAGCTTTTCGACATCGAACGACATCCGGTCGTGCAGCGTTCCCAATCGCAGGATCGGCACGCTAATCGCCGACAGCTCTTTGCGGATTTCCTTGGCTCGCTCCTTGGGCAATTGCTGCGCAAGGGTATCGGCCAACTGCAAGGCATCGAGCGCGGCCGGCGAAGTGCGGTCGGCCGGCGCGAGCTTATGGACGTAAGCCAAAATATCCTTCAGGACCGGCTCGGCTTGGTCTTTCGGCCAAGTCGAGGCCGGAATCTGCTGGATCGCTTGCAGAGCCGGTTGGCGATCGGCATCGCTGGCGATGAAATGCGCGAGCGCCTCGAACGCCGCCTTCTCTTGCTTGGGCGTGCTGGCCAGGGCTTGCATGGCAGCGCGACGGATCGTCGCTTCGGCGCTGTTGCCGCCGACTTCGTAAGTCGCCTTGCCGTCAGGCGCCGGCAGACCTTTTCGCTCGAACACGTTTCGACGATTGCCATCGAGGACCTTCAACGTGAATCCATCGAGCCGCTTGCCGATGTCTCCGTCCGTTCGGTTATAGACGGAAATCGACTCGACGGGGTATTCGCCCTGTAAATCGACTTGCCACCAGGGGTTGGTTTGATTTTCGGCCGTGTGCGTCTGACCTCCCCCGCTAAAGGCGCCATCGATGTTGCCGTCGATCGCGCGGGCCGCGTCGCCGCCATTGGCCGTGCTGATTTGCGTCGCTTTGCCGTGACGCGCGATGTTGCGGCCGTCGCTGTACACTTCGACTTCGGCCAGCGTGAGCGTGCGTCCCGGGCCCGGCAATTCGATTTGGACATAGCGTCCCATAGCGACTTTGCCGCTAGGCGAGTTGGACAAGTCCTTGGGTAGCCCGGCCAGAAGCGGCTGGACCCTGGCGAACAGCGCCGTTCGCTGACTCGGATCGCGGAGCAGCGGAATGGCGCCGAGCATATCGCGAAGCGCTGAGGCCGATTTGAGCGCCGTCGTCCAAGCCTTGTCGGGATTGCCGTCGGCAGCCACCAGCGCGAGGAAGCCGAGCTGCCGAGTGAGCGGCTGTTTGGCCGTGAGCGCCAAGCTCTCCAGTTCGCCCCGCGCGGCCGTCAGCTCGGCGGCCGGATGATCGGTCATCAGTCGCGTGAGATCGAAGGCAACCCCTTCGCTCTGGGCCGTCGGGTGCTCGTCCTGGCTGTGGATCGTATCGATCATCACCTGGACTTCGCTCTTCTTTTGCTCCTTCGCAAGTCCGGTGGCCGCTTCCTGACGGAACGCATCGGCGACCCCCTTGCGAGACAATAGCTCGATGAACAGCGCCGGCGAACGCTTGATCTTCACCAGATCGATCGTGTCGACGTTCTTCAAGAAATACTTGGCGCCGGCGGCCGTGCGAAACTTAATTTCGCGATTCTCGGCGATCGCCTTCTTCACAAATGGATCGAGCGCCCGGAGCGTTTCCTTGCGGATGAAATCAAGGTACTGATCCGTCGGGTGTTCCTGCGAAACGAGCACGACCTCCATCGCCTCGGGCGTGGTGAAGAAACTCGCCGCGCGGACGGCTTCCAGGCGAACGCGAGGGTTCTCGTCGTCGGCCAGCTTGGTCAACATTTCCAAGGCCCCGGGCACGCGGTCGCGCCAATAGCAGAGCACGCGCGTGGCAGCCGCCCGAGCGTGGAAATCGGGCAAGGCCAGCACTTGCTTGAGCAAATCCAAATTCACCCAATTTTGACCTTGGTGAACCCATAGCGCCTCGGTCAGTTGATGCGCGTAATCGGGGTCTTTGGCATCGAGGCCGGCGGCCCATTTCGCCGTGGCCGCCACGACCTGCCGAGTATCGCGAGTGCTCAGTTCGAGCCGTGAGCGTTGGCGAACCCGATCCTCGGGTTCCTTCAGCAGATCGAGCAGCTTTTCGATCGGCTCGCCGGCGATCTTGGGGGAAGTCAGCAGCGGCCGACCTTCGTAGGTCACGCGGTAGATTCGGCCGTGCGTGCGATCGCGGCTCGGATCGCGCAGGTTATGCTGCATGTGGCCGATGATCGGGTTTTGCCAATCGAGAAAATAGATCGCGCCATCGGGTCCGATCTTGAGATCCGACGGTCGGAAATTTTCGTCCGTGGAAGATAGAATCGGCTCGACCTCGTGGGCAGTCAAACTGGCGCCCTTGTCTTCGACCTTGTATTGCAAAATACCTTGGAAGCCGATCACGTTGCCCACCAGCAAATTGCCCTGCATCTCTGGCGGAAAATGCCGGCTGGAGAGGAACTCGGCGCCCGGGCAGGGCCGCGTCCGCTGCTGATAAACTTGCGGCGGGTGATCGTGCTTCTCGGGATATTCGAGATGGCCGGAGAACAACGCGCCATTATACGGATTGGCGCCGGTGCCATCGATCACGATGTCCTCTCCCCAACGGTCCCAGGCATGGCCGTGCGGGTTGGCGAATCCAAACGTCACATAGGCGTCGAACTTCTGCGATTTAGGTTCATACCGGTAGACGCCCGCGTTGGCGTTGCGCAGGGCCGGCGCCCAAGGAGTCTCGACCTGCGTATGCATGAAGGTCCCCTCTTGGAAATAAATCGCGCCCCCCGGATCGGTCGAAAAACTGTTCGCCGTGTGATGCGTGTCGGCCGAATCGATGCCGTCGAGCACGCGAACTCGGGTGTCGGCCTTGTCGCCACCGCGACTATCGGTGAGCAGCATGACATCGGGCGCCTGGGCGACGAGCACGCCTCCCGTGGCGAACTCGAATCCGGTGGGGCAATGCAGATGATCGGCGAAGACGGTGCATTTGTCGGCGTGGCCCGTGCCCTTGGTGTCTTCGAGAATCAGAATCTTGTCGTTCATCTCTTCTTTCGGCTTCCAATGCGGATAGGTCGGCCATGCGGCGACCCACAACCGGCCCTTGGCGTCGAAAGCCATCTGTACCGGCTTGGCCAGCTCGGGGAATTCTTTTTCCGACGCGAACAGAGTGACCTTCATTCCCTTGGCGACGGTCATCGTTTTGATTTCGTCGTCGGGGTCTTTGAAGATGTGTTCGCCGTTGGGACCCTTGCCCGGACGATTCGTCTTGGTGACGAGAAATGGCGGCGTGTTGGAATCGTCGACCGTCAGGTCCTGCCCCTTGGCGACGGCCCACACGCGCTTGTCCCGATTGGCCGTCATCACATCGAGCACTTCCATTTCGCGCTGAGCCACCACGCGGTTGGTCTGGCCATCGACGAAGCTCAGATCCGCCCGGCCGCCGTAGATCGAATATCCGTCGGTCGTGCGATAGCGATTGAACCAGGTGAAATCCTTGTCGATGATCGCCTGGCGGAGTTTTTCCAGCGCGGCCGGGTCGCGTTGGGGTTGCGGCTGGCCGGCGAACAGAGCGGCGTCGACGATCGCGGCGACTTGTTGATCGCCACGCTCGTTCAGATGCACGCCGTTGATCGTGAGCGGCTTGGAAGCCGACGAATACAGCTTGAGTGTCGGATCGTAGAGATCGACGAACGGGATCTGATGGGCCTTGGCGACCTCGGCCATCGCCCGGGTGTACATCTCCAGCCGCGGATTGTTCTCGTTGCCGTTGGGCAAATTCGGATCGTGCAAATCTTCGTGAGCGATGGGCGAAAACAACACCAGTCGCGGCGCCGACTGGCCGTTGTATTTTTGCGATTGCGTATGCTTGATGAAGTCTTCCAGTTCGTGCTTGAACTTTTCGACCCCCGCGTAACCGGCGAACGATTCGTTGTACCCGAACATCGCCAGCACCACGTCGGCCTTGTTCCGCGTAAGGTGTTCGTCGGGCGAGCCAAACCCATCGGACCGCGGGCGGATGTTTAGCTCGTCGCCGGAGAACCCGAGGTTGCGAACCACCAGATCGTGATTCGGAAACCGGCTATATAGATACGCTTCGAGCCAGCCATCGTGCTGCATCCGATCGGCGAGCGTATTGCCGACGATGGAAATATGGTCCCCTTGCTTGAGCTCGAGCTTGGCGAGGGGCTGACCGTCGTCGGCCGAAAAGCTGAACTGGCTCAGCGCCAACAGGCCGCCGCCGCAGACCACGGCGAACAACAAGAAGGACCTGACGCCACGAAGCGCGAACAAGCGTTGAATGGGCATAACGAAACCGTCGCTCAAGCGGGTGATGGAGGCGAAGACGCAAGCAGGAGGGAACACGAGGCGGGAGGCCAAGAAGCCGATTCGATTGTAGCGATTCTCAGCCCGGCGGTGAAGCAGTGGCTTCCGGGGAGATTATGCTTCGCCGATTGCAGCAGTTCAAGTCACGCGGCGAAGATGTCGGAAGCGCCGGAGATCAGGGACAGAGGGCCTACGCCCGCCGCTCGCCGATGCGCTGGAAGCCCTGAGCGCGGCAATGCGGATGGTCTGCGATGAGGAGCCGCGGCCATGGGCGACGGTCGTCGAACAGAACAAACCTCGCGCTGGGGCCGTCAGTCAATGTCAACTCAAGGGGCGTCGGTGGTCCGGCCCAGGATTCGCTTGGCCATCTGGCGCTCAACAGCGCGGCCAGTGTTCGACGGAGTTCTTGCTGGGCCGCGGGATCGGCGGTCGGCGCCAAATAAACGGCGTCGACACGCAGCACATGCGGCCGGCCGAGCGAGTCGCGACCGGCGTCGATCAGTCGCGCCATTAGGGCGCCCCCCTCTCCGCCGTCGATCGGCCAGAGAGCGAAACAGTCTGAGTATCGCTCGGCGGGCCCACCGCCGGCCCATTGCACGGATGCCGCCAGGTCTTCAAGCGACTTGCGCGCGACGACGGGGAAATCATCGGTTTGGAATAGCACGCGATAATCGTCGCCGCGCGGCCCGCCGCCGGTATCGATCGCGTCGCGGGGGCATTTACCGAAGGCGGCCGTGGGCAATGAGATGATCGTCACCAACCATCTCCCGGAAACAGATACACGTCGACGGCCCGCCAATCGTCGTCGCTGATCCCCTCGATCGCGAACTGAACGATGGCGCGATCGACGCTGTCGGCCCAAGAGCCCTCGAACTTCGTGAACGATTGCCGGCCGCCAAGGCTTCGCAGCGCGAGCGGCCCGTCGTCGCGCAGTGTCGCGATATTGCTGAATCCCCAGAGCGTGCCTGATTTTCGCCAGAGCACGCGGATCGGCATGCCGGCCGACCATTGAATTTTGGTCTCGTTAAGATTCCAGTTCACTTCCCGCGAGTGCCCGGGCGCCAAATACTCGCGAACCGGCTTATCGTCGATGCTCAGTACGACTGCCTGCTGATAAGGTTTGAGCAGACCGGCCGTGCGCTTCAGCTCGACCGTATAAGAGTTGAGTTCCGAAAACCGCCGAGCCAACTCGGCGGCGCGGCGCATTCGCTTAGATTCATCGGCGGCCAGATCGGTCTGATGCTTGGCGACGAACTCTGCAATCCGCTTCCCTTTCTCGGCGAGACTCGCGCCCCCGGTGATCCGAATCTGCTTGATTTGCCGCCGATCGCGATTTTGCTCGACGCCGCGAAACTTGACCGTCAGCTCGCGGACTTTCGCCGCGTGGGGCGAGGCGGGATACTCGCGAAAGAACCGGCCGGCCAAGTCCGGCAGATCGGCCGCATGACGATCGAAAGCCTCGGCCAGCAAGGCGTAAAGCATATCCTCCTTCTTCTGCCGGGCGTCGTGGATCAGGCTATCGATCCGACTCTGCATCGCGCCGGGCCGCAGGCTCGAAAGTCGCTCGGCCTTCTGAACGACTTCGTCGATCGCCGCGTCATTCGACGCGGCCGCGAGATTCTTCGTCAGCGAGTTGATCTCGTCCGCAACCACCTGGGAACGCTGCTGAATGACGCTCGCGGCCGAAGTGCTTTCCGTATGCTCGAGCTTTTCCACGCGAGACAATCGAGCATCGTCCAAGATCGCCAACTCGCCGGATTGCTCCGCCCATCGCCAGCCCATCCAACCAAGTCCGGCAATCAGCACGACGCCAACCAGCGCCGCCGCCACGCCCAGCGGCCGCCGAATCCGCCGCCACCGCCGCCGCTTAAGCACCCAAGCGAAGATGGCTTCATAACCGGTCGGATTCAGGTCACCGGCCGGCATGGTCTGGATGACCGGGGAACTTTCGCGCGCCAGCGCGTCCGCCCCCACTCCCGACTGCGTTCCGGTAGCCCCAACCGCCGACAGCGGAAAATACTCGACGACATCGGCTTGCTGGCGAATCTTCCGGTCGAGCGCGCGAGCGTATCGCTGAAAGAACGTGCGCGCGGCGGCGCCGGTCGTCAGTCCCGGCACGCGGTCGCTCTTGGTGAGGACGATCGCCACGTCGACAGACCGCAGCCGACGGTCCCGTTCCGTTTGACTCGCGGCCTGGTGAGATCGCTCCGCCCAGACCTCGGCGATCGCCTGCAGATGGGCCATCTGGCGCTCGATCTGCAATTCGCGGTCTTGGGGATCGGCCGAACCGCGAACGTCGCGATCGGGATCGAAGAGGAGCAGCGTCGCATCGGACTGCGAGTAATGTTGGTAGAGCGCCTCGATTTCGTCGTGTTTCAGTTTCCGCAGTTCGTTGCGAAAATCTTCGCCCGGATAATCGACCAGCAGCACGTCGATGGCCTGGCCATCCAGCCCGATCCGCATATTGAGGATCGTGGTCATGCTCGTGGGCGGCGGCCACTGCTGGGCGCGAAGCGTGCGGGCCAGTTCGTCCAGGTAGTCGACCGTCAATGGATCGGTGGGGCTGAGCGTGATGCTGGTGTGGCGATTGGGTTCACCAAGAATCGCCAGACCGGCGAGAAAGCAAGTCTTCCCCGCGCCTTCGCAGCCCAATAGGCTAATCCGCAGGGGCCGATACTTTCGCTCCCGCGTCGGAGCCGCAGCACCCGCTTCGGCGGCCGAAGTCGAAGTCGCGCTCTTAAGCATAGCGTAGCTTCCTCTTGCCGCCTGGAAACATTCGCCACGCCAGTCCGGCGAGCACCAGTAGCCCTACGATATATATGCCCCAAGCGACGCCATGCCCGGCCCCGCCGCCGCTGCCGAGCGCGGACTCCACGGCCGTTTTCAATCCGCCGGCGACCGCTTCGCCCGTGTTGCGCACGAGATCGCCGGCGAACTTGCCGGCCGCCTCGCCGATTTTGCCGAGCGCGGGAATCGTGCGTTGACTGATCGTGACCGTGAGGCCGACCGCCAGCAGCGACCGGTACACGAGCTTTCGATACGGCGCGGGCACGCTGCTCCAGGCTTTGCGAAAGCTGCTGGCCGCTTCGAGCACTTTTTCCGCCGGAATCATCGCCGTGCGTCCGGCCGTCAAGGCGAATGCCCAGGCGCGACCGGCGGGCCCCTTCACGACGCGAGCCAATCCCGCGCCCCCCTCGGCGACGGCGCGACGCAGCAGCGATTGCGACTCGGCCCGAGCCGCATCGCGGGCGCCATCGCCGACGATCGTTTGGGCCGCTCGCTTTTGGCCGGCCCGAAGGATTTCGGCTTTGGCTTCGGTGCGGCTAAGATTCTTGACGGCGATTTCGCCCGATTCTTTGACCGACTCGGTGACAACTTCGGAGCTTCCAAAACTTGCGACGGCCAAGGCCGCGTCGGCCACATCGAGGGCCGCCCAGCCGAGTTCGCCCCATTCGCTGGGATAGCCCTTCACCCAGTTGCGCGCGATATTCGCCGCCGAGCCGCCGGGGATTTGCGTCCACCAGGCCTCTTCCTTGGGCGTGCCGTCGGCTGCAAAATATTTGTCGAGCCAGCCCCGATTGGCCTCCAAGCGTTCGAGCCCCGCATCGCCGAATTTGGCCACGTAGGGAATCACCCGCGGGCCGACGTCCTCCCGAGCGAGCGCGGCGTGAAACGGCTTCGACTGCGAATAACGATTGAGGATGTAGATTCCCAAATCGCCGAATTTCGCGATCGAGGCCGCCGCTTGCGGGACTTCGTGTTCGTAGCCCGCATAGATCAGCGCGGCGACGTCGTCTCCGGTATATTTTTCGAATATCTTATCGGCCTCGCGCGGCGCGTCTTCGTTGAGCCGCAGGGCGAGACTGATTTTGCGAGCCGCCTGCCACACGGTCGGCTTTTGATTGCGAAGATAGACCAGCCGAGCCGCAATTTCCTGCGGCGGATCGAGCTTGAATCGATCCAAAAAATCGCCGTTCGCGAAGATCACTTCCAACACCTCGTCCAGCGGCAGGCCGCCCGACCCGACGGCGCGGCGAATGACCTCGCCGTACTCCTCGAACAGAAAAAAAACCTCGGGACCAAATTTGAGGTCCGTCACGGCCTGTTTGAAATAGGGCCGATTGGACTGGGCGGTCGTCACGACTCGGCCGATCAAGGCTCGCCTCTCGGTATCGCTCACGTCGGCGCGGGCGGCGACTTCGACAATCGCGTCGTCGAGCCAATCTTGCTCTTGCTCGTAATACTGGCGCAAATTCGCGGCCGCAATCGAATCGAGGACCACCAGCGCCATCGCATTGTTCTTCGCGATTCGCCAATCGTCGGCCGAATGCGAGGCCTTTTCCAAACGCTGGAGATAAGCGTCTACCTGGGCGCCCGACGAGTCGTGGTCTAAGATTTCCAGCGCGCTGCCGTGGGCCCAGAGAAACTCCTCGCGGCTCTTCGTGTCGGGCAGCAGATTCGGATCGACGGCCAAAGACGCCAGCCGAAACTCATACGGCGTGTGGGCCAAGCCGGTCGCCTGGTCGCCGGCGCCGATCCTGCCGGCGCCCATTCGGCTGCTGCCGCGATCGACCAACCGCTGTACTCCGGCCAATCCGCCTCGACTGCTAGCATCGCTAAGCACGGCCGCGACGGCGCGAATATCGTTGTGCTCCCGGATGCGAGTCAGCTCGTCGGCGGCCTGCGGATTTTCGATTCGCAGTTTCTTAATGATTTGGGCGGTTGTTTCCTCGGGCGTCGGCGCCGTTGCCGACAAACCGGCCGATTGCGAAACCTTTAGGCCTTCGAAGCCCCAGTAAATCGCCAGTCCGACAACGCCCAGAAAGGCGATCCAGCGAATTGGAAAACTCAACATGCGGACTAACATGATCGGAGACGCTCCCGCCGAATTTAGATCAGATCGCCGCGTCGATCGCGCGGCTCATCGGGGTAATGGTTGGCATCCGCCCGCCGACAGTCAAATCGACACGAGCGGCAAGGCGACCTGTTAGACGGCGCCACGTCGGATCGCGTCACCAACAAAGCTCAGCTAGCCGCCCTATGTTACCATTTGTCGCGCCAGCGCGGTCGAGAGTCCGATGCATTTGAACCGGTAACAATACGCCGGGTGGCCGGGCTGGAGGCGTCCTCGCCGAAGCCCCGGCGAGTGGATTCGACTTCGAGAGCCGGCCAGGAGCGTTTCAACGCCCAATTCGGGCGGACGCCGGGGCAATTCTTGGAGTAGACTATTGGGGAGCCGGACGCGGCGGGTCATGACTTTTTGCCCCCGTAATAGGCCGCTCTCGGTTTCGATCTGAGAGGTTTTATGAGCATCGGACCAACCGGATTTTTCGCCAGCGTCGCCGCTCTGCCCCCGTCGCTGCCGACGACCAGCGACACGGACCGGACCGCCCATGAGACGACCGCGCAAGCCGGACGGGTGTCCAGCGACATGAAGGCCGAGAGCGCGGCAGGGATCGGCAAGACCGACGGCGACGAGCACGCGACCGCCGAGCGCGACGCCGATGGCCGCCGGCTATTCGAGAAAACGCCCGCCGCCAAAGCGTCCGTCGCCGCCTCGGCGGATTTGCCCACCGGCCCGGCGTCGCAAAGCAAAGATCCGACCGGCGACAGCGGCGGCGCCCTCGACCTCACGGGCTAAACGGCTGACGCGGGGCGGTAAATTGGCACAAGACGTTGCTTTAGGGAGGTCCCGCTTGTGTTCTTCTTATGCTGGACAAGTGGAATCGAGTGGTCGCCGCTCGGTTGGCGGTTGACGCAGCGGGACTAGCCCCGAAGGGGCGAAACATAGCAGCCCAGGGAAGAGCGAAGCGGCGTAGCCGCGAAGCGCCGCCCTGGGTTCGAGAACAGTAATTTATGGGGAGCCCTGCAAGGGCGCGACAACTCGAGGTCGCCGTCGCCAAAAAAGGAATTTAAATCGGTGCCCCGACGACGGCGACTGCACGAGTACGATTCGGTCGAACGGCCCCCTTGTTTCGCCCCTACAGGGCTAACCCGCTCGTCGATTAACGTTCCCGGGGCGGCGCTCTGCGGCTGAGCCGATTCGCTTTGCCCCGGGCTGATTTGTCGTTGCCCCTTTCGCGAGCAGAGCAAGGCAATCGCAAATAAATTGGGCGACTCAAACAACCAAGTTTGAAAACCAACCCCTAGACTCCAATCGATTTCGATTCCAAAAAGCCGCCGATTTACCAGCCCAGGCTGGACGCGTTCTGCCGCCTGTCGATTTTTGTCGTTCGACAATTCTCCGCTCCTCCTCTGGCCAACGGGGCGGATCGGTTGCTAAGATATTGAGCTTCAAAGGGCATGCTGCCGTTTTCTGGCGTTGACTGATTTCTGGAGCGTTTGGGATGGCCAAGAGCAAAAAGAAGGTTGAAACCGTGTTCCTCGTCTGCGAGGAGACGGGCGATTATAACTACACCCTCCGCCGCAAAAGCGGTGGCGAGAAGTTGAAACTGAGCAAGTACAGCCCCCGGCTCCGCAGACGCACGATGCACCTCGAGAAGAAGAAGTAGATTGCGGAAGGGCGGATATGGAACGCCCGACGGTACGGCGGACGGGTGACTCGCCCGGGGCTAATGGACGGATTCTGCGGCGTAATACGGGCTCGGGCTCTTTATGGCTAAACGGTGGAGGATCCGCCCGCACGACGCCGCCCGAATTGCCGCGCTGGAGCGCGACGCGGGCGTCTCGGCCGTGGTCGCCCAATTGCTGATCGCGCGCAATATTTGCCAAGTGGACGCGGTTCGCGAGTTTCTCAATCCCAAGCTGTCCGGTCTCCGCGATCCCGAGCTCTTGCCCGGCGCCGCCGACGCCGCCGATCGACTGACGGCCGCGATTGCTAGCGCCCGCCCGATCGTCGTCTATGGCGATTACGACGCCGACGGCATCACCGGCGCCGCTCTACTTTACGAATGCCTGACCCTGCTGGGCGCCAAGGTCAGCTACTATGTCCCGCACCGGATCGACGAGGGCTATGGTCTCAACGACGAGGCCCTGCGAACGCTCGCCTCCCGCGGCGCCGCCGTCGTCGTCACGGTCGATTGCGGAATCGCCAGCCTGGAGCATGCGGAGACGGCCAAGCAGTTGGGCCTCGAGCTGATCATCACCGATCATCACGAATTCGCCGAGCGACTACCGGCCGCGGCCGCGATCGTGCATCCGCGACTGCCGGGCACGGCATATCCTTTCGGCGGTCTGTGCGGCGCCGGCGTGGCGTTTAAGCTCGCCTGGGCCGTCTGCCAGCGGGCGAATGCGTCGAAAAAAGTCAGCCCGCTGATGCGCGATTACCTCGTCCGCGCCGTCGGTCTGGCGGCGATCGGCACGGTGGCGGATATCGTCCCGCTGGTCGATGAAAATCGAATCCTCGTGCGGCATGGGCTGGCGAGTCTCGCCAAGAACGCCGGCCTGGGAATGCGGATGCTGATGAAACTGACCGGGCTCGACGGCAAACCAGAACTGTCCTGCGAGGACATCGGCTTCACGCTCGGACCAAGGCTGAATGCCGCCGGCCGCTTGGGTCAGGCCCAATTGGCCGTCGAGTTGCTCACGACCCATTCCGTCGAGCGGGCGTCCGCGCTAGCTGACTACTTGCACCAGCTCAACAGCAGCCGCGAAAGTCTGGAGCGGAGCGTCTATCTCGCGGCCAGCAAGCAGGCTCTAGACCTATACGATCCCGAGAACGACGCGGCCCTGGTGCTCGCCGGCCGCGATTGGCACGCGGGCGTGATCGGCATCGTGGCTGGCCGACTAGCCGAAAAATTCCACCGGCCCGTGGTAATGCTTTCGCTCGATGGGCTGGGGGTGAAGCCGGCGACGGGCTCGGTCCGCGGCGCCCATGGTTTTGAAGTTCATGCGGCGCTCGTCGGATGCTCTCACCATTTGATCAGCCACGGTGGCCACGCGGCGGCGGGGGGGCTGAAGATCGAAGAGTCCCGGATTGACGATTTCCGCCGAGACTTCTGCGAGTTCGCCAACAGCACTGTCACGCCGGCCGATCGCGCCGCCGAGCTGTGGATCGACAGCGAGGCCTTGCTCAGTTCGCTCACGCTAGGCACGGTGCAGCAGATCGAGCAGCTCGCGCCGTTTGGACAATCCAATCCGCGGCCGCTCCTCTATGCCTCGGCCGTCAAGCTTGCGGAGCCACCCAAGCGAATCGGCGGCGGCGGGCGGCATCTGTCGGCCAAGTTCTCGCAGCATGGAGTCACGCTCCGCGGAGTCGCGTTCGGCGGCGGCGACTGGATCGACGAGATCGGCGCGCCGGGCGCCGAGCTGACCATCGCATTCCGGCCGGTGATCAACAACTTCAAAGGCCGGCGAACCGTCGAAGTGCATCTCGTCGATTGGCGTCTGGAAGAGCCCCGCGCCATCCCCGCTGGGCGAGCGGAGGGCGTCCGCCCCCTGTCCTGCGGCTAACTCAACCGCTGTCCGCCCGCTTCGCGCGCGAATAGGCTTTCAAAGCGGCAAACGTCGAAGTCGCAAGGCGTTTGTGATGACCGACACCGAGCTGAAGCTCATCGCCGCCGCGGCGATCATGGGACTCAATAGGACTCCCCAGAACGGATACAGGATTCCTGCCGCGATCGGAATCCCCAGGATGTTGTAGAAGAAGGCGAAAAAAAGATTCTGTCGGATGTTCCGCATCGTCGCTTGGCTAAGCTTTCGGGCACGAGCGATCCCGCGGAGGTCCCCTTTCACCAGCGTCACGCCGGCGCTCTGCATGGCCACGTCGGTTCCCGTGCCCATCGCGATCCCGACTTGAGCTTGAGCCAAGGCCGGGGCATCGTTGACGCCGTCGCCGGCCATCGCCACGATGTGCCCTTGCTCCTGAAGGCGGCAAACGACTTCGTTCTTCCGCTCGGGCAGCACCTCGGCTTCGATTTGATCGATCCCGAGTTTCTTGGCGACGGCCTCAGCGGTCGTGCGGCTGTCGCCAGTCAGCATCACAATCCGCACGCCGCTGTCGCGCAGCATTTGGATCGCTTCGACGGTGGACGGCTTGATGGGATCGGCCACGCCCAGCAATCCGGCCGGCTTTCCTTCAACGGCCAAGAACATGACGGTCTGGCCGTCGCGGCGAAGTTGTTCCGCTCGGTCACTCAATTCGCCGAGCGCCACGTTCGATTCATCCATCAGCTTGCGGTTGCCCAGGGCCACTTTGCGGCCGCCGACTGTTCCCGTGATGCCCCGCCCCGTGGCCGACTGAAAGTCATCCACGCTGGTCAGATCGACATGGCGCTCTTGGGCGCCGCCGACGATCGCCGCCGCCAAGGGATGCTCGCTGCCACGTTCCAGGCTGGCCGCCCAGCGGAGAATGTCCGCTTCGTTCTGGCCGGCGATCGGAACAACCGACACCAGTCGCGGCTTGCCTTCCGTGAGCGTGCCCGTCTTGTCCACGACCAGCGTGTCGATTTTCTCCAACGTCTCCAGCGCCTCGGCGTTCTTGATCAGGACACCCGCCGCCGCGCCGCGGCCGACCCCCACGGTGATCGACATCGGCGTGGCCAAGCCGAGCGCGCAGGGGCAGGCGATGATCAGCACTGCCACCGAATTGACGACGGCGTAAGCCAGCGCGGGCTTCGGACCGACAAGGCCCCAAATGACAAACGTAATGACGGCCGCGAGGACCACGGCCGGGACGAAGTAGGCTGCCACGATGTCGGCCAATCGCTGAATCGGCGCCCGGCTGCGCTGCGCTGCGCTGACCATTTGCACGATTTGGGCCAGCAGCGTTTCGCTCCCGACCTTCTCGGCCCGCATCACAAATCCGCCAGTACCGTTGACTGTGCCGCCGATCGCGCGATCGCCGCCGTGTTTTTCGACCGGGATCGATTCGCCAGTGACCATCGACTCATCGATCGCGCTAGAACCTTCTAGGACCGTCCCATCCACGGGCACCTTTTCCCCAGGGCGGACGCGGAGGCGATCACCCGGGTGGACACTCTCCAGCGGCACGTCCGTCTCCGTGCCATTTTCTTGGACCAGCCGCGCCGTCTTGGGCGCCAGCCCCAAAAGCGCCTTGATGGCGGCGCTCGTTTGCCCGCGAGCGCGGAGTTCCATAACTTGGCCCAGCAGAACGAGCGTCACGATAACCGCTGCCGCCTCGAAGTATCCGGCGACTTGGTCATTCATACCGTGGAACGCCGCCGGAAAGACCGCGGGGATCAGCAGCGCGGCCACGCTATACAGAAAGGCCACGCCGACCCCAACGGCAATCAGCGTGAACATGTTCAAACTGCGGTTGACTATCGATGCCCAACCCCGGACAAAAAAGGGCCAACCGCCCCAAAGCACAACAGGCGTCGCGAGTACGAACTGGATCCACTGAGCCATCGTCGGGCTGAGTAGCTTGTCGAGCGGTTGGCCCGGAATGACGTCCGCCATCGCAATGGCAAAGAGCGGCACGGTCAGAACGACACTCGCCCAAAACCGCCGGCTCATGTCGATCAGTTCCGGATTGGCTTCCTCTTCCGCTGTTACCGTTTGCGGTTCCAAAGCCATGCCGCAGATTGGGCAGGGGCCAGGCGCATCGCGCACGATCTGCGGATGCATCGGGCAGACATATTGTGTTTTGACCGCGGCCTTGGGCGGCGCGATCGGCTCCAGCGCCATTCCGCATTTTGGACAAGTCCCTGGTTTCGACTGGCGAACTTCCGGGTGCATCGGGCAGGTGTAGATCGCTCCATCGGCAGCGACCATCGCGCCTTGGGGCGCACGAGCCTGCAAGTGGAGTTGAACGACCTGGGGAGATTGTGGCTTGGCGGAATCGAGATAGCGTCCCGGATCCTGCCGGAATTTCTCAACGCAATTCTGGCAACAGAATAGATATTTGCGGCCGCCGTGTTCCAGCGTCGCGGCAGGCCGCGCGGGATCAACCTTCATCCCGCAGACCGGGTCGCGAGATAGGTCCGCATTGTCATCGTGCGCGCTTTTACTCCCGGCGCCACCGAAATTTGTTTGAACTCCCATGCAGACATCCTAAATTGGCTTTACGGCGCCAACAACGGCGGATCGGACTTCAGACCACCATTTCCATAGTACAGTTTTCTTCAACCAACCTTCGGCCCCGAGATGGAACTGAGCGAATATGTCTAGCAGCCTGTTGAAGTATTCAAATTGAAGGCCCAAAGGAAGGATTGCTAGCTGCAAAATCCCGAGGTTCACAAAGCTAGCAATCCCACTGATGATTTTACTTCAACAGGCTGCTAGGTCAAGCTCCGCCGCGATCGATTATTTCGGTGCGGCGAACTCTAACGATTCCGCGGAAATACTTGCCGAGCATGGAATGCGGGGTCGATCTAAGTTAAGAGAGTCGTGGGCGGAGTTGCCCGGCGCACTCAGTGTAACGCCTTAATTGGCGCGGTTTGTCAAGGAAGACACCCATGTCGCTGCTTCGGCGAGCTCGACGATTCGCCGGGATGAGCTTGCTTGGCGTTTGCGCCGCCGGCGGTTGCCAATCGGCGAGCGTTCCGCCGCCGGCTCTGCCGCTCGAGGAGACAAATCGCGGCGTCACCCGCGATTCCGTTGCTCCATGGTCGACTCGACCGATTCCAGTCGCTCGGGTCTTTTCGCCGATCGTGCCCGTCGCATACCGGGCGGTCGACCCACCGCCGCCGCGTGAGCCCGACAACTTGGCGGTTAGCGAGCCAACGCTCGACCCGGCGCGTCTCGTCGCCGATGTGCTCAGTCGCAATCCGTCGCTTCAGGCAATGGTCTCCGCCTGGCAGGCTGCGGCGCAGCGCTATCCGCAAATGGTGTCGCTAGAAGATCCGATGGTCATGCTCGCGATGGGACCGGGAACGTTTGGCGATCCCAATCACGACGTCGCCTGGATGGTCGAGGGATCGCAAAAACTGCCTTGGCATGGCAAGCGGGAGCTTCGCGGGCAGCAGGCCCTGGCCGAGGCTGACGCCGCCCATTGGGACATGCACGACGCCGAAGTTCGTCTCGTCGAAGCGGCCAATTTGGCGTTCCTCGACTATTATCTGATCCGCCGCGACCTGGAACTCAACGTCGAAGGCTTGAAGCTGACCAGCGGATTTCGCGAAGACGCGGACACGAAATATCGCAACAATCTCGTCACGCAACAAGACATCTTGCAGGCCGACTTAGAACTGAACGAACTGCGCCGTCGGCAATTCGAGCTCGAGCGAATGGATCGGATCGCGATCGCGCGGATCAATACGCTACTGCATCAGCCCGTCGATGCGCCCTTGCTCCCGCCACCGGCTCGCTTGGCCGATGCCGCGGCGCTTCTGCCCGTTGACGCATTGCAAGCGATCGCCGCTGAAAGACGCCCCGACCTGATGACGCTGGGCGCCAAAGTTCGGGCCGAGCAAACGGCCATCGCAATCGCCGAGCGCGAGTATTATCCCGACCTCACGGTCGTGGGACGGTACGATGGGTTTTGGCAGAAGGGGGATCGAAATTTGGCGCCGCTGGTCGGCGTGAATTTCAACGTGCCGCTAGACAACGATCGCCGCCGGGCCGCCGTGTGCGAAGCCCGATTCCGCGCCAGCCAGCGCCGAGCCGAATATGAAGCGAAACTCGACGAAGTCCATGGCGACGTCGTCGCCGCCTATCAGCAGGTCCTCGAAAGCCGCCGGGCGCTGGAGCTGTTCGATCAAAGCATCCTGCCGATCGCTGGGCAAAATCTCGACTCGGCCCGAGCCAACTATACCGCCAACAAGATCGATTTTCTGCGGTTGATCGAAGCGCAGCGGCGGCTCATCATGCTCCGCGAAAAGCACGAGGAAACGCTGGCCGACTACCAGCGTCGACTGGCTCAGCTCGAGCGAGCCACCGGCGGTCCGCTGCCGAGGCCGGCTACGGCTGAAGAATTAGAGCCGCGCACGAAGTAAGCGCGTAGGGCCGCCGCTCCAAGCGATCCCCCGCCGCTTACTTCGTGCGCGGCTCTAGGGCGCGCTCGCGCCGGGCGGATGCTATACTCGAAGATCGAACTTCTTCGGGCGCGACCATGCATCATTGCCTACGCCAAGTCCTCCTCGCAACTGCGGCGATTGCAGTCGTCGCGTCCCCTCCCCCTGGTTCTCTTCAAGCCGCCGATGTTCGCGCCGCTCGCGCCGCGTTCGACGCCAAATTCGCGAGTCAGCTTGCCGACTTGGCCGCTTGGTGTGAGCAGCACGATCAGTCGGCGGTGGCTACGTGGACAAAAGACTGGGTCATCAAGCGAGATCCCAACAAGCTCTATATCTACGTTCTGCCCGATGCCTTGAACGCGCCGCCGCAGATCGACGCAAGCCCTGCCCTCAAAGAGTGGTGGGAAAAGATGACCGATCTGCGCCGACAGCAGGCCGACGAATTGTTCGGGCTGGCCGGCCAGGCGCTCGCCGAAAATCAGCTCAGCCGGGCTTACGAACTACTCCGCGAGGCCGTGCACGAAAATCCTGATCACGAAAAGGCCCGCGACATTTTGGGCTATGAGAGGCACGACGGGCATTGGGTCGCCCCCTACGCCGCCAAGCGCTTGGCGCGTGGCGATATTTACCAAAACACGTTCGGTTGGATCCCGGCCGCCGACTTGCCGCGCTACGAAAAGGGAGAGCGACCTTTTCGCGATGTTTGGCGACCAGCGGCCGAGGACGCCAAGGCCCATGCGGCCGCCAAAGCCAGTTGGCGGATCGAGAGCGAGCATTACATCGTGAGCACGAATCACAGTCTTGAAGCGGGCGTAACCCTGTCGCGGCAACTCGAGCGGCTGAACGAGATTTGGCGGCAGGTGTTCGTCGCCTATTACATGAACGAAACGGAGCTCGCAAAGCGGTATCAAGGCATCGCATTGCCAAAACATGACGTCAAGCAGCACTTGGTGACTTATTTTCGCAACCGTGACAACTACATCGCGGCGCTAAAAACTTCGCAACCGCTGATCGACAAAACGCTCGGCTACTATCGGCCCGAGAATCAGACGGTCTATTTCTTCGCCGGCGACGATCAGGACGTCAGCACGCTGTATCACGAGGCCACGCATCAACTGTTTTTGGAGAGCCGGGCCACGATTCGCGACCCCGGCCGGAAGAACAACTTTTGGGCCATCGAGGCAATCGCCTGTTATATGGAATCGCTAACGCCCGAGCGCGGCTACGACACGCTCGGGGGCGCCCAGGCCGGTCGCGTCCCAGCCGCCCGGCAGCGAGTGCTCGTCGATGGTTTTTACGTTTCGCTCGATGAACTGACGCCGATGAGCCGCGACGCGATGCAGCACGACGCCCGCCTGCCCAAGCTCTACAGCCAATCGGCCGGGCTGGCGACCTTTCTCATGCACGACCACGACGGCCGTTATCGCGGGCCGCTCATCGACTATCTGATTGACATTTACTCGAACAGGGCCGACAACAACACGCTATCCAAGCGCTGCGGCGCAAAGAACACGGAACTCGACGAGCAGTATCGCGAGTTCATGAAGCGTCTCGTAACCGATCGCGGAGCGTAGGCCTACGACACGGCGCCGCCGCGTTTCGTCACTCGTCACTCGTCACTCGTCACTCGCCACTCGCCACGCTGCCCCATGCCTCGCCCCTGGAAACTCGCCGAAGCCAACTACGCCTACGTCAAGGAGCATTCGCCCGAGGTCGCCGTGCTGCCGCTTGGCGCCACCGAGCCGCACAATTTGCATTTGCCCTACGGCACGGATTCTTATGAGGCGGATGCGATCGGCGAGCAGATCTGCGCGGCGGCCCACGAGCGCGGCGCCAAGGTCGTGCTCTTGCCCACGATTCCCTACGGCACGGAAACGAACCAGATGGCATTTCCGCTGGCGATGAACGTCTACCCATCGACGCTGGCCGCGATGATCGGCGATCTGGTCGCATCGCTCGTGCAGCATGGGGTTCACAAGATCGTGCTGCTCAACAGTCATGGCGGCAACGATTTCAAACCGCTGCTAAGGGAACTGTACGGCAAGTCGCCGGCGAGACTGTTTCTCTGCAACTGGTACACGGCCGTGGCTGATCTGTCGCGGCAGATTTTCGCCCATCAAGACGACCACGCCGGCGAAGCGGAGACTTCGCTCGCGCTGGCGTATTTCCCGGACCTCGTCGCCCGAGCCGCCGATGGCAGTCTGCTGGCCGACGACGGCGCCGTCAACGCCACGCGATTCGACGCCGTGAATCGCGGCTGGGTCAGCATCACGCGCCCCTGGCATCTGCTCACGACCAACAGCGGGGCGGGCAATCCGCACGCCGCCACGGCGGAAAAAGGCCGACAATTGATGCAGGGAATCGTCGATCGCCTGGCGGGATTTCTTGTGGAACTCTCGGCCACCAAATTGGATGAGCGATTTCCGTTCTAGGAACGCTAAACCGACGGTTCTTGGTTGGCCGGAGTTCGAGCCGAACGGAATCCCCGGTAGCCTGTTCTCGAAGTCGAAACCCCTCACCGGGGCTTCGGCGAAGCGCCTCCAGCCCCGGCCACCTGGACAACTGCGAGCGCCATTTATACGCGATTTTTCCCCTAAGATCGCTCGCCCCGGACCGTTTTCCCGCATTTCGCTGGGAACTTTCGCCAACTCCCCGGCGTCCAAATCGCAATGGAGCAGGAGGTCGGCGAGCGGCCGCGATCAAATGCGGCCCGCCGACCTTCGTCATTCGAGCCTCGTCATTCGTCATTGATTGGTCATTAGACATTAGTCGGTTATTTACTACCGGAGCCCAACCATGCGCCGCCTCTCCTGGATCCTACCCGCTATCGTTTTGGCGTCGCTGGTCGCTCCGTCATCCGTCGCGTTTGGCCGCATCAAGCTGATCACTTTGCCCGTGCGGCAGCGGGTGGAAATCCAACTCGACAATCCCAACGCCACGCTGGTCGAGGAAGAGCGGATCGTCCCGCTGGTCAAGGGCGAGAATCAAGTCGATTTCTCCTGGGCCAATACGCAGATCAACGCCGACTCGATCGTATTCCGCGTCGTCGGTCCGGCCGAAGATCAAGATCCCGCCAAGGCCCAAAAAAAGCTCGACGTGAAGGTGATTTCCGTCAGCTATCCGCCGAACGAAAACGCACTCGTCTGGTCGGTCGGCGCGAGCGAAAGCGGGTCCGCCCGCGTGCGGATCAGTTATCTGTTGGGCAACTTGAACAAGAGCTTTACCTATCGGGCTATCGCCGCTCACGACGAAAAATCACTAACGCTCTCGGAGTACATGCGGCTGCAAAATTTCGCGAACGAGGAGTTCGGCAGCACGGGCCTATGGGCCGGTTTCGGTAAACGGTTCCTCAAGCCAATCGGGCTGAACGAGACGAAGGAAATGCTCGTCGAAAAATTCGAGCAGGTCCCGATCAAGAAGACCTACTCTTGCAACCCGGCCGAGTTCGATTACATCGACCGCGCGCAGAACAAGCTCCGCGTGCCGATGCACTATGTGCTCAAGAACGACAAGGCCAACAATCTCGGCGCCGCGCCGCTGCAATTCGGCAAGGTCCGAATTTTCATCGAAGGCTCGGCTCAAGAAAAAGAAAAATCGACCGCTTTCCTCGGCGAAGACTGGGGCAAATTCACCCCCATCGACGACGAGATGAAGCTCTACCTGGGCGTGGCCCAAGACATCGTCGTCAAACGAACGATCGACAAGAACGAAAACAAACGAATCGCCGGCAATCTGTATAACCACGAGGTCGTGCTGAAATACGAAATCGAAAATTTCAAGGACCAACCCGTCACGCTCGACATCATCGAAAACCTGCGGCACGTGCATAACGAAGTCCGCGGCGACACGGGCCGCGATGTCCAATGGGAGTTGACCAAGGACACGACGCTCGGCGATCCGGACAAAGCCAAGAGCACGTTCGAGCAAGTCGTGTTCCACGTCGAGCTGCCAGCCCGCGACAAGGACGGCAAGGCGGAAAAGCTGACGCGCAAGCTCGACGTCGTCTTCAAGAACGAATGGTAATCGGCCCGCTACATAGCCGCGGGATCCTGCTGCGCCGTGCAGAGTTCGACGCTTCACAATTCTTTACGCTCAACCCGCGCATCCGAGTCGATCATGAACCGCAAGCAATGCTCGTTGAATGGTAACTCAACGATTGTCGGGTGCCCGGGGCTGGACCGAAGGGAAGCCCCGGTGGCCTGCTCTCGAAGTCGAAACCACTCTCCGGGGCTTCGGCGAGTGCGCCTCCAGCCCCGGCCACCCGGAACGTTGTCAACGGTCCTAAGCGCGCTGGCAATACTGTGTGCGGCGAGCCTGATATCTCTATCCGCCCCTCGCGCCGACGCCCGAAACGTCGATCTCTCGACCGTGCCCGAGCGCGATAGCGTGCAACTCACGATCTACAACAGCGAAGATCTGACGCTGGTCCGCGAAACCCGCAAAGTCACGTTCAAAAAGGGATTCAACCCGCTCCAGTTCTCCTGGGCCAATACGCTGATCGATCCGACATCGGTCGAGCTGAAATTTCTCACGCATCCAGACAAGCTCGACGTCGCCGACACGACCTATCCGCACGACAAGCCGCAGATGCTTTTTTGGAACGTCGACAGCGAAATCGACGGCGAAGCCACGATCCAGATCACCTACTTCACGAGCGGCATCACTTGGTCGGCCGATTATTTGTGCGTCGCCGATCGGAACGAGAAGCAGCTTAGCTTCGAGGGCTTCGTTCGCGTCCGCAACAACAGCGGCGAAGAATACGAAAACGCCAAGGTCCGGCTGGTCGTGGGGACGATCAATCTCGTCCAGAAAATCGCCGAGTTGGCCCGTTTGCCCGCGTCCGAGCTGGAGCGGTTGGACGCCAGCAAGTTGCAGGACCTGAAGAAGGCCGCCGCGAAAGAAGTGATGGACGCACCGGCTGCCATGCCCGAATCGGGGGCGGCGGCGGCCGGCGAAAAGAAAATCATCAAGGAAGGGCTCAGTGAGTATTTCATCTTCGCCATCGACGGAACCGAAACGATTCGCAATGGTTGGTCCAAACGGATGCGGTCGATCGACAGCCAAGCCGTGCCCGTGAAGGTGCAATATCGCTATCGCCCGCAGGAATATGGCGACCAACTCGTGCGGATGTATCTGCTGACGAACGACAAGAAGTCGAAGCTAGGCGATTCGCCGCTGCCCGACGGCGTCGTGCGGCTGTTCCGCGACAACGGCCGCGACGGGCTGAGTTATCTCACGGAGCAGTCGATCAAGTACATTCCGATCGGCGACAAGATCGAACTCAACCTGGGTCCCGATCCCGAGGTGATCTTCGAGCTCATCAAGCGGCGCGCGAGCCGTAGCGACATCTGGTTTCAAGTCCGAGCCGGCGCCGTCTTCTTGAAACTCGGCGACGACGCGATCAAAGCCGAACCGAATCTGACGGTCGCAGGCTGGACCGATCGTGAAGTGTATGCCCAGCGTGTTCGCAACTATACGTCCAAGCCGATCGAGCTTGAAATTCGCCGGCCCTTCGACGGCCACGTGATCTTCCAAAGCAACCTCGAGCCCACGCTGCACGACTACCGCACAGTGCAGTATCTCGTGAGAGTCGACGCCGGCAAGAAGTCAGACTTCCTCTACGAAGTCGTCCGCCGGCAGGGGCACAGCGCGACGCAGAACAATGTCGTGCTGGAATCGGGGAAGGTGGCGGAGTAGGAAAAGTCGTGGCGAGTGGTGAGTGGCGAGTTGACGCTGCCGGCTTCGCCGGCGGCAGATACTTCCGCCTCACTCGCCCCCCCGCCCCCCGCCACGTTCCCGATTGGGCTTGCTCCAACCCGCAATCTTGGTAATTTTTAGAATTGTATAAGCTGGCCGAATCGGCGTATCGCCGTGGCTGGCTGGCGCCGGATTGCGACGCGGGTCGCTTCTGCCTCGATGGTGGCTATAGCTCAGTTGGTTAGAGCACCAGATTGTGGATCTGGGGGTCGCGGGTTCAATTCCCGCTAGCCACCCTTTGACGTAAGAACTGCTCACAAAACGGCCGAGGGCTGTCCCCTCCTCCCGGGCCCCTTTAGGCGACACCGATTGGAGTCGCCTGTTTTTTTGGGACGGAGAGGCCCTGTTTACCGGCGATCGTCCGGTAAACAAACCAAGGCCGTGTAGACGCCAGTTACTTCCCTGCTGGCTCGCCGCATCGGCTTGACTTAGACTTACGATAAGTCCCTCTCTTGGCCTGCGCCGAGGAATCCGCTTGTCCGTTAGCGAATCGTCGACTAAGAACTACGCGCTGCTCGATCCCGACGTGCGGCTGATGCTGGAGGTGCGCGACGACAATGCGTCGGCCTTCGAGGAGTTGATGCTCCGCTATCAGAATCGCGTGATTACAGTGCTCGATCATCTGGTCGGTCATCGCGAATGGGCGGAGGACTTGGCCCAAGACGTCTTCCTGCGGATTTACCGCTCGCGAAAACGGTATACGCCCGGCGCCAAATTCACGACATGGCTATTTACGATCACAAATAACGTGGCCTCCAATGCGCTGCGCGATCGCTCTCGGCGGCGCGAGGTGAATCTCGTCGAGCACGCCGGGCAAACGACGGGCGTCTTTGGGCTGGAGCAGATCGCGTTGGCGGCGAGCGGATTGATGCCCGCGCGGCAATTCGAGTCCAGCGAGATGCGCGACATCATTCGCCAGGCCGTCAGCACGCTCAACGATCGGCAGCGGATGGCCGTGCTGCTTTGCAAATTCGAGAACATGAGTCAGGAAGAAATCGCCATCGCGATGGAGATGACGCCCAAAGCGGTGAAATCCCTGTTGGCTCGGGCGCGAGGCAGGCTGCGCGAAGTGTTGGAGCCGTATTTGGCGAGCGGCCAACTCCGCGGGCCGGCGCCCGAAGGCGCCCACAATGGCGAGGCGACCGACGATCGAGTGACACCATGAACGAACCCCATTCCCTACCCCCTGACGGCCCGACGCCGCCGAGCAGCGACGATCGGCTCGACGAAGAGCTGGTGTCGTATCTCGAAGGCGACCTCGAATCCGACGAGGCCCGGCGCGTCGAGCAGCGGCTCGCGACCGACGAACCGGTCCGGCGTCGCTTGCAGCAGCTTGCCCAGAGTTGGGACTTGCTCGACCAACTACCCCGGGCCGTGGCGAACGAGTCGTTCACGCGGAGCACGGTCGAAATGGTGACGATCGTGGCGGAGCAGGAACTCGCCGAGCAGACGGCCAACTTGCCGCGCGTCCGGCGCAATCGTTGGCTGCGGGCCGGGGGCAGCATCGTGGCGGCCGGGTTGGTGGGCTTTCTGCTGGCCACGGTTTTGCGATCCGATCCCAACGCCAAGTTGCTCCGCGATTTGCCGGTGATTCAAAATCTCGAGCTCTACCGGCAAGTCGGCGAGATCGATTTCTTGCGAAAGCTGAATGACGAGAATTTATTCACCGAAGAGCCGAGCGAAAGCGCCAAGGACGATGTGACCGGCGCCTCGCCGGCCGTGAGCCTGTTGCCGGCGCCGGCGTCGGAAAACGAGCGCCGGGCCGAATTAGCCCGAACGACTCCCGCGCAAAAGGAAGACCTTCACGAGGAGTACGACAAGCTGCTAACGCTCGGTTCCGACGAGCGCGATCGGTTGCGGAGGCTAGACGCCGCATTGCAAGCCGATCCGCACGCCGAGCGATTGCGGCGGATCATGGTCAATTATCACCAGTGGCTCACGGGGCTGAGCGCGGTCGAACGGGTCGACCTGTTGTCGCTGGACGCAACGGATCGCGTGGAACGGATCAAGGGAATTCGGCACGAGCAAGTCGCTCGCTTGGCCAGACAGTCTGGCGATTCGCATTTACAGCCGCGCGATATGCAAGCCTTACATGCTTGGATGCAGGATTTGGCCAAGAAACATCAGGACGAACTGCTGGCTGAAATGACCGCCGACCAGCGAAAGAAATACGATGCGCAGGATGAAGCCGGTCGCCAGCGGGAGTTGCTGAATTTCGCCTGGCAACAGTGGCGAGGCCGCAATCCCAAGGCGTCGCTGGCCAACGACGCCGAACTCAAACAGCTCACGGACAAGCTGTCTCCGGAAGCCAAGAAGGCGCTGGAATCGAAATCGGCTCCCGACCAGCGACAAACGGCGATCCAATGGGTTCGCGACGTGGCCCGAGCGCGAACGCACATGAACGGCTTCGGCGGGCGCTACAACGCGGCAATTCGTCCGCAGGACAGGGATCAGTTTTTCAAGCAGTTGCCGGCCGAGGAGCGAGAGCGTTTGCGTTCGCTACCCCCCGACGAGATTCGCCGGGAACTGGCGAGACTTTATTTCCAAAGTCATAAGGGGCCGGGTCCGAAGGACAAGCCAGGCGGCCGCGAAGGCAGACCGCGCTTCGACCCCGGCGGACCCAAGTCGAACACCGACAAACCGGCCGAATCGACCAGCCCCGCGCCGCAGTCTCCATAGCCACGGCAGCCTGCCGTGGAGTGCAAAATAAGTCGTTCCAAGCCGCCAACAGCCAAATCGCAAATAGTCTCAACATGGCGGAAGCCGAACCAACTCCTGCCACTCCCGATCCTTCGCCGGCCACCGCCGGCGCAAAAACTCCCGTCTCCCGACTCCCGACTCCCGACCTGCCCACCACGGGCATCAGCGGCCAACTCTTCAACCAGGGCTATCGGTTCGAGTTCTTCCAAGCGGTACGGCTTCTCGAGCGGCACGCGAAGGAAACCAGCGGCCACGATCCGCGGCGAAAGCGGGGCGCCGTCGGTCAGCATTATGGGCCCGATCGCGAGATCGCGCGATTCCGCGCGCTGCCGTCGCTCACGTTTCCTCCCGGCGCGATCAGCCGTATCCAGCCAGCGGCGGCCAATCCCCACGAGGAAGCTTCAACCTCGCCGCCGGAAGTGATCGTGAGCTTTTTTGGGCTGTTCGGTCCCAACGGCGCGCTACCCAGTCATTACACGTCGCTGATCATCGATCGCTGCCGAGCGCGGAACAAGGACTATTCGCTCCGCGATTTTCTCGATCTGTTCAACCATCGCAGCATCTCGCTGTTCTATCGGGCCTGGGAGAAGTACCGTTTTCCGTACGGCTACGAGCGGTCGCGCAGCGACGATCTCAACCGTGAAATCGATTTATTCACGTTCGGACTGTTGTCGCTGGTCGGCTTGAGCACCGACGGACTGGGGGGCCGGATGGCCGTCGACGACGAGGCCATCCTGTACTACGGCGGACACTATGCTCACTATCCGCGTCCGGCCGTTTCGCTGGAACTGATCTTGGCCGACTATTTCCAGCAGCGGGTGGAAATCTTTCAATTCCGCGGGCAATGGTTGCGGCTAAATCTCGACCAGCGGTCCAGTTTGC
Source organism: Pirellulales bacterium (assembly GCA_038210495.1). GTDB lineage: Bacteria > Planctomycetota > Planctomycetia > Pirellulales > DATAWG01 > JBBQWR01. The sequence continues at coordinate 152,398 of JBBQWR010000005.1, forward strand.
CGACGCGCGCCGCCCCCAAGGGAACCAACTGCGCGCTGGGCGTGAGTGTCGTCGTCGGAGCGCGGGTGTGGTCCGTGCAGAGCAAATTCCGCGTGCGGATCGGGCCACTCAATTTCGCCCAATTTCAGGATTTCATGCCGACCCGACAGGGGCTCAAGCGGCTGTGTCAATTAACCCGGCTCTACGTAGGCCAGGAGTTCGACTTCGACGTTCAAGTTGTGCTCAAGGGCCAGGAAGTCCCCTGGTGCAAGCTGGCGGGTCGCCCCGCCGCCGCAAGGCGCCTAGGCTGGAACACGTGGGTTCGCTGCAAGGACTTCGATCGCGACGTGGACGACGCCGTATTCACACTCAAAAGCGTGTGATCTCCCCCTGAGCCGCGCTCGCTTGCGACGCGCGTTGGCGCGACGAAACAAAATCGCGTCGCAAGCGAGCGCGGCTAATCGGGATTTCGCGAATTCCGCAGCATTTTCCGGCTCTTTGCGCGGCCGGAAAATCTTTTTTATTTTCCACGCAACAATCCTCGGCGCCCTTCGATAATGTTAGCAACACTGGCCGCGACGGTCAGAAACAAATTCCAAACCAACGTGATACCAGAGCCTGCCAGAATCGAAACCGCTCGCCAGCTAGTCGCTCGAGACCAACGATCCTGTCAACTCGCAAACCCCCTACCGACAAGGAGAAAAAGACAATGGGCGCGTTCATGAAACTGGGCGACATCAAGGGTGAAGCCACCGATCAAGGCCACAAGGACTGGATCATCATCGAGACCATGAGCTCGGCGATTACCCGCACGATTCCCGAAGGCGCGAAAGACCAACAGCGGACCAAGGGCAACACGACCCTCGGCGACGTCGTGGTGGTTCGTCAACTCGACAAGTCCTCGACGAAGCTGCAAGAAGCCTGTGCCAACGGTACCTTCTACCAGGAAGTGCTGGTCGACTTCTGCACGCAGGTCAAGAACAAGCAGGAACCGTACCTCAAGTACAAGCTCAAGAACGTGATCGTCTCGAGCTACCAGGTCAACGCTCATGAATCGGGCAGCCCCCTGCCGCACGAATCGGTGACCTTGGCCTACACGGCCGTCGAATGGAACTACGTCGTGGTCGACCCGAAGACGGGCGACAACAAGGGCAACGTCCCCGCGAAGTTCGATCCGGGCGCCGGCGTCAGCTAGTGCTTGCCAGACCTTGCGATTGTCACACGGATCGGCTGGCGCCAACGGGGCGCCAGCCGATCCGCCTGTGCAGATAGATCGCTCGAAAATTCGGTGACGCCAGTCGGAAAAAGGGAGCCACTCGATCTTCAATGGGCGAAAAGGAGCGATACCATCCATGGCCGCGTTCATGAAACTCGGCGACATCAAGGGGGAAGCTACCGACCAGGGTCATCCCGAGTGGATTCGCTTGGACTCGATGAGCTGCGGAATCCATCGGATCATCGCCGAGGGCGCCAAGGACATGCAGCGAACCAAGGGAAGCACGATTCTCGAAGACGTGGTGCTGGTGCGGAACCTCGACAAGTCGTCCACGAAGATGCAGGCGGCGTGCGCTAACGGCACGTTTTACCAAGAGGTGCTGATCGACTTTTGCACGCAAGTCGGCAACAAACAAGAACCTTATTTGAAATACAAACTACACGACGTCATTCTTTCCAGTTACAGTGTGCATGCGTTGGCCTCGGGCGATCCGCTGCCGACGGAAGAGATCACGCTCGGCTTCACCGCCGCGGAATGGCACTACATCGTCGTCGATCCCAAGACCGGGCACGCGAAGGGGACCGTCGCCGGCAAATTCAATCCCGGCGCCGGAATCAGTTAGTAATTTCCCTAGCCGCGTCGCTCGCGACGCGCGTTGAGTCCACGCCAAGCGCGTCGCGAGCGACGCGGCTAATAAAGCGACAACTCGAAGTTCGACCGCTTAACACTCCCAACTGCCGATTTCAGCCATGTCGACTTACACCCAAGAACATCGCACGATCCAGGTCGACACGCCGCTGGGCAAAGACAAAGTCCTGCTCCGGTCGTTTTCCGGCTCCGAGGAAATCTCTCGCCTGTTCAACTACGACCTCGATCTACTTTCCGAAGACGGCGCGATCGAAGCCGCGGAAATCGTCGGCAAAAACGTCACCTTCTGGGTCAACAACGCCGACGGCTCGCCGCGGTATTTCAACGGCTTCATTAGCCGGTTCAGCGGGGCCGGACACGGCGATCGGTTGCATCTCTATCGCGCGCAGGTCGTGCCTTGGCTCTGGTTTCTAACGCGCAAATCGGATTGCCGAATTTTTCAGAACAAGACGATCCCGGACATCATCAAGCAAGTCTTCAGCGATCTGGGCTTCAACGATTTCCAGATGGAGCTGAAGGGGAAGCATCCCGAGTGGGTGTATTGCGTTCAATACCGCGAAACCGATTTTAACTTCGTTTCGCGATTGATGGAACATGAAGGAATTTTCTATTTCTTCAAGCACGAGAACGGCAAACACACGATGGTGCTGGGCGATTCGTCGAGCGCGTACAAGGAAATCAAAGAGAACAAGGCCACGATCAACCGCAATTTGGGCGATGTGTATCTCTACGATCAGATCTACCGCTGGGATCATCATTTCCAGTACACCAGCGGCAAATGGGCGCAAACCGATTACAATTTCGAAACGGCCACGACCGATCTCAAAACGCAAACCAATAGCATCGTCAAGCTCGACAACAACACGAAATACGAGTTCTTCGACTACCCCGGCGAATACGAAAAGAAGCCCGACGGAGAAGCCGACGTCAAATTCCGCATGGAAGAGGAAGAAGCCGGCTATGACACCGTGCATGGCGAAAGCTTTTGCCGCACGTTCAGCCCCGGCGGAAAATTCAAAGTCGTCGACGACGGCGACGACGACGACAAGGGCTTCGTCGTCACCTCCGTCCGGCACACGGCTTCCGTCGGCGGCAGCTTTGTCGTCAACCAATCGGCCGACGCCGGCGGATACGGCAATAACTTCATCGTCATGCCGGACGACATGACTTATCGTCCAGCGCGAATCACCGCCAAGCCGATGATCTCGGGCATTCAGACGGCGCTGGTCGTCGGTCCCAAGGGCGAAGAGATTTACACCGACAAATACGGCCGGATCAAGGTCCAGTTCTACTGGGACCGCAAGGGAAAGAAGGACGAGAACAGCTCTTGCTGGATCCGCTGCGCCCAATCGAGCGCCGGCCGCAAATGGGGAGCGATGTTCATTCCCCGTATCGGCCAGGAAGTTATCGTCGAATTTCTCGAAGGAGACCCCGACCGGCCGCTCATCACGGGAGTCGTCTACAACAGCGACCAAATGCCGGCTTACGAATTGCCAGCCGAGATGACCAAAGGCTATATCAAAACCAATAGCACCAAGGGGGGCGACGGGTTCAACGAAATACGGATCGAAGACAAGAAAGACAGCGAACAGATCTTCATCCACGCCGAGCGGAACATGGACGTCCGGGTGAAGCACGATTCGATGGAGCGGATCATCAACGACCGCCATCAAATCATCGGCTCGGAAAAGGACGGCAAGAAGACCGGCGACCAGCGCGAAATGGTCTACAAGGACAAGCATCTTCGCATCAAGGGAAATCAGATTGAGCACATCGACGGCAACATGCAGTTGCTGATCGGCAAGGGAGACGCCGACGACGGCGGCGACCTCGACCTGGTCACCGAAAACGATCGCAAGACCGAAATCGGCGCGAACGACAACCTCACCGTCAAAGCCGATCGCCGCGAAAAGATCGAGGGCAAGCAATCGCTCGACATCGACGGAGATCAGCAGGAAAAAGTCGGCGGCAACCACGCGCTCGAGGCAGGCCAGGAAATCCATCTCAAAGCCGGCATGAAAGTGATCATCGAAGCCGGCCTGCAATTGACGATCAAGGCGGCGGGCGGCTTCATCGACATCGGTCCCGCCGGTGTCACGATCCAAGGAATTCTGGTAAATATCAACAGCGGCGGCGCCGCGGGCGAGGGCAGCGGCTCCAGCCCCGACAAACCCGATAGGCCAAAGGAAGCCGACCCGACCAAGCCCGACGAAGCCGACGATTCCAAGACTGGGCAGAAGTCGTGCAATTAGAATGACGAATTTCTAATGACGAATTTCTAATCAAAGACGAATGCTCAAATGACGAATGCTCAAATGACGAATGACTAAGGTTTGAGGTTGAGAAGCGTCGATCCGAATAGGTTTTTAGGTTGACGCCGGCGAAAATCTTCGCCGACCTTTGCCTTGGATTAGCGATCTGGATTATAAAGCGATGGCGCCTTCAGTGCTTCGTCATTCGTCATTGATTAGACACTCGTTATTAGACATTAGTCATTCCTGCCCCATGTCCATCAGCGTCGTCCTCGAAGTTCTGTCAGGCCCGGAGCGGGGCCGCAAGGTGCGGCTGGGGACGCATCAGACGGTGACCATCGGCCGGACCGAGCGCTCGGATTTCGTTCATGCCAGCGATTCCAAAATGTCCGGTCGGCACTTCACGCTGGAAACCGAGCGGGATGTTTGCCGCCTCACCGATTTGGAAAGCGCCAACGGCACGTATGTCAACGACGAACGGATCGAGACGGCCGACGTTCGCGATGGCGATCGCATTCGCGCGGCCGATACGAATTTCGTCGTGCGGTTAACCGGCGACAAGAGCGGCGACACGACGACGCCCAGGGCCATGCGGCCTTCGATGAGATCGGCGCCGATCGCTTCCGCCGCGCCCGCGGCCAAGGTCCAGTACGTCAAGCAGAAGTGCAAATCGGATCTGCTGCTCTATCGGGGCGAAAGCACGCAGGTCCCGGCCGTTGAAATCGCGCGCCGGGTGACTCAATTGTTTCCGCTCTGGATCATCGTGGACTTCGCCCATTTGGGCGCCCCGTCGCCCGGCGAAGTCGCGGCGCCGCAGCACGTTTTGGATTGGCTCCCCGCGCCGGTCGCCGAGCGATCGCCGCTCGTATTGAATCGTCAAAGCGTGCCCGATCCGTTTGCGATCGTCGACCAAGGTTGGGGCAAGGGAGGATTGTCTTGCTGGTTTTCGCGATCCGAGCCGGCTGAATTGTTGGCCCACTTTCGCAAGATCTCGCGAGTCAACGACAACACGATGCTAGGCTACTGGTCTCCCAGCATCCTGGGAATGCTCCTCAATTACAGTATGCCCGATTACGTGAAAAAACTGATGGTGGGCATCGACGCGGTGATGGTCGAGCCGCACGACCAGCCCGAGAATTGGCTGCTGTTTTCGTACAGTTCGCTCGATGATGTGCTGAAGCAATTGGGATTCACCGAGGCGCCGGCGGCGGACGCCGCGGCGGAACAGTCGGCCCCATAGACGACGCCAATTTGATGACGCCCGCCGATTAACCGTATTGCGATGTCGCCGGAATCGTTTTTGTCCCCGCTCGATTTTCCTCTTACATCACGAGCCCTGCCATGATTGTCTGCATCGACGGCACGGGTCCCTACGACGCTCAAGAGTACGAGATGTCGATGGCCCGCAGTTTTTGTTACCAACTCGCGATGCAAACAAGGGCGCAGAATTCGATGTATATCGAGGGCCCAGGAGGCGCCGGCGGAACGACGTATTTCAAGGCCAGCAGCGGTTACGACCGGATCCACGATTTCTATGACGGTAGCCCGCGCCGAACCAAAGCGAATCCCCTGTTTCTGGCCGGCTACAGTCGGGGCGGCGCGTGCGCGATCCAACTGGCCAAATGGTTGAACGCCGACAAGTCGCCGCTCGAGGTGCAGGCGATGTTCTTGTTCGATCCAGTCTGCCGCGACCTCGCGCTCGACGCTCAGGGCATCCCGGGCAACGTTCGCAATGTGTATGTGCTCTATCGCGATCAAACGATCGAAACGGTCAATCTTCCCTGGAATCCCGATTGGGGATACGGCGATAGTCCGGACCGGGATATATACGCCCGCAAATGGATGGGCAATTGCGATTGCACTCGCGAAGAGCCCATGCGGACCGGGATCACGCCGACGGTGATCAAAGGCGCCTCGCATGGCGCGGCAGGAGGACTGCCGTGGACGTCTCGCCCCGCCGACGAGCCGGCCGTCAAGGCTGCCGCCGCCTGGATGACTGGCAATATTCAAGGGGAAGGCTTGGGGGTGAATTTGCGAGACATGTATTTCATCCAAAAGCGAGCGGCGGCAGCCGCGCCTGCGCTGGTGAGCCGTCCCTAGCGTGGCGGGCGATTCTGCGCGCGGCCCCAAAGAGAAACATGGCAAGATGTCCGTGCCACGGTGACAGAGGCCCGTGGCACTCGCTTCCAGTCCGTGGGCACTACGGCTCTAGCGGCGACGTTTGCAATCTGCTGACGGTCAAGACGAACCAGTGCTCGATGCCCTGCGAGTCGAAATTGCGCTGCTGGTAGAAGGCGACCTTCAACGGGCGAGCCGTCGAATGCTCGGCGTCGGTGACGTCGTAAGCGACGATCACGGCTTGGCGACCTCCTTCGAAGGGCGTCACCTCGGTGGCGACGTGCTCGTAGCGGAGGTTCCGTCCCAGCTTGATTAGGTCGGCGATTGGGTTCTCGCTCAAAAATACCTCTAAATCGGATCTAGGTTTCTCCGGCGCCTGGCCGTTGACGGGGCGTTCTGGCGGCCCCTTGTGTTGAGACCTAAACATCAGCCGGTAGGCGTGCGTGGGATCGGTTTGAACCAGACCGAAAAATTGCTCGGCCAACCGCCTAGCCCTCGCGCCGATCCAATAGTCGTGCGTCACTCGTTGCGCCGGCGCCGCGACGCCAAACGTCACCGAGAGAATCAACCCGGCCAGCGCCATCGACCGCCCAAGCAAGGGCTGCTCGGCATGGTCGACTCTCCACAGCGAGATGGCCCCGATCGTGACGCCCACCAGCGGCACGATCCAGAGCAGCGGATACGCGAAAGCCGTGATCGACAGCACACCACAGGTCAGAGCGCCCATTGCCAAGATGCTGATAGGCCTGTATTGAGTCAGCTCGGACTCCGGATGCTCCCGCAAGGTCGGAGCTGCGTCGCCGGTGGGCCCATCGGAATTAATCATGACGGATTCGTCGCGAGGAGATCGGCTGCGGCGTCAACCGGGTTAGGCTGGCTTTTCGCCGATGAATGCATAATACGGCACGCGGCCCAGGGGCACATAGGGAACCTTTGATCGCCCCTCTCGCAAATGCCGGCACGCGAAGCGGTGCTTGAGATACGGCAGATGATCGGGATTGAAAAACACATTGTCGGTGGCGAACCACGCCGGCCAAAAATGCCGGGTCAGCCAGCGATGTCGAACTTGACCTTCGGCCGGATGTTTCCGCGACACGTAAAAATCGATCACCCCGATCGTGCCTCCGGGCTTCAGAAGCCGATACGCCTGCTCGATCGCGGCGAACCAATCGGGAATCATCGTCAGCGAATACGAGAACGTCACGACGTCGACCTGCCCGCCAGGGGGCGCGAACGTCGTCACGTCGGCCTCACGGATTCGCACATTGGTCCAGCCTCGGTCCACCACCCGTTGCCGGGCAACGTTCAACAGCGAGGTCGACAGATCCACCAGATACACTTCGGACAACTGGGACAAGCGGTCTCCCAGATGCTCGAGGTTCGAGCCCGTGCCGCCCCCCATATCGATCCAGCGGCCGATCGGCGGTACGGGAATCGCCGAGTATAATTCTTTTCGACCCGGTAATAAGCGTTGGCGAAAGTCGTCGTAGCCGCTCGCTTGCCCCCGGTAATAGCTCTCCAATCGCTCCGAGTGCGTCTGACCCTGAATGCGGGTTAGCAGCATATGCCGCAGGACTCGGAGATCGGAGGCGACGGACATGGGGAGGCTTGAAGCGTGGAGCGTGAGGCGAAGCAGGGGCCGAGCAATGTCGGGCGCCGAATCCTCGAACAGTCGACCGAGAGCCGACGAATAGCTTGTTAGGCGGCGAGATCGGCGATGTAAAAGCTGCCGTATGTGTGTACGCGATCGACCGTGTGCAGGTTCGTCGCGAGTTGGCGATTATATTGCAGCAGCTCGCCCACCGGGCGAAGTCGGCCGCCGTGCTCCAGTTCGATCCGGTCGACGAAATCGCTGTTGTACCCC
>JBBQWR010000006.1:0-151888 GCA_038210495.1 Pirellulales bacterium
ATGACCAACCTCCATGAACCAAAGGATTCGTTCCGTCAGGCGACAACAATTGTCGCCCCGAAATCCATCCTTCGCTGTCAGCCTTGCCCAAACCAGTGTACATGGTGATAATTTGTATAGGCTGTGATGCGTTCGCCCTGCAGTTTAGCCCAGCCGGCATGGCTTTGAACTTCAGGAGGCGTTGCGACAAAAGCGTTGTCGGCCGACGAATGCGCAACAATTTTGGAGATTTGGTTCCCAATTTTGACGAGCTGTATCCGGCCACGAATCTGGGAATCGAGCCGGCCTCGTTGCGTGATTGGATAAGGACGTGTATGCCCAGGATTCGGTAGTCCAAAGAGCGTATTTGGCGGCGCCAGGTCGAGCGACAGCGGCGAAGCCATTTGACGATCCGCGTTTTGTGTGCCCAGTCCGGGATCTCCTTGCCATCCTTTAATGCTTGGCGGCCACCCGTTCAGTCTTATTTTCTCCTCTAATTTAATGAGAAAGTCCTAAAATCGAACGCACGAATTGAACTATACAGCGAGCGGCGGTCTATGAGGTGTTTTCTGATTCGCGAGAAGTTGGTAAAAGACTTGGGTGGTCGGCGGAGTCCGGCTGGAAACTTTCCTCGCGGAAGTCGGAAGACCCCGAAAGCATCCGTTTCGCGTGAGGCGGATCAACCTCTGTTTACGCTTCGCCCAGGCAGTTACCCGCCAACACGCATCACTCAAGGCCACGGCGACTCTGGTTCTCGACCGGCAGCTAACTGGACGGTCCCAACGAACTCGGGTTGATGGCGACGATCCCTTCGGTTTCATAGCGGCGAAAATCACGGTCGTTGAGCGTGAGGATCTTGTCGATGCCCCAACAACACATCAGCGCCACTAGCCGCGCATCGTGAGCCTGCTTGCCGCGAAATTCGTTCTGCCTGCCGAGTCTTTTGAATTCAGCATAAATCTCGTCGGTCTCGACTAGCACGCCGCAGATTGGTTCGATTACGGTTTCGAGCAACGATAAGACCGTCGCGGCCGGTAAGTCGAGCCCATTAGCATTGAAGGGTCGAGTTGCTACGTTCCAGAACTCCGCGACATTTTGCGTGCCGATTAATAGCTCTTCGTGCTGAGCAACCAGCAATTCAATTGCGCTGTTCACCACTGGATGAAGCGGGTCGTGCGTATTGGCGAAGCGCAAGAGGATGCCCGTTGTCCTGGTTCACCGTGAATTGGAATCTTGGCCGATCGGCGTTAGCGAGTGATGGAAGGCATCCTGCCGGGGCATTTCGCGGCGTCATGCCGCGAGAGTTTAACGCCTAGGCGCCAATCCCGAAGGCCGGCGGCTTGCGGCTCTCGGCGAGTTCCGCGGAGCGGGCGGAAGGTCGGGCGGCGGCGTGAACCGCCGCCCGCGCTGACGTGGGCCTCCAGCAGTTCGGCCACGACCTCGTTCTTCTTGACGAGCTTCTCTTCGAGCTGGGCGATCCGCCGCTGCTTGGCGTCGTCGGCCCCCTGTCCTGCCACGCCGGGGACAGGGGGCTGACGCCCCCCGCTCGCCTAGGCCCAGTCGCGGCCGGTGCTCTTTTTTATTCGGTGGTCGTAGTCCCCGAGCAATCCGCCGATGACGTCCCAGCGATCGCGGCGGCGGACCTCGATGTCGCCCTGCTGGTTGATTCGCACTAGGCAGCGCTCGGTCAATCCGGCGGCGTGCAATTGCTCGGGGGTAACTTCGTCGGGCCCCAGAACCTTCATCAGTTCGGCTCCGGACATTTCGATAAATTTCATTTCGCTATCCAAGACTTCGCACGGAACCGGCGGCCTGCTGTTCACCACGTTAGTCCCGACACGCCTGCGATTCAAGGGCTCGCTCGAGCGGACGAAGCGGCAGTCGGGCACAAGCCTCCAAAACGCCCTGGCAAATCCTGTTAATCCTATGATTTCCGTCGTTCTCAAATCCGTTATTTTGGATTCTCGCCGAGCGCGAAAAATCACCGAAACCGCACTTGACCGGTTTTGCCGATTGCCATATCTTCCCGCCACGTCATGTGCAACGCGGCCTCACGCGGCGCTGTTCATGCACACAACACAAGCGGTATCCACACGTGGATGGGTCTGCCTCTGGGAAGCGTCTCGCAAGGGGCGTTTCCTGCGGACCGGCGAAGCCGTGTCGATTGCAAGGACGCAAGCGCACGCTTCGAATACAATGGTAGGGGAGCATCTGGGGCAAAATTCTAACAGCCGGCCAACGCCGGTTCTCGGCAAGCATCAACGGAGATATTGCGGCAGATGGCGGTCGGGCTGCGCTAGCGTCCCCGACCCGGCAATCACCCGCGAGCGGCCAATCGCTCCCGGAAAAGGATGGTGTCCTTTGCCCCCCTGGGACCCGACCTTTCCGGGGGCTTTTTTGCGCGCGATGGATTAACGTCGCGAGCTTCTCACTGAGTTTCCCTCTGTTGCGGCGAGCCACCGCAGCGCGACTCATCGGGAGGCCCATTCTTCCAGTTCCTCGCGGCGAAATTCTCCGCCGGTCCTCGCCGCGAAATCGGCCGGATCGTTGACGCCGAATGTCGCGCGACTGAAACTAAACGCCGAGCCGAGATGTTCGGGCGCCCGATCGATTTCTCAGCCGCTCAAAAAAAGTTTCCGGGAACTCAACGATGACCAGCAGCTTCGATTGCGTCGTGTGCGGCTCCTGCGTGGCGGACATCCTCGTTCGGCCCGTGTCTCTCAATACGGCGATCGGGGGCGGCCGCTTGTTTCCCGTCGAACCGATCGAGGTCACGACCGGCGGTATCGCCTGCAACGCCGGAATTGCTCTCGCGCGACTCGGAATGCGAGTCGCGACCTTTAGCTACGTGGGCGCCGACAATTGGGGACCAGTGATTCGCGAGCGATTGCACCGCGAAGGAGTCGACATCGAACCCTTGGTCACGCATGAGTCCGCGCCTACCAGCACCACCGTCGCGCTTATCGACGCCAGTGGCGAGCGGAGCTTTGCGCACTGCGTCGGGGCGCCCCGACTGTTGAATAAGCAGGCGTTTTTGGATCGGTTACCCCTATTCGCCCAGAGTCGCATGATGCTGCTTGGGTATTACTCGCTGCTGCCGAATCTGGAGCAGGATCTTCCCGACGTGCTAGCCGCGATTCGGGGAGTCGGTTGCCGCACCGCGCTGGATTCCGCCGGCAAGGGAGGCTCGCTGCAGCCGCTCGACCGCATCTTGCCCCACTTGGATGTCTACGTGCCCAGCCATGCGGAGGCCAGTTCGCAAGCCGGGACGACGGAGCCCCGCAAAATCATCGAAGTATTTCGCGGCTGTGGCGCTCCAGGGCTCTTGGGAGTCAAGCTCGGCAGCGACGGCGCGATCCTGAGTCCCGCCAAGCGTCAATACATTGAAATCGCATGCGTCACTCCACCGGGCCCCGTGGTCGATACGACCGGCGCGGGCGACAGCTTTTACGCCGGACTTTTGGCCGGGATACTGAAGGGGATGAGCATCGAAAACGCGGGCCGACTCGCCGCCGCCACGGGCGCCTGCTGCGTCACCGGCTACGGCGCCACGGCCGGCCTCCGCAATTTTGCAGAGACGGCGACATTGGCAAAACTGTCTATTGAGGAGCAGGCCTCAAGTTCGTAATGGCTTGACTCGTGCTAGAGCAGCCACTCTGGGCCTGAAAAGGAGGTCGTTGGCGTATTGTCGGCGTTCAAATTTTTCGTGGACGACATTCCGCTCGTCAGGCACGGAGTGCCTGACCTACGGCTTAGGCTCGCGCCTTTTCCAATTCTTTGAGTCGGGCCCCGATGGCGGTGTCGTTGGGGATGTCGCCGTGAGCGCGGCGCGATTGAAAATCGTCCTCGAAGTGGGCGAGGCTTTCGCGGACGCCCAGTTCGGCCGTCGTGCTGAGCCGGTCGATGAGCAGTTTGCCGTCGAGATGATCGGTCTCGTGCTGGGCCACGCGGGCGAACAGTCCGTCGAGTTCCCGATGCACGCCTTCGCCTTGCAGATTGAAGGCGTCGAGCGTGATTTTTTCCGCCCGCTTCACCGGGGCGTAGAGTTCCGGCAGGCTGAGACACCCCTCTTCGGCCTCGGCCAGACCGCGCGGTCGGCTGAGCACGGGATTGATGAACACGAGTTCCTCGCCCTCGCCCGACTTGCCGGCCAGATTCACGATAAATAGCCGGTAAGGGAGATCGACTTGGTTCGCGGCCAGCCCGACGCCACGATGCTCGTACATAAGCTCGAACATCTTGCGGACGATGGCCTGCACCTCGGCGTCGATCCGCTTGAGCGGCTTGGAAACGTGCCGCAGCGTCGGATGCGGGTAAAGAATAATCTTCAAGTTATCCATCAGGCTGAGCTTGGGCTGAGTCGAAAAATGGCGGGAAAACACGAGCCATGAATTGTAGGGACCCGGGATTGATCGTTCAAACGCAACTGGGGGCGAGCGGCGATCTCGTACATAGCCGCGGCATGCTGCTGCGCCGTCTTGTTTGGGACGTAAAAACCACTCGTGAATTGGAATTAATGTCTTTTGAAAATGAAGACCACGCTCCGGGGCTTCGGCGAGGCGCCTCCAGCCCCGGGCACCCGGCGCCGGCCGGCGACGAAAATTGAAAACTTGTCGGCAAAACCATTGACGTTGAGTTTCCGGCGATTTACGTTCAAGCCTGTCGCGGAAGCGGTTTGACTGCATAATGGCCGCGACGCCCCGCCTCTGAAGTCTGGCCCGCCTCACATTCACGGACTTACTCAAACTGCGGTTCGCTCTCGAACCATTCCCTTCAAGGAGTTTCTCGTATGAAGCAAACATCGAAGGCCGCCACCCGTCGGCAATTCATCAAGTCGGCCGCCACCGGCGCCGCCGCGACGATCGCCGTGCCCTATATCATCACCTCCTCCGCACTCGGCGGTCCAGACAAGGCCCCGGCGAGCGACCGGATCGTCATGGCCGGCATCGGCATCGGCAACATGGGCTCGGGCGATCAAGGCGCATTTCTGGGCCGCGGCGATATCCAGTATGTCGCCGTGTGCGACGTGCGGAAAAGCGTCCGCGACAAATACAAGAAAAATGTCGACGATCACAATCACAACACCGATTGCAAAGCCTACAACGATTTCCGCGAGCTGCTCGCCCGCGACGATATCGACGCGGTCCACGTCGCCACGCCCGATCATTGGCACGCCTCGATCGTGATCGCGGCCTGTCGCGGCGGCAAAGACGTGTATTGCCAGAAGCCGGAATCGCGAACGATTCGCGAAGGCCGGATGATGGTCGACGCCGCTCGGCGTTATGGCCGCGTGGTCTCCGGCGGCAGCCAGCGCGTGCTCGACGACTATGGCCGCGTGGCGGCCGAATGCTGGAGCGGCCAGAAGGGAACGATCAAGGAAATCTTCGTCAATTGCGGCGGCCCGTCGAAGCCGTGCTATTTGGCCGGCGAGGCCGTGCCGGAAGATATCGATTGGGACATGTGGCTCGGGCCAGCGCCTTGGGCTCCGTACCATCCATTTCGTTGCAGCGGCAGCTTCGCCATCAACGGCACGAGTTGGCGGTCGTTCAGCGACTACTCGGGGGGCGGGATGACGGACTGGGGCGCCCACAAGTTCGGCGGCGCCATGTTCGCGGGCAATATCCGCGATCAGGGGCCGACCGATGTGATTCCGCCCGACGGCAAGGACGTCAAGTATCTGACGTTCAAGTTCGCCAATGGTCCGTCACTCGTCCATAGCGAAGGCAAACCGGGCACCGATGTCACTCCGGTTGGGACGCCGGGCGAGAAGCTGGATTCCAAGCCGCTGCCGAAATACAAGGGCAACGGCGGCATCTACGGCGACTTCATCGAATGCGTGAAGACCCGCGAACGGCCGTTCCGGGATATCGAGTTCGCCCATCGCACATGTACGGTGTGCCACCTGGGCAATATCGCCTATGAGCTGAATCGCCCGCTGAAATGGGACGCCACGAAGGAAGAATTTCCCGGCGACGAAGAGGCGAATCGCTACTTGGATCGCGCCCGCCGCGAGCCGTGGCAGCTTTAGGCCAATAATCGCAGCCGTAGGCTGCCCTGCCCCCTCTCCCTTTGGGAGAGGGTTGGGGTGAGGGCAGTTCAACGTGAAGGTCGTTGACAACTCAAAAAAAATAGAATCACTCCGCCCACACCCTGCCTCTCCCAAAGAGAGACGGTTCTTAAACACCAACGAAAACTCACACCCACCAGGATACTCCCATGAATTGCTCCATTCCTTTTCGCGCACTCGGCCGCATGTCCATCGCGGCTGCCGTCGCGATGTGCCTTTCGGCGGCAGGCGCCCAGGCGTTTGCCGACAGTCCAAAAGTCGACAAGGCGGCCCTCGATAAATCGTTCGAGACGCTCAAGAAATTCGACTGGGGCGGCAAGGACGATGATCTGCGGCCGATTCGCGACGCGATCGTCGCCTCGCACGACGATTCGGCGATGGCCAAGGATTTGGAGACCCGGCTAGTCGCCGTCATTAAGAGCGATGCTCCCCGGGCCGCGAAGGATTTTTCACTTCGGGCATTGCGGACGATCGGCACGGCCCAGTCCGTGCCGGCGATCGCGGAGCTTTTGTCGGACAAGGACCTGTCGCACATGGCTCGATATGCGCTCGAGCGCAATACAGCGCCTGAAGCGGCCAAGGCCCTGCGCGAAGCTCTCGGCAAATCGAGCGGAGCACAGAAGATCGGCTTGCTCTCGTCGATCGGCGATCGCCGCGACACGGGCGCCATCGAAGCGGTTGCCGCTTGTCTGGCCGACACCGACGCCAAGATCGCTGCGGCCGCCGTCGCGGCGCTGGGCGACATCGGCAATTCCGACGCCGCGAAGACTCTAACGGACTTTGCTCCCAAAGCCCCGGCTGCCCTGAAAATGGCTATCACCGACGCCCGACTGTCGTGTGCCGAGCACCTGTTGGCCGACGGCAAGAAAGACGACGCAAAGGCGATCTACCAATCGCTGAGCGGCGAGGATCAACCGAAGCATGTCCGCGCGGGCGCCAAACTGGGAATGGTCAAGGTCGCGGCGAGCAAGTAATTCGCTTGCGCAGTTACATAGCCGCGGCATCCTGCCGCGCCGGCCTACACAACCGGGCTGCGGGAAATTCTCGCAGCCCGGAACTTTTTTGCAACCGAGGTATTTGTGCGTCACAACGCTTTGGAGTTTGTTTGCTTCCTGATGACGCTGATCGCGATGGTCGGAAAAGCCCGCGCCGCGGACGACCCGGATGAGGCATTGAATCTGGCGATCTCGCTGGTGGGCGATACGGACAAGGAACTGCGAGCCGCCGGCTTGCAGCAAGTGCGCGAAGGAATCAAAGGCACGGCAGCGACGAAGAAGTTGACCGCGCTGCTGCCTAAGCTTTCGCCCGAGGCACAGATTGGACTGCTCGGAGCGCTTGCCGATCGGGGCGATGTGGCTGCCGGCGGCGCGGCGCGAGATCTAATCGGATCCAACGACGAGCGCGTGCGGGTCGCGGCGATCGGGGCTGTTGGCGCCCTGGGCGACTCCACCGACGCCACGATGCTTATCAAGCTGCTCGGCGATTCGGCGAAACCGATTAACGCCGCCGCGCGCGATGCGCTCTCGCGACTCCGCAGCCGACAAGCGACAGGGATAATCATCGCCGCGCTCGGGCAGTCCAAGACCAAATCGGCCGTCGATCTGATCAATATATTGGCCGCGCGTCGCGCCGGCGAAGCCACGCCGGTGCTTTTGGCGGCAGCTACCGACGAGCGTCAGCCGGTTCGCCAGGCTGCCATGAACGCGCTGGGTCGGTTGGCCGAGCCGGATGAGACAGCCGTCGCAGGCATGATGCGCGGAATACTTCGAGCGGATCGCGGCGCCGAACGGGACGCCGCCGAAACGGCTCTCAAGCAGGTATGCGACAAGATCCCCGATCCCGAAAAACGGGCTGCAGTGCCCCTCGCCTTTTACAAAGGGCTCGCCGATTCCGGCGACCAAGCCGGGATCCTGCCGGCGATCGGCCGAATTGGCGGCAAGTCGGCGTTTGAATTCATCGATCGGCTGACGACGGCAAAGGAGCATAACGCACTTAGCGACGCGGCCGTGCGGGCTTTATGTTTGTGGCCCGATGCCTCGATAGCCGACCGTCTGATCGATCTGACCAAGCATCCGATCGAGCCCGCTCAGCGGATCAAAACGCTGCAAGCGGTGATCCGAGTCGCCGCCTTGCACGACAAGCGGAGCAACGCCGATCGGCTCAAGTTGCTCAAGCAAGCCATGGAACTGGCTCAGACCGATTCCGAACGCAATCTGGTGGTTCGCCGCGCCGGCACGATTCACACGATGGACGCCCTGCACTGGGTGCTGCCATATATCGATCAGCCTGCGTTTGCTCAAAAAGCCTGCGAGAGCGTCGCCGAGATGGGCCATCATCGCGAGTTGCGCGAGCCGAACAAGGCCGAGTTCGACCTCGCGCTCGACAAGGTCATCAAAATTAGCAGAAACCCAGTCACGGTTGACGAAGCGGAGCGCTACAAGAAGGGCGAGACGTTCAATCGGGCGAATAAAAAGGAGGAGTAGACAGGATTAACAAGATTTTCAGGATTTGTTTTTTTGCGGAGCCAACGGCTCTGGAGAAATTTACTCTGGTTATCTTGCATGCCGTGCTCGACTGGTTACCGAGGACCGAGTGTCAAAATCATGTAAATCCTGTTAATCCTGTCGATTTTTCCGTGTGGCATTAATCCCAAGGGGTCACGGGAATCGCCACCGGCTTCACCGCGAGCGCCGCGTCGTCTTCGGCAACCCGCTCGGGCGCGGCGACTCTCGTCCGTCGCAATTCGGCGGCCACGGCGCGGAGGTTTGCCAGAAACACGACGCTGGCCGACCCGAGGACGATCACGAGGGCCAATTCGATCTGTCCGCTGAGGGCAGACGATTGGCTGCTGGAGATCGAATAGAATGGGTTGAAGACATACAGCAGAGAATAGCCGCTCGACCAGCGGCCGCGGCCTGCGAAGATTTCTTCGATCAAGAGCGGCGTAATGCAGCCGACGAGCACCAGCAGGACATTGAGCATCACGGCGCCGGCCATGCGGACGGTGGCCACCCGCCGCAGGGCGCCAGTCACGATCCGCCCCAAGCCGAGATAGAACGCCGCGTAGCCGAACAACAGCAGATTTAATTGGCTGGTTCGATCGAAATTAGCACGGCCGGCGCTCAACGTCGCTTGCATTCGCAGGCCCGGATCGAGCCAGACGTAGAGCAGCACTGCGTGAACGACCAGCGTCATGGCTAGCAAATTGGCGACGGCAAACACATAGCCCGTCGCCGAACCGGGCGTGAACCAAGTGAGAATCGCTCGGCCCACGAAACTCTGCGGCAGACCGCGCTTCGCACGATCCGAAAGCTGCGACGTCTCTCCCGTCATGAACGCGCCCATCACATACCAATGGATGGTGAGCAAAATGCAGTAAGGAGTGAGAGATTCGATCAACATGGGGGCCAATTCTCGCGTCGCGTTGCTCGCGATTCGGGTGACGAACCAAGCGAAAGCGAATGTGAGTAGCAAATGCTGCGAGAGCATTGCGATGCGCAGCGGCGTGGAGCGGTTTTCGCTCGGAAATGTCAGTCGGGCCGTGGCTGCCAGAAAAAACAGGGTGTCATAACTGACATGGGCGAGCAGAAAGCCGCCGACGGCGTGCCAGAAGTCGGCCGATCCGTAGTTGAGCACGCTGGAACCCATGACGATGCCCACCTCGCCGGAGATCGTGAATCCAAAATTGCCGATAAGCAGCAGCACCATCAGCGCCGACAGCAGCGAATACCACTGCCGAGCGAGCGCCACCGTGCCGGCCAGCAAGCAAAGAATCGACAGGCCGACCGATGTCAGCAGGCAATAGCCTAGCGCGAGCAAGATCGTCGGCAGCTC
The DNA here is from genome assembly GCA_038210495.1 of Pirellulales bacterium. Classification (GTDB taxonomy): domain Bacteria; phylum Planctomycetota; class Planctomycetia; order Pirellulales; family DATAWG01; genus JBBQWR01. The sequence continues at coordinate 9,881 of JBBQWR010000006.1, forward strand.
GATCCCCCGCAGCAGATACGTGAATCCCAGGCACGGACTGACGGCCGACAGATAAACGAGCATCTGAATGATCGCGCTGCCGAGCTTGCCGGCGACGATCTGCCTGGGCCGAAGCGTGGTGATGGCCAGCAGCTCGAACGTGCGATCATCCCGTTCATCGGCTAGCGATCGAAAGGCGCCGAACGGGACGACGATCAGCAGCGCCACTGCCAAGATAAAGAAATAGCCCTCGAACATCTTCGTGCCCGCGGCGGCCCCGCTGTAATAAATACTGGGGCCGATCAGCGTCACGCCGAAGATCGACCACAGCCAGCAGGCGGCCAGGACGAGCGCGAAGGTGATCGCGAACTGCCGGCTCTTGAGCGATTGGCGGCACTCTTTGACGAGGATCGGGTTGAGCCGCTCGCCCATCCGTTCCAGCCACGCGCCGAGCTTCGCCCAGCGGGCAAACGCCGGTGGCGCGCCGACGGCGGCCCCTTCTTCGACGATCTGCGGGATTGGACTTACGGACGCCATGGTTGATTGGTTTCCCGTTTGTCGCATCGCTCGCGACGCGCTTTAAAATCTCGACGCGAGCGACGCGGCTATTGGACTTTCCCCGCGGTGACTTGCATGAAGACGTCTTCGAGCGATTTGGTTTGACTGCCGAAGGCGGCCACGCGGAAGCCGGCCGCGATCATGTCGCGGAGCAAGTCGGCCTCGGACTGCTCATCGCCGTCGTGGATGAACGTCGCCGTTTCGCCTTCGGCCGTGATCTGCCGAATTCCATCGCGCTCGCCGAGCCACGCCGCGAGCGGACGGGCGCCCCCCAGCGCCCGAACGCGGATTTGGCTATGCCGCTGCTGGCTCCGCTGAATATCGGCCACGCTCCCCACGGCCAACATCTTGCCCAGCTCGATGATGCCCACGATATCGCACATCTCGGCGAGTTCGGTGAGGATGTGGCTGGAGATGAGCACCGTTTTCCCATCGGAAGCCAGCCGGCCGATCATTTCGCGCAGCTCGATCCGAGCCCTGGGATCGAGTCCGGCCGCCGGCTCGTCGAGCACCAACACGGCCGGATCGTGAACCATCGTGCGGCCCAGGCAAAGCCGCTGTTTCATGCCCTTGGACAGGCCGCCGATCGGCTTATAGCGCAGGCTCTCGAGCTGCGTGAAGTCCATGACGTAGTTGAGCGCCCGGCGGCGGTCGTCTCCCCGCAGGCCATACGACCGTGCGAAGAAGTCCAAATACTCGACCACGTTCATGTTCGAGTACGTGCCGAAATAGTCGGGCATGAAACCCAATCGCCGCCGCACTCGGTCCGGATCGTCAACCACCGAGAATCCGTCGACGTAGGCGTCGCCGCTGGTCGGCTGATCGAGCGTCGACAGGATCCGCATGCTGGTCGTCTTGCCGGCGCCGTTCGGCCCGATGTAGCCGAACACCTGACCCCGCTTGACGCTAAACGAGATATCGTCGACCGCCTTCGCGCGATCGAAATAGCGGCACAAGTGGCGAACCTCGATGATCGGTCCGCTGGAGGTTGTCGAAGGGGTGGAGATCATTCGGCGGCGTATTGCGTAAAGAGCTATCGTGGCAAGCATCGATCGGCGAGAACGTGATTACCAATTACCGGCCACGACATGCAGACTGGCTTCTTCCCGGGCGGATTCGACGCCGAGTTCGAGTTCGGGCGATCGATCGACGATCGCGACGTAATGACCGGGAGCGAGATGAGTGCTCGCCTGTTTCAAGCTCAGTTCGAGCATGCCGCCGCCCTGCGCTGGAGCGCTCAAGTTATTGGTGGAATACGTTCGCATTCCGTAGCGACGTGAGAAACTCGACGATTCGAACCAATCGAGCCGAGAACCTGGCGGCAAGCTGAGCGGATCACCCAGGTCGAGCGCGATAAAAGATGACGCGGCGCTCGACGATAATGTTGCGGCGCCGTCAGGTACGACGTTCTCGCCCGAAAAATAATGGTCGGCGGTGTCGCGGACGAACAATTTGCGAATCCGCACACCGAGGTGGTTCGCGATCTTGGCCGTCGAGCCATCGGCCGATATCTTCACGTCCAGCCGGGCCGGCGACTCGCGCGAGCGGACGGTGACGAACTGCGTCGGCGTACGGGCAGGGAGCCAATCGCGCGAGAGCCGCTGCTCTTTCGCGCCCGCCGCCGTAGAGCCCGCCGGATCGGCCGGAGTGTCGCCCCAGTTCCACTGTCTCGTCGGCGGCGCGCCGATGCCGATTCGTTCGGCGCTTTCCTGCCGAAATGGATACACGGCGACATCCTCCGAGAACTTGAGGTCTTGCCGCGGCGTCAGACCGGCATAGAACGACAGCCGCGACCAGCAGACCGCTTCGCCGCGGCGCTGATCGATTTGGGTGAACGTGCGGGCTCGGACTCGCACGCCGAGGCCGTCGGCGACCATGGCATAGCCGACCAAGAGCAGCGTCACGATCGCCGCCGTGATCGGTGCGGTGAACACGAGTAAGTTCAGTCGCTGCCAGCGACGCAGCAGGAAAAAATTCAGCGGCCCGATCACGAGCACGAACAGCGTAATCAAAATTTGAAACTCGACGACCGGCGTGAGCCCGACCCCGGGAATCAGAAACGTCCAAAAATCCGCCCGATTGGCGGAGACTAATTCCGGGTCGAGCGACAAACCATGCCGCGCGTTCCAAAACGCGCGATGGGTTGGCACATGTTGCAGCAGTCCGTTCAAGCCGATTGCGTCAAACGCAAGCGACTCGACGGTGGACAAGACCAGTCCGCGACCGAGAGACCGACCATGCACGCGAGATTCTGTCGGCGGCGACGCGATGGCCGGATGCAACGCGACGACCGGCGGCGGCGATGGTTGAGTTGTGGCCGTCGCTGAAGGAACTGATTGGACGTCGAAGTCTTCGACGGCTTGCGGGGATGGGTTGTCTGGAATCGCAATAGGTCTTGAAATGGCCTTCCAGCCTAATGAGTCGCTACTGTTGGGGTCGATTCCTTGCTCGATCTTGTCGGCGGCGGACGTTTCGGGGGATGGCGGCAAACCAAGATAGCGATCCAGTTCTGCCACTTGCTCGGCGGATACTTCGTAGATCAACAAGTTGGCGCCCGCCGCAACCGCGGACCGAATGGCGCCCCACTGCCGACGATGCTTTTCGACGAGCGTCTTGAGATCGGATTGACGAATCGCAAAGCAGTCGATGCCGGTGTAATCGATCCAGCGATCCGATAAGTCGTCGATATTAAGGGATCGCGAAACCCCTGGGACGGGGCCGATTGGCCCGGCCAACGCGGGACTACGCGATGTTGCTTGACCTGCCACAAGACTATCGAGCTCAACCGCGACCGTCGAATTGCCGTTCGTCGGCAATCCAATTGTTTTGCTCACGTCGGACCCCAGGATTAGCGTGCGACCAAGACGATGATGCTCCGTTGGCCGCGTTGTTGCCATTCTCTGGCGTCACGAAGACATTCTCGGACGACAATGCTTTCAAGTGCTGCCCATCTTCGTAAACATCGAGCTTCAATTGGCCGATCGGATGATGCTGGGGGAGCGAGATCCTGGCCCTCGCAATCGTCGCGCCGGCGGGAATGTCGAGTTGCTGATTGACTTCGAACCGGAAGCTTGGGTCCTCAACGAACCGTCCGAACATACTGCTGCCCTCGGCAATGAACCGTAGCGTCAACGTACGGTCGGCGGTCATCGGCGCCGTGGACGTGATTACCACCGTAATGGGTCGATAGCCACTGGCCGCGATCCAAGTCGAGTCGACGGCAAGTGTCAGACCGGTGGTGTTCGCCACGGGCTTGCCGCCGGGCAGCGGACAGGGCATGATGCCGCCGGATTGGCCGGCGGCCGATGCAGACAAAACAAGAGGCGTCAGCATGGCCATCAGAAACGACAACACGATACGGTTGGCCGCAACTCTCCGTCGATCGTGATTTAACCGACTGCCGTGCATATCAAATCGCTTTGCCGGGAAGCGGTGGGCCGAGAGCGGCAGCGCTCGTCGTCCGGGATTCAATTGGCAGCACGGCCGCCGTCTCGCCGCCGGTGGCCGCCCGCGAGTACAACCACAGGATCGCAAACAGGGCCACGTGAACGGCCACGATAATCAACAGCGCCACGAGCGCCGCCGAAATGCCGATCGCCCAAGCCACGCCCTGACCGCCCCAAGACGTGATCAGCGCGGCCACGGCGACGCCGGCCGTGACGGCGAATAGATTGCGGAGCGTGAATCGGGGAATGAGCATATGGCCGATTGTGCCGCGCGTCACGTCAATTGCAAGCGAAATAGCGATTGGCCGACGAGAGAAAACCGTTTACTGCGTGCGCGGCTCTAGACGCTTCGTGTACGGCTTAAGACGCCATGCGTCAATTTACGAGGACAGGCTGTTTAGCAGTTTGGCCAAGACGTCGGGATCGACCGGTTTGACCATGTGATGATCGAAGCCAGCTTCTTTGGAGCGGCGTTTGTCCTCGTCCTGGCCCCAGCCGGTTAGAGCAATCAGGATCGGCTGGCCGCCCGCAGCCGCGTTTTCGCGGATACGTCGGGCCGCTTCATAACCGTTGAGCCGGGGCAGACCAATGTCCAAAAGGATGACCGCGGGCTCGAAATTCTTCGCCGCGTCGACCGCTTCGATTCCATCGTACGCGATTCTGACTTCGCTGCCCTCGAGCCGCAGCAACATAGCTAGACTGTCGGCCGAGTCGCGATTGTCGTCAACGACCAACACTCGCCCCTTTTTCCTCGCTTGAGGATGTTCACTTTCCGACGTGCCGACCACGGGCTTGATCTCCACTGTTTGTCCGATCACTGGCATATGGACGATGAATTCACATCCTTTGCCCGCGCCGTCGCTGAAGGCCTCGACTGAGCCGTCGTGCATTTCGACCAACCGCCGCACGAGGGTGAGTCCGATTCCGAGACCGCCTTGGGAACGTTCCAGCGATTGGTCGGCCTGCGTAAACATGTCGAACACGCGGGAGAGCATTTCGGTTGAAATGCCGACACCCGTATCGCGGACATGCACGGCGACAGATTCGGATTCGCGCTTGACGCTCACGGTAATTTTTCCGCCTGGTTCCGTGTACTTAGCGGCGTTGTTGAGCAGATTCACAAAAACTTGGGACATCCGCACCGAATCGGCGTCGACCAGGATCGGGTCCGACGGTTGATTCACAATCAGCTCGTGATGAAGTTGGTCGATGAGCGGCCGGCTACTTTCAATGGCGCTGGCGAGGATCGCGGACAAGTCGACCCGCGATTTATGGATCTGCATTTTACCGCGGGTGATTCGCGACAGATCCAAGAGATCGTCGACCAGCCGGACCATCTGCTGGACTTGGCGCTCGATCATCACACGATTCGTTTCCAAAGTGGAGGGATCTTGGCCGGCCATTCGCATGATCTTGAGTGAGTTGCGGATCGGCGCCAAAGGGTTGCGCAGTTCGTGAGCGAGCATCGCCAGAAATTCGTCTTTTTTGAGATCCCCCTCGCGGAGCTCTTCGTACAGGCGGGCGTTGTCGAAGGCGACCGCGGCCATATGAGCCAGTTGCTTCAGGATGGCTTCGTCGTCTTCCGTGAAGTCGCCGTTGCGTTTGCCGTGCAGGTGAATGTATCCCAGTAGGCGCCCGCTGCGGCCGATCAACGGCGCGACGAGACCATTTTCCGACGGCGTTGTGGCCTGTCCTTCAAAAATCACATTGGAGTGACTAACGCCCAGCAACTGCTTGGCCTCGGCGTTGACCACTCCTAGCACGCTGGACGTGTTTGTCGCCGAATTGAGCGTCAGCGAGGCGGCGCCCAATTGCTGCAACCGTCGCGAACGCTCGGATTCGCGAGCCAGCAGGTTGGCCAATGTTTCTTCAGCGTGCTTGCGATCGATGCCCAGCGCGATTTGATCGGCGACCGACGCGATGGCCGCCATCGTATAAGCCGAGAGCGTATGGCGGGCGAACATCGCCATCACGCCAATGACCTCGTCATCGACGATGAGCGGATAGCCGACGAACGAGGTCATTCCCTCGCGCTCGGCCCAATCTTGTTCAGGAACCTCGGGATCGCCGACGACGTTGTTGGTGAGGTGCGGCGTTCGATTCTGAGCGATCCGGCCGATTTTAAACTGGCCGACCGGAACGCGGCCATGGGCGCCATCGATATGTTCGTATAATCCGGAACTCGCCCGCAGGACGAGGACTTGGTCGGGCGCGTCGAGTATCCAGATACGCGCGAAGGCGCCATCCAAGTGTGTCACGATCGCCGAGGCACACTGCTTCAACATCTCATCGAGCGGTTTGTTTTCGGTCAATGCTCGACCAATTTCGCTACCCAGGGTCAGCAGCTTCATTCGCTCGCCAAGCGCGTGTTCTGCCTCTTTTTGACGAGTGATGTCCTTGACGAAGCCGGTGTACTGGGGCGGATTGCTGCCCTCCAATTGGTGGATGAACAGCTCGACCATAATTTGCGATCCATCCTTGCGCACGGCCGGCATTTCCAAGCGTTGGTTCAGCACCTTGGCTTCGCCGGTGACTTGCAGTCGTTTTAGGCCGCCGCGGTGAGAGGATTGGAGCGACTCGGGAACGATCAAGGTTTCGAGTTTCTGGCCGATCGCCTCTTGCCGCGAATAGCCGAAAATCTTTTCGGCCGCCGGATTCATGGCCACGACCGCGCCGCCGACGTCGATTGTGATGATTGCATCGGACGAAGCGCGCAAGATGGCCGCTTGCCGGGCTTCGATCAATCGCATCGCCTCTTCGGCCTCACGACGTTCGGTGACGTCGCGAAACACGAGCACGGCCCCGGCGACTTCACCCTTGGCAGTCCGAATCGGCGCGGCGCTGTCGTCAATCGCCCGCTCTGATCCGTTTTTCGAAATGAGGATCGTGTGATTGGCCAGCCCGACGATCGCCCCTTCGCGGATGGCCCTAAGCGCCGGGTTTTCCACGGTCTGGCGCGTGTGCTCGTTGACGATCCGAAAAACCGATTCGAGCGGTTGGCCCCGAGCGTCGTCTTGCGTCCAACCCGTGAGATGTTGGGCAACCGTATTCAGGAATGTCACTCGCGTATCGCGGTCGGTCGAGATCATGGCGTCGCCGATGCTCCCCAGCGTGGCCCTGAGCAGTTCGCGCTGTTCGTGCATCGTCGCGGTCGCTCGCTCGCGAGCGTTTAAGTATCTCAGCAAAATCACGAGAAAACCCGCCAGCGAGACGGCGCCGATCGCGGCTGCCAGACCGATCGCCAATTGGGTTGAGCGGTATCCGTCCGTCATCGCGCCTTCGCGATCGACGAGAACTTGGTGCTCGTGGTCGCGCATTACCTTCATTACGACACGGATCGAGTCCATTGCCTGCTTGCCGCGGTTGGAGAGGACGCGAGTTTGGGCGGCTTCGAAACTCGTTTTCCGCAACTCGATCGTGGCGGACAATTCTCTCAGTTTTAGAGCGATCAGCGGGCGAATTGTTTCCAAATGCTCGCGGCGGTCGGCGTCGCCGAGAGAAACCTTCTCGACTTGCTCGATATGCTTGTCGATGATCGTTCGAGCGGTCTCATAAGGCTCAAGATATTGCTCGTTGCCGGTGATTATGTAGCCCCGCTGGCCGGTTTCAGCATCTTGCAGCGTGGAGAAAAGCTGGTCGAGCGAGTCGAGCACTTTGTTGGCGTCGGCGACCGCAGTCGCGGCGGCGTGCATTTGGGCGACCGCGCGATACGCGACGGCGACGTTCACCACCAACATGGCCAACAACATACCGACGCCGATCGTGAGTTCCCTATTGCGCAGGGGCTTCACCGGGTTCTCGAAACGCGGCATCGATTAAACAGCAATTACGAGGTGAAGGTGACTAAAGTCCGGGTGAGAGAACCCCTATTGAACCTTCCGCTAAGTCGTCGCGTCAATCGCTCATTCACGAATCTTGCGAGTCGATCGCCCGTGCTTGCAACCCGAATGGTTGATTCAGCGATAAGACGCGCTCAGGCCTGCTTCTCCAGCGTCTCGATCGCTTCCAGCAGGCGAGTCCGAATCTGCTCCAGCCGCGTTTCATCGTCGACTTTCCGCCCACTCGCGTCGGTCACGTAAAATACGTCGACCACCTGGTCGAGATAAGTGCCGATCTTCGCCAATGACACCGAAAGCCCCAGCTCGAAAATTGTCCGGGCGATCGTGAACAGAAGCCCCGTCCGGTCGGATGCGAAAATGTCGAGAATCGTGAACCAGTCGGAGGTCGTATTGTCCGTGCGGACCCGGGTCGGGAGGACGGTCAGTGAGTCGCGATGCTGCTGCTTGACGCTACTCCACACCCGGCGGAAGGCCGGAGGCTGGTTGGCCTTGAGCGATTCGACCAGCCGGCGATTCACTTGCTCTAGCCGATCGGCCGATGGCTGGCCCGCATAATCCGGATCGCGAACGACGAAGAGATCGAGCACCAAGCCCTCGCTCAACGTGTTGATATCGGCCGACAAGATTTCGAGACCTTGACTGGTCAGGCCGCCGGTGAGTTTGTGAAATACGCCGGGGGCAATATCGTCGCGGGTCGCGACGACATATTCGACCGTGGCCGTGTCGGGAAGAAACCGATTGGTGATCTGCACCTCGCCCGCCGGCAGTTTTCTCAGCCGTCGCAGATGCTCGGAGGCCCGTTCGGCCGGCATGCTGAACAGAAACGAGCCCGGCAGGACGGCGATCTGGCGGGCGAACCAATCGTGGTCGGGCTCGTCGCGGACCATGGCCACGATCTCCGCCCGCCGCTCCTCGGCGCTGGCTGACGGCGAATCGCCGATCAGATGACGCAGCGTGCGATGGTAGAGCTCGCCCAACACTTCGCATTTCCATTGGTTGAGCACCCCCGGCCCGACCGCCGACAAATCGGCGGCGGTGAGCAGAAACAGCATCCGCAGAACTTCGGGCGAGCCGACTTCGACGGCGAATCGCACGATCAATTGGTCGTCGCTCGTGTCGCGGCGGAAAGCCAGATGCGACATCAGCAAATGCTTGTGGACCAGAAACTTGAGCGTCTCGGCGTCCTGTTCGGGCAGACGCAATCGGCGGGCAGTGTTCTCTGCGATCTTCAGGCCCAATTCGCTGTGATCCTCGACGAAACCCTTCCCCAGGTCGTGAATCAGCAGGGCCAAGTGCAAGATCCGCTTTTGGTCGAGATCGCGATAAATTTGGCCGAGCAAACCGCTGTCGCGAGCAAATTTGGTCACTTCGTCCACCGCCCGTAGGCAATGCTCGTCGACGGTGAATTTGTGGTATTCGTTGAATTGTAGGAGGCAACGGGCATGGGTGAATTCGGGGATGACTTTTTCCAGAATTCCGACCTCGTGCAATTGATGCAAAATTTCGCCCAGCCGTTGCGGTTGGGCCAGCAGCGACAAGAATCGGGCCGCTCCTTCCTGAGTCATTTGGTCGGAAACAAACGGCGCCCCCTCGTGAACCGCCTGCCAAGTCGCGGCCGTGGCCCGCTTGCCGTAGAGATTCAACAAATCCGCCAACCGCAACACCTCGGCAAGATCGCCCTTCAGTTTTTTGAGGCCGCTCGGGGTGGCTTGGATTTTGGGTCCGACCCAAAAGTCTCGCTCCATTTTATGGGCAAAGAGTTTGGAGAGCCCATCGGCGAGCCAAGTCCAAGGCTGCGTTTGAGCTAAGAATCGACCGACCAGATGGCTGACGGCGCGAGTGTGCCGGAAGTACTCGCGCATGAACTGCTCGACCGGGAGCAGTCCCTCGGCGCCCTGGAACCCCAGGGTTTGGGCAATTCGCACCTGCTCGGCCCGGTCGAGCACGTCGCGAGCTTTGCCGGCGTGGAAGTGCAATTCGTTGCGGACCCGGAGCAAGAAATCGCTCGCTCGGCGAATCGTCCGCTGATCGTCCTTGAGCAGGACGCCCATGAGCTGCAAATTGCCGGGATCGGCCTCGCCATATCGGGCAAACCCGAGCCAGCGAATCAGTTGGATATCCCGCAGGGCGCCTGGCGAGCGCTTGACGTTCGGTTCGAGCAAGTAAACCGTCTCGCCGAATTGATCGCGCTCTTCTTGGCGAGATTGATCGATGGCGCGAATGATGCCTCGCCACCGACGGTGGGCGACTCGCTGAAATTTGCGAAAGAACTTGTCGTGGAGGGCGCGGCTCCCGGCGAGAAATCGGGCCTCGACGAGCGACGTGAATATTGTGGCGTCTTTGGCGGCCAAACCACAAGCGTCGCGCGGCGTGCGGACGCTTTGGCCCAGCGCGAGCCCCACGTCGAAAACGTCGTGCAACATCCGCTTGGCCAACGATTCGACATCGGCTCTCGGCGCGTGCAGGATCATCAGATCGACATCGGAATAGGGCGCCACATCGCCACGTCCGAATCCACCCAACGCGATCAGCGCGACGTCGTTTCGATAAACTTCCGCCTGAGCCGGAAAATCCGTTAGAGCGGACCCCCAGATGTTCAGAATCACTCGGTCGAGCATCTCGGTGAGATGAGCACAGACCTGAATTCCCGGCGAATGGGCCGTGTGTTGGTCGCGCAGCTTCTGCCGTTCGGCCGCGAGCCATTCTTTTGCCGCGATCACGCCCGCCCGAAGTTGAAATGGACTGGACATCGGGGGGCGGGCGGGTCAGTTCGGGAGTCGGAAGATTGGAGACGGGAGCACATAGCCGCGGCATCCTGCTGCGCCGTGTTGCTTCTCCGATCGGCGATTCGGCGCGGCTAGGGGCGCGCGTCGTTCCAGTCTAAACCACGAACTAAATTGCGTCTTCCCCCGTTTCGCCCGTGCGAATGCGGATCGTGTTGGCCAGATCGATGACGAAGATCTTGCCGTCCCCGATTTGCCCGGTCTGGGCGGTCCGCATGATCGTGTCGATGACGCTCGCGAGCTGCGCATTGGAAACGACGATCTCCAGCTTGACTTTGGGCACGAAGTCGACGGCATACTCGGTGCCGCGATACATTTCGGTGTGCCCCTTTTGCCGACCGAAGCCGCGGACCTCGGAAATCGTCATGCCCTGCACACCCAGTTCCATGAGCGCGTTTTTGATGTCTTCGAGCTTGAAGTGGCGAATCACGGCTTCGATTTTTTTCATGGCCGATTCCTAAAAAGCTCTCGCAAAAACGCTCGGATAATGGGGAGAGTCCCCGGCGGTTTTGTGGGCAGTTGTAATGGCTAACACCGACTTCAGGGCCAAAGTCCGCCCGTCCGTTCAGATGAAAATATACCCTTCCTCGCCGTGCTGGCTAAGGTCAAGACCTTGAATTTCTTGCTGCTGAGTCACGCGAAGGCCCATCGTGGCGTCGAGAACTTTGAGGAGCACGAACGTCACGATGCCGGCGAAGAGCCAGGTGATTGCCGTGGCAATGGCCTGACCAGTAAATATCCGTCCCCCTTCGATTAAGCCGAGCGGCGCGCCGCCGTTCACATCGGAGACGGCCCTGGTCGCGAAAACACCGGTCAGTAACGCCCCGACCGTTCCGCCAACGCCGTGAACTCCAAATGCGTCCAGCGAATCGTCGTAGCGGAATTTCGATTTGATCGACGTGCAGGCGAAGCAGCAAGCCAGGCCGCCGGCAATGCCCATCAAGATGGCTGCCATCGGATTCACGAATCCCGAGGCCGGCGTGATGCAAACCAAACCGGCCACCGCGCCGGAGCAACCGCCCAGCGCGCTGGGCTTGCCGCGGGTGATCCATTCGGCGACGGCCCACGCCACGGCGCCGGCGGCGGCGGCAAAATGCGTGGCGGCCATCGCGCTGGAGGCGATCGAATCCGATTTCAGTTGACTGCCGGCATTGAAGCCGAACCAGCCGACCCACAGCATGGCGGCGCCGATCATCGTGTACGTCAGGTTGTGTGGCGGCATCGGTTCGCTGCCATAGCCGAGGCGTCGCCCGATGAGCAAAGCGCAAATTAGAGCCGAGATTCCCGAGCTGATATGCACCACCGTGCCGCCGGCGAAGTCCAGCGCCCCGCCGGGCGACGTTGGCGAGTGCCCGATCGCGAATGTCGACCCAAACTGCAGAATCCCGCCGCCCCAGACCCAATGCGCAAGCGGACAATATACCAACGTGCCCCACAAGATCGTGAACGCGATCATCGTGCTGAACTTCATCCGCTCGGCGAAGGCGCCGCAAATCAGGGCCGGCGTGATAATGAAGAACATTCCCTGAAACAACATATGCGTTAGCCGCGGAATATCGTCGGCCATCGGAATGTCGGCCTTGTGCGTGGCCTCATTCCAGTGGGGCTCGACATTGTGCATCAGCAAATACTGGCCATTACCGATCCACGGATTGAAATCGGCCGATTTGGGGTCGCCGCCAAAAGCCAGCGAATAACCCCACAGGCCCCAAATCACGGTGTTCATGCCCATCAAGAAGATGCACTGCATCATCACGCCCAGCACGTTCTTCTTCCGAACCAGTCCACCGTAGAACAGGGCCAATCCCGGCGCGGTCATCATCAGCACGAGCGCCGCCGAGGTCAGCATCCAAGCGTTGTCGCCCGCCAGTTTGGCGTCCTTGACGGTCGTGCCCGTCGGAGTCGATGCCGTTGTCGCGGACGTTGCAGTCGCGGAGGTCGTTGCCGCCGATTGCGACGGACTGTCCGCCGGCGTTTTTTCCTCGGCTCGGACCGTCTTGGAAGACAGGAGAATCAGCGCGACGGCCAACACACTGTGCCCAGTAACGCGAACCAGGGGCATACGAGTCGATTCCTCGAATTGCAGGGCCAGGGAGCGGACTAGATTCGCCATGAGCGCGAATCGCGCAAGAATCCGGGTCCTTAAGCGACGGTTGGCGGGCCTGCCGTCAGCGACGACATTGCCTGGGGCTCGCCTCCCGAATGGCTCTTAAGCTACCGAGCGGCGGAGGCGGAGTAAAGAGCTTGGAATTCCTGGCGATCGATTGTCTTGCGAGGCGCTCCCGTCTGGTTCACCGCAACGATGCGGCGGAAAGACGCTAAATTAAGCGTACGTCTACCACGCTTGACCGAGTTTTACCCCTCTGCCTATAGTTCCCAGTAGCGAATCGCGATAATTATTAATGGCGGCGGTCGCTATCCGTTGATGAGTTAGCCGCGCTCGAACGAGACATGTGGCGTCCCGGAGAGAAGCTTTGAAATCGACTAACCGAATCAAGAAAGCGGCCATCCTGGGTTTGGCCTTCGACGCCGAAGACGGTCACAAACGACTGACCAAAGGGGACAACTTCGTCCTCCTCGGTGGGTCCCAAGACACGCACGCCATGATGCAAGAAACGGCCATCAAAGTAAACGAGCGGCTCAAGCAACGCGGCAAACGGCTGGAAGACGTAAGTCCGACCGAACTACGCGACATCTTTCGCGAAACGCAGCCGGATACCTCGCCATAGCCGTCGGAAATGACGAATGACGAAAACACCCAATGTCTAATCTAGGACGAATGCTCAAATGACGAATGACTAAGGTTTCTCCGTGGCGCTGCGAGCAGTACTCTGACGTCGCGAAAATGAGACGGCATAAAACCGCCGGTAAATGCCAATTTCAGGCCTTCGTCATTCGTGCCTCGTCATTCGTTATTGATTAGACATTCGTGCTTCCACCCTCCTGGGCTTTGGCGAGGACGCCTCCAGTCAAGCCCCCGGCGTATGGTTAGCGGTTCCAATTGCAGTCAGCGCGAAACGGTAGTCGGAGATCAGATCGCCGCCACTGTTCCCACGGTTCCAGTCGTGTCCCTTCGCCAACGCGAATCTCACCTCCATGTCGAATTCCGGCGACGACAATCGATTGGTGGCCGAGTATCGGGCCGGGGCGGAGGATGCCGCGACGGCGCTGTTCGAGCGATATTATCAGCGACTGATCGAACTGATTCGCCGGCAGTCCGGGTGGCGGATCAAGCAGGCCGAGGGCTCGATGGATGTCGCTCAGAGCGTGCTGCGGAGCTTTTTTGGACAAATCCGCGCTCGGCAAGTCGAAGTCGGACCGGACGACAGTCTCTGGCCGCTGCTGGCGACGATCACGTTGAACAAGATTCGCAATCGGGGAAAGTTCTGGCAGCGGGCGCAGCGAGATCCTAGCAAGCGGCAGACGCTGGAGGCCGGCGACGATCCGCTCGAAATCGGACCGTCGGCTGAGGACGCCGTCGTGCTTAAAGATGTGGTCGAACGGCTCTTGGCGCCGTTTTCCGATCGGCGAAGACGGATATTGGAGGGCATTCTCGGAGGGCTGCCGGTTCGTCGGATCGCCGAGGAAACCGGCGCCACGGAGCGGACGGTTTTCAACACTCGGCAAGCGGCTGCTAAGGTTCTCGAGCAGATTTTGGCCGACGAATAGAGGCCGCCAGATTATTTCCGCGTTATTTCGGCGCCGAATTTCCGATTTTCCGTCTCGATGTTGCTCTCATAATCGAGCCGACGATTGGACCAGCCGGCCAATCCCTCTTTGAAAAGCTGCTTGCTGTCAGAGGGGGTGGAAACGATAATGCACGGACGATTCGCTGCTTATCTGGTATCACTCCATGACTCGTCGTCGCGCCACGGCCCGCCCAACTCGGCAGCCGACCTTTGAGTATCTCGAATGCCGGCGCCTATTGACCGGCGCCGACACGCTGGGCAGCGCGATTCATACGTCGCTCATCCGAGGCACGCCGAGCGATTTTTCCGGCACGCTCGCCGATCCGGCCGCCGTCGACCTCTACCAGCTCGCGATGACGGTCGGCGAACAGCTGACCGCCCACGCGGACGTGTCGTCGATCGGCAGCACGCTGAGCAGTTATTTGCGAGTCTTCAGTAGCGTTGGGACCGAATTGGCTTTTGGCGGTAGCTTTGGCGACGCCGACGCCAGCTACGCGGCGCTGACCTCTGGCACGTATTATGTCGGCGTTTCGGACTCGAGCAACTTTAGCTACGACCCGAATGTGTCGAACAGCGGAATGGGCTCCACCTCGGGTCCCTATCACTTGCAATTGCTCGTGACGCCCCCGGTGAGCGACGCCAACGGCGATTTGGCCCATGCCTCGTCGGTCGGCTTCATTCGCGGCGCGGCAACCTCGGCGAGCGGTCAGATTGCCTATCCGCGCGACGCCGATTTGTTCAAGTTGAGCTTAAACAAAGGAGACTTTGCCGACTTTGGCGTTAGCGCCTTGGCGATAGGCAGCCCGCTCGAGAGCCGAGTCCGCCTGTTCGACGCCTCGGGCAATCAACTCGATACGGCCAGCACGACGGGTGGCGATCCCAGTCTGTCATACCATGCGACATCGACGGGGATTTATTACGTCGGCATTTCGGGTAGCGGCAACACGAGCTACGATCCGCATTCCGCGCGAAGCGGCATTGATTCTTCCATCGGCTCGTTCAACCTGCAAGTGACCGTCAATCAGTCGACTCCAGTGACGACTGAAGTCGAGCCGAACAACTTGCTCGACGACGCCAACTCGATCGCGCTGGGCACGAGCGTCTCGGGCCAAATCGGCGCTGTCGGCGATCGAGACTTCTACGAATTGACGCTCCCAAGCGGCGGTCGATTGACTGCCACGGCCACCGCGGACGGCGGCGGCGCGTTGGCCGGCCGATTGTCGTTATATGGCGCCGACCGACGACTGCTGCTTTCGGCCGACGCCTTGGCCCACGCCGCTGGCGCGACGATCGAGCAGCACCTGCCGGCGGGAACATATTGGTTGGCCGTGAGTTCCGCGGCCGCAACTGGCGCCGCCGCGACCGGCAGTTATCATCTCGACATGAGCTTCGTCGCCAGCACGCAGCCATTCGCCGATCTGCCGATTGGCTTCGACGCCGTCTCGATCGCCGCAGGCGACTTTAATGGCGACGGCGTGCAGGATTTGGTCACCGCCAATCTTATTGGCGGCGATCTGTCTTTCATGCTGGGTCTAGGAGACGGCACGTTCCGGCCGGCTCAAAGCATTTCGGCCGGCTCGGGTCCGATCGCGGTCGTGGTCGGCCATTTCAATCAAGACCACTTTCTCGATCTGGCAGTCGCCAATCAATCGTCGGGCGATGTCTCGATTCTGCTAGGCAACGGCGACGGCACGTTCATGCCGGCGGTATCCTATGCGGTCGGCGGATCGCCGGCGGCGATTGTCGCCGGAGATTTTCGCAATTCGGGCAACTTCGATTTGGCTGTCGCCACGGCGGATTCCGGCGGCGGCCCGGGTTCGGTCGTGATTCTCAGTGGCGTCGGCGATGGCACGTTTACTGTCGGGTCGTCCATCGCCGTCGGCGTGGCGCCGAGCGCGATCGTCGCTGGACGTTTCGGAACCGACGCGCACTTTGACTTGGCCGTCGCCAATCGCAACGCGGACCAAAGCGGCGCGACACTCGGCCCGGGCACGGTTTCGATTTTGCGCGGCGATGGACTCGGCGGCTTTCAGGGAACGGCCGAATATGCTGTCGGCGACCAACCGACGTCGATCGCGATCGGCCGCGTCAATGCCGACTCCTCGCTCGATCTGGCGGTCGCCAATGCCGGCAGCGACGATGTGTCGCTCCTCTTGGGCGCGGCCAATGGCTCCTTCCAAGCCGAACGGCGCGTGGATTTGCGCGCCGATGGACCCGTGCAGAACGCTGGCGATTTTCGCAGTTCCGTCTTGCTCGGCGACTTCAATGGAGATGGCTCGCTGGATTTAGCGCTAACCAATTCGCTCGACAGCCGAGTGCTGCTGGCGATGGGGGATGGCCACGGCGGATTTGGGGCGGCTCAATCGATCGCGGTAACCGGCACGCCCGAGGCATTGGTCGCCGCCAACTTTCGCGACACCAGCCGCTTGGATTTCGCCACGGCGAATGGATTTTCGAGCACCGTTTCCGTGCGGCTGAATTTAGGGGACGGCGCCTTTCAAACTCGTCAGGGTCCTGCGGTCGGCGACACGCCCAGCGCTCTGGTCGCCGCCGATTTCAACCACGACGGTCAGTCCGATCTGGCCGTCGCCAACGCGGCTAGCGGTTCGCTCTTGCTCGGCCAAGGGAACGGCCAATACCAAGCGCAGTCGATTTTCACGACGGGCACTCCGGTCGCGGTCGCATCCGCCGATTTCAACGGCGATGGTCGGCCCGATCTAGTAACGGCCAACTCGACCGGCGCCAACATCTCGGTGCAATTCGGCTTGGGCGATGGCACATTCGCGCCCGCAGTCCATTATGCGGTGGGTAGCTTTCCCGATGCGATCGCGATCGGCGACTTCAATGGCGACGGTCGGCCGGATATCGCGGTCGCCAATTTTGTGAGCAATACGGTCTCCGTGTTGCTTAACATCGGCGGTGGAGTCTTTGCGGCTCAGCAGCAGTTCGCCGTCGGACAAGGGCCGCGCGGAATCGCGATCGGCGATTTCAACGCCGATGGCCGGATGGATTTGGCCGTGGCCAATTCCACGTCGAACAACGTTTCGCTGCTGCTCGGCGCCGGCAATGGGACGTTCGGCGCCCAGACTACGTTCGCCGTGGGCGCCGATCCTCGGGGAATCGCCGTGGGGGAATTCAACGGCGACAACCGCCTCGATCTAGCCGTGGTAAATGCCGGTAGCAACAACATTTCGATCCTCTTGAATCAGGCGAGCGGCGGTTTCAGCTCGCAGTTGCAATTCAGCACGGGAACCGAGCCGCGATCGATCGTCGCCGGAGACTTTAACGGCGACCACCGGCTCGATTTGGCCACCCCCAACGCGGGAGACAACACGGTCAGCGTGCTGCTGGCAACCGGCGCCGGAACCTTCTCGGCGCCGGTCGACTTCAGTGTCGGACAATCGCCGACCGCATTGGTCGTCATCGATTCGAACCACGATGGGCGTTTGGATTTAGCGACGTCCAATGGCGGCGACCGCAGTATCTCGACGCTCTTGGGTCAGGGGGACGGCACGTTTCTGACGCCCGATCAATTCGCCGCCGGCGGTCAAGATTCGACGCCAACGTTGGCCGATGTGACAGGCGACGGAATCGCCGATTCGATCGTCCTCGATCGCGCGGGGAAAATTCTCGTGCGTCCGGGCCGGGCAGCACAACCGGGAGCTTATGACGCCGCCCGAATCGCGAATCCTGTCGACCCGGCCCGCGCCTTCACGGTTGTCGACGGTCCGAGCGGCAAGCGAATTGCCGCCGTGGATCTCGCGGACAATTTTGTATCCATCTATTCGGTCGGACCGACAGGAATCGCCACGCTGGCGAGCCAAGTC
Organism: Pirellulales bacterium; assembly: GCA_038210495.1. Classification (GTDB taxonomy): domain Bacteria; phylum Planctomycetota; class Planctomycetia; order Pirellulales; family DATAWG01; genus JBBQWR01. Next base: position 28,002 of record JBBQWR010000006.1, read on the forward strand.
GCCGTCGGTGTCCAACCGGCTCGAATTGTCTCGGCCGATTTGAATGGCGACGGTCGAGGCGATCTGGTTGTCGCCAATGCGGGCGACGCCACGGTTTCGATACTACTTGCCACGCCGAACGGTTTGTTCGCAGCGCAATCGGCGCTGGACGCGACCAGCCACCCGGCCGAACTCGCGCTCGTCGATCTCACCGGCAGCGGGCATCGGGATATCCTATTAACCGATCCGGTGGCTGGCACGGTAACGGTCTTGATGCACGGCCCCGGTGCCTCGTTCACTGGCGCCATCCACTATCGCGCCTCGACGGGTCCCGCCGGCTTTAGCTTGGATGCAAACGGCAATCCTTTGCTCGATAGCCGCGACGGCGTGGGAGCTTTCGCCTGGGCCGATTTCAACGGCGATGGCGCGCTCGATCTGGTCGTCGGCAATCCGGGCGATGCCAGCGTGTCGTTGCTCGCCGGCGACGGCGCGGGCGGATTTCTCGCTCCCCGCAAGATTTTGTCCGGCATTCGCGCGGCGGACATTCAAGCCGGTCACATTTTCCCCGGCGGCAAATGGGACCTGGCGATCCTCGACCGAACCACGCACTCGATCGATGTGCTTCGCGGCGATGGCGCCGGGAACTTTTCGATCGGCGGAACTTATGACGCAGGGAATTTTCCCAATGGTTTGCTCGTCGGCGACTTTAATCGCGACGGGCGCGGCGATCTGGTTGTCGGCAACGAGTTCGGCGATGTCATGGCGCTGACCGGAGTCGCGACCGGCGCCTTCGATCCGTTTACGCGAGTCGGCCAGCGCGTGGCGATCGCCGTCGGCAGCCTGAGCGCCAACGGCCAGCAAAGTTGGCTCGTAACCGATCAAACCCGAGATCGAATCGTGCTACAGGTCGGCGGAAGCACGCCGGGCTTCTTACAAGATCGATCGGCCGGCATCGTCGCGCCGGGCGCGGCGAAGCTGACCGATCTGAATGGCGACGGCATTGACGATTTGATCGTCGCCAACAGCGGTGGCAACGATGTACTCGTGTACTTGGGCCTGGGCGGCGGAAAGTTCGCCGCGCCGAAAGCGTTTTACTCCGGCGTCAATCCGGTCGATGTGCAGGTCGCCGACGTCAACGGCGACGGCCGCCCCGATGTGGTTGTGACCAATCAAGGCTCGAACGACGTCTCAGTCTTCTTCTACGATTCAACGTCGCTGTTGCGGCCGGGGCCGCGGTTGAATGTCGGCTTGGCGCCGGTCCAAACGCAAATCGGCGACTTTCAAGGGACCGGTCACCAGCAATTGCTCGTGACGAATTCCGGCTCGAACAGCGTTTCGTTGCTGCCTGCCCTGGGGGGCGGATTCTTCAACGACGTTTCGCCGCTGACTTTCAACACGGGCTCATCGCCGCAGGCCGCCCTCGTCGGACATTTTTTCGGCGGCGCCGGGTTGGACCTCGTCACGCTCAACTATCAGTCCAATACGCTGACCGTGTATGCCGACATGAACGGCAGTCGCCGGCAGGATATCAGTTCCGGCGGAACGGGGCCGCTCAGCGGCGTGGTGGGCGATTTCTTGCAATCCGGCGGCACGGAACTGGTAATCGGCAACAATGGCAATGGCGCGATCTCGGTATTTGTCGGTGGGCCGAACGGTCTGGTCGAGACCGATTCGTTTTTCGATGCGGGCGCCTTGCATCCGACCGCGCTCGCCCTGGCCGGCGGCGCCGAAGGACAGGATTTGCGATTGTTGGTCGCCGACGAAGGAGACGAAAGCGTTCGCGTGTTCAGCCGCGACGATGTCGCTCCATCGACGGCGCTCGTGGGCACGGAGTTTAGCGCGAGCGGCGGAGTATCGATTTTCGCGCTGCGGCTGGGCAGCAGCGTGCTCTTTGCCTCGCTGTTCTCGCTGATCGAGCAATTTGGCGAAGCTAGCCCCACGGCGGACAAATCGGATGGCATGAACGCTGGCGGCGCCGGTCACGATCAAAGTTCGCTCTTGGCTTCGGTCGAACAAGTCTCGTCGTTCGTCGCCGGTGGAATTCACTGGCTGCAATCGGCCCTGCACGACGCGGCGAAATCGGTCGGGTTGCCGCATCTGCCCGAGGACTTGCTCGATACCGTCGAGTCGGCTTTGCAGGTTGCGACCCCCGGTGTTCCCTGGCGGGTGCTGAACTCGCTGTTGGATGGTGTTCTCAAGAATGTCGATCAAGCTAAGCAAGGTCTGGGCAATCATCACGCCGTCGATCGCGTCCTCCAATCTATCGACTGGTTGTTCGGGGACAATGTGGGCGGCAGCGACGATCTGAATTCACAAACCGACGCGAAGCCGCCAGAGGCGGATGACTCGGGCAATGAAGCGCCGGTAGCCCCGTCGGCCACTATTGCCATGTCTGTCGATGAACTGTGGGAAGACGTCGCGATGAACGGGGTGCTCGATAGTCGTCACGCAGTCGTCTACGATCGATCGACTCGAATTATCCCGACTTCCAACCGAGCCGATCGCTTTCCAACCGGTAACATAAACAATCGATTGAACGAAATCTCGCTCGCGGGCGAATTCTCGAGAGCAACCCGCTCGCCGTCGATCTCCCGGCAAGCCTCGGCGTCCGTCGCGCTCGCCGTTGTCTTACCCAGCGTATTCGCCGTGGCCGGTGGCGCCGGTTCGACATTCGATTCTCGTCGCTCGTCCAAGGTTCTACGCCGCCGTCGTTAACGAGAGGAGCTTGCCATGCCGGACGCCGTCAAGGAATATCTGTCGCCCGAGTGGTCGGCTGTAGCCCAGTGCGTCGATTCCTACGAGGGAAACTGCGGATCGGAGTTTCCCGATTTGCGAAGTTTCGTCTCGCGATTGTCGCCCGCCGAACGGCCCATCGCGCTGGCCGAGCTGGTGAAGATCGAACTCGAGCGCCGCTGGCAAACGGGCGAGAAAAAACTTGTCGAGGAGTATCTACGCGATTATCCCGAACTCGGGGATCCCCGAGTGTCCCTTCCGGATTTGGTGGCCCAAGAATCCATCGTCCGGCAAAAGCATGGCCAGCCGCTTACGCCGGAAGAGTCGCGGCGCCGTTTTCCGAATTTGTCCGACGGTGGCTCGCCGCGCCAGGTCGATATCACGGGCACCGTCGCTCTGAGCGATCCCAATGTCGAGACGCGGACGTCCGAAAGCCAGCCATCTCCACGAGACGCCAGCGGCACGATGCCCTTCGACTCGCGAGAATCGGCCGCGGCGCAGTCCGGCATTTCCACCGCGCGCCAAACGGCCACGGGTCCGTCGACCGGGCCGAGCGAAAAGCGGCAGGCCGCGCCCGTTCCCAGACAGGCTCCGGCGCCGTTCACCGGGACGATCGGACGATACACGATTTGCGATGAACTGGGCGCCGGCACGTTCGGCGTCGTCTACCGGTGCGTCGACTCCGAACTCAAACGAGACGTCGCCGTCAAGCTGCCCCATCGCGGCGGCGCGAGCGCGGCCGATCGGGCGAAGGAGTTTCTGCACGAAGCTCGCAGCGCCGCCCGGCTGCGTCATCCCGGTATCGTCACCGTACTCGACACGGGCGAGACCAACGACGGTCGCGTTTATATTGTCTATGAATTCATTCGCGGCGACACGCTGCAAAAGCGGCTTGATCGGGGCGAGTACACGCTGCCGCAGGTTGTGGAATGGGTTGCCGGCTCGGCCGAAGCACTGCACCACGCGCACAAAAACGGCATCGTCCATCGCGACATCAAACCGGCCAACATCTTGCTCGATGAAGAAGAGTGTCCGCACATCGCCGACTTTGGACTGGCGAAGATGGACGATCACTTTTTCAAGGACGACACGGGCCGCGTGTTGGGCACCGTGGCCTATATGAGCCCCGAGCAGGCCGCCGGTCAATCGCACTGGGCGACGCCTCACACCGACATTTATTCGCTTGGCGTGATGCTCTATCAAATGCTCACCAAGCGACTGCCGTTCAACGCCGGCTCGATGACCGAGGTCCTCGAACAAGTGCGTCTTCGCGTGCCCCCTCCGCCACGAACGATCGATGACAAAATTCCGCGCGACGTGGAAGCCGTCTGCCTGAAGGCGATGGCCAAGAACCCAGCCGATCGCTATTCGACCGCGGCGGACATGGCCGCCGATTTGCGAGCGTCGCTCGGGGGCACTCCGCCTCCGCGACGCGCGAGCTGGCTGACAATCGGCGCCGGTGGGGCCGCGGTCGCCGCCGTGGCGGCGCTATTGATAGTCGCCTTCAATCGCAATCAAGATCCGACGTCTCAAGGCATTTCGGGAATCACCGCTCGCCAAAACGGCACGCAACAAGGCTTTCCGACCGATTCGGGCAAAGACTTCGCGTTCGAGCCGGGAACGCCCCAGTTGGTGATCTCCTATCAGTCGCCCCGGGAAAAAGGGGTCTCGCACGAATGGCGTCCCCTGGATGCGGCGCCGCTGGTGGTCCATGAGGGAGATCAACTGCAATTCCACGTCAAGTTAGGCACGCCGCGGTATGTGTATCTGCTGTGGTACGACATTGCAGGCAAGCCGACGCTGCTTTGGCCCAAGGATCCTTCGCGCCAGCAGGCTGCGACTCAGGTCGATTCGCCCGGCCCGGAGGATCAATGGCACGTACTCGACAGCCAGCGCGGGGCGGAATGTTTTTTGGTCGCGGTCCGAGACCAGCCGCTGGACGCCGCGGCGCTGGAGCGCTTCGAGCAGCAAGCGGCTTACGATCAGGGAGACATCCGGCTCGACAACACGTTTAGTCTGGGCTCGAAGGAGCTAAGCCGCGGACTCGCGGGAATCGTCAAGTCGCGCAAGAATCCTTTCGCGCCGCAATTCGAGAAGACGTTGGGCGAGACATTCGCCTCGTACCAGGGCGCTGTCATTCCGCATCGTTAGGGCGGGCGAATCGTGACGAGTGGCGGGTGGCGAGTGAAAAAATAGCCGCGGCATTTATGCCGCGTTGGGGCGGCGGATGTCGTCTGGCAGCACACGCATGGCGAGTCGATTCATCAACGTCGGAAAGCCCACAATCGCTTGGCGGCTTGGCGCCGCGATAAGCGCCGCCCTGCTCGGCCTAAGCGCGGCCGCATGGAGCGCCGAGCCGCCGCTCCCCGCTGTCGATCAGGCCACTCTGCTCCGGGCCAGCGCGCTATTCAACGCCGGCCGGCTCGTGGAAGCCGAAGTTATTTTCAAGGCGGCCGTGGCATCGATGGATTCCGGCGCGATGCCAGCCGGCGACCTCGGCCGGTGCGTCGGGCCGCTTGTTTCGATCTATCGGACTTGGGGTCGGCAAGAGGACGCGCTGCGGATGGCCGAGCGGCAACGCGAGTTTCTCGAAAAGGCCGCGATGAACGTGACGATTCGAGATCAACTGCTCGATGAGAATGCGATTCAGCGAGTCGATATCTTGGCCGCGCTCGAGCGCTACGACCAAGCCGAGACGTTGCTGAAGCGATTGCTCGATGCCGATCAGAAACAACCTGGGGAAATCGTTCGCGGTTTGAACCTACTGGTGAAATCCGCCCGGCTCGCCGAACTCAAGGGAGACGCCAAAATAGTTCGCCCACGGTGGCAGCGGGTGATCGAGCAAGGCGGCCAGATCATGGCTGATATGGGTCGCCGTGAAATTCCTCGCGTCAAATTGCCGGAGATCGTGGCGATCGTGGCGGCGGCGAACGTGGCCATTGAGAATTTCGCCGCCGCGATCGAGGCCGAGCAACTGCTGCTGGCCAACCAAACGGCGGCACAAGACCGAGCCGCCGCCCTAAACACGCGGGCTGCCATTGCCATCCTACAGGCACAGAATCACGAGTATGCGACAGCGCAAGCCAGTTTGATCGCATTGCTAGCCGATGTGAGGAAAAAATCGTCGAACTCGCCGGAGGAAGCCGACCTGCTCGGGCGCCTAGGCGGGGTTTTCGAGGCCGAAGGCTTGGCGACCGAGGCCAAGCGGCAGTGGCGCCTCGCGGCCGGCATCTACGCAGGCCTGCTTGTCAAAGCCGATCGAGAGCAGTCGCCGGCGCCCGTTGTCATGAATTTGCTGGCTCAACTGCAAATGGCTCAGCAACAATCCGGTGACTACCGAGCCGCCATCGACACGGACCGTCGGCTGCTGAAACTGCGGGAAGATCGCCTCGGTAAAAATCATCCGCTGGCCGTCGCGGTTCGCTCGGATCTGGGCGCGCTATTGGGAGCCAGCGAAAACTACGAATCGGCCCAGCCGCTACTGGCGGAGGTACTTGCCTACTGGCGCCACCACGCGCCCGCCGCGCCGACGCAACTCGCCCGAGCGGCCAACGATCTGGGAGTCGTCGAGCGGGCCATCGGATCGTTCGTCTCGGCACAATCGCTGTTTGACGAGGCGCTGGCGATTCGCGAGCGATTGCTGCGGTCCGACGATTTGCGATTGGCTTATTCGCTCAACAATGCGGCGAGCGTGCGCTTGGCCCGCGGAGAGTATTCCGCGGCCGTGGCTCTGTTCGATCGCGCGATCGGCATTTATCGCGGACGCGGCCGCATCGCCGAAGATTCGCTGAGCGGCGCGCTATTGAATGTCGCGATGGCTTATAAGAGCCAGGGCCAATACGCCAAGGCGGGCCAGTATTGCCGCGAAGCCCTGAAAGCCTATGAGCACGTGTTCGGCGCCGACGCGCCCGGCGCCGTCGCGTATTACAGCGCCCTCACAACATTGGCCATCGCCGACGACCGGCTCGACGAGGCAGGCCAATTTAATCTGCACGCTTGGTCGCTCTGCACTCAGCATCATCTCGATCGCGATTTGGTTGCCGCCACGGTGCTGCATCATCGGGCGACCATCGCTTATCGTCGCGGGAATCTCGACTCGGCCTTCGACGACTGGAAAGCGGCGCTCGAAATCCAGACCGCGGCCGGGCAGACGGCGGGAATCGCCCGGACGCTGAACTATTTGGCCAAGACCGAATCGCTGCGCGGTCATGCCGAGTCGGCTGAGAAGATTTATCGTCAGGCGCTCGAGCGGCAACGCGGCATTGAGGCCTATCCGGCGATGCATTACTTGACGTACTGCAATCTGGCCGAAATTTTGCATGCCGAAGGCAAGTCCGCCGAAGCGAGCGAGATGTTGCAACTGGCCGTCAAGCTGGTCGAAGCGCCCCGGGCCGGCACGATCGGCGCCGAAGAAGAGCGGGCCGAATATTTCTCGCAGTTCGCCTCGGCCTTCGACCTGCTGGTGACGTGGAGTTTGCAGGAAGGCCAGACGGACCGCGCCTTCGAAGTCGCCGAGCGCGGCCGAAGTCGCACGTTTTTGGATCAACTCAGTTTGGCGGGCGTCGATCTTCGCGAGACCCTGACCGGCGACGCAGGCAAGGCGCTGTTGGAACGCGAACGGACGACCCGCGAGCGGTTGGGCACGCTTCGCGGCCGGATGCAAGCCGCCGCGTCGCAATCGGGGACCGATCTTGACCGATTGACCAAGGAATTCGCCGCCGCTCAAGACCAGTTCGCCGCGGTCTGGGGCGAAATTCGCAACGCCAGTCCGTTTTATCGCGAACGACTGTCGCGCGACGCCGCGATCGGATCGCTCGCGGCAGCCCGGCAATCGATGCAGCGCAGCGACGGGATGCTGTTGTTCTATTATCTAGGCGCCAAGCAAAGTTACCTGCTGCTGGTCGGCGACGAGAAAACGCCCGTCGAGATCGTGCCGCTGGAGATTCCACTCGTGCTGGCCGATAGCCTGCGAATTCGCGCCGGTCATCTCACGCGCGACGCCGCCGTTTCGCTCGTCAGCCAATATCTGGCCGATCTGCGCGATCGCGCCGGCGGTCGGGGATTGAGCGGTATCGTGACGTCGCCGAAGGGAATCATCGCTTCCGAGCAAGGAACGCAACTGGCCGAAGTGCTTGTCCCTCGGGCCGTCCGTAAACGAATTCAAGATCGACGGCCCCGGCAGATCACGATCGTTCCGGACGGGGCTCTGCATCAATTGCCGTTCGAGTCGCTGCTGGTCGAAGGAGGCGCCAAGCCGCGCTATCTGCTGGACGTGCTGCCGCCGATCGCCTACTCGCCGTCGGCGACCATTCTGATGAATCTCGAGTCGCGCCCAGCCGCCGCTGCAAGCTCGGTTGCGTCGGTGCTCACGGTCGGCAATCCGCATTATCCTCAAGCAGACGTGGCTCCGCCGGCCCACCTGGTCGCAGCGCTTTCGCGCGACGCTTACCTCGATCTGGGCGGCCGGTTGCCGCCGCTGCCCGGCACGTCCTTGGAATGCCAGCGAGTCGCCGCCGCGTTTGCGCCAAAGCAAGTGACGCTGCTAGAAGCCGACGACGCGACCGAAGCTAACGTCCGCCGCCAGATCGCGGGCCGCCGTTACGTCCATTTGGCTGCCCACGGCTTGGTCGATCAACAACATGGGAATCTGTTTGGCGCGATCGCCCTGACGCCGGGGCCGAGCGCGGGCGAAACGGCCGACAACGACGGTTTTCTCTCGCTGCACGAAATTCACTCGCTGCCGCTATCGAGTTGCGAGCTGATGGTGCTCAGCGCATGCCAGACCAACGTCGGGCCCGATCGACCCCTCGAAGCGGGCGCTTCGCTGGCGCAAGCGTTCCTCGCGGCGGGCAGTCGGCGGGTGATTTGTAGCCACTGGAACGTCGACGATGCCTCGACGGCCGAGTTGATGGGCGCGTTTTTTGAAGGGGTTGCCAAACAACAGCCGGCCGATGGCGCCGTAAACTACGCGGTGCTGCTCCAGCAAGCGCGTCAAAAGGTCCGTAGCAACCCCCGCTGGGCGTCTCCGTATTACTGGGCGCCCTTTGTGTTGGTGGGCCCCGCCGAATGAGACTTAGAAGCTCTAACCTAACGATTCTGGGTGGCTGGGGCTCGCGCCGAAGGGAAGCCCTGTGGCTTGCTCTCAGCGGCGAAACCACGCTCCGGGGCTTCGGCGAGGACGCCTCCAGCCCCGGGCACCCGAGTGTTGGTGGGACCCGCCGAATAGGGTTTAACCTGAAAATGGCGTCCAGCGCGACAATATCGTTGACAAATCGGAACCCGCAGTTAGTGTGGGTTCAGTGGGATTCCCCGCAATTCGCGTCCCAAGCAAAATCGGCGAGCTTCGTTTCGTTCCCTTCGAACAGGACATTTGCGCCGCCTCGAGTATGTGCTCTTGAGAGTCGGATCGCCCGTGTGCGATCCGACACGATTCGATATAATTTGGCGCCCTAGTTTTTTCGCCCACTACCAACGGGAGTAGCCTAATGAAGACCATCCGGACGAATCGAGTTTTAGCCCAGCGACTTTGTTTCGCGACCGCAATCGCTTTGGGTCTGCTCGGTTCTGCGTCACCCTGCTCGGCCGTCCAGATTACGGGCAACACCTATGCCGCGGAGAATGGTGGTCCCACCACGAACCCCTCCGCGAAGTCTTACAACCTTGTCGATCCGATCTCCGTCTCGGCAAATATTCGATCGGATGTCGGATATTCGCATGCTCAATCCTGGGCATCCGCCTCGGTGAATCCCGATGGATCGGGAATCACAAAAACCACGGGGGGGCGGGCTTGGGGCGACAATCCTCCCACGTCGTTTAGCGCCCGCTCCAATCTTTGGAATGCGTCGGCGACCGGCACGAAAATCGTCGCCAATTACAAGCCCAGCGGATCGCAATCGGGCTCGCCGACCTTTAACTTTTCGCTGCCCAAATCGATCGCCAAAACGGCCGATCCTTTTTATAACACGGCCGCGATTCAATCGAATCTGAATTACAATCAGCCGGGAAACGACCCCTCTTCGACGGCTAATCCGAGCAGCATGTTGCTGCCTGTTTCCGGAGCCAGCGGCAGCGAAATCGTCAGCCAAGGCGTGATTACCAACGGCGCCCTGCCACAGTCCTTCGATGTATTCGTCGACGTCGATGCGTTCGTCCAGGGCGGACCCGCGTTGTTCCAAGGCGGCTATGAATTCAATCCGAACACGGGCGTTTATGCCCCATACGGCGATTTTCCGGCAGCCAACTCGTCTGACGTTTTTATCTCGCCTCGCAATAGCAATGATCCGAATGCGCCCGAGTTTTCTCTGACTTTCCTGAAAGATATCGCTGGCGCTTCGTACGTCGCCGCCACCGGCGTTCCCTTCGACGTCAAAATCAATTTGGACGCCACGATGGGCAATCGAAACAAACAGGATTTGACCGCTTCGGGTTTCACCGGGACGACATACGACCTCACGGGCACGGGCCTTCCAAATCACGGTAACGTGACCGGCGCGGGCTCTGAAGTTACCGCGAACTTCCTCGTGCAAAACACGCAAGACTTTTTCGTGTCGCCCGTGCCCGAACCGTCCACCCTAGGTTTGGCGACTTGTGCTGCATTCGGACTGATGCTTGCGGCGCGGCGGCGGAAATGAAATCGCTCGGCGGGGGCGGCGTCACTTCTCCCGCAGCACCTTGTAAACCGCCACCGGCTTCGATCGATTGCGCACGTCGATGGCGCCGATTTCCTCGACCACGAATTGATCCGCCGTCGCGGCGTACGTCGTTTCGTCGATGCAGATCTCGTTGGGCCGGGCGAATGTTTGTAGCCGCGCGGCGACGTTCACGGCGTCGCCAATCGCCGTGTACTCCATTCGCCGCGTCGAGCCGATGTTGCCCACCACCACGGGTCCCGTGTTCACGCCGATCCGTATTCGCAACGGTGGCGAGCCGGCCCTTGGCGGTCGGAAGTCGTACACCCGGCTTCGCATCTCCAGCGCTGCGCGAATCGCCTCGGCCGCGCTGTCGGGGCTCGCTAGCGGAGCCCCGAACAGCGCCATGAGCGCATCGCCGATATACTTGTCGATCGTGCCGCCGTGAGCGAACACGACGTCGGTCATCGACGTCAGATACTCGCGAATGAAAGACGCTACTTCGACCGGCGCCATACCCTCGCAAATCTTCGTGAACGACACGATGTCCGAAAACAGGACCGTCACGACTTTCTCGGCCGGCGCCAACGGGTCCGCCCCGCCGCCGCTATTGGCGATCTGCTCGACGATGCGATTGTCGAGATACTTGCTCAGATAGGTTTTGACCGATCGCTCGGCCTCGATCATTTGGCTGAGCCGAATCCGCTCGATGCCCATCGCCGCTTGGTGGGCGACGGCCAGCAGGAGTTCCAGGTCCTCCTCGTTGAAAATCTTCGTCGGTTTCGTCGAATCGAGCGACAATAGTCCGACGATCTTGTCCCCCGTCCACAAGGGAGCGCAGAGCGTCGAGCAGACTTCCATCGCCGCCAGCGACTTGAGGAGATTGGCCGAATTGCTCGGCTGTTGAATCAATACGCCCGAGCGGCGCTCGAGCACCATGTGCAGGACCGTCCGGCTGAGGCGCACCTGCTGATCGTCGGCCAATCCCCGCGCGGCGATCGGCGTCGGACTGCCCTGGTCGTCCAAGAGGCACAGCAGACCGCGGTCGGCGCCGGCCTGGTTCATGACGATCAGCAGAATTTCGTCGAGCAATTGGGACGGTTCGAGAATCCGGACGAGCTTTTCCGAGACATCCTGGATCAATCGCAATTTCACTTCGGCGAGCGATTCCCCGGCGCCGCGGCCGATCGGCTCCAAACCCACCAAGGGCAGCGGGCGGCGCGTGGTTCCGAGTTGAAAGGTCTGCTCGGGACCCTTGGGCGTTTGATCGATGCTGCGGAATTCGAAGTGCGATCCGGACGTGTCCTCGGCCGTCTCGTCGATGACGAGCGCCTGCTGGAGATCGCTGGCAGATGTGCCGCCCCCGGAAATCGCATCGTCCACGATCGATTGCATGAACGAACCGGCGTAGTCGGCGGCCGGTTTGGCCTTCGCGGCAGTGGGGGCCGAGACCACCGTGGTCGCGCCGGTTTCCGAATCGAAAGAAAACTCGGTGGAGCCCAATAGAATTCGATCGCCATGAATCAGATGCACGGCGAGCGCGGTTTGAAGCCGCTGAGCGTTGACAAACGTCCCGTTCAAGCTCCCGCGATCTTGAATGTTCCAGCCCTGGGCGTCTCGCACGAACTGGGCGTGCTTGGACGAACAAGCCGTGTCCGCCAGCGGAATGGAATTGGAGCCCCCTCGGCCGATCGTGATCGTGTCGCCGACCAACGGAAAATGCGTGGTAGCGTCACCGATCGATTTAAGCACCGCCATGAAACTCGCCTCGAAATATCGTCGACTCGATTGATCGCCCGGCCGAATTCGTCATTCGGTGGGACGGTTACGTCTTAGGGACGCTTGCTACTAGATCCGTCAGATTTCAACCGTTAATCCTTCGTACGCCAATCGGGCCTGGCATGCGTCGGGCGAACGATCCGCCTCATTCAAGCCCGCCTTAACGAGGCGCTGCACCCGGAGTTCGAGCCGACACAAATCCGGCTCGCTGCGCTGCGGTTCGTGGTGGCCCACATGCAGCCGCCGCACGCCGGCGGCGATCGCCGTCGCCACGACCGCGTCCACGGTCGAATGTCCCCAGCCACGATGCGACACGGGCCGCGAGTCGCCGATCGCGGCTGTTCCATCATACTCGTCGGGCAGGTATTGGCCGTCTGTGTACAGTAGATCGGCGTCTTTGGAAAACTGGGCCAACGAGTGGTCTGGCGACTGAGCGTGCTCGTGATCGCTGGCCAGCACGACGCTTTTGTCGCCCGATTCCAAGCGATAGGCGACACAGCCGCCGGGATGGTTCAAGGCGAATGTCTTGAATCGCGTCGCGCCGATTTCAAAGGCCTCTCCGGCGACGATCGGCCGAAACCGCTTGATTCCGACCATCTCGCGATAACCGGTCGGAACGTAAATCTTCGACAGTTGCGACTTGTCCCCCAGCACCGCGGCCAGCCCATCCAGCACGTTTTGCGGTCCCCAAATCGTGAAGTCGTTTCGCGGGTCGTACATCAATTCGACGAACGGAATACCGATGATGTGATCGATGTGCGGATGCGATAAGATCACATGGGCCTCGCGCTTGCCCGCGAATCCCGGCGCATTCCAGCGCCGGGCCAAATCGTGACCCAGATCGCGGATCCCGCTGCCGCAGTCGAAGATGATCGATTCACGGGGAGTCTCGATTTCGATGCACGTGGTGTTTCCCAGGTAGGTCGACCGCAAGCTCCACGGCAAGCAGGACTCGAGCCGATCGCGGATCGTCGCTGCGTCGGGGCGGCTCTGAGCCAATTCGCCCAACTGCCCGGCGTCGATCAAGTGCTTGATCGCTTGGGCAATCCTTTCGGTAATTTCTCCCGGCCGCGTCGTCCTGGCAAGCGTGCCCGTGACACCCCAATATCGAATTCGAAATTGCGGTCGAGAGGTCATGAATCGGCTCGCTCGAATAAAGTGATTGGGATTACGCGCCAGGAATCGATCGTTATCGGGCAGCCAGCGCCGCGGCAAAACCAGCCAGTAATTTAGCGAATCGCTCCGGATCGTAGTCGACGCCGTCGCGATTTGCCTCGGCCGCCAGATCGGCAAGCGCCTTGTCCAGATTGGGCTCCGATTTGACGGCGGCGGTCCCTGCTTTCGCCTTTGCAGTCGCCCGAAGATCGAGCACGATCATCTGCAAACCGGCGACAAGATGCCGAGCCGAATCGACATCCGCCGAGGGCTCTCCGCTTCGGCAAAGGTTCCGCAGCGCGCGAACCGCGGCGCTTTCGTTCATGCCGCCGGCAGCCGTCTTTATCCGAAACAAATCGATCTGACCATCCAATTTCTTGATGCCTTCGAGAGCAGCGCCCGAAGCAGCTTGCGGCGATATTCGCAGCGACCGACGGGCGATGAGCCCGTCGAGCGGCGCCCGGACGTCGTTCAACAATTCGGTATCGGAATTGCCGTCGGCGGCGATTGCCAGCAGGCTGACTTTGGCAAACCGCGCCGACCAATCGCTCAGCGCCGGCCGCCCGGGCGATCGATCGCCATAACCGCGCCGCTGTCGCGGACTCGGATAAGTCAATTCGTGATGACAAGCCGAGCAACTATACAGAGCGAAGTCAGTCATGCCGGCGTGGGCCGCGACTCGATTCGGCTTTGCGGATGCCGCGGCCTGATCGGCGATCATTTGCAAGGCCTGCCGCTGAGCGATGAGTCCTTCGAGAACGACCGAGCGGGCGCGGTCGGGGCGATGAAAATCCAAGAACTCTTGGATCTGGACGGCCTTTTCTTCCGTCGGCTGCCAATGAAAGTGCATTCGGTCGATCGACGATTCGATCTCAAACGGGGGCAGCGGCGGGTGGCCGGCGGCGAACATCTCGTGCGTGACGAATTTTCCTTCGCCGATATTGCCCTGATGACACGACAGACACAATTTGGCACGGACGACCGGGTCGCGAACATCGACCATTCCGGCGACCGCCTTCTGTGCAACAAGCTCGGATTTCACCTTGGCCAATTTGGCCGGCAACTGGTCCGCGGGCGTGTTCTTCTTGTCGGCGCTCCACTCCCGAAACTTTTCGTTGTTCCACGAATCGTGGTTCTTCAACCAAGCCGAGGCCGGACCGTGGCACGCCTCGCAGCTAACTCCGAGAGCAACGCGGTCGCGGATCAAATCCTCGAGCGTTTTTTCCTCGACGATCGTCGGGCCTTCCTTGGAATGCACGGCCGCGCGATTGTCGACGGCGTGACAGGCCAAACATCGAGAGTCCGATTGAAAGTTGATGCCCGGCAATAACTCCGCCATGCGACGAGTTGTCTCGTTCTTCTCCGCTTTGGGATCGAGCACATCGAATGCATGACGATGTTTTAGGTCTTTTTGCTCCCAGTGTTTGAACTCGTCGCCAAGAACCAAATCGGACAGCTTGGCCTCGCCATTGGAATGACAGCCCGTCCGACCGCATCGTTGAGCGCCAACATAAAGTTGCTTTGGTGATTCAATCTGCTGCGACCAAAGGCTAGTCGAACAGACCAACCAAACCAACGGCGCGAGCCATACCTGTTTGCGAATCACCCTGACAACTCCAAGTGCTCGACCGATCATGGTTTCGTCTCCTGCGGCGAGCGCGGAGAGATCAAATCGAACAGCGGTTGAAAAATCTTTTTGCGATTCAGTGTTGGATCGAACGCCCGGGGACTGTCGAACCGGCGAACCGGCGCCGCCGAGTTGGTCTCGCCGACGGTCGCCGCCGATGTTTCCGGTTGAAAACTTAGACCGCGGCGAAGGTCCTCGACCGCCGCATCGATCGCTTTCGACTTGGCGGACAGCGGTTGATTGGCGCTGGCCAGCGACAGCTTGCGAGCCTTGACGAGCGCTTGCACCGTCAGAAATCGTTGAGCCGACTGGTCCCAATCGGGCGGTTCGAAAGAATTGTCCGCGGCCAACGCCATTAATTTAGCGATCGCGGCCGGCTCGAACAAAGCATCGCGCGATCCGGAACGCGAATTGAAATCCCGCTCGATCGTGTCCGTCGCGCGCTTGAGCTGGGATGCAATCTCACCGGCCAATTTGCCAACCTGAGCCGTATCGGGAATCGGCTCTTCCATAAGCGTCGTCAACCGATCGATCTGCTCGACGAACTGTGGATTGACCTCGGCGATCAATCCGCTTTCGGCAATTAACTTCAATTCCGAAAAATTCCAAGTGCCCCAGGATAGCGTCCCGAGTTTCCGATGGCCGCGCGGCGACGACTGGCGAGTCGAGGCGGTCAGACGGGATTTCGACCGCAACTCGTGGTGGCAAGCGAAGCAACCATATTCGGCGAATTCCGGCCACGCCGCCACATTATCCCGTCCGGTCTGGTCGGCCTCGACGACATTCGAGGCCCGGTTTTCCAACAGCCGCGCCGCGGCTTCGGCGACAACCAATTGACCCAACAGCCAAGTCTCCGCATGGATTTCACGGTCGGCCAGAAAGCCCCGTTTTCGCCCTGGCTCGTCGATCCAATGCTTCGGCATGCAGCTTAGATAAGCGTCCAGCTCAAAGCTCAGCCTGGGATGACCGGCGGCAATCAGGTCGTGATCGACGTCCCGCTGACGATGGCTTGCGGTAGCCGGCGACCCGACGTGACAACCTGCGCAAACCCTCGCGCGGGTGACCGGGTTTCGCGTGTCGTTCATGTCGGACAGCGGCGCGAACTTGCCGGCATGATAATCGGCCAGCCAATCGATTTCCGTATGTCGCGAGACCCATTTTTGCGCTGCGCCGTGGCATAGTTCGCAGCCGACGCCATCGGCCAGGATGCCGGCGGGTATCGGGGAGGTGGGCGTCGCTTTCGATTCCGACGACGCGGCATGGCAAGCCAGGCACCGATCGTCCGCATACGCGCGCGGCTCTTCGCCGGCCGGCAAACGCCGCAGCAATTTCTCAATTTGCCGCGAGCGGTCGTCGAACAATACGGCGTAGGCCCGATTGTGCTTGTCGAGCATCGGCGGCGCCGGCGATGCGCTTTTTTCTTGACTCGATCCATTTCGGTTGAGCGGTTCTTGCGAGGCCCAGATCGTATACGACGCCCGCCAAAGCTGCATCGGATCGGACGGTATCCGGCCGCCGTGACAGGCCGAAGCGGAGCAACTGCTAACACCGATGTAGGGCCCGCTATAGACCATTTTTGCGACGGGGCCGGCCGGCAGCGACTCCGGCTGCTTAGCAAGTCTGTCGGCGGCTGACGACTGACCCGCGACAAACTGATTGCCAACCAGCGCAGCGACGACGATGGCAATCAATACGATCGCCGATCGCTTTGCAGTGCCCCATGCGGTCTGATAGTTCAATAAGTGTGCCATGACAAACAGCGATTAGCCCGAAAAAGGTTGTGGCGCCACGATCTTCATCAAGTCGGCGCCGGTCATGCGATGGGCCGCGTCGTGCGGGCAAGCATAGACGCAGCTTGGCCCGCTGACTCCTTCGCAATAGTCGCATGTGACGGCCTTCCGCCCCGCGGCCGCTTTGCCCGTCGACTCGTGCATCGTGATATTGCCGTAGGGGCAGTTGCGCTCGCACAGCCCACAGCCGATGCACCAATCCTTAATCAAGATCGTGCCGTCGGAGTTGCGCTGAATCGAGCCGACCGGGCAGCCGACCATGCAATACGGATCGAGGCACGTGCGGCAACTACTAGCGACCAGATATTTATCGAACCGGAGCCCTTCGCGGATCAGCCGGGTCAGATGATCGTCGTGCGTATTGGCGCAGGCCTTGGTGCATTCGTCGCAGCGCGTGCAATTCTCCAGATCGAGCACTAGCAGGTTCTTTGCCTCCATCAGACCTTGACGAAGAAAATCGTCGAGCGGGGCGTTGTCCAGCTTGGCCACCATCTCGCGGTTTTGATTTAGACGCTCTCGCGCGGTCTGCGTGATTTGCTCGATCAACGACGTTTTCGATCCGGACGCATTGCTGTGCTGAACCGCTTGACGAAGTTGTTGCAATTGCTCGGTTGCCTCGGGCGAGAGCCTGCTACTCGTTGCTAAATCGGATTGCTGATCGGCGGGCAAAAACGCATCGAGCAGCAGCCGAAAATCGTCGCCATCGAGCCGCACGAGATCCACATGGTCGAGCGCCGTGCAAGTCGCCACGCGGCTGTCGACGATATCCAGCGACTGGCGAATCGAGGGAATTCTCGCGAGCAATCCGATTTCACCAAAATATCCGCCGGGACCGATATAATTCACGACCCGGTCCCCGCCTTGCCATCGCTGCGAGATTTTGACGAAGCCCACGCGGACCAGATAAAAATGATCGGCCGGTTCGCCCTGCCGGCAGATGACCTGACCGGGATGCACGCGGACCAGCCGAACGCGATCGCGCAGAAAAACTCGCACGGCGTCGAACACTTCGGCCGGCAGGTCCCGAAATAGCGGCACCTGGCGAAGATGAGTGTCCAGCGACCTTTGCCGGTAGCGATCGTCGAGCTTCTTTTTCGACGATTTGTTCCGCTGCAGCATGTACAGCACATTGCGGAGGATTTCCAGCACCTCGCAGTCGTCGCTCGCCGCCGTCACGGTCGCCGCCCGCGGATAGTGATTCATGCAGGCCATTTCGCCGAACAGCAGGTCGTCCTTACTGAGCGTGGCCACCGCTTTTCCGGCCGCGTTGATTCGCATCGGCGCGGGAGAGTCGCTGGGAATAAGCTGATCCTCGGAGATTGCCGCTTTCGACAGACCGGTGGTCATTCGGCCGAGCCAACTGAACAGACCGGTCGACGGCCGCTTGGTCACGTGGCTCAGCGATGTATTCAAGTGGACGCTGAATTCGCCGCTCTCGATCACAAAAGCCGTCGAACCGAATTCCCCCTCGGAGCAGATCGTATCGCCCTTCTTATAGGCGCGGCGCACGATCGCCTTGCAGCACCACTCGAGGAAACGCCGCGAAATATCTTGGAACAGCGGATGCTTCAGCAGTTCATCGGCGGTGACGGCGGACGACTTCGCCTTCTTACTCGTCGCCATCGAGGTCAGATCGATTTCCAGCGCGGCCTTGTTCGATAGCGCCCCAGTAGGACAAGAGATCATGCACTCTCCGCAAGCGACGCACGACGACTTGCCCATCGGATCGTCGAAGTCGAACGCGATGCGGGTCGCGGCCCCCTTGTTCATGCGGGCGATGACGCCGTTTTCCTTCACTTCGTTGCACGCCCGAATGCAGCGGTCGCACAGGATACAGGCATTGAGATCGACGGAGATCAGCGGCGACGATTCATCTTGTTTGTGCTCGCGGACCGATTTGGGGAATCGCGACTGCGTCACGCCCATTCGATCTTTGACGATCATCAGTTCATCGACGTCGTACTCTCGCCACGATTCGACGGGACTTTGGTGATCGGTAATCAAAAGTTCGGTGACGACCCGCACGGCTTTGCGAATCCGCTCACTGTCGGTTTTGACCACCATGCCGGGTTTGATGAATTGCTGACAAGCGGGTACGAGCCGCCGGCCCCCGATATCGACCATGCAGACCCGGCAGACGGCGACCGGCCGCATGTGCTCCTGATGGCACAGCACGGGCACCGGAAAATTCTTGCGAAAATTGGCTCGCACTCCCGCATCGTCAGCGTTGTCCGCGTTCGGTTGAACCGCAACTTCGCCGACATCGCGGGCTCGCTCGCTATACATCTTGGCCAAGGCGTCGTAGATTGTCGTCCGTCGCGGACGAGCCTCGCGGCCGAACGCATCGTAGCCGGGCACGACCTGATTGATCGTCACCGGTTGACCATCGATCGTGATCGTGATCTCCTTCGACAGTTCCTTGAACGAACCTTCCAGCCGCACCAACTGATCGTCGATCAGCAGATCAAAGTCTTCCGCTTCGGTCCACATGGGTCGTGTTCCTGTCAGGGCAGGTTCTTACTAACCCGAAGCGTCAGCGAGGCAATCGTCGGCGACGACCACCGATCCTCGCTTACGCTTCGGGTTGGTATGCGTTGCAAATTAAGAAATGGCCCAAGTGTTACTGTCGGTATGAACTTCAACTGGAAAGGACGGGCTTCGTCGAATCTTGCGGCGCGGGCTCGCCGGTCTTGGATTCGTTGAGTAGTTCGTTTAAATCTTCAGGGAAAAAACGCAGGATCGAGCGGATCGGGCTGGCGACGACTTGCCCCAGCCCACAGATCGATGTCTCCGAAATGGCCAATCCCATCTCCTCGACCAACTCGCGATCGAGTGTCGTTTGGCGACGAACAGCCTCGCGCAGCATCTCGACCAGTTTCTGCGAACCGATGCGACAGGGTACGCATTTGCCGCACGACTCGCGCTGAAAAAATTCGGTGCAGTTCAGCGCCTGGTCGGCCATATTGCGATCGTCGCCATACACGATCATCGCGGCGCCCAGGCCACCTCCGAGATCGCGCATGAGATCGATCTCCAGCGGCACGTTGAGCAGGTCGACGCTAGGGGCCGACGCCGTGAGCAGGTTTCTCGTCGTCAACTGCTCGATGGCCTTCTTACCCAGCTTGGCCACGGGCAATTGGGCCGGCAAAAAGCCGCCGGATGGCCCGCTCGGCGCCATCGCTTTGAACTTCCTGCCGCCGGACATCCCGCCGGCCCGCTGAATGATTTGGCCCGCCGTCTCGCCGAAACGAGCCATGTAAACACCGGGCCGGGCGACATCGCCGCTGATCGAGACCAATCGCAAACCGGCCGCGCCGCCGGCGCCGCCGTACCAAGCCGGCTCGTCGTGCTTGAGGATTGCCGGTATCCAACCGAACGTCTCGACATTGTTCAGCACTGTGGGCAGACCGAGATAACCGATCTCCGCGGGACCGGGCGGCTTGTTGCGGGGCTCGGCGCGATGATCCTCGAGCACCTCGATCAGCGCCGTTTCCTCGCCGCAAATGTAGCCGCCAGGGCTTTCGTACAGTTGCAAATCGAACCGCAGGCTGGAGCCGAACATTCGCTCGCCGCATGCCCCCATCTCGCGGGCCGCCACTAAGGCCGCCTCAACCGCCGCGATTTCCTCTTGATACTCGTGGCGAATGAAGATCCAGCCGCGCTCGGCGCCGGTCAGCAGCGCGGCGAGCGTCATTCCTTCGATGATCAAATGCGGCGCCCGGCGCAATATCTCCCGATCCTTGAATGTGCCCGGCTCGCTTTCGTCGCCGTTGCAGACGACGTATTTGGGGTTGTTTTTGCTGCTCGCGACGAGCCGCCATTTTTGGTGAGCCGGGACCCCTGCCCCGCCCATGCCGCGGAGGTTGGCGGTCTTCAAACGGTCGAGAAGCTCTCCACCGATCCGAGTTCGCTTCGCCTCGCGATCATCGCTCAGGTCGGCCGTAAATTGGTCGATAAACTTTCGAACGTGCTCGTAGATCGGCGCGCCGTTGTACGGATCGATGAGCCACTCGGCCGGCAGCGGCGCTCGACTGGCGTTAGGGTGCGGCAAACGCTCGCCGCGCAGGGCCAATTCGATCAATGTCCGCACGTCGTTGAGAATCTTGCCGCGATACACATGGTCGTTGACCGCGAGGGCGACCGGGGCATCGCATTGGCCGAGGCACGACACATA
This sequence comes from Pirellulales bacterium, assembly GCA_038210495.1. GTDB lineage: Bacteria > Planctomycetota > Planctomycetia > Pirellulales > DATAWG01 > JBBQWR01. The sequence goes on from JBBQWR010000006.1 coordinate 48,867, forward strand.
ATTGACGGCGACGTCGCTGCCCGCCATTTCTTGAGCCATCGAACGCAGTCGATCGCAGAGCTCGCCGGCGCCTTGCATGTGGCAGGCCATGTCGCGGCAAACGTCCACCCGAACTCGCGGCGGAGGAGTGAGCCGAAAATGAGGGAAGTATGTGGCGACCTGATGAAGCTGGTAAAGCTTGACTTGCTCCTTGTCGTCCGCGCCGGCGTTCAGCCGCCGCTCGAGCGCCAAAAGCTGCTCGCGCGGCAGGTAGCCGAACTCCTGCTGAATGTGATGCAATTCTTGAACGATCATGGAGCTTGAAAAGATCAATACCTAAGGAGATTTACCGCGAAGTCGCAGGATCGAGCGAAATGTCGTTCCGTCCATGATATCTATGGCATTCGCCGCAGTCGAATCGGGCTCCGCCCGTTAATTTCGAGGGCGATTCGGCGTGCGGATTGTGGCAGCGGAGGCACGTGTCGCGATTTGGAATCATTGGCGCAAAACTGCGCGAGCGCTCCGCGCTACTCTCTTTGCCTGTCAGCGGCGCATCGTTCTCGGGCGAAATGCCATCGAATGTCGCTTCGAGGGGATGGCCCGGATCAGCGCCGGCGTGACAGTCGCGGCAATCGATGCGGCGTCCCAATCCAGTATCGAAGAATTGATGCTGCGAGTGATCGAATTGGGCGAGCGGCAGCCACTGTTTGGGGATATTGACAGGCAGAATAGACGGAGCGCGCCAGCGGCTGAGCTCATCGGCCGACGAGAGGGTCGTCGCGATTTCTTTAACCCCATCCACGTGGCACTTGAGACAGACGCGGCGGAGATGGCTGAGCGAAGCTTCGATCCGCGAATTTAACCACTGCTTCGATTCGCTGGTTGCCTCCGGTTGATGATGGCCAGGAGTCGGAAGGGCGACCTCGATCCGCCGAGGATTGTCGTGCAGGAGCTTGTCTTCCCAGTATTTGCGCACTTCGTCGATGAGCTGATCGCGAGATAGACCATGCCGCACGACGACGGAAAGCCCATTGTCCGTGGGCCGATCGGAGGCTACCTGCGACGCGCCTGGATCGATGGTTAGCGGATGGCATGCCTGGCAATTTCGCTCGAAGCGAACCGGCGACAAGCCGGCGCCACTGGATCGACGATCGGTTGACGGCTCGTGGCAGGCGGCGCAGTCGAGCTTAACGTTGGCCGCAAGGTCAAAGTGGCCGTTGCCGGCGTATCGTGCCCGATCCGCTGCATTGAGCATGCCGAGCGTCAAATTGGCGACGTGCTTTTCGTCCTGAGCCAAGCCCTCGGTCATGTGCAAGCGATGCGGAAATTTTAGATTGCGCGGATCGGCCGACGCCCCGGTCCGCTCGAGCGAGCGAAACGACGGATGATCGACGTCGAATCGCGCGATCGTCGCCAGCGGTTTGGCGCCCACGGGTAAGATCGAAGCTCCGACGCGCAATGCGGCAAAGCGATCCGGCTGTTTTCCATGACAGACGACACAGGCCTGGGCATCCACGCTGGCCAGCGATCGATCGCTACCGAGGTGTTCGTGATGACAGCTCGCGCAGCCGGTCTCGGCGTCGAGCACGGTCGGATGATGGCCCAGCGGATTTCTACTCGCCGAGGATCCCAACACGGCCTGATGGCAATTTACGCATTTTTGATTGTTGAGCGCCGTCGCCTCCTTGGAGATCAGCACCGCATCGGACCGAACCGGTCGAAAATCAACGTGGCACGCGGCACAATCCTTCTGCCACATCGCGTGCGCGGCCACGAGCGGTCCGGGCGACGCCAGGGCCGCCGCGGCGCCACCGGTCCAATGGGTCGCCAACCACCAAACCAGCACTACCCCAGCGGCCAGCCATGCCAATATGACCCGACCGCGGTCGAGCAGATTGGCCCGCCGAAAATAATCCGGGGGGATTCGGGCGACGCGTTGTTTGCCAGTTTCACGAGGAGGCATAGCCGACTTCAAAACTTGAGCGACGTGAAAATATGAACGGCCAACAACACCAACAGCGCGGACGAAAGCGGCAAGTGTACCCACAGCCAACTATGCAGCCAAAAGTGCAATCGACCTTGCAGCTCGAATTGCCGCTTTTGATCGCAGAAATCTTCGAGCACGGCCACTGCGTCGTGCGCGGCAGCGGGAAGCCGATCTCGCAGCCCGCGAAAGATTTTTGCCGCCTTGGCGGACACGGCCAAGTCGGACCCGCCCCGATGCTGACCTAACAGATACGGTCTGACCATTTGGGTGAACGCCGTGGCGAGGACATCTGCCTTTTCCACGGCGACCGGCGCCGCTTGCGTCTGCAACACACGTCCGCTGAAACTGTCCTTTCCCACGCTCCGGACCATTCCGACCGAGCGAATCGGCTCGGCATCGGCTAGTCGGGTATCTAAATTACCCCTGTCGCTTTGGCCATTTGCCGCATCCGTCGATGGCAACGGCCCGCAGACCGCTTCGACAAGCGACTGAGCTTCCGCACACAATTGCCGGGCAACGTGATCGCGCTGCGAATAAATCGTTTCCGCCGGCACGTAATTCAGCATCGCGCGCGGCAAAAATTGCTGGACCACTAACCCGAACACGCCACTCGCGATAACGAGAATAAAAACCCACATCAGCGTCGCGGTTAGCGTCCCGCCAAACACGGCCCGAGAGTGCAGCATTACCAAGGGAACCGTCAGCAGCCCAAGCCAAATGTGCATCCGCATCCAGAGCAGCGCCGAGCCGATTCGCCACGATCGCAACAGCGCCTTGCGGGGCCAGAGCATGAACTCGAAAACGATGATCGCGCCGGCGACGATTCCGATCGTCAACCCGGGCAGACTGCCGCCGCTTGGCCAATGCGAATTACGCCATCCGACGGCGAGATACCAAGCGATGGCGGCGAGCGAAACCGCCAAGACGGTGAAGATCCAAGGCAGTTGCGGGCGCAGCGACTTCCCGGTAACGAGCACGTAAGCAACCTTCTTCGCAATGCGCGGCGTGGAACCAGAGGAGCGTCGCTCCCACAAGAGACGAGACGAACCGCGGGCTCGACGAACCAAGCCGTCCCCCTTTTAGCACGAGGGCGATTGCCAGTCAAATTAGCCCCGCAAGAACGGCTAGAGCCGCGCACGACAGTAAGCGGAGAGCGGCCCAGTTCAACCGGACAACCCGAACCCGCGTCCACTCACCCGCCACACCGATTTCTTGGCTACAATAATCGCGATATGCCCGACATCGTAAATATCGCCGGCTATCAATTCGTGCCGCTATCCGAATTGCCCACGCTGCGCTCGCGGCTACTGACTCAATGTAAAGCGTGGCAATTGCGGGGCACGATCTTAATCAGTCCCGAGGGAATCAATCTGTGTGTGGCTGGCGGCCGCCGCGAGATTGATTCACTGCTCGACCAACTGCGATCGATTCCGGGTCTCGCGGGATTCAGCCCCAAGGTCAGCATCAGCAGCGGCCAGCCATTCAACCGAATGCTGGTCCGGATCAAGCGCGAGATCATCGCCTTCGGCGTGCCAGGAATCGAGCCAGCCAAGCGAACGTCGCCGAAACTGTCGCCGCGCGAGCTCAAGCGTTGGCTTGACGAGGGGCGACCGATCGCGCTGCTCGATACGCGAAACAATTACGAAGTCAAGCTCGGCGCCTTTGACGGAGCGGTGACGCTCGGCATCGATCACTTTCGAGATTTTCCGGCTGCCATCGACCGTTTACCCGCCGAACTCAAGCAGCGACCGATCGTGATGTATTGCACGGGCGGCATTCGCTGCGAAAAGGCCGGGCCTTACATGGAGCGAGAGGGTTTCGAACAGATTTTCCAACTGGATGGAGGAATCCTCAAATATTTCGAAGAGTGCGGCGGCGAGCACTATACGGGCGAGTGTTTTGTGTTCGACCAGCGAGTCGGCGTCGATCCGAACTTAGCCGAAACGGATAACGCCCAGTGCTTCAATTGTTTGTCGCCGCTGTCTGTCGCCGATCAACAAGACCCGCGGTATGTCGTAGGCCAATCGTGTCCGTTTTGCTTTTTGACCGATGCCGAGCGGATGACTCGCGCGATTGCGGAGCGCCATTTGGCGATCGCTCGGGCGACAACTCCGTTACCGGGAAGCGAGCCATACGACAACTATCGGCCGGTGAATATTCCGGCCAAGCACGACGGTCAGACGCTGCTCGAAACGTTGTGTGGCGTCTTCTCGCATCTTTCGGTGGAGCATTGGCGGCCGCGATTTGCCGAGCAACTCCTGTTGGACGGCGATCGCAATCCGGTGACTGCCCAGCACGTCGTGCGAGCCGGCGAGCGGTATTTGAATCGACTGCCGGCCACCTCGGAGCCGGATGTCAATGTTGCGATTCGCGTGTTGCATGAAGACGCGGCGATCGTCGTGCTCGACAAGCCGGCCCCGTTGCCATTGCACCCATCGGGACGGTTCAATCGCAATTCGCTGCAATCGATTTTGAACGCGGTGTACCGCCCGCAGAAACTGCGGCCCGTGCATCGGCTGGACGCCAACACGACGGGCGTCGTGGTCTTCGCGCGGACACGGCATTTCGCGAGCCAGTTGCAGCCGCAATTCGCCGCCGGAAAAGTCGAGAAACTCTATCTGGCGCGGATCCAAGGACATCCGCCTAATAGCCGGTTTGCGTGCGATGCGCCGATCGGCAGCAGCGCGGTCGATCTAGGCGGCCGTGACATCGACGAGCAGGGCTTGGCCGCCCGAACGGAGTTTTGCTTGCTCCACAAATTTGCGGATGGCACATCGCTCGTCGAAGCTCGGCCGATCACGGGCCGGACGAACCAAATCCGCATCCATCTATGGCATCTCGGCTGGCCGGTCCTCGGTGAGCAAGCGTATCTGACGACCGAGCGAATGGGCCAGACGCAGACTCACAGCCTGGGTGATCCGCCGTTGTGCCTGCATGCGCGGCGCATCACGTTCAATCATCCCTTGACGCACGAGCGGGCGACGTTCGAGAGCCCGCTGCCCTCTTGGGCGGAAATCTAAATCCAGCGGGGTCGGTGGCCCCTGCATTCCGAAGAGTAGGGGCTATATTCTTGCCCGACCCGCTGTAACAAAATCGCCCTGCTCACGCTGAGCTTGATAGAGGACGAGCAAACGACTCGCCAAAAACAATCTAACGGCTTATCGCAGAAAGAGTTGGCGCCATTATGTACCGTTCCGCAAGTTTGATCCTGACCTTGGTTTTCAGCGTCTGTGCCTTCCAAGTCACTTCTTCGGCTCATGCCGCCAGCCCCAAGAACAAGGCCGGCAGCCTTAGCTCCGCCAAGACTTATCAAAAGCAAACGCCGCCCAAGACCAAGCCGACCATCGACCCAATCAAAAGCCAATCGACCATGAACGGTCTGAATGGCTCTAAGGACAAAGGGAGCATCGATCCGGGTTATTTTGGTCCGACCAAACCGAGCTTCCCGGTCACCTTTGGGGGCAACCCGCCGCGTGGCCCGAGCGGTTCCGGATTCGGCGTAACCTTCGGCGGCAACCCGCCTCGCGGCCCGAGCCAACCGAGCGGCGACTGCCACAAGCACGACGGCTGCCACGACAATTGTCACGATCACGATAACTGCCACGACCGCGACTGCGGCCACTACTGTTACCACGACAACTGCCATCGCGACTGCGGCGCGTTCTGGGGCTGGATGGTTTCAAGCTACTACTGCCCTGACTACTGCTGCCCGGATTACTGCGGCGACTACGATTACGATTGCGAGAGCTCCTGCTGGTAATGTGGCCGTCTAACTAAAACAATCGCATTCAAAAAACAACAAACCGGGGACAGCCGCTAATGGGCTGTCTCCGGTCTGTTGCGTTTGCAGGCGGAACGCGAGATTGCCAATTCTCTCCCAGACCCAATCTTTCCTAGCGAGGCGCTTGCAACGGCAAAATGGCTGTGCCATATTCAGCGTGTCTTTTCGAGGTGGGGTGGCGCTGGCTGGCGCCGGGCGTTCGATCCGGAATCAGGCGGAATTACCCGCGAAGTCGCAAGCGGCGCCAAGCGGTCGTTCGGCGGTCTCCTCTTGATGCTCTAGGCGCGTCGGCGGTTTGATTTTTGCGATAGGCAGTTATGCAGATTTGGCCGGCTATCGATCTGCGTGGGGGCAAATGCGTTCGCCTTTTGCAGGGTGATTATCGCCGCGAACTGGTATTCGGCGAGGACCCGGCCGCGATGGCCCGGCGCTTGGTTGACGACGGGGCTCAGTTTTTGCATTTGGTCGATCTCGACGGCGCCCGCGATGGGACGCCCACCAATCTGCCCAGCGTCCGAGCGATTTTGCAGGCCGTTTCGATCCCCTGCGAACTGGGCGGAGGCATTCGCGACGAGCAGACGATCTCCACGCTGCTCGAACTGGGCCTATCGCGGCTGGTGGTTGGCACGCAGGCTTTGCGCGAGCGCGAGTGGTTCGTGAGCATGGCGCGGCGATTTCCGCAGCGACTCGTGCTGGGAATTGACGCCCGCAATGGCCGGGTGGCGACCGATGGCTGGCTTGAGATCAGCACCACGTCGGCGGTCGAAATGGCCAAGCAATTCGAGGCCGAGCCGCTCGCCGCGCTAATCTATACCGATATCGCCACCGACGGGATGCTCGCCGGGCCGAATGTCGCCGCGATGCGCGAGATGCAACAGGCGGTCAAACTGCCGGTGGTCGCCTCGGGCGGCGTGACGACGGCGGACGATGTCGCCCGGCTCGCCGCGATTCCGATGGCCGGTTGCATCGTGGGCCGGGCGCTGTATGAAAGACGATTGACGATCGCGGATGCGTTGCGCGCTGCGGACTCGGAAACATCGGTGAAATGATCCTGCAATTAGAAAGAATAACGGGGGGTGGCCGGGGTTCGCGCCGAAGGGAAGTCCCAGTGGCCTGCTGTCGGAGGTGAGACCACCCTCCGGGGTTTCGGCGAGTACGCCTCCAGCCTCGGGCGCCCCGGCGTCCAATGAATAGTCGCATTTCGGCTTTCACCCTCTACCGAGAACAAAGAGCCACGATCATGTCCAACTACAAGATCGAGAATATTCGCAACTTTGCTCTCTGCGGCCACGGGTCGGCCGGCAAAACGACCTTGGCCGACAAAATGCTGACCGTCACGGGCACGATCGCTCGGCCGGCCAGTGTCGACGATGGAACCAGCGTCTGCGATTTTGACGAAATCGCCAAGGCCCATCACTACTCCGTCGAATCGGCCGTCGTGCATTTCGAATATGCCGGCAAGAAGTTCAACGTGATCGACACGCCCGGCTACCCCGATTTCATCGGTCAGGCGATCGGCGCACTTTCGGCCGTCGAAACCGCCGCGATCGTCGTCAACGCGCACTCGGGCATCGAAGTCAATACCCGCCGGATGTTCAGCGAGGCGGGCAAGGCGGGCTGCGGGCGGGTGATCGTGATCAACAAGATGGATGCGGACAACATCGATTTTCCGGGGCTGCTCGAGTCGCTGAAGTCGCTGTTCGGCAAAGCGTGTATCCCGGTGAATTTGCCGATCGGCGTGGGACGCGATTTCAAAGGCGTCGTCAGCACGCTGCGGCCCATCGCCGTCGTGCCGCCCGGAGTGGTCGGAGATCCCAATGCCGTGAATAAGCTCCTGATCGAATCGATCGTCGAGGTGGACGACGAGGTGATGGCCCGATATTTCGAAGGCACGCTGCCGACCGAAGAGGAACTGCCGCGGCTGATCGACGAGGCGATCGTGCAGGGCAATCTCATCCCCGTCGTCTGTGTCGCCGAAAAATCGGAGATCGGGCTGAAGGAACTTTTGGACGTCTTCGCGCTGTGCGACCTGCCGCCGGACAAAGTGCTGCGCAAAGCGATCAACGAAGCGGGGGAGGAGTCCCTTATCGCGCCCGATCCGGACGGCCCGCTGGTGGCGCAGGTGTTCAAAACGCGAATCGACCCCTTCGTCCAGAAGGTCAGCTATCTGCGCGTGTACAGCGGCACGCTCAAGAAAGACGACAACGTGCATATTTCCGGAGGCCGGAAGAACATCAAGATCGGCCCCCTGCTTGAGGTGCAAGGCAGCGAGACTCATGTCGTCGATTCGGCCGGGCCCGGCGACATTGTCGCGATCGCCAAAACTGAGGACCTGCATACGGGAACGACGCTTGGCCCCTTCACGATGCCGCCGATCAAATACCCGCGTCCGATGGTTAGCCTGGCGGCGACTCCCAAGAGCCGGGGGGACGAAGCCAAACTGTCGGGCGCGCTGCACAAGATCGTCGAGGAGGATCCGACATTCCACATCGACCGCGATCCTCAGACGAAAGAACTGGTCATGACCGGGATGAGCGAGCTCCATCTGTCGGTCGTCCGCGAGCGTTTGAAAAAACGGGACAAGGTCGACATCGACACTAAAGAACCAAAAATCCCCTACCGCGAAACGATCCAGGCGAAGGCCGAGGGAAGCTACCGCCACAAGAAGCAGTCGGGCGGTCGTGGACAATTCGGCGAAGTGCATATCCGCGTTTACCCATTTCCTCATGGGACCGACCCAGAAACGTTTTGCACCAAAAACCGTTTTCCCTCGATGCGGCATTATCATTTCGATCCGAAGAACAACTTTCTCTGGGTCGATTCGATCGTCGGCGGAAGTATTCCGAACAATTTTCTGCCCGCGATCGAAAAGGGTTTCAAAGAGCGAATGGAGCGCGGGATCATCGCCGGTCACCAAGCGCAGGACGTGTGCGCCGAGGTGCATTTCGGAAAGTATCACGATGTCGATAGCTCGGAAGCCGCGTTCAAGATCGCCGGCTCGATGGCCCTGCGAAATGTTTTTCAACAGGCCAAGCCGGCGCTGCTCGAGCCGATTGTGACGCTGCACATCACGGCTCCGAGCGATAAGCTGGGGGACATCACCAGCGATCTATCGGGCCGACGGGGGCGGGTCGCCGGCATGGAATCGGCCGGTGGCGATCTGCAAACGGTGATTGCGATGGCGCCGCTGGCGGAAGTCACGACATACGCCCGCAATCTGTCGAGCATTACCGGTGGGCAGGGGAGTTTTACGATGGAATTCAGTCACTATGACGTGGTTCCGGGGAATATTCAACGCGACATCATCGAGCGGGCAGTGCTGCATCCGGAGGAAGATGAATGACGCGGAAAATGAAGAATGAAGAGTTTCTAAGCAATATTGAATCCCTAATGACGAATGACTAAGGCGGCAGCAGGGCGGCGCCAGAGTGGCGACGGGCCGCAGTGCCGCTAAGCATGTTATTGTCGGACCGGCGGCGGCGACTGCCTCGTTTCTAGCCCCTTCCGCCCCCGGCGGACGCGGAACGACCCCTAGCGCAGGACCCCTCTCCCTCACAATCGGCACGGATTATTCACAAGTGCGGGTTTTACTGTTTGCAACTCCGCGCTCAAAAGCACTGTCAGACTCGCATTCTCGGTTTATGATGGGTGAAGCCCATCGCCCCGCCCCAGCACGAGGCAGGGTCGCACGATGGTGGAACGCCGATGTCCGGATACTGGGAATTTGAAGTGGCCAGCCGGTGAATCGAGGGTCTTTCCGTGGTGAACATGTCGCGAGTCGAACTCAAGGCCACGCTGAAAATTTTAAAGGGCGCGAACGTCGGCGAATGCTACATTCTTGGCCCCGATCAGACGGTTCTCGGGCGAGACGCCGCGTGTGACGTTGTGTTGCCGCGCTCCTCGATTTCTCGTCGACATGCCCAAATCGTTCGCGACGACGAGGGCTTCTATATCGAAGATCTCGCCAGCCTCAATGGGACGTTCGTCAATACTCATCGCCTGACCGAGCCCCAGCGCCTGCTCGGGGGCGAGCACATCCAGATCGACGAATTCCTGATCAGCTTCCGCATGGCGGGCGAGTTGGGCAGCGACGGCGACGGCGAAATCCAAACCGAGCGAGTCTCGCTTCCCCAGCCGGTGTCGCCCGATAACATTCGAGCCACGTTCGCCGGCGATTTTCAGGTGCTCACGGGCGCCAACTTGCGCAGCGAAGTCGGACCGCAAACAAAACTCAATGCGATTCTCGAACTGATCCGCAATGTTGGAGCGCCCCTGGAAACGGAGACCGTGCTGCAGCGGATTCTGGATACGCTTTTCCAAATTTTCCCGCAGGCCGATCGAGGGTACGTTTTTCTGGCCGGAGAAAAAGATCGGCGATTGACGCCGCACGCGATCAAGCATCGCGTTTGCGAAGAACGACTCGGCGCTCCGACGATGGGGCCAACGACCGATTTGGTCGCGCGGCAGGTGATCGCTCAAGGCCAGGCCTTGCTCTGCGCGGTCGATCCGTGCGACGCGACGCTTCAAGACGACGGCGTACTGGCCGATCCGGTTCGAGCGATGATGGCCGTGCCGATCGTGTCCGCGACCGACGCGGCGATTGGCGTGATCCAACTCGACACGGAGGACGCCGGCCGGCAGTTCATCGATCACGATTTGGATTTGCTCTCCTGCGTCGGCCGACTGGCCGGGCAGTTCATCGAGAACGCGCGCCAGATCGAGCGCAATCGCCGCGAAGCGATCGCCGCCCGGGAGCATACCGCGGCCGAGCGGGAACGTCGCTGGCTGCGAGCCGTGCTCGATATCTTGCCGGTCGGAGTGTTCATCGCGGACGCGCGAGGAAAGTTATTGGAGGCCAACCCCGAGGCCCGCGCGATCTGGGAGGGAGAAGCAAAGCAGTGCGAGTCGATCGAAGACTACGACAAGCACTTTCGGGCTTGGTGGCCCGGCGACATGCGGCCGGTGAAGTCGGAGGAATTTGGGCTGGCGCGAGCGCTAAGAACCGGGGAAGTCTGCCGCGGCGAAGAAATGGAAATCGAAACATTGGCCGGCAATCGGCGAACGACCCTCAATTACGCCGGCGCGATTCGAGATGAAGATAGCTTGCTCGGCGCCGTCGCGGTCAACGTCGATATCACGGCTCGAAAGCAGGCGGAACTGGAACTCGCGCAGGCGAACCGCCGCAAGGACGAATTTCTGGCCATGCTGGGTCACGAGCTGCGCAATCCGCTCGCGCCGCTGCGCAGCGCGCTAGCCGTGATGAGCAAAGCCGATCTGGACGCCGATACGCTCGAATGGGCCCGCCAACTCATGGAAAGGCAAGTGGAGCATATGGTTCGACTGGTCGACGATTTGCTCGATGTCTCGCGGATCGAGCGTGGAAAATTCGTGCTCCGCAAGGAACGCGTCGAATTGTCGCCGGTCATCGCTGGCGCGGTCGACGCTTGTCAGCCGCTGATCGCCTCATGCGGACATCAGCTCACGGTCTCCATTCCCAAGGAGCCGATTTGGTTCGACGCCGATCCGGTGCGGCTGACTCAGGTCGTGACGAATCTGCTCAACAACGCGGCCAAATATACCGAACGCGGCGGCCAAATCTGGTTGACCGCCGAGAGAATTAACGGCGAAATCGAAGTCGACATTCGCGACTCGGGGCTGGGGATTTGCGCGGATATGCTGCCGAGGATTTTCGAGCCGTTCACGCAGGTCGATCAATCGCTCGACCGCTCGCAGGGAGGCTTGGGCATTGGCTTGAGTTTGGTCCGCACGATCGTCGAGTTGCATGGCGGCAAGGTATCGGCCGCCAGCGAGGGCACGGGTTTGGGAAGCGTGTTCTCGTTTCGGATCCCCGCGCCGACCGGCATCGCCGCGCCCAAATCGATTCCGCCCGCGCTGAAAGACGGCGCGATGACGCGACGCAAAGTATTGGTGGTCGACGATCAAGTCGGTCAGGCGCAAATTTTGGCGAAGCTATTCAGCACGATGTGGGGGCACGAGACCCTGACCGCTCACGACGGCCCCTCGGCGCTCGACATGATGCGCGGCGAGCGGCCCGATATCGTGCTGCTCGATATCGGTCTGCCGGGCATGAACGGTTTCGAGGTGGCCGAGCACGTGCGCAGCGACCCGCAGTTTCGCGACACGCTGTTGGTGGCGCTCACCGGGTACGGACAAGAGGAAGATCAGCGGCGGAGCGAGCAGGCCGGCTTCGATTTGCACCTCGTAAAACCGCCCTCGGTGACGACGCTCAAAGAGCTGTTCGCTCATCCGAAGCTGACGAATCGCGATTAGACAATCGCCGGACGATTCAACGCTCGATCTGTCGAGGCGCCTGGCTACAGTCGAACGCACGTTTCCGGCGGATCAAAATATAAATCCAGGCCGAGCCAAAAGCTTCTCGCGAACCGGAAAAATAGCAGCGGAAAGACGACGCAGAATCCCACGCAGGTCCACAGCAGCACGGTGGGCGAAATCACGTCCGTGAAAAAACCGGCGAAGTATCCGCCCGTCACCAACAGCGCCGTCAAACCGTAGTTAATGTAGATCGAGCCGAGGAAATAACCAGGCCCCCGATCGAACGTAAGACCGCAAGGGGCGCACTTGCCGTTCATCGCGAACCAATTGCGGAACATCCGCCCCTGACCGCACGCGGGGCATCGCAAGCGGCAGCTTCGGTACAGCACGGTCCGAAGTGTCATGGGGATGATTTTCTTATCCGAGCACCGGGTGGCCAGGGCTGGAGGCGCCTCGCCGAAGCCCCGGTTGAGGCAGCGCGTGAATAACAAACTAAGAAACCCGCCGCGAGCGGTCGGGACTAAAAGGGCTTGACGCCGTCGAACGGTGGCAACGCTGGACCGCGCGCGTCGGCCGCTTGGTTAATCGCCGCGCCAGCATGCGACGGCCCGGCCCGATTGAGTGCGTCGATGACTTCTTGTTTGCTCACCGTGTCGCGAAGCACGATCGGCGCGTTGGGCTGTCCGGCCGGAAAAATCGCCAAGACGGGAATCGACTGACTGTGCAGCGTCTTTAGCGTCTCCGTGATTTCGTCCGAGTAATCCGTCCAATCGGCTTTGACGGGCACGACCCTATTGCTCTCGACTACGTCGCGAACCTCGGGCGTGTCGATCGCGAAACGAAGGTTCCATTTGCAGGTCGGACACCAATTAGCGGTGAAATCGACGAGCACCGTTTTTCTTTCATCTGTCAATCGCGCCAGTTCGGCGCGGGAAAAAGGCTGCCAATCCAGCACGGCCATTCCGGGCGTCAGGATCGTAAAGGCGAAGACGCCGACCGCTGCGGCGACGCTCCCGCCTACCAGCCAAGCCAGCGTTTTACGACTGGGTTCGGCGGTAATGGGCGTGCGCCCGATCCACCAGCAACCGGCCCATAGTCCCATCAGAAGGGCAAATGTCGGCACGACATAGTCGGGTTTGATGATCGTGAACAAATACACGACCGTCCCCAGCAGCACGAAGCCCATCAGTTGCTTGAATGTCTCCATCCACATGCCTGGTTTGGGCAGAAATCGCACCAGCTCGGGAAATGCCCCGATCAGCAAGTAGGGGGACGCCATGCCCAGGCCGATGCAGCCGAAAATCAAATAGATAATCTGAGGCGACTGATTGAGCGTGTAGCCGAATACGGCGCCGAGAAACGGCCCGCTGCACGGGGTCGCGAGCACCGTGGTAAACACCCCCTTGGCGAAGGCGCCGATGGCTCCTTCGCGCGCGGCGAGCTCCACCGATTTGCCCGAGCCGATGAAACCGGGAATTGGAATTTCCCAGACGCCCATGAAGCTCAGGGCCATCACGAACACGAGCGACGAGAGCACGACGTTAAATGTCAGTGATTGAAAGTGTTGCCCCCAGGCGAGGCCGGCGAACGCCGCGAGCGAGGCCAAAACCATGAAGACGGAGAATAAACCGAGCGAATACCAAATATTGAGCGCAAGCACATGACCGCGGCTCTTGCCTCCTTGCTCGACAAACGACAGGATTTTGAGCCCAATCACTGGCAGCACGCAGGGCATCAAATTGAGGATCAAGCCGCCCAACAAACTGAAAGCGAGGACCATGGGCAGCGTCATCGGCAATTGTGGCGGAATACCACTGGGGGCCGATGGGAGAGTCTTTCCCGCGGACCCTGTTGTTGGCGCCTTGGGTATCGGTCCACCGCCGTCTCGCTTGTCCGCAGCCTGAACGACGAGCGAATATTGCGACTCGCGGAAGTCGACTTTCGCGGCGCCGACGGCGGACGCCTTGCCGACAATCAGTTTGGTCGAAAACTCGGTTCCCATGGGGAGATCGCAGTGCTGGTCGTTGCACGTTTGCAGGCCCAGCAATCCGGCAATCGCATATTCGCCCGGCTTGGCGCTCGCCGGAATTTCGATCGGCACTGTCCATTGAACGGGTCGCTCGTGAACGTGCATGGTTCCGTCCGGTCCGGCCAGATCGGTCGGCGAGGCGTTAGCTTGTGGACGCCCGTAGCGGAGGCCGGCCGTGTCGGTCATCACGATCAGCGTCGGTTTGCCGACCCCGATCGCGCGAGAATCGCGATCCTCGAGGGCGTAAAAATGATAGCCATCGTTCGGCTCGGCAGTTAGCACGAGATTGGCGACGCTGCCAGCTTTAACCACGGCCGGCTCGATTGTGCCGCGCACCGTCGCATGGAGCGAGTCGGGAGCGAATTCTTTGGTCGCCGGCCTTCGATCTTCGGTAGGCGCCTTCGCGGGCGCGGGCGCCGCCGCGACGGCCAGCTTAGCCTCGAACGCAAACGTCTTCGGCGGTAGGCAGTTCTTTTCCGTGCAGCGCTGGGCTCTGACCGTGCCTTTGATCGTCAGGGTCGCCGTATCGACGCCGGTATCGAATTCGATCGGGACCCGCCAGGAGACGACCCCACTGTGCTCTTCGAGCGGAGTATCGCCGTAAGTGTCCTTGTCGACATGCACCCGCGGGGCCGGGTCGGCGGTGAAATCGCCGGTCAGGCGGAAACCTTTCGACACCTCGGTTTTGATCGCCGTGGCGGTCAGGGGCTTCTTCTGAGTCGTTGAATAAATGTGATAGCCGGTCGGGATCTCAACGGCGACTGTGAGCTCGGCCGGCTTTTTCTCGACCGCTTTCGTGAAGCTGGCGGTAACGGTCAGGTCGCCATCATCCGCCCCGGCGAGGGTCGTAAATTGGGACAGCGCCGGCGCGTGCGATACGGCTAAGAATGCACCCACAAGGAAGGCAAGTCGGGAGACAAGCGACGCGAGTCGGGAGCAAGGAAGCGGACGCGAAGAAACGATAGCGGCCATTGGTCATGGCTCCGATATACTTTGAAAACAGTGATCCCAGCGCGCGAAGATGAGTGCAACAACCGGACTCGCTCCTCACCGAAAAACACACATGCCGCGTTGCCTCTAGAGTTTACTGCTAGAAAACTTTACGGGTCAACGGCGGTAAGCTTTCCGGCAAGGGGCATTGCGCATGCGAACCTACCCAATGATATCAGTCCGGCCACCAAAACGTTGAAAACGAGCGAAAATCGCGGTCATTCTAGCTTGAGCCGCCGCCGGTTCCGCGAAACGCCGGCCGTCGACGAAAATCCAGCGAATCCAATTGATACCGGACAGTAGCGCTTCGCTGCGGTTGAGCGCTCGCATGATCGACAGTTCATTGGGCGACAAGGGATTCTGCCCTCGATACGCAGCCAGCCCGATTTCCCAAACGGTGGGCTCGTCTTCCGACAGGCTGCCGAGCAGCCGCGCGACATCGGTCGCCACGCTATCGATCTGCATCGCTCCAAAATCGATCAATCCGCTGACCTCGTCATCCAAGAACAAGAGGTGATCGTGCCAGACATCGCGGATGCAGGGCTGCAAGCGCACGGCAAACTTGGCGACGGCCTGGAGTTCATCGCGAATCGGAATCGCCACCCGCTCGAACTCGCTAAGCATGACTGTCGAGGATTTCGCGAGATCGATCCAATCGACAGATTGCGCGAGGGGAGAACTGGCGACCCGGTCCGCCAACTGTCGCAAGTCGCCGCTCAGCAAATCGTCAATCTGCCGCAACCGGCCGGCCGCATTGGGCGAGGGCCGCGGCAATCGATCGTTCGGTGAAAATGCTTCTGCCGCCAAATGCCACTGGGCCAGCGCCGTCATCGCCGCCCGCAGTTTCTCGGGCCGCCGCTCGGGAAAGTAATCCGCCCGGCCGGGCAGCCAAGTAGTTAGTTCCCATAAATGATCGTCAATCCGCACAAAAGTTTCGCCTTCGACCGCGGCAATCGGAAGCGCAGCGCGATCGAATCCTCGTCCGGCGGCAAAAGTCAGCACGGCGTGAATGAACTGAAGCCGCTCGCAACTGGGATTCTCAATTGGCCACCGGCGCAGGCAAAGCCGACCGCGCGGGGTGTCCAGTCGCCAAAATTGCGCGCCGCTAAAACCGCCAGCCGAACCCAACGACTCAATAGCCGTCGGCTGGCAATTGACCGGATAGCGGCCCAGCACCGAAACCGGCTTGCCACTCAATGTTGCCATAAGGGTATCCATCGCGTGCTGCGTCCCAAATATCGGCCCAATCGCTCCGACTTTGCCGCCTGTTCCAACCGTGCCGCTTGTTTCCATTTGCGCACCGTGGCTAAAATACGGTAGATTTGCTGGGCCGCCCCTCGGCGACAAACCCGCCTCCCGCCAAACCGCGTAGAACAAAGAACCCGTCGCCAGTCGCATCTGGGGGCGCCGGTTGTATACACCTTCTAGGAGTTTCGCATGCTTTCGCGTCTTTTTCGCTTGGCTGCTACCGCTGCCACGCTTTGCATTGTAGGCCTCGTCGTCAATTCGTCACTTATCGCCGACGAAACCAAGTCTGCCAGCGACAAACCGGCGGCCGACAAGGCGCCGGTCGTTCAACCGGGCGGGGCCGCCGCTCAAGCCACCGCCAAGCCCGAGGTCAAATACGACGCCGCCGCGGCGGCTACCGCTAGTAGTGGCGCCGATTCCGCCGAGACTAAGCCGAAGCATCCTCCGTTCGCCCAGGTGACCAAAGAACATAAGATCATCCCCGGCCTAATCCCTCTTTATCACAAAGAAGGAAGTGTCTTGGCCGAGTTTGCTCCGAGCCAACTCAATCGGGATTATATTGTCAATATCTCCATTGCTCGCGGCATCGGCCACGGGCATCTGCTCGGCGGCATGACCTGGGGCGGCAATGGCGAAGACGCGATTTGGCAATTTCGCAAGGTCGACGATCAGATTCAGGTCGTCCGTCGCAACGTGCGATTCATGGCCGCCAAAGGAAGTCCCGAGGAAAAGGCCGTCGGCATCGCCTACACCGATAGCATTTTGTTCAGCCTCCCGATCGCCACGATGAGCCCGGGCGGCGGATACGTCGTCGACCTGAACGCAATTTTCATGGGCGATCTGCCGCAGATCGGCCACGATCTGCCCGGCTATTCGTTCGCTCAAAACCGTTCGACCTGGGCGGAGGTTCGCGGATACCCCGACAACATCGAGCTCGAAGTGGCGGCCACTTACGCTTCGGGGGGGCAAACGGAATTCGATTCGGTCGCCGACTCGCGGGCCGTCACGATCAATGTCCACTATTCGCTGAGCCTGTTGCCGCAAAATGGCTACCGAGCGCGCTTGGCGGACGATCGGGTCGGCTATTTCATCACGGCGATGAAAGACTATTCGCACAAGGCCGACGAAGATCGATTCGTCCGCTACATCACGCGCTGGGATTTGCAGAAGGCCGATCCGTCGGCCGAGCAGTCGCCTCCCAAGAAGCCGGTCGTGTTCTGGCTCGAGAAAACGATTCCGTTCAAATATCGCAAGCCGATTCGCGATGGCATTTTGGAGTGGAACAAGGCCTTCGAGAAGGCCGGATTCCTGAATGCGATCGAAGTTCGGCAGCAACCGGACAACGCCGATTGGGACGCGGAAGACATCAACTACAACACGTTCCGCTGGATCACTTCGAGCGCCAAGTTTGCAATGGGCCCTTCGCGCGTCAATCCGCTGAACGGGCAGATTCTCAATGCCTCGATTATCTTCGACGCTGACTTTTTGCAGTTCTGGAAGAGCGAGTATGAAGTGTTCACGCCGTCGGGCGTGGCCGCCCTCACCGGCGGCGCGCTCGATTTGAAATCGTATGCCGAACAGGAAGCCCACAGCCACGGTCATGGAACGCACGATCACTGCGCGTTGATGGACGGCGAGAGCCGGGAGCTCGCGTTCGGCTCGGCCGTGCTCATGGGCCGCACGGCTCCTGGCGTTGCGACGGACGCCGAGCAGGAGCGACTCATTGCCGAGGGGCTCAAGTCGGTCGCCATGCACGAGGTCGGCCATACGCTCGGCCTGCGGCACAATTTCAAAGCCAGCACGATGCTTTCGTTGGAAGACATCAACAACCCAGAGAAGGTCAAGGACACGGGCTTCGGTTCCAGCGTGATGGATTACTATCCCGTCAACATCTCACCGCAAGGGGTCAAGCAAGGCAACTACTACACGCCGACGATTGGGCCCTATGACATGTGGGCGATCGAATACGGCTACAAAACTCTCTCGGCCAGCGATCCCGAAGGGGAGCTTACCGATTTGAAGAAGATCGCGGCTCGTAGCGGCGAACCGGCTCTGGCCTATGCCCCCGACGAAGAGACTCGCGGCATCGACTCCGATCCGCTCACCAATCGATTCGACTTGGGCAACGACGGCATCGAGTTCGCCAAGCAGCGGGCGAAAGTCGTCAGCCAACTTTGGCCGAAGCTCGTCGAGCAGGTGACGAAGGAGGGAGATGGCTATCAGCGGGCACGGCAGGCGTTCGGCATCTTGCTGTCCACGCAGGGCTCGGCGATGCACTTTGCCTCGCGGTATGTTGGCGGCGTGTATGTCAATCGCAGTCACAAGGGAGACGCCAACGCGAAGGCGCCGTATGTGATCGTCGAGCCGCAGAAGCAGCGCGACGCGCTGAAATTGGTCGAGGATCAGGTGTTCAGCGACGCTCCGTTCCAGTTTCCGCCGAGTCTGTACAACTATCTGGCGGCCAGTCGCTGGTCGCACTGGGGCAGCGAGATTCCGCTCCGCGGCGATCTGGCCGTTCACGACGTGATCGGTATTTGGCAAGATCGAATCCTAGCCCAACTGTATTCGCCGCTGACGCTCGAGCGGATCGCCGACTCGGAGCTTAAAGTGCCGGCGGATCAAGATGCGTTTACGGCCGCCGAATTGATCAAGGGTCTGACCACCGCCGTGTTTTCCGAAGTCGACAAATTGCCCGCGGGCGATTACACCAATCGCAAGCCGGCGATCAGCAGCCTCCGCCGCAATTTGCAGCGGCTGTACCTCAAGCGGCTATCGACTTTGGCGCTTGGCGAGTCGGCTGGCGCTCCGGACGATTGCCAAACGATCGCTTTCAGCGAGCTCAAATCGTTGGAAGATCGCGTGAAAAAGCTGCTCGCCGGCAATATCAAGCTCGACGATTACACTCGGGCCCACCTCGAAGAAACGGCCAGCCGGATCGCAAAAGTGACCGACGCTCGCATGACGCTCAAGACTCCGTGAGATCGCGGAATGACGAATGAAGCTTCTGGTCGCCATCATTCAACCGACGAAGCTGAGCGCCGTCCGCGATGCCCTCCATAAGATCGAGGTCACGCGGATGACGGTTTGCGATGCGCAAGGATTCGCGAGGCAGCGCGGTCAGACGGAGCTATACCGGGGCCACGAATACAAGAGCCATCTGCTGCGGAAAATTGCGCTGGAGATCATGGTCAACGACGACTTCGTCGAGCGGACCATTGAGGCGATCGTGGCCACGGCCCGCACGGGGACGGAGGGTCAAATCGGCGACGGCAAGATTTTCATGCTCCCGGCGTTGGACACGGTCCAGATTTTCGGTGAAATGCACGGGCCAGAAGCCGTTTGAACCGCGTTACATAGCCGCGGCAATCTGCCGCGCCGTCCTGCGAATCCGCGTTCCCATCATTCCGCCGCTAGACCATTCCTATTGACCATTCTCTTCCTCACCAGCGACTTAGTTTTCTCGTCGCGCGTCTCCGGCGCCGCGAGCCGGCTTTCGCACGAGCTTTCGACCGCGATGACCGTAGCGAAACTGCTCGACCAATTGGCGACAACGGCCGACGTCGCGCTCGTGATTGTTGATCTGAACACTTCGGGCATCGACGTGAGAAATGTGGTCGCGTCGGCGCGCGCCTTGGCGAAGCAACCGATCGCAGTTGTCGCCTATGGCCCGCACGTCCACGAAGATCGTCTCGCCGAAGCCCAAGAAGCCGGCTGCGACGAAGTTCTGAGCCGCGGGCAGTTCAACGCGCAGATGGACGCCGTATTATCGCGGTGGGCCAAAATCAAGCCGGGATAGCAATTGGATACCGGTAAGAACACTTGGGGCGGCGGGACCGGAGCGCAGTGGATGCTAGAGACAATAACGAACCTGCAATGACCGCCGACACAGTTACGGCATGAGGATGAATCGCCGTCATCGGCCTCAACATGCCCAGACGACAAGAGTCACGTCGATCGCCAGGACGAGAACTGTTAACGACACCGTTGGCAGTTTGGCAATTTGCCAAAGCCCTGACGTATCTCCCGCCGCGTGGCCGAAACGAATCGCTCGCGGAATGTCCATGAGCAGCACGTTGACCAAGTACATCGCGAGCGATATACCGGCGACCCAAATGGCAATGCCGCGATGGCCTGATTCCATCGCAGCGATGCAGAGAGCAACGGAGAACATCGTCCCAACGACAAAACCACCGGCCACGTAACGGAAGGCTGCCCATCGCGTCGCGAAATATCCGCGCGAAACTTCGACATAGCGGGCGATGTCCGTGACGGGAGACACCCATGTATTGCCGTCGCGAAGGGCAACGTGTTGCGGAAAGGCAAGTAGAACGATCTTCATGTCGCGAGCTGGAATACCGGCAGTCAACCCGGCCAGATAGTGGCCCAGCTCGTGGACAGCAATCATCGAAAAGATAAGCGCCAAAGCGAACGAAAACATCAAGACGTAGATCATTGGCGAAATGTCTTCGTTGTTCGGGTGGTCAATCGCATCGACGACCTGTCGCCGCATCGCCAGCGGCAATGGACGCGAATTCTGCCGTGCGACTCATGTCAGTTGCCGCCACCAGCCAAGCGAAAAGGCCGGCGAACTGGATTCGTCGGCTGCGCGTTATCCGTGTCGCCGATCAAAAACCGAGTGGGTGTCCCTTGGCCTCGGGAAATGCGGATTGCACGCTATCGACTTCCTCGGCTGTCGCGTTGAGCGGATAGGCGAACCAAGTGACCGCATGGTCATCGAGCAACTTTCGATACCACGGTAAATTCGCATCATCGACAATGAAGCACCACACATGAGATTCCTCGCCATTGGGAGTATACGGAATCTCATGAACTTCCAGCCACCGCTCAACTCCCGCGCGCCGCCGTACCACATTGACCTGATATCCCAGCCAGCAGCAAAACGCTGTCACCACGATCAACAGAGTTCGAAGGCGGAAGTGGAAGCGGGGGAACGGCATGCAACAATTATCGCTGCTGGTCCAGTTAGCAGCAACGCCGAAGCCGTTTCGGTTTGGCGCCAAACATCCGCGGCGCCTCGACTGAACTGTCTGGGCGAAAGCGAAGTTTCACGGATGAGATGAAAGCCAATCGACCGAATCTGCCTAGACAGTGCTAGACTCCTGCGAAAAAGTTTTAGGTCGAGCCGTCGGCGCGAGAACTCGATTCAGGCGGCTCTCTTCTTCCGGCAATTGCAGGCTGTGCGGCAGCGGCGCCAGCTCGAACCCGTAGGTCGATCTGCGCAAGGGAAGATAATCTCTCACGCGGTCCTTGCGCACCCGAACGACGCCGCCCGACATCGGATGCACTCGACGCCAGGCGCAATTCCGTACGAAACCGGTCATCGCCAAATTGCCAAGCAGCTCGGGCCACGAGCGGCCGTTGCGGAAGCCCAACTGGCGAGCCGTTTGGATGGCATTGTGCGACGAAAAGAATTGCCGGTAGCACTGAAATAGCAGTCGGGACAATTGCTCGCGCGAAAAAGTCGGGTGTCGCCAAGTCAATGACGTCGTATCGAATCGGTCGAGGTTCTTTTCCGTAATCAAGCCTTGTGCGAGAAAGTCGTCGTATTGCTCGGTGCCAGGAATCGGGCAGAGAATATAAAACGAGGCCCAGTTGGAGCCAATGTCGCGGAGCGCGCCCATATGCTCGGCGACGCTTTCCCGCGTGTCCTGCGGGAAGCCGATGATGTTCGAAAAATGCGAGCCGATTCCATAGTCGCGACACAGGCGAACGATGTCGCGATAGGTCTCCGGGCGATTCTGTCCCTTCGCGGCCGCCAGCAGTGTCTGGCGATTGAACGACTCGACGCCGACGAACATCTGAAAGCAACCGGCCTTCGCCAGTAGCTCGACCAGATGCTCTTGCCTGGCGATCTGCGTATCGCATTGGACGAACAACTCCATGCCCAATTGGGCGTCGACCATCGCCGTCAGCAAGGTCTCGGCCTCGGGATATTTGTTGAAGTTGTCGGAGGTGAACATGATCGCGCGAACGCCCGCGGCCTTCGCCGCCCGAAGGCTCGCCATCGTGGTATCGATCGCCTGCGAGCGAATGCGCCGGCCGGCGATCTTGATCACCGAGCAAAAGGTGCAGAGAAACGGGCACCCGCGAGCCGGATATAGGCCCAGCATCCGGTTGAGATACCGGCCCAAATCGCGCTGCGACGGGGGAGTAACGACGGGCGAATCGAGTTCCTGCTGCCAGCGCCGCGAGGCGCCGTATACCGGCCGCAACTGGCCGCCGGCGGCGTCTTCGAGAATTTCTGGCCAAATAAGTTCCGCCTCGGCCAGCGCAAAACTCACCCCGCTGTCGTGCAGCAGCGTCGTGTCGCAGGTCATGACATGTGGCCCGCCGATCACGACCATGCAGCCGTTGGCGCGGGCCTTGGCGGCCAAGTCGAGCGCGCGGTGAAATTGATGGCTTTGCACGCCCACCAAAGCCAAAAGGGTCCGCTCGCCGGGCGCCGGCTCGAGGAGCTTGAGATAATCGAGGTCCGTGTGGACGTATTCGTCGATGCCGTGAACTTCGATCGGCGTGCCCGCGACTTCCGGCGGAGTCATGCTGCGAACGTAGGGGACGGTGCTGTTGGGCATGAAGCCCCAGCGAAAACGCTCGACGTAGCCATCGACCGTGTACTTGCTCGGCTTGAGGATCACCACTCGCAGCGGCGGAGGCATCGGAGGGCTCCCAGTTCGACTACGACCGACGACGAAGACCCACAATAGAGACTTTTGCCGGAGAGCGGCATAGTGCAGTGTGGGAAAAAGCGGGGCGACTGGTGAGTGGCGACTGGTGAGTGGCGACTGGTGAGTGGTGAGTGACGAGTGACGAGTGGCGAGTGGCGAGTGGCGAGTGACGAGTGACGAAGGCAGACGAGGAAAGATCGGTTGTGTCGCGCCACGATCATGCTTGCGTGGCGTCCAACTATGAAGTTTGCGGCTTGGCCGCGTGCCGCCTTCACTCGCCACTCACCACTCGCCACAAATTACTTCTTTCCCCCCGTCGTCTTCGCCACGAAGTCCAGCAGCGCCTTGCAGCATGGGTCGCCGTCCTTCGACATGTTCGACAGAATCGTGATGTGGTTGCGGTCTTTGAGTTCGAGGTAGTCGGCGGTCACTTTTTTGTCGACCAAGGCCTTCGTGAACAATTTGGATACTAAATCGCAGGTCGGAAAATCGTGATCTCCGCAGACGATGAGAAACGGGGGACAACCGTCGTGTACGGCGTTCAAGGGGGCGGCCTTGCTGCGCTCGATCGGGTCCTTGCCGAACACCTCGTCGAAAAACCGGTCGGGAATCGCGTAGACCCCGCTAATCGACACGACTCCCTTGATGTCGGCGAGCGACAGCCCCTCGGCCTTGAGAAACGATTCGTCGGTCGATAGTAGCGAAATCAAATGGCCGCCGGCCGAGTGTCCGCAAAGCACGATTTCGTCGGGCTGACCACCGTATTGGGCGATGTTCTTCTTCGTCCACGCGACCGCTCGGGCGACGTCCTTGATGTGCTCGGGGTGCTTCACGGCCGGCGATAGCCGGTAGTTCACGAGCACGGCGCCGACGCCGTTGCGGGCAAGCATCTTGCCCACGGCGGCGTGAACGCCCCACATGTCCTTGTCGCCAAAAATCCACGCCCCGCCGTGAACGAACACGACGACGGGAAACCGCTTCTTCCCTTTGGGGACGTAGACGTCCAGATTCTGATGAGCTTTATCCGCATCGGGTCCCGTGTAATAGACGATGTCGTTGATCGAACGGACTTCGAATTGTTTAGCAGCCGGCGCCGGTTTCGTCACGTCGGCGCCGCGAACTGCCGAGGAGCAGGCGACAGCAGCAACGGCTATCAAGGTTGACGCAAATAGTGGACGGAGGGTATTGGCCATGAGTATTTCCCAGTTACATGCCATGCGAGCTCATCATTTATACCGCGGACCAATCCCATCGGTTTCCGAATCTTGGGCGCAAATCGGCCGGCCTACTCGTCCGTAACGCAACCCTCGGACGCGCTTTTCACGTTCTTGATGTATTTATAAAGCGTGCCGCGAGTCGATTTGTAGGCCGGCGCCTTCCAGGCGGCACGGCGCTTCGCTAACTCTGCGTCCGTCAGTTCGACGTCGAGCGAGCAATTGGCCGCGTCGATCACGATCGTGTCTCCATTTTGTACCAGCCCCAGCGGTCCCCCTTCCTGAGCCTCGGGCGTGATATGGCCGACGATGAAGCCGTGCGAGCCGCCTGAGAATCGCCCATCCGTGAGCAGCGCGACATCCTTGCCCATTCCGGCGCCCATGATGACCGACGTGGGCGTAAGCATCTCCGGCATGCCGGGGCCCCCCTTGGGTCCTTCGAAGCGAATGACGACCACGTCGCCTTTTACGATTTCTTTTTTCTCCATCGCGGCGAGCATCAGTTCTTCGGAGTCATAGACCTTGGCCGGCCCAGCGAATCGCAAGCCTTCTTTGCCGGTGATTTTCGCCACCGCGCCCGCCGGCGCGAGATTGCCTCGCAGAATGCGAATGTGGCCCGTCGGCTTGAACGGCCGTTCGATCGGGCGAATGATCTCTTGGCCCGGCTTGAGGCCTGGAAGCGCGGATAAATTGTCGGCGATCGTCCGCCCCGTGACCGTCAGGCAATCGCCGTTCAAGTACCCCTTTTCCAAGAGATAATTCATCACGGCCGGCGTACCGCCGATCCCTTGCAAATCCTCTTGCACGAAGCGGCCGCTCGGCTTGAGATCGGCCAGATAGGGAGTGCGATCGCTGGCGGTTTGAAAGTCGTCGATCGTCAGCGGCACATCAACTGCTCGGGCCATCGCGATCAAATGCAGCACGGCATTGGTCGAGCCGCCCAGCGACATGACCATCGTCATCGCGTTCTCAAACGCCGGGCGAGTCATGATGTCGCGCGGCTTGAGATCGAGTTCGAGCAAATTGCGGATCGCGGCGCCGGCTCGAAAGCACTCGTCGAGCTTGGCCGGATCCTCGGCCGGAATCGATGAGCTATAGGGCAGCGACATGCCGAGCGCCTCGATCGCCGTGGCCATCGTATTGGCCGTGTACATTCCACCGCAGGCGCCGGCGCCCGGACACGCGTGGCGGACGACTTCTTGGCGCTTCGCGTCGTCCAGCTTGCCGGCGATGTATTCGCCATAACACTGAAACGCCGAGACGATATCGAGCGATTCGCCGTCCGCATGGCCGGCGCGAATTGTGCCTCCATAGACCATCAGGCTCGGACGATTGAGGCGGCCCATGGCGATCAGGCAGCCGGGCATGTTTTTGTCGCAGCCTGGTAACGTCACGGCGGCGTCGTACGACTGAGCTTGCACGACGGTTTCGATCGAATCGGCGATCAGATCGCGCGACTGGAGCGAATAGCTCATCCCATCGGTGCCCATTGAGATGCCGTCGCTCACGCCGATCGTATTGAACCGCATTCCGACCATTCCGGCGGCGACGACCCCTTCTCTGACCCGCGCGGCGAGCGCGTTGAGATGCATGTTGCACGGATTGCCGTCGTACCACATGCTGGCGATGCCGACCTGCGGCCGCTGCATGTCCGTCTCGGTCATTCCCGTGGCGTAGAGCATGGCCTGCGATCCGCCATGCGCCTTGGATTGGGTAATAACCGAGCTGTATCTATTAAGCTGGCGGGGCATCGAGAACTCACGTGCGGAAATGTTTTGCGGCGGGTTTACCGTAACGAAGGGTCATTTTATCTTATACTCAACAACTCGGCGAGCGGGGGGCGTAAGCCGCAAGGCCAGTCATATACCAACCCGAAGCGTCAGCGAGGATGTGTGGTCTTTCCCGAGAAGTGCCTCGCTAGCGCTTCGGGTTAGTATCGAATAGCCGAATCGTTCGCGAGTCATTCATCCGATCCCAATCAATCCAAAGAGCATCTCATGCAATTTCAGATCTCTCCAACTAAAACCCTGCTCCGCGTCATCGCCTGTCTCGCTCTATTGGCCGCCCAGGCGTCATCCTCCTTTGCCGAGGAAAAAAAGCCCGTCCCCTTATTTGACGGCAAGACGCTCGCCGGCTGGGAAGGGGACCAAAAAGTCTTTCGCGTCGAAGACGGGGCGATCGTCGGCGGTTCGTCCAAGACGTCACTGTCTCGCAACGAATTTCTCACCGCGACGAAAGAATACGCCGACTTCGAACTCACGCTTAAGGTGAAGCTCACCGGCGCCGAAAGCGCCAACGGCGGAATCCAGATTCGCAGCCGCCGCAAGCCGAACGATTCCGAAATGATCGGCTACCAGGCCGATATGGGTCAGCACTACTGGGGCGGCCTGTACGATGAATCGCGGCGCAACAAAACGCTCGCCGGCCCGAAGACCGAAGAACTGAACAAAGTCCTAAAGCGAAACGACTGGAACGAATACCGAATCCGCTGCGTGGGGCGGCACGTCGAACTCTGGCTCAACGGCCTAAAAACGGTGGACTACACCGAGGCCGACGAAAAGATCGAGCAGCGCGGACTTATTGGCCTACAGATACACGCTGGTCCCGCCAGCGAGTCGTGGTATAAGGACATCTCGATCACGGAACTGTAATCCGGGACTAATTTCGACGATACAACTCGCAAGTCGCGACCTCCACTTGCAGGATCCGCGTCGGCATCCTTCCTGCCTCCCCGGCCCTCGCTTCCAGCCCCTAGCCCCTTCCGCCACCCGCATGTTCATCTACTTCGACCTCGGCAACGTCATCGCCATGTTCGACCACCAGCAAGGTTGTCGGCAAATGGCCGCCGTCGCTGGCGTGCCGGCGGAGCAGATTTGGAAGATCGTGTTCGAAGGGGATTTGAATCGCCGTTACGATCTCGGCGAAATCTCGACCGCCGATTTTTACGAGGAGTTTTGCCGGCAGACGGGCAAACGGCCCGACCTCGCTACGATGCTGCACGCGGCAGGAGATATTTTCCAGCTCAATCGCTCGCTGATTCCTGTCATCGCGCAGCTCGAAGCGGCCGGTTATCGCCTGGGCATCCTGTCGAACACCAACGAATGTCATTGGCGGTTTGTCGCCAACGGTCGATACGGCCTGTTGCCCCGAGCATTTTCCGTGCATGCCTTGAGCTACGAGATCGGCGCTCTCAAGCCGGACCCGAAGATTTATCGCGCCGCCGCCGAACTGGCCAGCGTGGCGCCCGAAGAAATCTTCTTTTGCGACGACATCGCGGGCCATGTCGTCGGCGCCCGCGAGGCCGGCTTCGATGCCGTCCAATATACGACCACGAAGGCGCTTGTGGCCGACCTTCGGCAGCGCGGGATCCGGTTCAATTATTGACCGTTGGAGCCGCGCACGAAGTAAGCGGAGAGTGGTCGTCGGACCCACGCGGCGGCGCGTGCTCGCGGCTGAAATGCCTCAAGAACCACGCTCTCCGCATCCCGCCGCTGGCAACATCCGGTTCAGTTATTGACCCCTAATAGCAAGCCAGCCCCGGCCCCCATTCAAGATTTCCTCGACGAATTTGTGGAAAATGTTGGCGATTGCCACTAGGATGGATGTTGCCCGATCTTTTCTGCCGTGACCCTGCTCAGGAACTGATGCCAATGGGGATTACCACCCTTCCCATGCCCACCGTGAGTCGGTTTTGCGGGCGCTGGATCGCGCCGAGCCTAGGGCTCTTGATGATCGCGATGTCCGCGTTGCCCGCTCGAGCCCAAGCCCCGACCTGGGCGGGTTATGCACGAGATCCGCAGCATTCGACACTATCCACCGTCGCGTCCAAAGATCTGAATCGGATCCTATGGCAGACGTCGGTCGACGGTGACACCGCGTCGTCATCTTCCGGCGGCGATTTGTACATTCACTATGGATCACCGATGGTCACTGCGGCCAATACGGTGATTGTGCCGACCAAACTGGGCGCCAATAGTTTCGAAGTGCAAGCCATCAACGGATCGACGGGCGCCGTAATGTGGACGCAAACGACCGATTATCGTTACGATTCTTCGGCGGTCGGCGGGCCGCCTTTTGGCTGGACGCCAAGCTATTCGCCGACGCTGACGCCCACGGGCGGGATGTTTTATCCCGGCGCTGGCGGAACGCTCTATTATCGCGACAATCTCAATTCCAGCGGCAATGTCGCGCCCACCCAACTGGCGTTTTACGACTCGAGCGGCAGTGGTCTTACCGAGTACAACGCCAACAAATCGGCGTTCAACAGCAGCGTGTATATCGATACGCCGCTCACGTCGGATGCCAGCGGAAATGTCTATTTTGGCTTTCAAGTAGATAACTCTCCGCCGGCCGGATCGGGCCTCACTACAGGCCCGGGCCTCGCCAATGCGCAAGGCGGAATCGCCAAGCTTTCATACAACAGCACGACTCATGCATATTCCGCCAGCTACGTGACGGCAGCGGCGGCGAGCGGCGATGCGTCGATGTCCAAGCCGGTCATGAACGCGGCGCCGGCGCTTAGCCCCGACAGCAGCACGGTCTATGTCGCCGTCAATCAGGGTAATTACACGACGGGTAGCAGCGGCTATCTGTTGGCGCTGAACAGTTCGACGCTCGCAACTCAGGCTAAAGTCATTCCCCAAGACCCGCAGTCGCACAGCAATGCAACGATCACCGATCAAGGTTCGGCGTCGCCAACGGTCGGCCCCGACGGCGATGTTTACTACGGCACGCTCGATAACTTCGGCACGAGCCGAGGCTGGATGAACCATTATCAGTTGACGCCCGGCAGCGGCGGTACGTTTTCGTTCAACACCTCGTTCGCGCCGGGCGGCTTCGGCTGGGACGATACGGACTCGATCGTGCCCGCTTTAATGGTCCCGTCGTACAAGGGCGCCTCGAAATATCTGTTGATGACCAAGTACAACAACTATCGCGAGACCGGCGGCGGCGGTCGGAACATGATCGCCTTGCTCGACCCGAACGACACGATGGTTGACCTTGCCCAGAGCCCGAGCAATCCCAATGGCCGAAACAATCCGACCGGCGCCACGATTATGAAAGTCGTGATGGAAATCGAGAGCCCAACAACCGATTCGAGCCTCGTCGGATTCACCGAGTGGTGCGACAACAATGCGGTCGTCGATCCGTTGACCGATTCGGTGCTAATCACGAATGAAGACGGCAAACTCTATCGCTGGAATCTGACGACCGACACGTTGACCCAGTCGCTCGCGCTTGGCGCACCGCTCGGCCAAGCCTAT
Source organism: Pirellulales bacterium (assembly GCA_038210495.1). GTDB lineage: Bacteria > Planctomycetota > Planctomycetia > Pirellulales > DATAWG01 > JBBQWR01. Next base: position 78,339 of record JBBQWR010000006.1, read on the forward strand.
ACGCCGACGTTGATCGGTCCCAATGGAACGGTGTTTGCGATCAACGATGGGACGTTGTTTGCCGTCGTGCCGGAACCGTCGACGCTATTGCTCGCGGTGCTCGGAATGGGGCTCTTCGCCGCGGCATGCCGTCGGAAAGGCGAGCGGCGGGTGTAAACCCCCTGTCCCCGACCTGACGCTTGCACTCTGTTTCAATCGCGCAAATATCGTCCGCACGACGCGAAACGCGATTGGCGCCTGTTCGGTCTACTTCTCAACCCCGCCGTTGCCTTCGTCGATATAAAAATACGGTCCTAGCTTCATGGTTCGCAGATACTGTCGCCACTTGCCGGAGGCGGTGTCGCGCCGCGCTTCGAGCTTCTCGTAAACCGGTTCCCTATCGGGCGGCGCGCGGCCCACGAGCGCCTCGCCGAGCACTCGCCCATCCAGCGATTCATTGGATGCAATTCCGAGTATCGCAAGCGCAGTCGGCGCCACGTCCACGTTGCCACTGGGTAGCTTATCGATCCAACCCGATCGAAAATCCGGCCCTGCGGCGATCAGTGTGTTGTGCATGTCGTAGGGACTGAGACTCGCGTGAATTCCCTGCCCAACGCCGCGCTTCAGCGGGTCGGATATATCGAGCCCACGCATTCCGGTCTTGCTCGGCTCGTCGGTCCATTTCAGCGACACGACGATGTCGGGCGCATCGCGAGTGTCGATCCGCGCCACGGCCAAGGGAAAGGTCCCTTCGAACTCAAATCGCGAAAAAATAACGCCCGCGATATCGCTCGTTTGCAAAAATTCAACCAATCGCTGGGCCGTCCGCTTGTCGTGGTCCGTCACATACAACAGGCTTGTCCCCCCTAGGCCGACGACCATCGTGTCGCCCGTCACTGGTTTTTTCTTAAAGCTCTTGAACGCTTGAAAGCCGGCGTCGTTCAATATCTCGACCGCGTCGATCGCCCGGCCGATTGTCGAGAATCCGTGGTCGGATACGACGAAGACGTCGGTCTTGTCGCGCAGCTTTTTGTCTTCGAGCGCTTGGAGCACTCGGGCGAGATTGTCGTCGCTGCTGCGGAGCGCTTTCTTGGCGACTTCGGAATTCGGTCCTGCGCCATGCTGGGCATAGTCGGGCTCGCTGAGCCACAGGACCGACAGGGCGGGCAATTCCTTTGCCCACAGCACGTCGATGAGCGATTGAGTCGTCCAGGCGTCTTCGGCGACATTGGGCGCCGTCTTGGAGTCGGCTATTTTGGGAAACTCGCCATGCGCCGTTTTCAGCGCGTCGATTTCGGTACTGGGTATCGTCTCGCCGCCGAAGAGCACCGCCGACGCATTATCGCCTGAGCGTAAGCGACGGTCTTGAAGCAGAGCGACGGCCTTCGTGCCGGCCACGGCCGTTCTCCGGCCGGCCTGTTGCACCCGCTCGGCCAGCGTGGGCATCGCGACGAAATGCCCGTCTGTCAGCTCGTCGCCCTTGCGGATCGCTTGCAGCGATTCGGTGTTGATGGCCTTTTCGGCATTGATGGTTGGCCGATATTCGCTGTTGGCCATGATGCCGTCGTGGACGGGATAACACCCGGTCGCGAGCGCCGCGCCGTTCGCCTCGGTCGACGACACGTACACGCTGTGATGGTTGGCGAACGTCGTCCCGGTTTGCCCCATGCGAAACAGAGCGGGCGTGTCTCGCTCGGTCACGGAATCCGGCCGCAATCCGTCCCACACGACGATGACGACATGCTCGGCTCGTGCCTTGGGCTCGGACGCTTGCTTAGCATCGGCCGCTCGACTCGACCTCTCGGCTCGCGAAAAGAAAATCGACAACGCGAAAAAGCACGAACCGATCACCGCTGAAATCAGCCTTCGCATAATGCACGCCTCGGTAAACCTAAACCGGAAAACAATAACCGCCGCAGCAAAGATACCTTACGGACTGAGCGGTCGATAGGAACGGCTCCGGCCAAGCGGGGCGATATTCCGATGCCATCCGAAGAAGAATGGACGGGATTAACAGGATTCACATGATGTCGTTTAGGAGATAGCGAAGCCATCACGCCGCTAATCCTGAAAATCCTGTTAATCCCGTCTATTTCTGCTCAGCCGCGCGAAGCGGGCTCGCAATCGGTCGCGGCTTCCATGATCCGATGTTCGGTCGCCTCGGCGCGGCTGAATTCGCCCGTGAGCCGTCCTTCGCAGAGCACCAAGATGCGATCGCTGACCGTGAGCAATTCGGGCAGCTCGCTGGAGGTGACGATGATTCCCAATCCCTGCCGGCAGAGACGATCCATCAACCGGTACAACTCCGCCTTCGCGCCGACGTCGACGCCGCGGGTTGGATCGTCGAGCAGCAGCACCTTCGGCTTGGTCAATAGCCAGCGGCCGACGATGCACTTTTGCTGGTTTCCGCCGCTAAGGGTCGTGATCGCCGCGTCGATCCCCGCCGTTTTGACGCTCAGCGACGAGACTTCGCCGGCCGCCGCCGCTCGCTCGCGTCGGTCGCTGATCAGTCCGCCGCTCATCATATCGGCCAACGAGCAAACGGTGATATTCTGACCGACGCTCATTTGAGCAAAGAGGCCCAGACGCTTGCGGTCTTCGGTCACGAGCGCCACGCCGGCCTGTTTCGCCTCGGCGGGATGCTCGAATCGAACTTGTCGGCCGTCGAGCCAAATCTCTCCCGCGGGCGGCTGCGGCGCCGCGCCGAATAGGCATTCGAGCAGCTCCGTCCGCCCCGCGCCCATCAGTCCGGCGATGCCCAGTATTTCGCCGCGCCGTAAAGAGAAGCTAATGTCCTTTAGGCGCCAAGCCCGAGCATGGCCGGGCCAGGGCAGCGATAGCCCGCGCACTTCCAACACGGTGCCGGCTGGCGTGCGCCCCTCGCCGAGCTTCGTTTCCTCGAGTTCTCGACCGACCATCAGATGGGTAATGTCGCGCGGAGTGACGGCCGATCGCTCGACGCTCCGCACCAAGCGGCCGTCGCGGAGCACGGTGATTCGATCGGCCAGGCGAAATATCTCGTCCATCTTGTGCGAGATATACAAGATCGTGACGCCGCGCTGCCTCAACCGATCGATCACGCGATAGAGCCGCGCCACCTCAGATTCGGTCAATGCGCTCGTCGGCTCGTCCATGATCAGAATTTCGGCTTCGATCGACAGCGCCTTGGCGATCTCGATAAGCTGCTGATCGCCGACTCGCAGCGAACCGACAAGTTGCGATGGCGCGACATCGCATTCGAGTTCGCGAAGTAGTTTGCCAGCCGCGCGCTCCATGCCGGCGTCGTCGAGCCAGCCGAAGCGATTGCGCAATTCTCGGCCCAAGAAGATATTCGCCGCGACCGAAAGCTGCTCGACGAGATTCAATTCCTGATGAATGATGCTCACGCCCGCATGCTCGGCGTCGCGAGTGCTGGCGAACAAGGCGGTTTGGCCGTTGAGCTTGAGTTGTCCTTCGTACTCGGTGATGACGCCGGCGAGAATTTTCATGAGCGTGCTTTTGCCCGCGCCATTCTCGCCGCAAATGGCATGGAGCTCGCCGCGGCGAACGCCGAACGACACGCCGGAGAGCGCGACGACGCCGGGAAACCGCTTCGAGACACGCTCGATCGAGATGTGATCGACCGGGCCCGTCATTCGACACCCGCTCCCGATCGCGTGGAGGCGGTGGGGGACTTGGCTCGGCTCTCGACAAATTTGATCGCGATCAGCAGCCCCACAAAGACGGCCGTGACGCCCATTCCCGCGTAGGCCGGCATAATGAGCGGCAAGAGCACGCCGGAAAACAATCCGAGCGTCAAAATCGCGATCCAGCCCAAAAGGCCCGGAAAATATCGTTTCCCCCCGGCCCCGGCTTGGCGAAATTGGTTGAACGTCACGGCGAACACGACCACGACGCCGACGATCATGCCTTCGTACACGTCGGCCTTGCCCCCCGCGACAACCCGGCCGACACCGTCGATCACCGTGCGCAGGAACAAACACCCCATGACGACGCCGACGATCGAGCCGATGCCCCCTTGCAAGCTACAACCCCCCACGACGGCGGCGGCGATCGCGTTGAGCTCGTAGCCGCGGCCGAGCGTCTGCGGATCGGCGACGCTCTGATCGCCGATATACAAAATGCCGGCGATCGCCGAGAGCATGGCGCTGATGCAGTAGGCCAGCCATTTCAGCCGGTCGGTGCGAATGCCGCTCAGTCGGGCAGCCTGCTCGTTGCCCCCCAGCGCATATAGGCGCCGGCCAACCACCGTGCGAGCCATCAACATCCAGCACAGTATCGCGAGAACCAGAAACAGGACCACGGGTATCCAGAGATTCGTGGCGAAGCTGCGGAACGTGTGATCGAACACATTGATTTGCGTCACCGACTGGTCGAGAAGCCGATTTTGAGCCATTTTGGCGGTAATCAGCTCGACGATCGCGCGGCCAAAACTGCGCAGCCCCACGAGCGTCGCCAGCGTGGCGATAAACGGCGGCAGTCCAATCACGGTAATCAACCAGGCATGCAAACTGCCGATCAGAAATCCGACGAGGATCGCGCCCGCGATTCCCGCCGCGATCGCGCCATAAGCGACGGCGCCGCTTTTCATTCCGACCGGATCGAGCACGAGCATGATCGTGGCGCAGGTCGTCCCGCCGAATGCGATCATCGAGCCGCTCGATAGATCGATGCCACCGGCAATGATCACGATCGCGCTGCCGAGAGCGAAAATCCCCAACATCACCGCGGGCCGCAGAATCAGCAGGAAGCTGTCCACGGGGGCGGTGAAATAGGTGTGCAACGGATCCACCGCGCCAGCCAACGCGGCGACCAGCAGGATCGCAAGCGCCAGCGAGGCGGCGCTGTTCCCCAGCCAGCGGCTTCTCGAGCGCAGACTATGACCGGTCTCCATCGAGCGCTCGACCGTCAGCTTGCCGCTGTCGGTGGACCTCGCAGGCACAATCGGCTCGCTCATGAACTTTCCAGCTTCTTGGCGGCGAGCCACTTTTTGAATTCGGGGAACGAGGTGAATTGCACTTTGTCGCCAAACTCCTTGAACATCTCCGGAGTCAGCTTCGAGCCGTCGGGAACCACGACGCGCAGGCCCGTGTTGTAGAAGTCGCGATTCTCGCCCTTGTCGTCCTTCTGCGGGAGCATTTCGGCGGTCGTCTTGTTGTCCTTGTCGATCATCGCCTTGAGCAGCCGCACGGACTGATAGCCCATCTCGAAAGGATTCTGGACGACCATGCCATGAATCTTGCCTTCGCCCGCGGCGGCGACGGCCAGGGCTTCGGCGTCGAACGTCACGACGGTTAGATCTTTTCGATTTTTCTCGTCCACGACATCGACGATGGCCGGGGCGTTGTACGACCAGATGCCGACCAACATGGCCAGTTTGGGATTGTTGCGAATCGCGTCTCGGACGTTGTCGCGGGCTTTGGTCTTGTCAGTATCGTCGGCCATCCGGCCCTTTTCCGGATATTTCTCCTTGTCGCCGATGGCTTGAGTAAATCCATCCATGCGATCGCGGGCGTTTTGAGCACCCGTCTTGCCAACGAACTGAACGTATTCTCCGCCGTCGGGACGCAGATTCTTGGCCACCGTGCCGAGGACTTTGCCGCCGAGCAAGTTATCCGTTCCGACGAAATACGATCTCGCGTCGCGGAACTTTTCGCGGTCGATGTCGCTATCGACGCAAACGACCGGAATCCCCTTCGCTTGAAGCGCCTTCATCTCGTCCACGATCGCGACATTGTTGGGATCGATTATCGAAATGGCCACGCCGACCACGTCCGCCTGGGTGCGGAATTGGCGAAGCTTGCTGATCTGCCCCTCGGCCGTGCCATCGTTGATCTCCATGACCGCAGTCATGCCGGCGTCTTTGAGATTCAACTTTTGATCGGCTTCTTGGATGCCGGCGCGAGCGGCGTTCCAGAATGGCGAATCGTTGTTGTTCAGGAACACGATTCGCTTTTGCTTCGGTCCGCAACCGGTGACGGCCAGCAGGCCAAGCAACAGCAGCGTGGGAGTGAGCGAACGCATGAATTTTCGCAGCATGACGGAATGGTCCTTATCGGGCCCGCCGTTTAGAAACGGCGTGGCGGCTAGGATGGGTCGACGAGTCTTTAGAAGAGTTTGGATGAGCCATGTTTTTTTGTCGGAGACGACAGCGATTCTAAAATGCCAAGGGACGGTAAGCAAGCAGCCGGTTTCCCAACATTTTTTGGCGACGATGTAGCTAACGCGGGCGATAGTCCGGGGGATTTACCGAGACTTTTCCGCCCGCGGTCCCGCGATTTCGCGGAGATTGGATCGGAGTGGCCCTGCCGACTCAACTTCAGTCAACTCGGCGACCGATGCAATCGACAGGACCGGCAGAACTTCGCTTTTCTTGTCGATACGCTGCCGCGCGACTTTTTCTTCAACATGGCCGCGAGTTCGCACGCATGACTGTAGCCACGGACTTGCAGAATGTTTCCACCGCCGCACGCCGGCCGATTCCGCGCGGCGACTGGACGGCTATCGAGTCGATCGCCGACGAGCCTTGTCTGCCGACTGAAGCCGGCGATTGGCGGCTCGATGGCCTGCTGGCCGAAGGGGCGCTGTCGCGCGTGTTTGCCGCTCGGCCTAGCGGCCATTCGCTGAACCACCCGGCACAATACGTGCTGAAGATGCTGCACCCACGCTGGGAACGACAAAGCGAAGCCGTTTCGCTTTTTCACCGCGAAGCGAAAGTCGGGCGCGCTATCGATCATCCGCACGTCGTGCCCGTGCTCGCCGGACATGTCCATGAGGCGCCCTACTTTATCGTGATGCCGCGGCTCAAAGGCCAGACGGTATCGGCACGACTGGAGCGCGAACAGGTTTTGCCCGCCAGACCGGCGCTCTGGATCGCGCGGCAGCTCGCCGAAGGACTGGCGGCGATGCACCGGCGGGGTTACTTGCATGGCGACGTGAAGCCGGCCAATGTTTTCTTGGCTCCGAGTGGCCATGCCACGCTGATCGACCTGGGCTTCGCTCGCCCGCTCCATGACGTAGGCTCCGCCATCGATCGCGCGGGGCTGGGCACCATCAATTATCTGGCGCCCGAGCTGTTGATCTCAGCTCTGCGAGCGGATGAGCGGAGCGACATATACAGCCTGGGGGCCACGCTTTATGAAATGCTGGCCGGACGCCCGCCGCTGATCGCCGACACGCTCGCCGGCCTGTTGAATTTGCATCACGCGACGGAACCGGCGAGCCTGCGCGCGATCCGCCCCGACCTGTCGCCGGAAGTCGCGACGCTGACTCGGCAAATGCTTTCCCGCGAACCGCTCCGCCGTCCGCAGTCGATGGCCGAGGTGGTGCAGCGGCTGATGGGACTCGAGATCGAAGCGCTGGCCGAATGCCGCTAAGCGGACCGCCGTGACCTACAATTGGTAGCTGCGATCCAAAAGATCCATCGGATGCACGATCTTAAGGCGCTCGCCTCGGCTCCGCGCTTCTCGGGCAATCTGCAACAGACACCCTGCGTTGGCGGTGACGACGGTGCTGGCGCCGGTTTGGAGAATGTTGTCCATTTTCCGCCGGCTCAGCCGCTGCGACATTTCCGGCTCGGTCAGGTTATAGGTTCCCGCCGCGCCGCAGCAGAGATCGGACTCGGCCAGGTCCTTGAGTTTCAGGCCGGGGATTTGAGCGAGTAGCCGCCGGGGCGCCTCGCGAATCTTTTGAGCATGCGCCAAATGACAGGCGTCGTGATAGGTGGCCGTCAGATTCAGCCGGCCCATTGGCGGCACGATGCCGAGCGAGTCCAGAAATTCGTGGATATCGCGGACCTTGGCGGCGAACTCTTGCCGCTGACTCTGATGCTCGTCGTGCCAGTGATGGCCATAGTCCTTGAGCATCGCGCCGCAGCCGGCCACGTTGACGATCACCGCGTCGACGTCGCGATAGTCGAAGGCCGCTAAATTGGCGTCGGCGAATTCGCGGGCCGGCTCGCTCGAACCGGCATGCAGGTGGATCGCGCCGCAGCAGCCCTGATTTTGCGGCGTCAGCACGTCGCAACCATTCTTTTGCAGCACGCGAGCGGTTGCCCAATTCGTATGACGGAACATCGCGTCGGAGACGCAGCCGGTGAACAGGGCGACACGCGCGCGTCGCTTGCCCTCGGCCTGCAACATGGGCGGCAGCCTCGGTTCGGCGCGGCGCGGCGGCGGGAGCATCAGGGTCAGTTGTCGTAGCCGGCTCGGCAATAATCGTAGCAGCCCGGTCTTTTCGACAAGCGCCATCAGGCCCAACCGCTGCGCGATTCGCGCCGGGAGCAACAACTTACGCATTCGATCCGCGTAGGGAAACACGCCGAACAGGATCCAGCGATGAAACCAGTCGTGGCTCTTCTTCGGACCGTCGCCGATCTGTTCCATCGCCACCCGGAACGGCTCGATGAGCTTGCCATATTGCACGCCCGACGGACACGCCGTCTCGCAGCCGCGGCAATCCAAGCAAAGCTCCAAATGTCGCCGCACCTCGGGCGTGAGATCCAGCCGGCCGTCCGTCACCGCCCGCATCAGGTAAATTCGCCCGCGGGGACTGTCGTTCTCATCGCCCAACTCGACATACGTCGGGCAAGAGGCGGTACACAAGCCGCAATGCACGCAGTCCAAAAACAGCCGATAGTCGATCCCCGCGCCCGGATTGAGCAGCACCGGCAGTTGTGGTCCACGGGCGGAAGATTGCGGCGGCGCAGTGACGAGATGCGACTGCGGCGGCGGTCGATGCGCGGCCGGAGTTGGCGCCCCGTCGCCAATAATTGGCTGCGGCGTGGTTTCGGTCGTAGCGCTCATGGGTGTTAATCTTCAGCCGGGGATCATGCGTTCAAAGTACCCCATACACAAACCGCCCCGGATTGAGCAGATTCTTGGGATCGAATTGGCGTTTGACTTCTTCCATCAGCATACCAGCCGGAGTTGTCCCGCCCCAGACGGCCTGTCGCGTAATCTCCCCCGGCAAGTTGGCCGAAAGTGCAATGAGATGACCACCCGCGTTGGCGGCCGCCGGTTGCAGTTGACCGATAACGATTCGCGACACGCCGCCAGCCGGAAACGCTGGAAAACGGGCCAACAAGACGCCGTTGCCCGCGTGAGCCTGAACCGAGCAGTTCGGCGCCGCGGCCGAGATCGATCGGATCATATCGACCGTTCGGCTCGCGGGCACGGCCGCCTTGATCGACAGAGCGGCCTCTCCCCGAGGAAAATCTCGCAGCCGCCGCCACAGGCCATCCGCTTGCTCGTCAGCGATGGGAAGCGCTTCGACGGTTTCGGCTCGCCACTGCGTTTGCAGCGTGGTTTGCATCCATTCGACCTCGGGGGACGTGCCTTCCAGCGCGACAATGAGGTGTCCAAAATCGGCGGCGTCCAATCGCTCTAGCGCCGGATCGGCTTGCCAAATTGGACCGGTAACCAACTCGATCGCCGCTGGCGTCACGGGTGACGAGGCCATCCCTGCAAGAAGTTCGGCGGCCTGGGTGTCCGACTTCACGCGACAAGCCACCAGGCGCGTTTGCTCTGGGATCGGCTTAACCTTCAGCGTGACTTGAGTAATGATCGCCAGCGTGCCGAGCGACCCTGTCAGTAGCTTGCAAAAATCGTAGCCGGCCACGTTTTTTACGACGCGGCCACCGCCGTGAAATGTGGTTCCGCGACCATCGACGGCCGTGATGCCGATGACATAGTCGCGCACCGTGCCGTGACCGAATCGTAGCGGCCCGCTGAAATTCGTCGCGATCACGCCTCCCAGCGTCGCTTGCTCGGGCATAGGCGCGTCGATCGGCAATCGCTGTCGCTCGGCGGCCAGCGTCTTGGTCATTTCGGCCATCGTGATCCCGGCCTCGACCGTGATTGTCATATCCCGGGCGGGGTAATCGATCACACGATTCAGTTTGGCCAGCGACAAATTCATGCCGGCGCGGGTCGCCGTCAGACCGAAATCCAAACTCGTCCCGCCGCCGACCGGATAGATCGCCAAGTCATCGGCAAAAGCTTGGCGAACGGCCGTGGCGAGTGCGTCTTGATCGGCGGGTGTTTGTGTTTCAGACATGGGGGAGGAGCGTGGAGCTGGAGATGGGAAGTGGGGAGCGTCTTGAAACAGTCTTTTTTGGCGCGACTTTGTCGCTTACGGCGAGGCAGGATGCCGCGGATATGTACGAGGACTCTGCGTCTGCTTCACTCCCGACTCCCGACTTTTTCCCCCTGACGTCACACGGCCGCCCGTCGCCCCGGCCGAGTTTGCTCCATGCCGCAGGCGCCGGCCGTGGGCAGCATCTTGCAGGGACTCAATGTGTTGTTGGGATTGAACGCCGCGCGGAGACGTTCCATCGTCGCCAGATCGTCGGCTGTGAACAGCTTGCTCATAAATCCGATCTTCTCGACGCCGATGCCGTGCTCCCCCGTCACGCTGCCGCCGCAGGCGATGCACTCGTCGAGAATCTCCGTGCTGGCGCTGAGCACGCGCTGCGAGGCGCCCGGCACGCGCTCGTCAAACAACAGGATCGGATGAATGTTGCCGTCGCCGGCGTGAAATACGTTGACGATTCGGATGTCGTACTTCAGGCCGATCTCGATGATCCGCCGCAAAATATGGGGCAGCTTCGTTCGCGGCACGACGCCGTCTTGCGTGCAATAGCTGGGGCTCAGCCGGCCGATTGCACCGAACGCCTGCTTCCGGCATTTCCAAAGCAGCAGCCGCTCGTGGGCGTCTCGCGCCTGTCGCACCTCGCGGGCGCCCGATTTTTCGCAGATCGCGACAATCCGATCCCGCTGATCGTCGAGGCCCGCCTCCAGACCATCGACCTCGATCAGCAGCACGGCCTTCGCATCGAGTGGAAAACCAAAATGAAACGCCTGCTCGACCGCGCCCACGATTCCCTGGTCCATCATCTCCAGCGCGGCCGGAATAATTCCGGCGCCGATAATCTCGCTGATCGTATTGGTCGCGTCGTCGACCGAATCGTAGATCCCCAAGAGCGTCCGGCAGCCCTCGGGATTGCGCGTGAGCCGGACCCATACCTTCGTGACCACCGCCAGCGTCCCCTCGCTGCCGACCAGGGCGCCGACCAGATCGAGTCCCGGGTAATCCTCAACGGGGCCGCCGAATTGCACGATTCGGCCGTCGGCGAGCACGGCTTCGACCCCCAGCACATGGTTGACCGTCACGCCGTATTTCAGCGTATGCGGTCCCCCTGAATTCGTCGCCACATTACCGCCGATCGTGCAGGCGCCTTGGCTTGACGGATCGGGCGCATAGTGAAAACCGCTGCCCTTGAGGGCCTGGTTCAACCATACGTTCACGACGCCCGGCTGCACGACGGCGTAACGATCGCGAACGTTGATTTCCAAAATCTGCTTCATTCGGGTGAGGACAACCATCACGCCCCCGCCGACCGGCAAGCAGCCGCCCGCCAAGCTCGTCCCCGCCCCGCGCGGCACGATCGGCGCCCCATGCCGCGACGCCGCTTTGACGATCCGCGACACATCTTCGGTCGTTCGCGGAAACACGGCCACATCCGGGCTGTTCTTCTCGATCACAAACCCGTCGCACTCATACACGACCAAATCCGACCGCGCGGACAGCACGCCATCCAAGCCGACAATCTCGCGCAGTTCATCGACGAGCGCGGCGTAAGTGACGGTTTTCATGGCGGAGAAATTGGTCGTGAAAATGCGAGGCGATTAGTCGGCACGATTGAGATACACTTTCCGCAGCAATTCACTTTGGACTTGTTCCCAAGGTAGGGATGACAATGCGCCCGATTCGAGTTCCGTCGACCGCCGGTCGATCTCGTCGAGCCATTCCGGTGACAAGGGTAGCGGGCAATCATCTGGAACCGATGACGCCAATGCGTCGATTAGGCACATACGATCCCCAACTGGTAATCCAAACGCGGCGGCCAGAACTGAGCCGAATTGCGACATTTTGGTGACCTCGATTGAATTATAACCGGGGCACGCGAGTCCGTCATGCTCTGCTCAATCGATCGGCGTTGGCAGGGCGGTAGCCAATTGCACATGGCGGATATTCCGTGTAATAATGCCGGCCCGGTAAACAGGATTTTCTATCGACTCCCCGTCAAAGGATTTTTACGATGTCAGCGCGATTCGGTATTTTGGCCACCAGCTTTTCGCTCTTTTTGCTTGTCGGTTGCAGCGAATCGCCCAAGGCGAACGGCAATAAGCCCGTCGAGGCGAAGCCGGGGGACGCCAAGACGACGGGGGCCCCCCGTGGGGCGAAAGCGACCGAAACAGAACCGGCGCCAGACGCGACGGCAGTCGCGACGAAGCCCGCAGCCGTGCGGCAGTCGGCCGGCGCGATCGACCTGAAATTCATTCCGACACAAGCATTCGCGGCATTTGTCGCATATCCCGCTCGGGTACTCGCCGACCCGGCGATCGCCAAACTCGACCTCAAGGAGCCGCTAGGCGAAATCGAGACGACCACCGGGGTTCCACCAGCGGAAGTCGAGCAGATGATTTCCGTGCTGCTAAACATCCCGCCCGCCGCGCCGGATAAAGGCTCGCCGCAGATGGGATCGGGCATTTTGATGCGGCTCTCGAAACCGATTGACGGCGACGCTCTGGTCAAGAAGGCCATGCGCCACTCGACGCCGGAGAAAACTGAGATCGCCGGTAAGACTTATTTCCGACCCGCGACCATTCCCAACAGCTTTGCGCCATCAGGCCCGGCGGTCTACCTCATCGACGACCGCACCGTGCTGATGGGAGACGAACCGGCGGTCAAGGCGATGATCACCAGCACGGGCGCCTCGTCGCCGCTCGTGGACATGTTGGCCAAAGCCGACGCCACGGCCGATTTGACGATCGTCATGGTCAACACCGACGACATCCAAAAAATGTCGGGCGGACTGGCGTCGAGCGGTTTGCTGCCGCCGCCGCTCAAGTCGCTCGTGGACGCGGCCGCGTCGCTTTCGGCCGTTCATGCCACGATTAAGACATCATCTAAAATTTCGCTGAACGTGACGCTGGTCGCCAAGGACGAAGCGGGCGCCGGCAAGATCGCGGCTCTCATGCCCGAATCGAAGCAGTTGGCCACCGGAATGGCGGCCGGCCTGCGAAATCAGGCCTCGCAGGCGCCTTCCGACATCCAGCCGATGCTGGAATACGGAATGGCCAGAATCGACCAAATCGTCGCCGCTCTGCCCCCCAAGCAAAAAGGGAATGAGCTCGTCATGCAAGTCGACGACCTCGGCACGCTCGACGAGCTCTCGACGAAGTTGCTCGTCCCGGGCCTCGTGAAGGCCAAGGCGGCCGCGATGCGAACTCAATCGTTCAACAATCTCAAACAACTCGCGTTAGCGATGATCATTTATCGAGACATGAATAAATCCCTGCCATCGTCCGCGATCGTTTCCAAAGAGGGCAAACCCCTGTTGAGCTGGCGCGTCGCCATTTTGCCGATGATCGAACACAACGATCTCTACGTTCAATTCCATCTCGATGAGCCGTGGGATAGCGAGCACAATAAACCGCTGCTGGCGATCATGCCCACGCTGTATCTCAGTCCGAACGGCAATTCGGCGGTCGATGGGGCCGGCCTTAAGCTCGGTAAGACACGCTATGTTCTCCCGGTCGGCAACGGCGCCCTGTTTGATAGCGACCCTTCGAAAAAAACGGCCGATCCGGCCAACGCCGGCCAGACGATCATGATCGTTGAGGTGGGAGAAGACAAAGCCGTGAATTGGACACAGCCGGACGATATGCGGCTGGACGCCGAGAAACCGTTGGCCGGATTGGGTACGATCCCTGAAACGGGCGCGATCGCGGCCTTCGCCGACGGGTCGGTACGGGCGCTGGGCAAGGCAACCGACAGCGAAGGGGTCGAAAACCTTCGTCACATGTTTCGAGCGGTGGGCGAGCCGGCGCCATCGAAGTGAGACGGTCTCCAAGGTCGGGAAAAAGCGGACCGATGCGTTAAAAACTTGCAACTGGGCCGCGGAGAAATTAAAAAACGGGGAGTCGATCGCCCCGTGCGCCTTTATCTCACCCACCGAAGAGCCACTCCATGCTTCAAAATCTCAATCGCCGTGATTTCCTCGGACGTTCCGCTCTGGCCGGCGCCGCATTGGGTTGCGGCGTGTGGTCGAGTCGCTCGCTAGCGGCCTCAAAATCACCGAACGAAAAACTCAACATCGCCATGATCGGCACGGCCAATCAGGCGCGGTTCAGCATCGGTAACGTGCAGGGTGAAAACATCGTCGCCATTTGCGATATCGACGATCACTACTTGGCTCAGGCGAAGAAGGATTTTCCGAAGGCCCAAACTTACAACGATTTTCGCAAGCTGCTCGAACAAGCGGATATCGAGGCCGTGGTCGTGGCGACGCCCGACCATATCCACGCCCCGGCAACCGCCGCGGCGCTGCGATTGGGCAAGCACGTTTATTGCGAGAAGCCGCTGACGCATACCGTCTCTGAGGCCCGCGCGATCACCGAGTTGGCGGCGAAATCCAAGTTGGCGACGCAGATGGGCACTCAAATTCACGCCAGCGATAATTATCGCCGCGTGGTCGAAGCGATTCAATCCGGCGCCATTGGCGCTGTGCGCGAAGTTCACACCTGGGCGGGCCGCAGTTGGGGCGGCGGCGATCGACCGAAGGAGGAGCCCCCCGTGCCAGCGCATATCCACTGGGATCTCTGGCTCGGCCCCGCGCCCCAGCGGCCCTATCATCCGACCTATCTACCAGCCACTTGGCGCAAATGGTGGGACTTCGGTGGGGGCAACATCGCCGATATGGCCTGTCATCACATGGACCTGCCGTTTTGGGCTCTGGGTCTAAAACATCCCACGACGATCGAAGCCGAGGGTCCCAAGCCGCATCCGGAGACTTGCCCTCTGGGGCTCATCGTGCGATACGAGTACGCCGCGCGGGGCGAGCAACCGCCGGTTAAGCTGACTTGGTACGACGGCGACAAGATTCCCGCATCGATTCGCGACATTCCGACCGGCGGCGGCGGGAATCTGTTCATCGGCGACAAGGGAATGCTCCGCGCCGACTACGACACGCTCCATTTTTATTCGGAGAAGGAATTCGCCGGCTACAAACCGCCCAAGCCATCGATTCCCCATTCGATCGGTCATCACGCCGAATGGATCCGCGCCTGCAAGACGGGCGAGCCGACGACTTGCAATTTCGGCTACGCCGGGCCGCTCACCGAGGCCGTATTGCTGGGCAACGTCGCATTCCGCGCGGGCAAGCGACTGGCGTGGGATAGCGAGAAGCTAACGGCCACGAATTGCCCGGAAGCGAACCAGTTTTTGAAGAGCGAATATCGCAAAGGATGGACGCTGTGAGATCGCGACGTCGCCGCCGGGATTTAACGTTCCGCAAATGGCGAAATACTTCTTCAAAGGATTTACACCATGAATAATTGCTTTTCACGAGTAATGCGTTTTTGCGTGATCGTCATTTGTATTTTGCTTGTTGGATCGCCACGCGCCGTCTCCGCTGCCGATCAGCCGAAGGACGCGAAGGAGCCACCGGTCGTCGATCCGGGACCGATCGGCGGCCCGCCGTCGGATGCGATCGTACTCTTTGACGGCAAGGACATGTCCAAATTTCGGGGTCAAAATAGTCCCGAGCCAAAGTGGAAATTGCAAAACGGCGTCATGGAGACGACTGCCGGCGGCGGGCTGTTTTCCAAGGCAGAATTCTCCGATTGTCAATTGCACGTCGAATGGGCATCGCCGTCGGTCGTGAAGGGGGACGGTCAAGGCCGCGGCAACAGCGGCGTGTATCTGCTCGGCCGCTACGAAATTCAAGTGCTCGACAGCTACAGAAACCCGACCTATTTCAACGGTCAAGCCGGCGCGTTTTATGGTCACAGCGCGCCGCTGGTCAATGCCTGCCGCAAGCCGGGCGAGTGGCAAGCCTACGACATCATCTTCCACGCCCCTCAGCCGCAGCCCGATGGCAAGATCAAGCCGGGCACGTTCACCGTTTTGCACAACGGCGTCTTGATCCAAGATCACATCCCCGTCGACGGCCAGCCAACCACGGCCGCTCCGCTCGGCGGCGTCGCCAACAAGGGCCCGCTCTATCTGCAAGATCACGGCAATCCGGTGCGCTACCGCAACGTTTGGATTCGGCCGCTTTGAAACAATCGATCGCGAGAAGTGAGAATCCGGCTCCTCGTTTTTTTGCTGCTGGCGATTTTTGTGGAAACGGCAAATAGCTCTACCAAGTTCGAAAGACGCACGTCTCTATTACCGGTGCGCGTTTCAGCGTTACCGAGAGGTAGAAGTTTTGCTTGGCGCTGAATACACGACAGGCGCCGTCTACTTAGCGGGCTACGCCGTCGAGTGCATCCTCACGGCCTTGACGTTGATGTCGACGCCTGCCCGTTCGCGTCCGGACATGCTAAAATCGTTTAGAGGCGGGAAGGCACATGAGTTCGATTGGCTTCGCACCTTGTATCTGACCAACGGCGGCACTCGCTTTCCGCGCGAGATAACGCAACACTTTACCCTGGTAAGCGACTGGTCGACGGACCTCCGATACATGCCTCGGTCCGTACGAGCAAACGACGCCGAGGAATTTTTTTCATCCGCTCTGAAAATCATTCAATGGGCCGGCGGGAGAATTTAAATGGGAATCAACATTCCGCGGGGTGAAACGGACGAGGTGATCGAAAAGATCAAAGAGTCCCGTCAAGGCTATCAGGCCGATAATCCTCGGGCCCAAATCGATATTTATCGCCAAAACTCGGTTTCTGTACGGCTTCGCATAATCGACCCCGGTTTTGCAGGTCAAGGCAAACCCGAGCGAAGTCGAAGTGTTTGGCGTTACTTAGGACATTTACCCGATGAGACGCAAGGCGACATAAGCACTGTTTTGTTGCTGACACCAGACGAGACCAGCTCCTCATTCGCGAATTTTGAATTCGAGGATCCGATCCCCTCTCGACTCTAGCCGTGCTGGCTGCATTTGGTAGTCCTGCCCAATCGACCGCAATTTGTTATTTCGAAAAACAAATGCGTCGTTTTCGACGAGGATTTCTCTCATTGAGTTCAAAGCCGATTCGCGGCCCTATGCGCGATCCACCGCCGACGAATAGAATTGGTCGCTGTCGGATCGTTTCTGCTTCACGGTTTTAACGGGAATTTCGCCCCATCATGGGTCAGCAATATATCTATCAGATCGACGATTTGGTTAAGAAATTTGGGCAGCGCGAGCTGCTCAAGAACATTCGGCTCGCCTTTTATCCGGGCGCCAAGATCGGCGTGCTCGGCCGCAATGGGTCGGGCAAGAGCACTCTGCTGCGGATCATGGCCGGGCAGGACAAGGAATTCGACGGCGAGGCCAAGCTCACCGATGGTTTCACCGCCGGCTATCTCTCGCAGGAGCCGCGGCTCAATCCCGATAAAGACGTGCTGGGCAACGTCGAAGAGGCCGTCGCGTCGACTCGGGCCATCTTGCATCGCTACGACCAGATCAACGCCCGGCTCGGCGAACCGCTCGAGCCCGACGAAATGGACAAACTGCTGGCCGAGCAGACCCGAGTGCTGGACCTGATCGAAACGCACAACGCCTGGGAACTTGACCGGCAGATCGAGATCGCAATGGATGCGATGAACCTGCCGCCGCCCGACGCCGATGTGTCGACGCTCTCCGGCGGCGAGCGGCGGCGAATCGCGCTGTGCAAGATTCTGCTGGAGCGGCCCGATTTGCTCCTCCTGGACGAGCCCACCAACCACTTGGACGCCGAGAGCGTGGCCTGGCTCGAACGCCATTTGCACGACTACACCGGCACGGTTGTGGCCGTGACGCACGACCGGTACTTTCTGGACAATGTGGCGGGCTGGATTCTGGAAATC
Organism: Pirellulales bacterium; assembly: GCA_038210495.1. Lineage (GTDB taxonomy): Bacteria > Planctomycetota > Planctomycetia > Pirellulales > DATAWG01 > JBBQWR01. Next base: position 96,165 of record JBBQWR010000006.1, read on the forward strand.
GACCGCGGGCGGGGCATTCCTTGGGAAGGAAATTACTCCTCGTGGCTGGCGCAGAAGAAGGACCGGCTCAAGTCCGAGGAGCGGGCTGTGTCGGCCCGGCAAAAAACACTCGACAAAGAGCTCGAATGGATTCGGATGGCGCCCAAGGCCCGGCAGGCGAAGAGCAAGGCGCGGATCAAGGCCTACGAGCAGATGTCGGCCCAGAAATACCTAGACCAGGAAGAGGAATTCGAAATCCAAATCCCCCCGGGCAAGCACCTCGGCGAATTGGTCGTGCAGGCCGAAAATGTCTCGAAGGCCTACGGCGATCGGCTGCTGTTTGAAAACTTTAGCTTCCGGCTGCCCGCCGGTGGCATCGTCGGCGTGATCGGCCCCAACGGCGCCGGCAAGACCACGTTGTTCCGGCTCATCACCGGCCAAGAAAAACCGGATTCCGGCGAGATTCGTATCGGCCCCACGGTCGAGATGGGCTACGTCGACCAATCGCGCGACGCGCTCGATCCGAACAAGACCGCGTTCGAGGAAATCTCCGGCGGCCACGATACGATCGAAATGGGTGGCCGAAAGATCAACAGCCGGGCGTTCGTCGCAAGGTTCAATTTCACCGGAACCGATCAGCAGAAACGCGTCGGCGTGCTGTCCGGCGGCGAGCGAAACCGCGTGCATCTGGCGAAGCTGCTTCGCCGCGGCTGCAATCTACTGCTCCTCGACGAACCGACGAACGATTTAGACGTCGATACGCTGCGGGCGCTGGAGGAGGCGATTTTGAATTTCGCCGGCTGCGCGGTAATCATCAGCCACGATCGCTGGTTCCTGGATCGCGTTGCGACCCACATGATCGCCTTCGAAGGAGACGGCTACGTACACGTGTGCGAAGGAAATTTCCAGACCTACGAAGAACAGCGCCGAGCCCGCCTCGGAATCGAGGCCGATCAGCCGCACCGGTTCCGGTATAAGAAACTCCAGCACTAGGAGGCTCGAGGAGTGAGGCTAGTACGACAGCGCACGTTCGCCGACCGGTAGCCGAATTCGAGAGAATTCGGATCCGCACGGCCGCTGAAAAATCGGAATTCAGACGAATTCCGCTACGACGGGCGCTGTCGTGTTTGACCTAGAGGATGAAGACCGAGGAGGCTTGCCCCAGCTTCGTCATAATCGATTTTTGCTTCCCATGTGAATCTGAGTTTGGCCTTAAGCGACACTCGGGGCGGTTGTCATGTTTGGGAGCACACATCCGAAGCCGCAGGCCAATCCGCTGCCGGCCGATGCGCGACTGACGGGGACCGTGCATATCTTCGTGGCTTTCGATTGGGGCGACGAGGTCGATCTCGAAGCGACACGGACGCTGTTGAACGCTCAGCGCAAGGAGCTGCCCAGGCGGCGCCGCACTCCCTCGTCGTTTAACTACACTCCGCGGCCGCTCCAGTTTCCCCTTGAGGCCATCGCACTGCGGCACGCCGAACCGACTGGCTCTTCCCAGTCGCTGGTCGCTTCGGCCGATGTGACGCTATTCGACTTTGGGGGCGCGAGCGTGGCCCTACGGCTGCCGATCGAAATGACGGGAGCTGAATTATGTCAATTCGCGGGTCAATTGGCGGATTCCGAGTGGCTAGTCGAGCGAGCCACGGCGGCGACGGCCGAATTGTTCGAGCAGCTGCGACCAGCGATTCAGCAGCCGCATTTCAGTCCGCTGACCGAGGAGTACATTGTCTTTCAGCTGGTTCCCGGCGATCCGCTCCCGCTCCCGCCAGCGCTCATCGCGGACAGCGCGGCGTGGGTCGCGGCGCTCGTGCGACTGGAAACGGAGCCGCTCAGCGGCGAACAGATCGCGGCGGCTTTGCAAAGTCACATCACCTATAATCCTTATGATTTGTTCGTGCCCGAGTGGTCGGCGGCGCTGTTGATCGATCGCGACTGCGAGGAGACGCTGCAAACAATCGAGTTTGCCAATTTGCAGCTTTTGGAGTTTCGGTTCATCGACCGATTGCTGGATGACCGGCTAGCGGACGCCTATCGATTGATTCATCCGCTGACGCGACGGCTGCTGCCGTTTTGGCGAACCCACGCTCAGCCGCTCAGGGCTCTAGGTGAATTGCGAATCCATGCCAACAGTCTCTTCGAGCGAACCGGTAACACGCTGAAATTGGTGGGGGACCAGTATCTCGCCCGGGTCTACCGACTGTTGGCCACTCGATTCCACTTAGACCAATGGGAGCAGAGCATTCAGCGGTCGCTGGAAGTGGTCGAAAGCGTGTATCGGGTGCTCGCCGACCAAGCCGCCAGTTATCGGACGGAGTCGCTGGAGATCATCGTGATCGTGCTCATCGCGTTCGAGCTGGTGATGGCAATTGTTAGACACTGAAAGTTCACAAGCCCAAACAATACAGGGGCGCCCAACATTCGGGGTCGAATTCCGTCAAAATTTGAGCCGGAGCGGCGTGGTGAACCAGTTTCCACGGCATTGAAACCCTGCGAACGTACCAGGAGACAAGCCATGCGTAGCCCGAAAAACCCGCTCAATTGAAAAAACCGTTCGGACGCCACGAAACGATTCGTTCAAAAGCCGCCGGCCGAATTGACCGGGTGATTCGGCATGTAATACTATGTTGATCATCCGCCGAGCGGGCCACTAACGGCATTTAAGAAGGGCTATGCAGTCTTTCACGTCACACGATGTTTCAACATATCCTCAAATTGCTCGGACTCCCCCCCTCTGACGGATACCGTCGCGCCCAGCCCTTAATTCTCGTCAACGGCTTAGCGGAACAGGGAGAGAGCTGGTATCTGAACCGGAGCGTGTGGCAAAAGCACTACGACGTGCATTCGCCCGGAGTTCTCGTTTACGATGGCCCGGTCATGCAGGAGCGGCTGGCCGGACGAGAGCCGATTAACATCAGTTTCTTGACCGATCGCCTCGAGGAGTACTTGGATCGCTTCGCCCAATCTCCTCCGTATAACTTGGTGGCAAGCAGCCTGGGCGCCCAGATCTCGGTCGAGTATGCGGCTCGCCATAACGAGAAGGTCGACAAGCTCGTCTTGTTGTGCCCTTCGGGATTTGGCTCGGTCGAGCGATTTCCGGTCATGGAAGGGGCGCGATCCAAGAACTACCAAGGATTGGTCGAAAGCACCTTCTTCGATCGTCGTCGCGCGAGTCCGCGGATCGTGGACTATTACGAACGGAAGTTTGCCAGTAAGCCTTGGCGGCGAGCCCTGTTCGAAACGGTGCGTGGCACAAAGAGTCACTCGGTGCGGGATAAGTTGACGCAATTCGATCGGCCTACGCTCGTGATTTGTGGCCGCGAAGACCGCATCGTCGATCCTCATGAAGTGTATGAGGCAGTCAAGTATCTTCCGAACTTCCGCTTCGTGATGGTTCCTCGTTGCGGCCACGCGCCGCAGTTGGAATGTCCGCGGTTGATCAATCGCATGGTCGTCGAGTTTTTGAACTCCGGCGCGTCAGCGGCTTGATCAGGGATTGGCCGTGTAGCGGAATTCGTGAGAATTCCGAGTTTTCAGCGGCCGTGCGGCTCCGAATTCTTACGAATTCGGCTACGGATTGGATAATGCAACGGCTTAGGCCGCTCGCCGGACGCTGCCGAGCGCGCGGAGACATCGGTAACACGCATCCCGGACCGTCTTTTCGCGTGCGTCGTCGAATAGCCGAAATCCCATCTTGTTCGTAACGTAGGCAAAGCCGAGCTGCTCATCGGGATCGGCCATCCCAAAGCAACCACCAGCGCCTGGACAACCGAATGCGGTTGGCCCGGAGCCAAAAGACATGTCGCGGCTGGGTCGCGAAAAGCCAAAGCCGTATCGCGTGTCGATCTTCAAGATGGCGTCGCGCAATCCCAGTTGCGGTGGAGTTTGATGGGCAATCAACTCTTGCCAAGTCCGTCGCGTGATCCCCAATTCGCGGCCGCCGGCAGCCAGGCAGCCGAAAATGCGTGCAATGGCCCGCGCCTCGCCGATCCCATTGGCGGATGGAATCTCGACGCCCCGCAACTCCGGATTGCCGATGTCGGCGGGATTCTGTAAGCGAAGGGCGCCAACGGAGCGGGCTACCAAGGATTGAGGCCAGATTCCGGACAAAACCATCCCGAGCGGCAATTCACCGAGATGCCATAACAACGCCAGACGATGGTAACCCTTCGTACGCGCCAGTCGTTGCTCATCGATGCCTTTTGGCAGACCGATGTAGAACTCCGCTTTCAGGGGCGCTGCGACTTCGTCGCGGAAAAACTCGCCCAGGCTCCGGCGCTGCGGATCGGTTCGCCGGATTAGCTCGTTTTGGTACCAGCCGAGGGTCAGAGCGTGATACCCGTGTCTCATGCCTGGCTGCCACGCGGGCCGCTGCCTCGCCAGGATTTCCGCCAACGCATCATGATCGGCGAGCTCTGCCACCGACACGCATTGATCGAGCGCGATCAGCCCGCTCTGGTGCGCAAGCAATTGGCGAACGGTGATATGAGACTTGCCTTGCTGCTGAAACTCAGGCCAGTAGTCGGCGACGGGAAGGTCTAACTCGAAAAGCTCACGGCTGTGAGCGACGGCCATCGCCGCGGCTGCCATTCCCTTGGAAACCGAGAACACAAGGGATAAGGTATGCTCCGTCCAGGGGAGAGAGTTCGACCAGCAGCGTTGGCCGCCCCAGAGGTCAACCACTTTCTGGCCGCCGTGGTAGATCGCACAGGCGGCGCCCTGTTCGCCAAACTCGACGAAGTTGCGTTCGAATTCACGGCGTACTTCGTCGAACTCGGGGGCAACGATGCCCTCGATCGGGGGTGGATTATTCGCTGTTCGCTTCATGGAGAACGCTTTCCGCGCTGACTCGTCAGCGGCCGCCCGGATACCCCGAATTCCGTGGGAATTCTATCAACCGGTTACAGCACGTCCAATGCCGAAATCAGCGGGTCGCATTTCCATAGCACGGGCTTCCAGCCTGTGTCCAGCCGACACAGGCATGATGCCTGGTGCTACAACAGGCTGAAGGCAAGTGGCCGACCCATAGCCGAATTCGTGAGAATTCGGCTACGGGTCAAGCCGCCAAGCGTCAGGTCGCCGGGGCTGGAGCCGTCCTCGCCAAAGTCCCGGAGAGTGGTTGCGACTTCGAGAGCAGGCCATGAGGCGAGCGTCCCGGCGAGCGCGAGAATTCCGCGTCGAAGGCTTGGCCGGCGTGCGCTGGTTGGCTAATGTGGATGGGCGCAATCGTCACGTCTCGGCCCTCGCCCAGGACTGCGAGCGATCTACCTTGAAAGGAGCCGTTTTTGGCGCCGGAACACTCGGTCACGTACGGGCAACAAGTCAGCCTTGCCACCGCCGACGAGGCCATTGCGTTGGTTCGCGAGCATCATGTCCAATGGTTAAAACATCAGGGGAGTTGACGCGATTTTTTCACCGACGTGCGAACGAAAAAAATGCCCGGCGTCATTGGGCGCTCGTTACAATGGCGACGACTCCAAATATCAAACGCGAGGTGAGCCATGGCTGAGATCAACGATTTACTTAAGCGGATTGACGCGGAATTCAATTCGAGCCAGGACAAGCTAAAAGCGTTTCAAGTCGAGAAAGCGCAGGAGCATGTCGATCGCCAGCAGCGACTCGAGCAATACAGCGAGCTATTAGGCAGCCTGGTCGATGTCTGGCGGCCGCGATTGGAGGCGCTCAAGGCAAAATTCGGCGATCGGGCCCAAGTGACGCCGACGATCAACCCCAGCCGACGAAACGCCGCCTTCAAGTTCGACACGGAGTTGGCTCGCGTCGATCTCCGGTTGTCGGCGTATACCGATCAGGACGTCCGCAAGGCGATCTTCAGCTACGATTTGGAGATCACGCCGATTCTGATGCAATTCGAATCGCATGCCGACATCGAATTTCCGCTCGACGCAGTTGATCGCGAGGCGCTGGCCAAGTGGTTCGACGATCGAATCGTCGGCTTCGTCCGGACCTATCTTTCGCTTCACGAGAACCAATACTACCTGATGGGGCACATGGTCGAGGACCCAGTCGCCAAGATCAAATTTCCCAAATTCGCGGCCGGGGCAAAGCTCGAGCGGAACGGCAAAACAATTTATTTTATCGATGAACAGACTCGGGATGAGTACGCGAAGCGCTCCGGTGGCGGGGCATAAGGAAGTCTAGGCGATATTTTTTAGATGCTTGCCGTTCGTGGATTTTTCAGGAGACTCCTATGTTACGTCCTTTTCGACTTGCCCTCATCGCGCCTTTCGTCCTCGGGGCCGCTTGCGGCGGTGGTTGCCAAAAGGCGGCGGCCCCGGCCAGTGAGTCGAAACCGCCGAAAGTGACGGTGCGGGCGCCGGTGTTTTCGAAGATCACCGACGAGGATTCGTACACCGGTTGGCTCCGGCCGTCGGATAAGGTCGAGGTTCGCGCCCGCGTTCGTGGACATATCGATAAGGTCGCTTTTCACGACGGCGACATGATCGCGAAAGACCAATTGCTGTTTGAGCTGGACCCTCGTCCGTTTCAGACGCAGATCGATCAGGCGCTGTCGCAGGGGAGGGCGATCGACGCCCAGCGGGTCGCGCTGCAAAAGGACGTGGACCGCTATACGGAACTAGTGAAAACCAATACCGTCACGCAACAGACATTCGATAAAGCGGTCGCGGACGTGGCGTACGCCGAAGCTCAGGTTGCCGCGAAGTTGGAAGAGGTAAAGGGGCTGCGGCTCAACTTGGAATACGCGAAAATTACCGCGCCAATCGCGGGAAAAAGCGGCCGCGCTCAACTCACCGAGGGCAATCTGGTGAATGCTGGCGGCAGCGATCCGGTGTTGACGACGATTGTCGCCACCGATCCCCTCTCGCTGTACTTTTCCGTGGACGAGCCGGCGCTGCAGAAATTCCTCAAGGCCGACAAAGACGCCGAGAAGAAAAATGGCGACGAGATGGACAAACGTCCGCTCCGCGAGCGGAACATCAAAATCCGATTCGGATTGGATACCGACGAGGGGTATCCGCACGAGGCAACGCTCGATTTTGCGAATAATGAAATCGATGCCTCAACCGGGACAGTCGAAGTCAGGGCGACGGTAAAAAATCCGGACGGCTTGTTTACGCCAGGCTACCGAGCCCGAGTTCGCATTCCGGTCGGCGCCGCATACGAGGCCATCTTAGTGCCCGAGGTGGCGATCAACACCGATCAAGATCGCAAGTATTTGCTGACGGTCGACGCCAAGGGCATCGTAAAGCGCTGTGACGTGCGCCTCGGGCGCTTGCTCGACGATGGGATGCAGATCGTCAGCGGGCCGAGTTCGCCGCTGGCCAAGGACACTCAGATTATTGTCGAGGGAATGCAGCGCGCCCGCTTGAATTATCCCGTCGAGCCGATTGCCGAACCGGCGCCGACACAGACGGCCTCACAGTAGCTGCCACTAAGAAAGCCGGCCACGGATCGGCAGTCACCTTTCGCCAGGGGGGCCGTGGCGAGATTCCCAGACGCTGGCCCGACGAAAAAAACTCCCGACGATCTTGAGCCCACACCATGATATCCCACTTCTTTATCGATCATCCCATCTTCGCCACGGTGCTCTCGATTGTCATCGTGATCGTCGGCGGCGTCGGGGTTGTCGGTCTGCCGATTGCCCAATATCCCGAAGTCGCGCCGCCCGTCGTTCAAGTCTCGGCGACTTATCCCGGGGCAAATGCCAAAACGGTGGCCGATATTGTGGCTATTCCGATCGAACAGGAAGTCAACGGCGTCGAGAATATGCTCTACATGTCGTCGCGCTCGACGAACGATGGGCAAATGCTGCTCGACGTGACGTTCAAGGTCGGCACGAATCTCGACATGGCGCAGGTTCTCGTGCAGAACCGCGTCGCGATCGCCGAGGCAAAACTGCCCGACGAAGTGAAGCGGCTGGGCGTGACCACGAAAAAGAAGTCCCCCGCCATTTTGATGATCGTCAATATCATCTCGCCGGACGGGAGCAAGGATCAGCTCTACCTAAGCAATTTCGCGCTTCGCGAGATCAAAGATGAATTGGCCCGCGTCGCGGGGGTCGGTGACGTCTCGTTTCTCGGCCCGCGCGATTACAGCCTGCGCATCTGGCTCGACCCGGAGAAGCTAGCCGCCAAGAGCTTGACTGCCGGAGACGTCATCAAGTCCGTCAAGGAGCAAAACACCCAGGTGGCTGCCGGCCGGCTCGGGCAGCCGCCGGTCCCGGCCGGGTCGAAGCTGGCCTATCAACTCACGATCAATACCCAAGGACGGCTGGTCGACGAAAAGGAGTTCGGGGATATCGTGGTCAAAAGTGGCGAACAGGGGCAGAATATTTTTCTGCGCAACCTTGTCCGCGACACCAAATTCGGCAAGGACGGCACGGAAACGGAGAAGGGAATCGAGCTGGGCGCCAAGAACTACGACGTCAACAGCTACCTCGATGGGAAGCCGGCCGTGACGATGGCCGTGTTTCAATTGCCCGGCTCCAATGCGCTGAAAACGGCTGAGGCGATTCGGGAAAAGATGCATGCCCTCAGCCAGCGATTCCCAGAGGGGGTCGAGTATGTGGTCCATTACGACACACCGTGTTCGTCGATGAATCGATCCACGAAGTCTTCAAGACGCTGCTGGAAGCCTTCGCACTCGTGTTCATCGTGGTACTGGTCTTCCTGCAGGATTGGCGGGCGACGATCGTGCCCATGATCGCCGTGCCCGTGTCGCTGATTGGCACGTTTGCCGTGATGGGCATGCTCGGCTTCTCGCTCAATAATCTTTCGCTCTTCGGGCTGGTGCTGGCGATTGGGATCGTGGTGGACGACGCGATCGTGATCGTGGAAAACGTCGAGCGATATTTGGCGCAGGGCCTGAACTCGCGCGACGCTTCCCGGCGCGCGATGACCGAGGTCGCCGGGCCGGTGATCGCGATTACGCTCGTGCTCTTGGCCGTATTCGTTCCCACGGCGTTCATGGCCGGGATCAGCGGCGAATTCTTCAAGCAGTTCGCTTTGACGATCGCCGCCTCGACGGCCATTTCGTGCTTCAATTCGCTGACTCTTAGCCCGGCCCTCTGCGCGATTCTGTTCAAGGGACATGGCGCAGCGCACGGGGCGGCCGGCGGCGACGGACTCGCACAGCCGGAGAAGCAGGGCGGCCACGGAGAGAAACAAGCTTTGCCATGGTGGGGAACCGCCGCGATCTTCGCGATTGTCGGCTATTTCCTCCTGACCCCGATGCTGACGCCGTTGCTGGGGGCGGAAATCGCTCCCGCCGGCCACGGTATGGACGCTGGCCAAAGTGCAGACGCAGGACATGGCGGCAGTTCCGGCGCCTTGATCGCCGGAGCAATCGCCGCTCTTGCGGGCGGCGCGATCGGTCTGGCGCTGTTCAAGCCGATTAATCGGGCATTGGCCGTGCTGTTCGCCGGATTCAATCGCCTATTCGACGTGGCGATTGAAGGCTACGGGTGGTTGGTCGGGGCCTCGCTTCGAATTAGCTTTGTGCTGTTGCTCGTTTACGCCGGCTTTATGGGGCTGACTTTCCTGGGATTCAAGGCTGTGCCGGTTGGATTCATTCCGGATCAGGACAAGGGTTATCTCGTCGTCAACGTGCAGTTGCCCGATGGGGCCAGCCTCGATCGCTGCGACGCCACGGTTCAGCAACTGAGCAAAATTGCCCGCGACGCCAGCAAAATCCCCGGCGTGGATCATACGATCGACCTTTCGGGCTATTCGATTCTCTTGAGCACGAATATCAGCAATGTCGGCGGCATGTTCGTGATCCTCGAACCGTTCGAGCATCGCAAAGGAGACCCGGAGCGGAGCGCGCCGGTCGTCGCGGCAAAACTCCGGAAAGCCTTCGCCGACATTCGCGGCGCGCGGGTCTCCGTATTTGGCGCTCCGGCGATCGACGGTCTGGGGACAACGGGCGGCTTCAAGATGCAAGTCCAAGACATGCGCGGCGCCGGACTGCGGGCGCTCTCCGGATCGGTGCAAAATCTGGCTGACCGCGGCAACGCCGATCTGCGGCTCGTGGGGCTCTTCAGCAGCTTTTCCATCGATCAACCGCAAATCTTCGTCGAGATCGATCGCGAGAAACTCAAGTCGCAGCAAGTGGCGCTCGACGACGTGAACCTCACGCTGCAAACCTATCTCGGCAGCATCTACGTCAATGACTTCACGAAATTCAACCGCAATTGGCAGGTCAATGTGCAAGCCGAGCCCCGCAGCCGCGTCCGCCGCGAAGATATCGGCCGGCTTGAGGTCCGCAGCGCCACGGGCAAGTCGGTGCCGCTCAATACGCTCATCAAAATCAAGAACGACAGCGGCCCGGCCGTCGTCAATCGCTACAACCAGTATCCATCGGCCGAAATCAACGGGAGTCCAGCGCCGGGGATCAGCTCGGGCGAGGCGATTGCCATCATGGGCCAGGGCAACAAAGACGGCGTGGTCATGGGCGGGCTGGCTAAAGAATCGCTGCCCGATTCGATGGGCGCGCAATGGACCGAGCTTACGCTGCAGCAGATCATCGCCGAGCAGGATGTGATGACGAAGCTCGCGTTCCCGCTGGCGGTCGTGTTCGTGTTCCTGGTGCTGGCCGCGCAGTATGAGAGTTGGACTCTGCCGTTTTCGATCATCCTGATCGTGCCAATGTGCCTCTTGGCCTCGATCACGGGTATTTGGCTTGTGGGGATGGATAACAACATTTTCACGCAGATCGGTCTAGTTGTGTTGATCGGCCTGGCGGCCAAAAACGCGATTCTAATCGTGGAGTTCGCCAAACAGCGGCAGAGCGAGGGATTATCGCGCATCGAGGCCACGATCGATGCCAGCCGGCTGCGGCTCCGTCCGATTTTGATGACCTCCTTCGCGTTTATCTTGGGCGTCGTGCCGCTCGTACTCGCTAAAGGGGCCGGGGCCGAGATGCGCACGGCCCTCGGCGTCGCCGTCTTCAGCGGCATGTTGGGGGTCACGATCTTCGGCCTCCTCTTTACGCCCGTCTTCTACTCCGTGGTCATGAAACTCTCCGGCAGCGACAAGGCCTCCGGATCGAAGCACGATTCGCAGGGAAAGTAGAGAGGAGAAGGAAAGAACCCTTTATCCGACCCGAACAACGATCCATTTCGGGCTCGAGCGCGCAATCCAGCGGCGAGATGCCCAGACATCCGCGTCGTATTTTCCAACCGCGACGCGCCGTCGGCTTTCTCCCGAGACAACCTATGCTCCAGCAGTTACTCGTGGCTTTCGCGTTGGCCGCCGTTACGGTGATCGTTCATGTGGTCGGAATCGTGCACGCGGTTCTGCCGGCCGCAGGCATCTGGAACCGCGGACGATATCGTGAGCCGCCCGGCCCCGTCATGGCCCTCACCCGCTTGGTCAGCGCGCTGCTGGTGCTGCACCTTGTTGAAATGGCCGTCTGGGCGGCGAGCTTCACGGAGATTGGCGTGTTTTCCGATTTTGAGACCGCGCTCTATTACTCGCTCAAGAGTTATACGACGGTCGGCTATGGCGACGTCCTGCCGCCCGCTTCGTGGCGATTGCTTGGCCCCATCGAGGCGGCCGTCGGCGTCCTGATGCTGGGCCTGTCGACCAGCGTCATCGTCGCCGGGATTCAACGCGTTTACATTAGCCGTCCTGACGCGCCCACAAACGCACCGCCCGCGCCGCCGTCGAAGTGAGTCCGTGTGGGGTTTCGGCTTGCGGGAGACGAGTTCATCGCTTCAAGGCTGAGCTGAAAGCGGCGACCCGAAAGTTGGGACTAGCAGCGCGGTTTGCGGCTGTATCTTTCGAACCGCGAGTGGACGTCCGACTGCGAAACGGATTAATATTCGCTTCGATCCTGATTCGTCCGCATCCCAGTAAGCGGGTTCACATGAGCAGTTCGGGTTCTCCGTCTGAGCGACCGCAGCCAAATCGTATTATCCGCTGCTGGTTGGGGCCGTTGGCTGCCTCGTCTTCAGACATTGCGAGGATACCAATTGGCTTGGCTGCCTCGTGACATCGTGGCTGGAATCGTGCTGACGACGATGCTCGAGCCCGCTGGTATCGCCTATGCCGTGGCATCCGGGGCGCTGGGCATCTATAACCTGTACGCAACCATCATCCCGCTGCTGGCCTACGCACTATTCGGCCCCAGCCGCATCCTGGTGCTTGGCCCTGATTCCTCTTTGGCGGCTCGCCGTCCCACTTCACTTTGTATTGCCACCCGACGCCTTCGGGCCGATTGAAGACGAGCTTGGGCGGCATCGCCTGTACGAACGCCACCAATCTCAGAGATTCAGTGGGGGTGCTTCTTGCGCAGGACGATACCGAGGCTAACAAGGCCCAATCCGGCCAAGACGAGGGTCGTCGGCTCGGGGACCGGAGTGAAGGCGATGAACCGGGGACTAGCGATGCCGGTGGCGAAGGGGGTCACGATGAGCCCATTGGGACTGATCTCACTGATTTGATTAGTGCTGAAGTCCGCTGCGTACAAGTTGCCGCTGCCGTCAAAGGCTAATCCCGATGGGATGGAGCCACTGGGCAGGGTTGCAAAGAGACTCACCACGCCGCCCGAGGTGATCCTACTGATGTGGTCACTGCCGTTATCAGCGACATAGAGGTTGCCGCTGCCATCGAAGGCCAAACCGACGGGCCCAGAGCCACCCGGTAGAGTGGCGAAAACGCTCACCGCGCCGCCGGAGGTGATCCTACTGACCTGGTTAGTACCGCCGTCCGCCACGTACAGGTTACCGCTGCCATCGGAGATAAGTCCGTAAGGATTCGAGCCGCCTGGCAAGGTCGCATAGAGGCTCACCACGCCGCCGGAGGTAATCTTGCTGATCTGATTGCTGACGCTGCCCGCCACGTACAGATTGCCGCTGGGGTCAAAGGCCAGGCCTTGGGGATTTGAGCCGGCCGGCAGGTTGGCGAATAGACTCACCGTACCGCCAGAGGTGATCTTGTTGATCTGGTCGGTGCTGTAGCCGGCCGAATAGAGGTTGCCGCTGCCATCAAAGCCCAGACCGGTAGGAGTCGAGAAGCTGGGTAGGGTAGCAAAGGGACTCACCGGCCGCTTGAGCTGACTTGAATGATGCTCTGGCTGCCGCTGGAGACGTACATTGTCGCGGAGCAGGCGGCAGGGGGGCAGAACGAAGCCATCGCGCCCAAAAACAGCGTGCATGCGGCGAAGCGAATGCGCTCTGCTTGGTGACCGAATCGAATTTTGACCTGCATTACCGTTCTCCTCGGGGGCCCATCGCGGCACAGTCCGCGTCGAAACAAAAAAGGCATCAGCGGCATCTCCCGCCGGGCATGACTAGCGTCAACCCCAAGTGGAAGAAGGCGCGGATGCCTTCTAGCAAATCAGATAAAAAATAGAGACGTCTTCAATCGCTGCCGTTTATTCAGCGTCGCGCGCAGCTGTGCCCCTCGGGCTGCGTAATTCCAGTGTGAGCGTAGTTGTTCGGGCCACCCATCGTCAAGCGATTTTACTGCAACTGCCAACATTTCGCCAAATACAGGCAAATGCGGCTCGGCTCGGTTGCAGTGGGGCCGTTAGCGCAAACATGAGTTGTGACTCGGGGATGAAGTCGGTCGCTACAACGACCGTGGTCATTCCGCGGCGATAAACTCGCAAAGCCGGACGATGGCGCCCCAGTCGGAGGTCAAGATGTCCTGCGAATGCGCGAGGTTGTTGCGAAGTTTTTCGAGCTGCTTGGTCGTGTCTACCGCCTGACGGCCCGAGGCAAAGATCGTCAACTTCCGAATATCTTCACGGCGCGCGATGATCCGGCCCTTGTCCGCGAATTGCAAACAGTCGATCAACCGCAGCGTCTGATTGCGCCGGCTCCGTTCGGCCAACAGAACCTTGGCCTTTTCCAGCCGAGCCTCCGAAAGATGGCCCTTCCAGTCATCGGACGGGCAATGGCGTTCAATTAATTCCGAGAAGCGACTCTCGATCAGAGTCACGATTCCGAACAGCCACATCCGCACAGGCGGCTTTTGCAAATCGGCGCGGGTGACGATTCCGCCTACTTTGCCCAGCATGGTGACCAGCCCGAATGGAGCGTGATCGAGCGCCATCAAAACCTTCAGCAAGGGAGTCGTGTCGTCCAGGATTTTGGCTTCCTCAATTGGCTTCTGGAATTGGCCGCAGACGCCGTCCTTGAGGGAGTCTCTCTCCACGTATCCCTCGACCAAACCGTCTCGCCGAACGCCGACGATATCATAGTCCTCGGACTCCATGAAACCGCGCACCTGCGCCGCGCAAGCCTGGACGTCGAACGATGCGAGCGGTTCCGCAATGTCCGCCGCGATAAAGGTCTCCATGAAGACCTTTTTGACGGCATCGGGAATCCTGTTGGAAGCCATGAAGATCGATTACTTTGAGCCGCGGACTTTGATTTGGCCCTGGCGTGCATAGTCGATTGCCTCCGCCAGCACGCGGGCAGCCTCCTGCGGAGCGTGGAAGCCCATCGAGTTTTCGGCGTTGATAAAATCGACTCGCCATTCGGCTTTACGTTGCAACTCAAACGCCTCTTTCAGGGTCTGGGCGTCGATGTTGCCTTGTTTCGCCCCCTTCAGGTCGTCGAGCAGGTTAGACCGCCCGCAACTTCAAATCATCCAGCGAAATGGGAACAACGCAACCGACTCGCGGAAGGCGAGCGTAGCATTGTATTTTGCGACAGCCCTGAGCAGAATGGGTCCGCCCCCCTCGCTTCGCGATTCGCGTAACCGAGTTCCGCGAACATCCCAGAAAAAGTCTTCCAGGCTGTGAAATCAAGGAGCTACTTCGATGATCCAATGCTTTGCCGATCGAATGCGGGATGTGAAACTGCCGGGAAACTTTGGCTGGACATTGCGCGCAGCCGCGTGCCTCGGACTGGTGATCTGCGGCGCCGCGCCGGGGTTCGCTCAATTTCGGGAACTCGTCGCGCGCGTTCCGAAAACAGCCAATGCCGTCGTCTTGCTGAATGTCGAGAAGGCGGTCAACAGCCCCATGGGAGTTCGCGAGGGCTGGAAGAAGAAGATCGAAAAGTCGTTCGCCGCCGGCTTGGTCCGGGTGCCCCCGCAGGCGACGAATTTCGTGCTCGCCTCCGAGATGGATTTGGAGTTCATGCAGCCGATCTGGTCGGCCACGGTGATGGACCTTTCCGACCCGGCTTTAGTCCACCCGATCGCCGAGCGGCGCGGCGGCAAGGTCGACAAGCTCGACAATCTGTTGGCGGTTGCGATGCCGAACGACACCTATGTCGTGCAATTCGGTCCCGCGACGATCGGGGCGATGCAGCCCGCGAATCGACAATCGGTGCTCCGCTGGGTTCGTGAAGTCCGCGCCGGCAAAAAGGACGACTTGTCGGCTTACCTGCAGAAGGCGGCCGGCTATTCGGACGACGCCGACACCGACATTATCATGGCGTTCGACCTCGAGGGGGCGTTTTCCTGGGAACGAGCGGCGAAATACCTGGCCCGTCAAAAGGACCTCCCGAAGCAATCCGATGAAGAGCGCAAGGAGTCGGCCAGCGCGCTGGGGGACGTGCTGGGAGTGCGGCTGGGGATTCGCTTGTCCGAGCGCGCCTTTGCCAAGTTGACGATCGACTTTCGCACCAACCCCAGGGTGCTCGCGAACATCGCGAAACCATTGCTCATGCAAATCCTGGCGGTTGCCGGTCTCAAGATCGATGACATCGACCAGTGGAAGCCGGAGATCGGCGCGACGACGATTTCGTTTTCGGGCAATTTGACGACTTCGGGGCTACAGAGGGTGATGTCCGTCATCGAATCGCCGAGCACATCGGAAAGCTTGGCCACGGACCCGAAGTCGAAGTCCAGCCCGGAGCAATTGTTGTCCAGCCAGGCCCAGGCGTCGATCGATCATTACCGCGCGGTGATCGCCATGTCCTCGGACCTGAAAAAAGACATGGATTCGATGTCGGGGCTGGGATCGACCTCGACGTATTGCGAGAAGTACGCCAAGCGCATCGAGCGGCTGCCGATCCTGAACGTCGACCCGGAACTCCTTCATTACAGTTCGTTCGTCGCCAAATCGCTCCGCGCGGCGGCGCTCATCGCGCGGAACATGGGGATTCAATCCGGGGTCCGCCAAGCTCAGATCATCTCGTCGGAGGCCGGTACGGGCTACGCGACATACGGTCGATACGGGATATGGGGATTACACGGTTGATGTGGAGACCTACGACCCGGTCGCCGAGGCGAAGGGGATCGCCGAAGAACGACGGGTCGTGCGAGCCGAAGAGAAGGCGGATGCCGCGACGAACGTGCATCAAATTCGGGCCGGGATCACCGACGCCACCGCCGATATTCGCCGGAAGATGACCCAGAAGTATCAGGTCGAGTTTTGACGGCCTCTCGGCGGCCTAGCGCCGCGGGCTTTGTTCAGGACCCGGCGATTCTCACTCCGGCAATTGCGGAGTGGCTCACAAAGTGCCCCCTGATGGACTCGAACCATCAACCCTCTGATTAAGAGTCAGATGCTCTGACCAATTGAGCTAAGGAGGCGGTCGCGGCGCCCAGCATTGACGGGCGACGAGCTTAGAATCTATCGTATCGTCTGCGGTCGATCAAGGCGGCGCCGTGGCTAAGCTGGCGGAAATTGCCTTCACTCATATAGGAAGGGCGTGACGTGGGACTTTTTGACGGAAAAAAAGGATTGATTCTTGGAGTCGCCAACGATCACTCCATCGCTTGGGCGATCGCTCAAGAGATCATGACCGGCGGCGGCCTGTGCGGGTTCACCCATTTGCCTGATCGGCCCGACGACGAGCGGCAACGTAATCGTCGCCGCGTGGCGATGCTGACCGACAAGGAGCCCCATGCCAAGTTTCTCGTGCCCATGGACGTGGCGAAGGATGACGACATCCGGGCGGTCATGCAGCGGGCGGCCGACGAGTTTGGCAAGATCGACTTTCTGCTGCACTCGATCGCGTTCGCGTCGATCGACGACCTCAAGCGGGAAACGATCGAGACCAGCCGCGATGGCTTCAAGATGGCCATGGAGATCAGCGTGTATAGCTTGATCGCCGTGGCCAATGCGGCCAAAAACATCTTCGCCCCCCGCGGCGCCATTGCCACCATGACGTATTTCGGCGGCGAAAAGGCCGTGCCGGGCTACAACGTCATGGGCATCTGCAAGGCGGCGCTCGACTCGTCGGTCAAGTATCTGGCCTACGACATGGGGCCGCTCGGGGTGCGTGTCAACGCGCTGAGCGCGGGCCCAATGCGGACACTCGCCGGCAAAGGCGCCGGAGTCGACGACATGCTTCCGCTGTATGAAAAAATGTCGCCGCTGGGCCGCAATGTGACGCATGAAGAGGTTGGCCGCACCGGCGCGTTTTTGCTCTCCGACATGTCGGATGGAATCACCGGCGAGATCCTGCATGTCGATTCCGGATACAACATCATGGGCTCGCCCGGTCGTTTGACGGATTCGCTTAAGGCGAAAATGTAGGTTTAGAATTGCGGCGATACTGTGGGTGGCCGGGACTCGAGGCGCTTCGCCGAAGCCCCGGTGTGTGTTCTCGAATGTGAGCGAGTGTTGCCTGGGAGTGATCCCCGTATTCCGAACAGCCGCCTTCTGGCCGTAATAGTAATGCCGGTCGGAACTGACTCGGCGGCAGGATGCAGCGGCTATGTCTGACGTGGACGATTCTTTTCGCAAAGCGATCGGGATCGCCGTTGTCGAACACGCGGGCCGATTTGTCGTCGGCCAACGTCCGGTCGGCGCGCCGTTGGCCGGACTCTGGGAGTTCCCGGGCGGGAAAGCTCGGGCCGGGGAAGCGCCCGATCAGGCCGCGATCCGAGAGTGCGCCGAAGAGACGGGGCTGAGTGTGGAAATTGCCGGCAGTCTCTCCGTCGTCCGGCACGTCTATCCCCATGGCTCCGTTGAATTGCATTTCTTTCGCTGTCGGCCGCTCGCGCCGGAGCTTATCCTCAAGCGGCCGTTTTGTTGGATGTCGCTCGCCGAAATGAGCGACCTGGATTTTCCCGAGCCGAATCGAGCAATTATCGAGAGGTTAAAGATTGCCTAGCCGACGAATTCCGATTGAGGCGACCCCGGCGGCCGCGGTGTCCATGAAATCCCAGAATTGAAGCGCCATGATTCGAAAATCAGGACCCCGATCTTGCCGCCATGTTTCGCCCCTACAGGGCTGGCCCGCTCGTCGATAAGCGTTCTCGGGGCGGCGCTCGGCGTCTGCGCCGCTTCGCATTGCCCCGGGATGATTTGTTGTTGCCCCTTTCGGGGCGAGCAGAGCCAGGCAATCGCAAATAAATTCGGCGTCTCTAACAACCAGAACCGAAAACCAACGCCCAGACTCCAATTGATTTCGATTCGAAACAGCAGCCAGTTCACCACCCCGGGTCAGATCTATTTTGCTCGCGGCATCGCAAAACTGGGTGAGCCACCGGCCAGTTTTGTTAGGGGTTCTCAGAGATTTCTCGATAGTCGTTTTTGTATCACTCCCGCTTGACACCTAGGGCGAAGTGCTTTAGATTCCGTGGTTTCCATGAATTCGACCGGTGCCGCGGATTGTCGTTTTTTAGTGCGATTATCGCGGCCGATTTTCGGCGTAAGCCCCTTTGTCAGTAGAGATTCAGCATGGCCGTTCCCAAGCGAAGACAGTCCAATTCCAAAACAGGCAGCCGCCGGGCGCACGATTTCAAGACGCCGAAGCAGTTGACCTATTGCCGGCAGTGCAGCACGGCCGTGCCGACGCACGTCATATGCCCTAAGTGCGGTTACTATATGGGCCGCGAAATTGTGGAGACCGCCGAGTAAGTCCGCGTCTTTCAATACTTCTTCTCTATCTCGCCCGATGCAATAGATTGCAAGCCGACCGTGCGGAGGGTCGATCGAATTGCCTCAGCCCGCATTCTTATTTCCCGGTCAAGGCGCTCAGTCGGTCGGAATGGGCCGACAATTGGCCAAGAAAATGCCGATCGCCCGGCAGTTGTTTAACCGGGCTGCGTCGCTACTGGGTTACGACTTGGCGCAGGTCTGTTTCGAGGGTCCGGCGGAGAAGCTGGATTCGACCGTTTACAGCCAGCCCGCTTTGTTCGTCGTGAGCCTCGCCGCGCTGGAATCGCTCAAAATTACCGCCCCGGCAGTCGTCGAGCAATGCCGGGCCGCCGCCGGGTTGAGCCTCGGGGAATACTCGGCGCTGGTGTTCGCCGGCGTGATGGATTTCGAAACCGGCCTTGCCGTCGTGCAAGAACGAGGGGCAGCGATGCAAGCTGCGGCGGACGCGACGCCCAGCGGCATGGTCAGCATTCTGGGACTCGACCGGGCGGGGGTCGAGCAGCTCTGCGAGCGGGCCGGCCAAGGAGAAATTTTGCAGATCGCCAACCTGCTATGTCCGGGCAATATCGCGGTCTCCGGAACGAAGGCCGCTTGCGAGCGAGTCACCGCCATGGCCACCGACGCGGGCGCGATGCGGGCCATTCCGCTCGCCGTCGCCGGCGCCTTTCATACGCCGATCATGCAGCCGGCGGTCGAGCGGTTGACTAAAATCCTCGGCAGTGCATCGCTGAAAACGCCGAAAGTGCCGGTGATTTCCAATGTCGATGCGCAGACGCACGACGATCCCGAGGAAATCCGCGATTTGCTGGTCCGGCAAGTCGTTAATCCCGTGCGGTGGGAAGACTCGATGCGGCGACTGTTGGCCGACGGCTGCGATGCGTTTTATGAAGTCGGGCCGGGCCGCGTGTTGCGCGGACTGCTGAAGCGAATCGATCGCAAAGTCGAATGCCTCGGAGCGATGGAATGAAGATTGCTGAGCCAGATTCACCCCCTCTCCCTTTGGGAGAGGGTCGGGGTGAGGGATTCGCGCGAACGCCGCCCTCACCCTGCCCTCTCCCGGCGGAAGAGGGTTCTCGGACAAACCCTTAGACCGTGTCACTCATTCATCCTTGGACCTACTGCTCGTTAGGAATATGGCATGGCAAAAACGTCCGACGCGCCGGCGCCTCGTTTGACAGTCGATCTCGCGGGGCAAGTGGCTTTAGTGACCGGCGCCTCGCGCGGGATCGGCCGGGCAACTGCGGTGGCGCTCGCGCGATGCGGCGCCCGCGTGGCTTGCATCGCGCGAGATACGACCAAGCTCGCCGAAACGGTCGCCGCCATTGAAGCCGCCGGCGGCCAAGGAGAGGCCTTCGCCTGCGACGTCACTCAAGGCGAGGCGGTCCAGAAATTGGTCGACTCGATCGCCGATGGTTGGGGCCGGCTGGATATTCTCGTAAACAATGCCGGCATCACGCGGGATACGCTGCTGCCGCGCATGTCCGACGACCAATGGGATGACGTGCTGAACACAAATCTGCGCGGAACGTTTCTCTTTGCTCGCGCCGTCACTCGGCCGATGATGCAGGCCCGATATGGGCGAATCATTAATATCTCGAGCGTCTCGGGCGTGCGCGGCAATCCGGGGCAGGCGAATTATTCGGCGTCGAAGGCGGCCGTCATTGGCTTCAGCCGCACGATCGCGCGCGAACTGGCAAGCCGCAAGATTACGGTCAACGTGGTGGCGCCCGGTTTCGTCGCGACCGACATGACGGCGAT
This sequence comes from Pirellulales bacterium, assembly GCA_038210495.1. Classification (GTDB taxonomy): domain Bacteria; phylum Planctomycetota; class Planctomycetia; order Pirellulales; family DATAWG01; genus JBBQWR01. The sequence continues at coordinate 116,676 of JBBQWR010000006.1, forward strand.
TTTGAGCGAAGCGATGCTCGACGAAATGATCAAAAAAATGGTGCCGGTCAAACGGATCGGCCAACCGGAGGAAATCGCCGACGCGATTCTGTTCTTCGCGTCGCCTGCGAGCGCGTTCGTTACCGGACAGGTGCTCGTCGTCGATGGCGGCTTCGCGGTGTGAGGCGAATCGCCAGCGCTGGTGTCAATTGAGATACGCGATTGGCCTCGATCGCGGGCGGTTCGCTGGGCGATTCTTTAATATCCCTTCGATTTGCCCGGCCGGCATCTGGCCTTTTCTTGGCTCCTGCGCGACAATGCGGCAGTCGCGTCGATTGACCCGCGAACAGTTCCGCCGCCATGCGTGGAGATTACCGTGCAATCGCAAGCAGCGAGACAAGCCGAATGGCGCATCGCGGCAGATGCCCACGAGTTGGCGGCCATGGCTGCGAAGCTGTTCACTCAACTTGGAAGAGAGGCTATCGCGGCGCGCGGGCATTTCACCGTTGCGGTCGCCGGCGGTTCGACGCCGGAGCGATGCTATCGGCTGCTTGCCGCGGCGACGGCCAAGGATGCGACGTCTCACGAGGCTTTGGATTGGTCGAAAACTGATCTCTTCTTCGGCGACGAACGATTCGTGCCGCGCGACGATCCGCGGAGCAATTACCGAATGGTCGAAGAGTCCCTGCTGGGCGCCGCGGCGATCGATCCCCGCCGGGTTCATCCGATTCCGACAGAACTCGGTTCGCCCGAGCAATGCGCCGCGACCTACTCCGACACCCTCGCCGAGTTTTTCGGCGTTTCGCCGCCGCATTCGTGGTCCCGGTTTGACTTGATTTTGCTGGGACTCGGAGACGACGGGCACACGGCCTCGTTGTTTCCCGGCGCGGCGGCTCTATCGGTCGGCGATCGTATCGCCACGACGTCGCCGCCCGGAGTATTGCCGCCGCCGGTCGACCGAGTGACGCTGACGTTCCCGGTTTTGAATGCGGCGCGCCATGTGATATTTTTAGTCGCCGGCGCCAACAAGGCCGCCGCCGTCGAAGATATTTGGCGGGGCTGCTGCACACCCAACGAGCGGCCAGCGATCGGCGTGCGGCCATCGCATGGCGCGTTGACTTGGCTCGTCGATGAAGCCGCGGCGTCGCAAATTTCGATTGGCCATAAACTCGCCTGAATTACGAGGAATTCTCACCCCGGCCCTCTCCCAAAGGGAGAGGGGGCGCCGGCAACTCCCAACTCCCAACTCCGTCCCCCGACAATTCCGAACTACAGGAGTTAACGCATGACCGCTCGCGCTGAAGAAATCCTCAGTTGGTACGGCGCCGACAATCCGGGTACGCTGACCAATCTGGCGCGGATGATCGCGCATGGTCGGCTCACGGGCACGGGCAAGTTCGTCATTCTGCCGGTAGATCAAGGATTCGAGCATGGCCCGGCGCGGAGTTTCGCCGTCAACCCGCCGGCCTACGACCCGCGGTATCACTTCCGGCTCGCGATCGAGGCGGGCTGCAACGCCTACGCAGCGCCGCTTGGATTTTTGGAAGCGGGCGCCCGCGACTTCGCCGGACAGGTTCCGCTCATTCTCAAGGTGAACGATCACGATCTGACGCTCAACGAGCGCGACCCCAATCAGGCCGTCACCGGCAGCGTCCAGGACGCACTGCGGCTAGGTTGCGTCGCCGTCGGCTTCACAATCTATCCCGGCTCGACGCAGCGATTCGAAATGTACGAGCGGATTCGGGCGATCGCCGAAGAAGCCAAGCGCAACGGCTTGGTCGTGGTGATTTGGTCGTATCCGCGCGGCTCCGGCATTTCCAAGGAAGGAGAAACGTCGATCGATATTTGCGCGTACGCCGCTCACATCGCTGCCCAGTTGGGGGCTCACATCATTAAAGTGAAGCTGCCCACCGCCCATGTCGAGCAGGACGAGGCGCGGAAGGTTTATGAAGCTCAAAAGATTCCGATCGAAACACTCGCCCAGCGGGTCGCCCACGTCGTGCAGTGCACTTTCGCGGGCCGTCGAATCGTGATCTTCTCGGGCGGCGCCTTCGACAGCGAGACGGCGCTGCTTGACGAAGTCCGCGGCATCCACGCCGGTGGCGGCTTCGGCAGCATCATGGGCCGCAACACGTTCCAGCGGCCCCACGACGAAGCGGTCCGACTCCTGACCCAGGTGATGGACATTTATGGATCGCCGGCCAAATAACGGGCCGCGCTCCATCACAAACTGTTTAAATATCCCGGTTATAATTGCGCCGAGGCCGGTCGAGCCGGCTGGGCCGTTAACCTCTGGCTGAGCGGCGGGCCGCTGTTCAGGTTTAAGCGATTGTTCTACAATCCCGGGCAGACAGTATCTAGCTCGGCGCATCGCCCGCGGGCGACGTGGCGCCCATCCCATTCGAGGCGGCCGCGTTGAATACTTTGGAAAAAATTCAAATCGTCGGCATCGGCGACGACGGTTTCGAGGGACTGACCAATCAGGCCCGGCGATTCATTCAGTGCGCCGATTTGCTGATCGGCGACGAGTCGACGCTAGCCCTCGCGCCCGGCATGGGGCGCACTCGATTGCCGATCGGCGGCAGCCTCGACGCGATCGTTGATCGGATCGCCGCAGCCAAGACCGGCCCGATCGTCGTGCTGGCGTCGGGCGATCCTTTGTTCTATGGGGTCGCCCGCTATCTGTGCGACCGGCTCGGCAAGGACCGGTTCGAGGTCACGCCGCACGTGAGCAGCATGCAGTTGGCGTTCGCCCGAGTGAAAGAAAGCTGGGAAGAGGCGTTTCTGACGAATCTCGCGAATCACTCGATCGTCGACGTCGTCGAGCAGGTTCGCGTGGCGGAGAAAGTCGGCATTTTCACGACCGAGGCGCATCCGCCGGCGGCGATCGCCCGCTCGCTGTTGGATTCGCGGATCGATTATTTTTGGGCCTACGTTTGCGAAAATCTTGGCTCGCCGGACGAACGAGTCACGCAGGGAGAGCTGCGCGAGATCGCCGCCGAAGAGTTCGCGCCGCTGAACGTGATGATTCTCGTTCGCAAGCCGGCCGCGCCGGATCGTCCGATCGATTCGATGGGCAAACGATTGTTCGGCAATCCGGACCAGATTTTCCTGCAATCGCGGCCCAAGCGCGGACTGTTGACCGCCGCCGAGGTGCGATCGATCGCATTGGCGCAGCTCGACATCGGGCCGACCAGCATCGTTTGGGATATCGGCGCCGGCAGCGGATCGGTCTCGATCGAGGCCGCTCAAATCGCGCCGCATGGGACCGTCTACGCGATCGAGATGGATCCCCAGGACCATCAGCTCATGCGGGCCAACGCCGAACGATTCGGCGTGAAGAACCTGATCCCCGTGCTGGGCCAGGCGCCGGACGCTTGGTCGGATTTGCCCACGCCCGATTGTATCTTTGTCGGGGGCAATGGCCGCGAGATTCGGCAGTTGGTCGAGCAAGCGGGGGACCAACTGAAGGCGGGCGGACGCATGGTGGCCAACGTCGGCAGCATTGAGAATCTGGCCGGCGTGCATGAGGCGCTGCAGCGAATATCGGACGACGTGCAAGTCTGGATGATCAACATCGCCCGAGGCACGTTCCAACTCGAGCGGGTACGATTCGAGGCGATGAACCCCACATTTTTGTTAGCCGCGATAAAAAGAAAGTGAGACAGGATTAACAGGATTGTGTTTTAAAGCCCGCTTCGCGGCTGCAACGGACCTAAAGTCGCGCACTTTCTTGGCTTAATCATGTAAATCCTGTCAATCCTGTCTAACCTCCTCTTTCTTCTTAGTTCAGTCGATCGGCGAATTATCACGCGGGAGACCAAGTCATGGAGGCGACCGACACCCAACTCGATGTGATCGCGGTTGGCGCTCATCCCGACGATGTCGAGATCGCCTGCGGCGGCACGTTGGCTCGGCTGGTGCGACAGGGCTATCGCGTGGGCATCGTCGATCTGACCGATGGCGAGCCAACGCCGAATTCGCCGGGGCCCGAGGCACGCTTGGCCGAGGCGAAACAAGCGGCCGAGGCGCTGGGCGTGCATGTCCGCGTACAACTGGACATGCCCAATCGCCGGCTGTTCGATGGCTTCGAGGCTCGGGTGGCGCTGGCCAAGGTATTTCGCCGATATCGCCCGAAACTGGTGCTAGGATTTGGCGAGAAAACTCCGCTCGCCTCGCCCGATCATTTTCAAGCGATGCAAATCACCGACGCGGGTGTCTTCTACTCGCGCCTGACGAAGTGGGATCAATATTTCGACGGCCTGCCAGTACACACGATCTCCGGCTATTTGTATTACACGCTCGCGTTCACCAATCTGTCGCACGCCGGCGACCTGGGTCACTTGGTCGTCGACATCGGCGATACGCTTGAAGCCAAGATGGCGGCGATTCATTGCTATAAGACGCAGTTTCCGCCGAGCAAAGCTCATGTGTTCGAGCGCGTGCGGGCCGTGGCGCTACAGCAGGGAATGGCTGCCGGTTATCAAGCCGGCGAGACATTCGCCAGCACGCGGGCGTTGGGCACGAGAAACCTGATGCACTTTTTGTTCGGCGAGGCGCCCGGCGATGAACCGCGCAAGGAAGACGTGCGATAGAGAGACTGCCCCCTCTCCCTCTGGGAGAGAGGGTTCTGACAGTCTGCCTGTTTCACCTTAGTTAGATCGCTCCCATGAAAGCTCTTGTCAAAAAGCACGCCGAGCCGGGTCTTTGGCTCGACGATATTCCCGTCCCCACGATCGGCGTCAACGATGTGCTAATCGAAGTGCTTCGCACGGGCATCTGCGGCACCGATGTTCACATCTACAAGTGGGACGCTTGGGCACAAAAGACGATTCCCGTCCCGATGGCCGTCGGCCATGAATTCGTCGGCCGGATTGTCGAGGTAGGGTCCAACGTCAAGGATTTTCACGTCGGCGAGATCGTCAGCGGCGAAGGGCACGTCGTCTGCGGCCATTGCCGCAATTGTCTCGCGGGCCGGCGGCATTTGTGCAAGGACACTCGCGGCGTCGGCGTGAATCGGCCGGGCGCGTTCGCCGAATATCTGGCGTTGCCGATGACCAATGTCTGGGTTCACGATCCGGCCATCCCGCGCGACGTGCAGGCGATCTTCGATCCGTTTGGCAACGCGGTCCACACGGCCCTGTCGTTTGACCTACTGGGCGAAGACGTGCTGATCACCGGCGCCGGGCCGATCGGCGTCATGGCGGCGGCCGTCGCGCGGCATGCGGCGGCCCGGCACGTGGTGGTCACCGACGTGAATCCGTATCGCCTGGAATTGGCCCGGCGGATGGGCGCCACGCTCGCCATCGACGTTCGCGAGCAGCGGATCGCCGACGCCCAGCGGCAATTGGGCATGAAAGAAGGCTTTGACGTGGGCCTGGAAATGTCGGGCAATCCGGCGGCCTTCCGCGACATGCTCGACAATATGTGCCACGGCGGAAAGATCGCCATGCTCGGCATTCCCGAGCGCGAAATGGCCATCGACTGGAACGCGGTCGTATTCAATATGCTCACGATCAAGGGCATTTACGGTCGCGAGATGTACGAAACATGGTACAAAATGACGGTGATGCTCCAGTCGGGCCTCGATATTCTGCCCGTCGTGACGCATCGGTTTCCCTATCGGGATTTCCAACAGGGTTTTGACGCGATGATCTCAGGCCAGTCGGGCAAAGTGGTGCTAACTTGGAAAGACGGCTAGTGACCCAGCGAAAACAGACTGTCTCTTTCCTCCGCTCGCGATTCGACGAAGTCGGCATCTCGCCGCAGACCCGGCACGGTCAGAATTTTCTCATCGATCTCAATCTGCTGCATCTGCTGTTCGACACGGCCGAGGTGGAATCGTCGGATGTCGTGCTCGAGATCGGCACGGGCATGGGCTCGCTGACGTCGTTGCTGGCCGCCAGCGCGGCGGCCGTCATCACGGTCGAGATCGACAGCCGTCTGCATCAGATGGCCTCCGAAGAGTTGATCGACTTCGATAATGTGACAATGCTCTTGCAGGACGCGCTGAAGAACAAAAACACGCTCGATCCGCGAGTTCTAGACGCGGTGCGGGCGAAATTGGCCGAGGGCCGCGGCCGCCGGTTCAAGCTGGTCTCCAATTTGCCCTTTAGCATTGCGACACCGATTATTTCCAATCTGCTCGCCGCCGATCCGACGCCCGAGACGATCACCGTCACGATCCAAAAGGAATTGGCCGATCGGATTATCGCCAAGCCGTTCACCAAAGATTACGGCTCGCTGAGCGTATGGACGCAGAGCCAGTGTCAGGCGGAGATCGTGCGGCTGATTCCGCCCGAGGCGTTTTGGCCCCGACCGAAGGTCACCTCCGCGATCGTGCAACTGCGGCTGGACGACGCGCTGCGATCGCGGATCGCCGATCGGGAGTTTTTCCATCACTTCGCGCGCGGGCTTTTCATGCATCGGCGGAAGTTTCTGCGAAGCGTGCTTCCAAGCGCGTTCAAAGGGCAACTCGAAAAAACCGACATCGATGCGATTCTCGAGCGACAATCGATTCCGACGACGACGCGGGCGGAGGAGCTATCGATCGAGACGATTTTGCAATTGAGCGATGCGGTGCAGAAGCGGTTGGCCGACGGGGCGCCGAAAGATCGTTAACGGGCAAAGCGGCGGGCAACAGGGGCGGATAAAAGCGTCCCTTGCACCGTCGCCCGTGGGACAGCGGGCTTACGCCCCCCGTTCGCCTTTGGAGTCGTAGAACTTGGTGAGGTCGATGCCGCCGCGCTGTTCGTCTTCCAACAGCTTGAAGCGCGATTCGAGCCGCTCGATCCGACGCAGCAGGTTCGGAATAATCTCCGGGCTCCGATCGATGTGTTCTTGCCGAGGCACGGCGGGATAGCCCAACTGCCGGTTCAATGCGGCGAACAACAGCAGCGGATCCTTGCGGCGATTGGCAAACGCAATGCGTCCCTCGCGCTCGCCGAACAGCATCGGCTTGCCGTCGGTGGCGGCGACGAGCCCTTGTTTCTGCCGGTCTTGAATGTATCGCTCGCTGCGTATGTAAATTAAGTCGGCCAGATCGACAATGCCGACCTGCCGCCGTACAGTGCGAATCCAATCTCGCCAGCCGTCGTCGAAAATCGGATCGCCGGCCATCGCCTCCAGGCCCGGGTCGTAGCCTAAACGATTGCGGCAGAGCGACTCGAACTGATAGAGGAAAACACCCTGCGGCGTGGCGCCAGCCGCCCGATATTGAGCCTCTCGCTCCAGAATCTTTAGAGCCACCGACAAGTCGAATTTGCCCCGATCGTCTTCCGCCGCGGCGACGACGAATGTTTGGAACGGCGTGAAGTAGTGCGCCAGCTTGGCCATCGCTGGCGAAAATTTGCCGATCAATTTGAGTTCGCTCGCCAGGTAGTCCATCGCGAGCGGCAAGCGAGTGGTCGTCAGAATCTCTTCCTTGAGCGACGTCAGCAATTCCTGCACGGCCATATTCTGCCGCATCCGCTCGCCCAGCGCCTGATACAGGTGAGCCTGTTCGATGTATTCTTCGCGTTCAAGCACTGGTCACTTCGATCGGTGAATAGGGGCTAGGGGTGGTGGGGCTAGGGACTAGGGAAGCAGAACGTAGGTCAGGCGCCCCGTGCCTGACGATGCAGATTCAAAGGCGGCATTTCAGGAGCTCACACTTAACGTCACTCACTGTCAGGCACGGGGCGCCTGACCTACCAAGCTCAACGCGACGGCTGTCGCGAGATTGCCGTGCTTCAAAGGAATCGCGAATCGACATTTGGCGCGACCTCAGACCTTAGTCATTCGGGCTTCGTCATTCGTCATGGATTAGACATTCGTGATTCGTCATTCCGGCTTCCCTCTTACATCGCTCCTGGCGAGATACCCGCCCGCACCTATAATAGCCTCTAGGAGCCGCCAAGCCATGAGTAGTCAGTTTTCCACGATTGAAGCTGCCGCCGCCGCGATCGCGCGGGGCGAGACGGTGATCGTCGTCGATGCCGAGGATCGCGAGAACGAAGGGGATTTTGTCTGCGCGGCGGAGAAGGTCGACGCCGAGGTCGTCAACTTCATGATCACGCACGGCCGGGGACAACTCTGCATGCCCGTGCTGCCGGAGGTCTGCGAGCGGCTCAAGATTCCGCTCATGGTCGAGTCGAACACGGCGCCGCTCGGTACTTCGTTTACCGTGCCCGTCGATCATCGCACGAGCAAAACGGGCATCACCGCGCAAGAACGGGCCGACACGATTCGCGCTATTCTCGATCCGACCAGCAAGCCGACCGATTTTGTCCGGCCGGGCCACTTGTTTCCGCTGCTGGCCAAGGAAGGTGGAGTCCTCAGGCGGGCCGGTCATACCGAGGCGGCCGTCGATCTGGCGCGACTCGCGGGCCTGGCGCCGGCTGGCGTGCTCTGCGAAATCCTCGATAGCGCCGGCAATCGCGCCAATCGCGAATTGCTATTCGAGTTGGCGAAACGGCATCGCCTGGAAATCATCACGATCGAAGAACTGATTCGATATCGCCGCGTGCGCGAAAAGCTCGTCTACCGGATCGCCGAAGCCGAGCTCCCCACTCGGCATGGGCAATTCAAGGTGATCGCGTACGGTGTGAAGTACGAAACGCAACAGCCCATCGTTCTGACGATGGGCGACCTCACGAAGTCGGCTGCCCCGCTCGTGCGGCTGCATTCGAGCTGTTTTACTGGCGACTTGCTCGACTCGCTCCGCTGCGACTGCGGAGATCAATTGCACATGGCGCTGGAAATGATCGGTCACGAAGGCGCCGGCGTGCTGGTCTATTTGCCGCAAGAAGGCCGGGGCATCGGACTCATCGAAAAAATCAAGGCCTATCAACTGCAAGACCAGGGGCTCGACACGGTCGAGGCCAATCTGGCGCTGGGCTTTAAAGCCGACCCACGCGATTACGGCGTGGGCATTCAATTGCTCAAAGACCTCGGACTGAGCAAAGTGCGGCTGCTCACGAACAATCCCAAGAAGACCGACGCTTTCATTTACGGGGGTTTCGATTTGGATGTGATCGACCAAGTGCCGATCATGCCGCCGGTTCACGAGCACAACGCTCGTTATATGGCCACCAAGCGCGAAAAAATGGGCCATCATCTGCCGGAAGCGCAGGCAGAGTCGGGAGTCGGGAGACGGGAGTCGGGAGTTGGAGGAGACCGCCCTACATAGCCGCGGCATCCTGCTGCGCCGTAATCACGACCGACGGAAAAATCGAAATCGCCGGCACGGTTTACTATGTTTTCGGAGCGATTTCCACGCTCGACGGCCGGCATGTTGCGTTTTTGCAACGTATGTTTCTTAGCCGCCACAGGGCCTCCCGATTTACCCTGACTGAATCTTCGCGCGAAGCGGCAAGCGCGAATCGATCGTGACGATGGGAAGATATGCTCGCTCGACTCGCAGTGCGTTTTGCCGCGGTAATATTCGCCGGGCTAGTGATTTTCGCGGTTCGGCCGACGCGCGCGGCTGTTTCCTTGGCCGATCCATTGCCGCTTCCGCGGATTGAATCGCGGATGCTGCTCGACGCATCCGCCGGACGGTTCCAGAATTTTTCGCTGATCCAGGCCGCCCTTGTGGCCAGCGGCGTCAATTCGCCGGGCGAATTAACTCGACTCAATCAAAAATATCTCGATTGGCTCGCCGACGCCCGACAGTTCGCCGGCCGTGAACCGACCGAACTCGCGCAGGCAAAAGCTCTGTTCAAATTTCTCCACAGCCGAATTTTGACGGCCCATTACGACTCGCGGGCGACGGAAATAAATCGGCCGCTGGACGAAGGGCTGTTTAATTGCGTGAGCGCCACGGTGCTGTTCACGGCCTTGGCCTGCGACTGTGGGCTGGACGTTCGGGCGATCGAACGGCCCCATCACGCGCGATGCGTGTTGTACTTGCGCGATCCCATCGCCATCTCGCCACAGGTCGATATAGAAACGACCTGCGCCACGTGGTTTGAGATTCCGCCGGAAAAACGCCGGCAGGCGGAGCTTGCGGCGATCGCCCGGAGCGCGGTCGGCGATCGATTCACGGCTGGCAAAGAGATCGGCCCCGCGGCGCTGGTGGCGGTAATCTACTACAACCGCGGTGTGGATCTGTTGCACGACAAGCGATTTGCCGAAGCGATCTCGGTGGATCTGAGCGCCTTGCGGCTCGATCCCACGAACGACACGGCCCGAGGCAATCTCTTGGCCTCGATCAACAATTGGGCCTTGGACGAATGCGCCGCTAGTCAGTTCGCCGCCGCCACCGACTTGTTGACTCAAGGACGACGCATGGCGCCTGACCACGAGCCGTTCACCGCCAACCAGCGGCACGTCTACCGCAACTGGATCCAAGCCCTCGCGGCAGACAATCAGAGACAACAGGCGCTCGAAGTCCTCGCCGCCGCCCGCCAAGACGATCCCGGCTCCGCGCTCTGGGCTCTCTGGGCGCAGCGGCTAGCCGAGTAACGCATGTGAGGCCCAGACCTCCGCCACGTCGCCGGGCTGGATTGTGCCGAGAGCGGTCAGCACGTCTGGGGCGAGATCCGTGAGTTGGTTACTCGGCCCGAACATGATCACGACCGCTACCCCCGCAGCCCTCAGGTTCTGCTGGTAAGGAATGCCCGGGTCCTGGGTCAGGAGAACCTCGAATCCGGCGGCCGCCATCAGTTTTAGTAACTCGCCGTTCTTCTTACCTGACCACCCTTCTTGCGGAACTGTCCGGACAGCGTGTCCAGCCAGCAACCTGCCAAGTCGCCTGGGCACGCACTCGTCAAGAAGGACGCGCATCTGCCACCAGGGATTGGGCGGCCAAACGGAGCGCGGCTACGGCCATTGCCCGGCTGACCGTTGGGAAGTCTTCCAAGAACTCGGCCAGTGGTTGGCCTCCGCCCAGATAGTCTATTAGTGCGCGGACGGGCACACGAGTGCCGACGAACACTGGGGCGCCACCAAGGATTTCGGGGTCGGAGTGGATCATGGACGGGGTCGCAAGCATATGACGCCTCCGCTAACATCTCTGGGGGCAACTCGTCGGCAATGCTCTCCATCGGTCACCTCGGGTTGATCGAGGGTCTAATATCATTCCATTCGCTGAGTACGGCCATCGCCGCAGGCAGGCGCCTTGCGGTCTGCGATCACCCGACGGCCGTCACCCTAATGGAAAGGGTTCCCGACTCCCGACTTCGCCGCGTCCGCTCACACCGCGTTCAGTCCCATAACCAATCGTAGCAGGACGCATACGATCAGGTAGAAGGCAAAGTGCAGCGCCGCGCTGCTGAACTCCAGATCGAGACTCAAAAAAGCCACGCTTGCTCCGGCCAGCACAAAGGGCGGGCCGACGAACATCCAGACCTGCGCGTTCTGCTCCTCGGGGATCACGCGATACGCCGACAGCAGCGCATACGCGCCCCATAGCGCTGCGTAACAGACGCCGCAAAGCGCCGCGCGAATCCAGAGCTCGTTGCCCGTGTAGGACTCGAGCTCATCGTTTCGCAGCACGGAATAACCGCCGAGCACCAGCGGGATCGAAAGCGCAAGCGCGCCCACTCCTAAAATCAGTGGTGAGATATCCGCCTGGCCTGTTTCTTGGGAGCTCGCTTTGCCGACAATCCATGCCACGCCGACGGTGACCAGCACGCTCGCGCCGATCGCCGTCACGAGCGTCGTGCTAAATTTGGTCGCTTTGCGCTCGATCGGTTTTAGGACCGGCCGTCCCTTGCTGTCCTTAATCCCGCCCGACTCCGCGGGCGCATGGATTTTGACTTCGTCTTCAAGTTTCGGGATATTGATCAGCGCCTTGCACTTCGGGCAAGGACCCTGTTTGCCGGCAAATTTTTCGCTGACTTGGAAGCGACCGTGACAGCCGGGACAAATGATCGAAATCGGCATGACGAATGAGCCGGGTGAATATCGGCCGAGAGATGAGCGAAAAGGTTAGTTTCGGCACGAGCCCTTGAGAAGTCAAGCGCGGGCCGCACGGCGCTCGTACATAGCCGCGGCATCCTGCTGCGGAGTATAGCTCGTTCGACCCAAGAGCTTCAAAGTGGCCAGATCTCGAAGATGGTTTTTACGAAGCAACAAAAAGCTAGACAGCGCAGCAGGATGACGCGGCGATGTAGGGCTGGACAACTTTCACGGCAGCAATCGGGCGTTGAGCCAATCGGCATGGGCCTGCTCGGCGCCGCGGTCGGCGAAATCGACCAACAAGCTGATCCGTTTGGCGCCCGCCAGATCGACGGACATGCCGAGCGGGGCCGCGCCGCCGCGGATAATCGGACTGTCGTACTTGAGGCGCCAAGTCCCGTCGCCGTTGTCGATGTAGACGCGAAAGAGGACGCTGCCCCGCCCGGCCGTTTGGTCGTCGATCGCCAAGTCGGCCGCCAGAACGCGATAGGGTTTTTCGAGATCGTAGGTCAATCGCGCGGCGCTGTGCATTCCCAGGCCTTTAAGATAGAGTTGTCCGCCCGCGCGCAGTTGCGTGCCCAGCACGTTGAAATCGTTTTTGTAGGGCCAGGTCATCGTCAGAAACGGGATGTGCTGATATCCGGCTGGTTTCAAGTCGGACAGATAGACGGCGTGGCTCTTGAGGGGCGCGATCGCCGCGAGCATGTCTCGCTTGACGCTTGCGGCCGGCCCCACCAACAGCTTGAATTTCCAATCGTCCTTTTCCAGCGCTAGCGACACCGCCAGCAGTCGCGACCCATCTTGAAAACCGATCCAGGAGACGGCCGTATCGCGCTTCGGTTTCGTGGCGAGCGCCGGGTTGAGCACGACCGCCGCGATCTTGTCTTTGGCGACAGTCAGTTCCTTTCCGGCCACTCGGACTCTTACATTCACCTCGTCGGCCGAACCGATTTCGCCCTCCAATTCGTCCCCGTTCGCCAGCAGCAGTTTGTCGGATTCGCCCCTCCCCGATCGTAGCTTGGCCAGAAGCTCATCTTGTCGCTGTCGACCCAAGGGGGGTGAGAAGATAATCCCGGCCACGGTTTCGAGTGGCAATTTCAGGGCTCCAGCCGCGCTTGAGTCGACCGTGACCGAGTCCTTGTCGAGCGAGAGAACGTCGGCCACCAGCAGCGAACCATCGACAAGCGCCAATTGACTACCAGCAGAGGCTTCGGCCCAAGTGCCCCATTGGCAAATATCGGGCAGTTGCATTCGCTGGGTCTCGCCAGTCGATAGCTCGAAAGTCGTTACGCCGGCGGCATCGATCGATGTGAGCTTGGCTTGGAAGGGAGCGCCATCGACCGGCACGACAAGGGGCCTCGTCTTCGGCCCGGCGCCGCAGGCTACCGAAATTGCCACGAGAAGCGAGCTGTAGCGAAACATGGAGAATGCCGAATGGAAAAATTTGCCGATCCGGTCAGCGATCTTCCGCGATCGGACGGCCGATAATTTTACGCCCGTCACTTCCTAGCCCGCGGCGCCACGTCAACCCTAGGCGTTTCCGTCTTCGACGATTCCAACTTGGGCTCGGCCGACTTCGGTTCGGTCGGCGCCTCCGGCTGAATCGTCTCGGACACGGGCATCGGCTCCGCGACCGGCAGCGGACCAAAGTCGCCAGCCCAAAACCACATTCCGAGGGGCAACAGCGCCGAAGTCACCCCGACGCCGGGAAACGTCTGCCGGCTGACGTAGACAAACCCATCCTTATCCCGCGACAGAATCCCGACCGAGGGCTCGATATGGGGCAATAGGGCCGACAGCGAGGGCAGCATGGCCGCGTCCAAATTGATGCCATTCTGCTCCGAACTCGACGAAAACATCGTGGCAAAAATCTGAACGATCGGATAAACGATCTTCAGCGTCGACGCGGTGTCTTGGTAGGTCACGAGCAGGGGGGTCGAAGTTTTCAACTGCGCCGCGACCGCCGGCACGTCGGCCAGTGTGTTCCCGCGACGATCGCGCGACAAATAGGCCTTGATGCTCTGAGGCGACAGCGAGACAACGAGATTCTTCTCGGTAATCGACCAGGCGGGCGCGAAAGGGGAGCTGATGAACCCGCCCATCGTGCTGGCGAAGAATATCTTTTGATCGGCGAACTTCATTTCACGGACATCGGTCTGCTGTTGACCAAACATGCCATTTTCCTTCGGCGCCGCCGCGGCCTTATCTCGCATTTGCTTCACGAGTCGGTCGTTGATCCTGACTAAGGCATCGCGATCCTTGAGAGGCACGACAAGCGTCAGTCCGGTAAAGATCAAACCTCCTTCGCGCGGCGAATTGTAGACGCTCCACGTGTCGCCGAGCGTGGCGAGAACTTCGGCGCTTAGGTGGAAACCAATCTGGTCGTCGCTCAGCAGCGGCTTGAGATCAGTCATTAGTCGGTCCAACCGCAGCCGGGCGACGAAGGCGCACGACGCATCTTTGGGCACGGCCGCCAGATCGGCCGCGGTGAGCGGTTCGCCGCTGAAGATGGCCGGGAGGCCTTTCGCCGCCGGATCGATTTTGACCCACACTTTGCTAGTGCATCCGGTCCCTTCCAGGCCGCTGACGCTGGCGATGGTCTCGGCCTTGCTCAGCCCGAGCGTGTCGAGGATCGGGGCCACGTCGGCTTCCGGAATAAAAGGCTTGGCGATCGCGAGGCCCTTTTTTAGGTTGATGAAATGGACCGTGCTTACTCGTTCGACGGGCAGTTTGCGGCGAATTTCGGTCAGCCAGGCGGGCGCCTTGCCGCTGAACCGCTCGACGATCGCGTCGGCCGAGCCCGCGCCGATTCCCACGATCAGGTACTTGCCGCTAAAGCCCCATTCGATCGGTGGAACGCCTGGTTGCGGCGGCAGCTTGTGCCACTTAGCGTCGCCCTTTGCGGTGACGCCCAACACGATTTTTTCGATTTGCTCCAGCGTCGATTTGATTGCTGCCGTGTCGTCCCCCGTGCCGATTACCACACCCCCGTGCACGTCCGGCCCGGTAGGCCCCATGGCCACCGCCGAGATGAACATCGCCGCTGGATGAGTGACGAGGGCATAGATGAGCTTTGGTCCTTCCTGGCCCAGCAATTTGCCCTGCGGCGTCGGCGGAGCCCCTTTCTTGATCGCGGCGCTGAAGGCGGCCCCGACGGAGTCGATGAACTGCTTCACCTCGGGCTCGGCCAGCAATTGCTCCGTCTGGTTTTTGCTCTTGGCGTCCGCCGCCTTCACGCCCGACCACGTGAAATACCACAGGCATTCCTCGGGCGCGACCGCCGCCATCGCCGGATCCTCGGGCAGCGGCGGAAGGCCGAGCGGAACGCCCATCTGACCCGCCAATATCAGGCTTAGCAGAAATGAAAAACCAGTTGTTGCAACCACGATTCACCTCGATCCAGCGATTTTAGGATTATGTGTTCAAGAGCGTTTGGGAGCGGCCAGCATACGCCCGCGGATGACGAAAGTCCATGAATGACGGCTTCCGCGCCAGCGCGCAAGGCGGGAATGTTTCAGTTCCGAGCAAAGAGGAGTGGCTTGCCCGCCTTACGCTTTGCTGACGCAACGGGCTTCGGTAAACTTAGGACGGTTCAAAAAACGCCGCCTTCTCCCAGGCCGACCTGCACAACTTCTCGATCGACATCTGGATCACTATATGTCAAAGCGTTCGTTCACGCTGCTCGATCTGACGGACGATCCGCGTCGGGATGTTTCCATCGGCGACATCGAATTGGGACCGGAGGAAACGGACTTACCCGGCTCCAGGATTGAAAAACAAACGCTTCGCGGCGGCCTCCGCGACGGAATCGAATTGCTGAACGTTGAAGTCGGCCAGTCGCGGGTCGCCTTATTGCCGCAGCGTGGGATGGGAATTTGGAAGGCGTCGTTGGCCGGCGTGCCGCTGGGATGGCAATCGCCCGTGCGGGGACCGGTTCATCCGAAGTTCGTGCCGATCACCGACCCAAGTGGACTGGGCTGGCTCGACGGTTTCGACGAGCTGCTCTGCCGCTGCGGTTTGTATAGCAATGGCGCTCCCGAGCGGAACGAGCGCGGACATCTGCTGCTACCGCTGCACGGCCGGATCGCCAACACGCCCGCCCATCGCGTGACCGTCGAGACCGATAGCGAGCTTGGAGAGGTTGCCGTGACCGGAGTGGTCGACGAGTGCCGATTCAATTTTCAAAAGCTGCGACTCGCCAGCACGGTGCGGATTCGCGGCGGCGCGTCCAGTATCCGGATTATCGACGAGGTCACCAACCTGTCGGGCAATCCGGGCGAAATGCAACTGCTCTATCACATCAATTTCGGTCCACCGCTGCTGGGCCCCGGCGCCCAGGTCGTTGCGCCCATTCGCCAGATTATGCCTCGAAACAAGCATTCCTCGGCCGGCATGTCGGACTGGAATCGCTATACGGAACCGCGGGCGGGCAACGAGGAGGAGGCATTTTTCTGTATGCTCTTGGGCGATTCGCAGCGCCGCACGCAAGCCCTGCTGCGAAACGCGGCCGGAACGACCGGGGTGAGCCTGCGATTTCGGACGGATCAACTTCCCTATTTCACGCTCTGGAAAAACTGCGCCGCGCGCGAAGACGGCTTCGTCACCGGCCTAGAACCGGGCATCAACTTCCCCAACGCCCGCTCGTTCGAAGCGGCCCACGGCCGCGTCCGCAAACTCGCGCCGGGCGAGACGGCCCGCTTCGAACTTGAACTGATCGCCCATCCCGACGAAGCCAGCGTCGCCGCCGCCGAGCGCGAGATCAACAAACTCCAAGCCGCCGCGACCCTGCAAATCTCCATGACGCCGCAGCCGGATTGGACTTCCGATGGTTAGACGCCACCGCGCAACGGCGTCGTCGAGTTGAACCGCCGGGGACTGTCCCCATTTTTCGGAGTCTTCGGAAAAAAACTGGGGACTGAGCGGAGGGGGCGCCGATCGAGGGCATCGACCGCAAGGTCTATTGGGAAGCGTGGATTCGATTGGTAGACGGAATGGAAATCAAGGGGCATCTGCTCCGCAAGCTCGCCGTCGAAGACTTCGACGCGGGCAAGGGGACGCTGACGATCCGAACCGAGGCCCGCAAAGACCACCGGGGATTGACGCGCCCGGACAAGGTGTTGCAACTGGACACCGATACCGTCAGTGCGGTCCGGGTTCTCGTGGCTGGCCGATCGGGAGAGTCGCTATTCCCGTTGTACGATTCGAGCAAATTCTCCGCTTAAAATGCCGAACTCTACAGCAAGGCGACTGCGAAGGGCGGCAAGCGTGCTGCTGCCGTGGCGTAGTTTGTCGATTCCCGCCGGCGGCGCTGCTCGTGGGCGCCGTCCGGCTTTACTTTTCGTGCAATCGATTGGCCACAAGGTAAAATGCGGCGCCGAAGTCGGCATTTTCACTTCAAGCAACAAAGGGCATCGCCGTGAGTCTTTGGTACAAGCCCGTGACTGAGATTGCGTTCGCGGACGTTGACGCGTTTTGCCAAGCGAAAATCAAAGAGGGTTTACGCCTCGATTATAAAAGCGAAATGCCGAAAGACTTGGCAAAAACAGTCGCGGCGTTTGCCAACACGTTGGGCGGACTTATTCTGATCGGCGTCGAAGCCACGAAAGAAAATGAACCAATTTGGCCACCGAAGACTGTTCTAGCCAGTGGGATCAGTGAGCAAATCACGCAAACTTGTCAGGATGCAATATATCCACCGGTTCGGCCGCAGATTCAGATTGTCCCGTGCCCCGATGATCCGCAACAGGCAATCGCAGTCGTGCGCATCGATGAAAGCGCCGAAGCCCCTCACGCAATCGCCAGTCGCACGAAGGTCTATATCAGGACTGGCGACGTCAATAAACCAATCGACTTGGCGGACATTGACCGGATCAAATATCACTTCGACCGTCGGAACCTGATTGAAGTCGAGCGAGAATCGTTGATTAGGCAGAGCATGGAAAGGGCGGAAAGACTTCTACCAAAAAGCCCGCGTGTTCCAACGCGATGGGCTTCGGTAGTGCCTGTGTTTCCGTGGAGAGACCATTGCGCGCCGTCTGTTTGTTATTCATTTCTTCAGCAGGAGTTTTCGCCACAGCGCGCCCCGGCGGGCGCCATTGCGCTGCAGGAACTCGGCTATCGCTTGCAATTCACGGACCTTGACGGGCAACCGGCGAAGCTTGAACCAAGCGCTAAATGTCGGATGACCAGCGCCAGCTCAAGAGGCTTGATCTTTGTATCCGAGCGAATGGTCCGCGACAACCAAGATTATCACGACCGCACCGATAGATTCCTGCGACTGCTCGACTGCTTGGTTTTCTTCAAATCCTTCTTCAATCTCGCAACGTTATTCTTTCGACAACGGACCGTCGAATCGCCCGGCTATCTTCAAGTTAGCATCGGGCTCAAAGACGTCGCCCTACAGAGAATGGAATCGATGCATCATTGTGGCCGCCCCTTCCCTGACGACGAGTATCGCGACGATCAACTCATTGCGCCGGTTGAACTCCTCGAAAGGCCAACCGAGGATCAACTCAATCTGATGAGCCCGTTTGAAGATCGGCTGTTCAGGGGTCTCGCCTATTCGTTTGATGTCAATCCGCACGGGTGGAAGGTTAAGTGATGGGAGCTAGGGCGACCCCGGTTTGAACGCGGCAGGCGCAATCCTAGGTGAACACTTCTTCGGGATTCAGGAATTCGGGCATCCCGAATGTTCTTTTAACAGTCCGTCGTTCGTTGTCGGCGCAGTAGATCGTAAATTCGAGTTGAATTGGACTACCTGGAATCGGATATGGCCTACTAATTCGATGCACGTCGAAAGCCTGTTCGTATGGCTGAATCGTTATGCGGCATAATGGCTCTTGCATTCCTGGATGCAATGATTCGAGCAAGCGGATTCTTGCGACACCATGCGCCGCCGAGCAAGTCGAAATGGGGCGTCTGTCAACCCCCGTCCCTGGCTCAATCGGGATCGTTATGTAGATATCGCGGGCTGTGGATGTACCGCGATTCGCAATACTCACGTCAAAGCTCCAACGTTCCCCCGGCGCTTCGCCGGTATGCCACCCCGGTTTTATGCCGATCATAAGTTGGGGTGAAGACTTCGGGTAGAACCAATTTCGCAGTAGCGACGGGCTCGGGATAACGAACGACTCACCGGCTCGCATGTAATATGGCTTGTGCTTGACCAGTTCCGAGCGATGGGGCTTGTAGTCACTCTCTGGCACATAGCAGACCACGAAGCCTGCGCCGGTATCCTTGTCCGCGATGAACTCGACAACTTCAACCCCGGCGACGGGCGGATCAGTAGCGCCGTGGTGAAGCTCCATTAGGCGCGACCGGAGTTGCGACGGCTTCTCCACCAGCGCGAAACCATTGGCCGCATCGACCCCTGATTTATCTTTGACGGCCACGACTCCCCAGATCAGCACACCCCCTTCCGTGTTCGCGAAGCCCGATAGAGCCTCGCTCCAGATTCGAGCGTCTTCACCGCTCGTGCGTTTGAAGTCGAGCCACTCACCCTCGTAAGTCGGCGGGTCGGAATTCACGAGGCCGCGGATAAACGCCGCTGGGTCGGGCGCCGTCGTGACCCGCTCAAAGAATCGTCGCGCGGACGAAATCGGCTGTGCCACGGCTCACCCCTAGAAATTCTGCTGAGTGTAGCGCCGGCGTAGCGCCGTCGAAATACGCCAGCAAGGTTGAACGAAAAAACCTTGCCGTAACTCTTGTTACTGCAAGGCTTTAAGTTAACTGGGGAACTAGGATTTGAACCTAGACTAACTGATTCAGAGTCAGTCGTGCTACCGTTACACTATTCCCCAAGCAGAGGTTTAGGCTGAAGCCCCGATTTCTGGCCGGGATGAGCCGCAAAAGCGGGTCGTTTTTCCGGGCCTGCCCGTGTTCCGTAAGCCTAAGAGGGCTTCGCAGCGTAGTCAAGAGCGGCCGGATTGGCCGGTTTGACATCGATTGACAGCCATCCATCCGTGGGTCGTCCATGCGGCGGTTGCGCCCGCTCGCCGGCGTTATTGCGTAATGCGTTGATTGAGCTGGCCGAGGTTGCCATGGTGGGCGACGTCGCCCTTTTGCGGTAATCTATTCTGCATGTTCGCGATGCCGCTCATTTTGATGGCCCTGGCCTGCTTGGCGATCGCCTATCGTTTCTATAGCGCCTTTCTGGCCGCCCAGGTCGCGGCGCTGGACGACAGCCGGGTCACGCCGGCCGTGCGCATTAACGATGGGCAGAATTATCATCCAACGCCCAAATGGGTTCTGTTCGGCCACCATTTCGCGGCCATCTCGGGCGCCGGGCCGTTGATCGGGCCGGTCCTGGCGATGCAGTTTGGCTACCTGCCGGGATTGGTTTGGATCGTCGTCGGCGTCTGTCTCGCCGGCGCCGTGCAAGACATGCTCGTGCTCGCGGCCAGCGTCCGGCACGGCGGGCGGTCGCTGGCCGAGATCGCTCGAGCGGAGATCGGTTCACTGGCCGGCGGCACGGCGTCGATCGCCATTTTGTTCGTCGTCGTGATCGCGCTGGCCGGCTTGGGGCTAGTGGTCGTCAAGGCCCTCGGAGGCGAGGAGGTCGCGCTCGCGCCCGGCACGGTTTTGGAAATGACGTCGCCCGCGCGGGCCGTCAGCGACGCGGGACGCGAAACGATCCTCGTGCCGCCGGGAACGACCCTTATGTATCCCGACGGCGGAAAAGTCACGCGGAGCGAGTCGTTCACGATCTCGGGAAACGTTCACCTTGGGCCCGAGACCGTTGACGCTGCTTCGCCCAGCCGGCTCAAGCTCGAGCGAGGCGTCAAGCAAGTTGTCCGCGGCAGTAGCTGGGGCACGTTCACGATCGCCTGCACCGTGCCGATCGCGCTGCTGGTCGGACTGTATATGTACCGGCTTCGCAAGGGCCATGTCGTCGAGGCCTCGCTGATCGGCGCCGTCGCGACGTTGGCCGTCACGGTGGCGGGCAATTGGATTCCCGGTTCGCCGCTCGAACCCTATTTCCAATTATCGCGCGGCGGCACGATTTGGGCGATCTGCCTGTATGGTTTCATCGCCTCGGTGCTGCCGGTGTGGCTGCTGCTTTGCCCGCGCGATTATCTTTCCAGCTTTTTGAAGATCGGCACGGTCGTCCTCTTGGTCGGCGCCGTGATCGTGGCCAATCCGAAGCTCGAAGCGCCGGCCGTCAATTCGGTCTACGCCGGGGGCGGCGGGCCGATCATGGACGGAGCGATTTTTCCGTTCTGCTTCATCTGCATCATGTGCGGCGCCGTCTCGGGCTTTCATGCGCTGGTCTCCTCCGGCACCACGCCCAAAATGATCTCGCGCGAGAGCCACGTCCGAACGATCGGCTACGGCGCGATGCTCATCGAGGGGCTGGTCGGCATCATTGCCCTGATCGCGGCGGCGACCCTTCCGCCCGGCGACTACTACGCCATGAACATCGATTTGGAAAAGGTTTCCGCTCACGCCGATCGCCTTAAATTGCTGCACGCCGATACGGATAAACTAGCTGAGATCGAGGCCAAGGTTGGCGGCGAATCGCTGCGAGGCCGGACGAGTGGCGCCGTCACGCTGGCCGTCGGCATGTCGACGATCTTGAAGGACGCCGGCAATCGGCTGACGGGCGGGTGGCTCGATCCGACCGCGATGATGAAATACTGGTATCACTTCGCGATCATGTTCGAGGCTCTGTTCATCCTAACGACGATCGACACGGGAACTCGGATCGCCCGATTTCTGCTGCAAGAGCTCTTGGGAAAAATTTACAAGCCGTTCGATCGCACCGACTGGCTGCCGGGCGCCGTTATCTCGACGGCGGCGATCACGGCCTGCTGGGGATTGCTGATCGCCAGCGGCTCGATCGACACAATTTGGCCCATGTTCGGAATCGCCAACCAGATGCTGGCGGTGATCGCGCTGGCGGTCGTGACGACGGTGATGATCAACGCGGGCAAGCGGCGATACGCCCCGCTGACGCTGATCCCGATGGCGTTCGTGATCGCGACGACGACGACGGCCGGAGTTCAGATGTCGGCCGGCAAGTTCGCGGCTCTGATCATCAGCGGCTGGCAAACCGGCGACCGGGCGAAGTTCATCACCGGCGCCTTGAACTTAGGCTTCACCGTTTTCATGATCGGATCGGTGCTGGTGATTCTGAGCGAAGCCGTGGTGCGATGGGTCAACCCGCGGCCCGTCGCGGCGGTGGGCGACATCCCATCGACGATCGATCCGCCTTCGTAGAGCTTGACCGTGCGCCCGACCGATGAACCGTCCGCCGCGTTAGTCGAGCGTCTCAATCGCCATGTGGATCGACTCGCGGGCTCGATCGGTCCCCGGCATCCAGGTCGGCCGGCGACGATGGAAGCCGCCGCCAAGCTAATCGAGGCAGAGCTTCAAGAGTCCGGCTACGAGGTCGAGCGGCAGACGTATGTCGCCGGCGGCCAGTCGGTCGCCAATCTGGTCGCGCAGTCGTCAGGCTCTGTTCGCGGCGCAGAGATCATCGTTCTCGGCGCCCACTACGATACAACTCCCACGACACCCGGCGCCGACGACAATGCGTCGGCCGTGGCCGTGCTCATCGAAGTGGCGCGAATGTTCCGCCAGTGGCGACCGCGGCGGACGGTTCGGTTCGTCGCGTTCGCATGTGAGGAAATGCCCTATTTTCATCAACGTGAAATGGGCAGTCAGGTTTATGCTCGGAGTTGCCGCGAGCGGAACGAGCGGATCGTGGCGATGCTCTGCCTGGAAATGGTCGGCTATTACACGTCGGCCAAGGGGAGCCAAGCCATCCCGCCGGGGATTCCCAAATTCCTGCACTGGGCGTTTCCGAAGCGCGGCGACTTTCTCGCCGCCGTCGGCAATCTGAGCTCGCTGCGGCTCGTGTGGCAGTTTCGCCGCGGGTTCAAACGCGGAACCCGGTTCCCGCTATTCTCGATCGCGCTGCCGGAAATCATCTCGGAAATTCGCCGGTCGGATAACGCTTCGTTTTGGGATCAAGGCTACCCGGCGCTAATGCTGACCGACACGAGTTTTCTCCGCAACCCGCATTATCACTTGCCAACCGATACACCGGACACGCTCGACTACGAAAGCATGGCGTGCGTGACGCATGGCGTGCTGAGCAGCATCGTGCATTTGTCGCGGGCAGGACTTACATAGCCGCGGCATCCTGCTGCGGAGTATAGTTTTTAGAGGGGGGCGACTCCGCGGCAGGATGCCGCGGCTATGTACGCTCGCATCATGCGATCAACGCAAGCAACCCATCCAGCGGCGTCTCGACCCAATCGGGCCGATTATTGAGCTCATACGACAACTCATAACACGCTTTCTCGATCGCCAGCGCGGTGAGCAGTCGGTCGCAATCGGCCGACGATTTTGGCAGAAACGCCGCCGCGCCGGCCGTCTCGCGATACGCCCTTAAGAACGCCGCCGCCGTCCACAGATACCACACATCCGCCGCCGCTCGACACGCCGCTTTCAGGCCTGTGCTCGCGGCGCCATCGCCAGTGCGCGCCAAGAGTCCTTGCGACCTGGCATAGTGAAACGAACGCAGCATGCCAGCGACGTCTTGCAGCGGCGACCGCTTCGCCCGGCGCTCGGCCAGCGGCCGGGCCGGCTCGCCTTCGAAGTCGAGAATCGTGAAATCGCCATCCGCATACAACACCTGGCCCAAGTGATAGTCGCCGTGGCAACGAATTCGCCGACCATCGAGCGGCTCTGCGGCGACGGCATCGAACCGCGCGATCGCGGCCGACTCTTGTTTCAGTAGCCTCGTCGCCCGCGATTGAGTCTGCTCTGATAAATGAGGTAATCGCTCGCGCAGCAATTTCATGGCCCGCGTCGCCATCTCGCGCATCGACGACTTGAGCGCTTGCTGATAATCGCTGGTGAAGGAGTCGGGCGCGAAGCTCGGCGAGTCTGACGGCGCCGCTAGCGCCAGATGCATCTCGGCCGTCCGCCGACCGAGCAATCCCACGACTTCCAAAAATCCATCCGTCAAAGACTTCGATTCGGCGATCGGTCGTGCATCGCCGAGCGACCAAAGGGATACACCCGATTCGCGGTTCGTCACCAGCGCTTGAAATGCCGCGGCGGGCGTCGGCGTCTTTTCCGCGGGCAATTGAACGACTCGACTGAAATATTCATCGATTCGATTGAGTGTCAATTGCCAAGCATCCGTTGCGCCTGGCAAAAACCGATGCAGAATTGCGATCGACTGCGGCTCGCCTTCGGGTGGCTGATATTCGAGCGAGCCAAGTAGTTCGGGGACATGCCGGAACGAGTCAGTTTGGCTGAGGTATCGCCCGATTTCCAAATCGGGATTGACGCCCGATTCGAGCCGGCGAAACAACTTCAAGATCATCCGATCGCCGAAAACCATGCACGTATTACTCTGCTCACCGGACGCCCGCTTCACAGGCAAATCGTTTCGATCGCCGAGCAATTGACCTAGAGAATCGCTCGACCAAGACACCAGCTTTTGTCCACCGCCAACAGTTCGCTCCCCGATCAAGTCGAGCAGACCGCGCACGAATCGCGGTTCGGCCATTCCATCGCCGATCAAAACGGCCGGCTGGACGGCGTCGTCGATCGGTTGCACAACGGCTTCCAGGTGTGCCGCGGCAAACTCTTTCGCCTCGGAACCTTGAATCGCGACGAACGGTATTAAATACAAATCCGGTTCGCCCGAGTCAAACTTAGCCCGCACAAGCAGCAGCCCGTGCCGCGTGCCGGACATCGTCGGCAGTTCGAGCGGCACAATATCGTAATCGAGCGCACTAAGCCGGCGAGCCTTGCCTGCATACCACCGCCGCGACGTCAGCCATTTCTGTAGATGAGCCTCGAACGCCGGTGAAAATAAATCGCTCATAGATCTCCGCCCCATCGACCGCCACCGCGTTTACCTCGCCTGCAATCGAAACAAATGCCCCGGCACGGCGTGCGGCGACAAATCGACCCAGCCGCGTGGTCCCTGCCAGTCGTACCGCTTGCCACTTAGCAGGTCCTCCATTTCATACGGCCGATCCCCAGCGATGCCCCACTTCGCCAGCGGCAACTCGACCGTCCCGGCATGCGTATGATACGGGTCGAGATTCACGATGGCGATGAGGATATTCCTGTTGTCGCTGGTTCGCTTGCTGTAGGCGATCAACTGCTCGCTATCGATCGGATGAAATTCGAGATTGGCGTCGCTCTGCAGAGCCCGATTCTCGCGCCGGGCGCGATTGATCTTGCCGATAAATTCGCTCAAGCTCTCGGGCCGATCGAGCTGCCAAGAAATGACCTCGTATTTCTCGGAATTGAGATACTCCTCGCTGTGCGGTTCGCGGGACGTGGACAGGCAAAGCTCAAACGGCGGACCGTAAATGCCATAATTCGCCCCCAACGTCGCCGCCAACAGCACCCGGGCCATGAACGCCGCTCGCTGCCCCGACTGCAAATACTCCGGCAAAATATCCGGCGTGTTGGGCCAAAGATTTCCGTGAAAGAAATCGCGAATCGCCGGCGCGGCGATCTCCTCCAAATACTCGGTCAATTCTTGCTTTGTGTTCCGCCAACTGAAGTACGTGTACGACTGGGTGAACCCCATTTTCGCCAACCGATACATGATCTTCGGCCGCGTGAATGCCTCGGCTAGGAATAGGACCTCGGGATGGCGCTCCTTAACCGTGCGAATCATCCATTCCCAAAACGGCAGCGCCTTCGTGTGGGGATTGTCGACGCGAAAAATCTTCACCCCTTGCTCAATCCAAAACAGCACGACGCTCCGCAGTTCTTCCCACAGCGCATGCCAGTCGGATGTCTCAAAATCGAACGGATAAATATCCTGATACTTTTTTGGCGGGTTCTCCGCGTACTGAATCGTGCCGTCCGGGCGGCTCCGGAACCAGTCGGGATGCTCCTTCACATAGGGATGATCCGGCGAGCACTGATAGGCAACGTCGAGCGCGATTTCGATGCCCCGCGAACCGGCGGCCGACACGAGCTGTCGAAAATCGGCCAGCGTGCCGAGCTCTTTCAGCACGCCTTTATGGCCCCCATCCGGGGCGCCGATCGCCCAGGGGCTACCGACATCGGCCGGCTGCGCGGTCGTGGCATTGTTCTTGCCCTTGCGAAAAGCGGCGCCGATCGGATGAATGGGGGGCAGATAGAGAACGTCAAAACCCATCCCAGCGATATACGGCAGACGAGCTTGCACGTCGGCTAGCGAGCCGTGCTTGCCCGCCGTCGTCGAGGTCGACCGAGGAAACAATTCGTACCAGGCGCTGAATCTCGCCCGCTCGCGATCGACGACCACTTCGAGCGGGGGATCGAGTGTCGTGGCCAGGCTCAAATCCGGATAGCGCTCCATGAGATCGACCAGCGCCCGGTCGTCGGCCAGCCGTGCTCGGTCGGTCGCCGGAGTTTTTGTTTTCTCGCCCCGCAGCAGCGTCGCGAATTCGGCCAGTCTCTCGGCATCGGCGCCCTTCGCGCGAGCGGCCGCCGCCTCGACCAGTTCGGCGCCGATGAGCAGATCGACGCTTACGTCGCTATGGGCCGCGATGCGTTTGGTCAGATCGTGTCGCCACGTTTGATACCGATCGACCCAACCGCGCAAGGCGTATTCATACCGCCCGATCTGGCCAACGGTGAATGAGCCCCTCCAACGGTCGTTGTTCAGAAACTGAAGCGGCGCCTGCGACCACGAGCTCGCGCCTTGCCGGCGGTAGAGCAGCACGGCCCGCACCTCATCGTGACCGTCGCCAAAAATATCGGCTTCGACCTCGACCACGTCCCCTTGCGTCCGCTTAAGCGGCCATTGCCCACCATCGACCACGGGTCGAATCCCCTCGATGGCCACCCGCCGCCGCCCCAAATCCGCATCCTGCGTCATAGCATCCTCAAAAATCAGCCGCTCGCCGGTGGCGACGTTTTGTCAACCAATCACAATTTCAAATGTTTCGCGGAGGATCAAGGTCGTCGTATAGATCCATCTCGGGATCATCCCTACCCGCGCGGCGGGCAAATTGTTGCAATCTCGCACGACTCGTTCACTCGGCATCCAATTGCCAGAACCGATCCGCAGTTAACCCCGCCCTTCGGATGATCCCGTTGAGGGTTCCGATCTTGATATCTCGCCCGGCATGCACGGGAACCGCAACGGTTCCGGGGTGGCCGTCGCGGAGCATGATATGGTGACTGCCCTTCGATCGCACAACCTGAAATCCGGCCTTCTGCAAGATGCGTATAACTTCCCTCCCCTTGAGCGAGCGCATCCTACAGTCTCACAACGATCCATCGCTCTAGCGATCCGGCCGGGCGGGGCACATCGACACCTCCCCAAGGAATTTGCCGATTTGCTTCGCGATAATAGGAGAGGGTCTCGCGGAACGAGTCGCCCATGTTGTCGAGAGCCTCTTTCTCCGTGTCGCCCTCGCTGATAACGCCCAGCAAATTCAAGCAGTGGGCTGAAAATCCAACATCTTCGGGGCACAACAGCACCCGGCACCGATACGCGGTTGCAGGCTCGAATTGGCTAAACGCGGTGTTTGAAATGTCATAAGGAGAATCGCAATTGACGAGGACATTATTAGATGGGACGCTCATGGGAATTCCTCATTTTCACAATAGCTCTATCGCCTTGACGCGATAGGTGCCAATCGGTTCTTCGTCGCACAGCAACTCCGCCGCATACATTCCGGGCTCCGGCACAACGAGTAGGGGCAGCTTCAAAACGACCTCCACTGTCGCGGTCGGGTCATTGCAATTCACATCGCAATCGATTTTGAAAAGCACCCCGTTGTCGGACAAATTTACAAATTGAAGGGTAACGTGGGTGGGTCCGCGGACGCTCGTCATGCTGATATATGCCGACGGCGATCCCTGAATAAAAGCAGGAATTGCTTGATGCGGTCCCTGGGGCTGTCCAGGATTTTCACGATGAACTTCTGCGATATCGCGTTTCTTGACATGCAGCACATGGAAGATACCGGCTACGACTTTTCTTCCAGCCTGTCGATCGTCGTAAACATTGTCAGCCAGCAAGAGCGCTTGCAGAATCGGTTTCACGAATGGCTCCAAGCGCAAAAAACGAGCCGCTACCGTTCGGTGCGGCCGCGATCAGTTCCATGTGTCTTGGCAATTTCCGAACCGACCCGCTAATCCGTGCCAGCGGAAATCCAGCACCATCTCAAATCCAACGATCGGGGCGTTAGGCGGAATGGCTCTTCGCCAAGCCAGTTTACCAAATTGCGGCCATCAGCACAAATTATAAATGACTATTTTCAGAAGTCGAGGTTCATGCTTGCCCGTGCTCCTCGATTACTTACCGTGGCAAAAAAGCCACGACAATGATGAAGTAGTCAAAAGTCGACAACTGATTGGTCCGTTAAACCGCAATCCGACGGCCCTTTGACATTCCTATCCAAGACCGCTAGACTGCGGCCGTTGTGCGTTGGTGGTCGGTCGCGCGTTTTTCACGAGCGGTCGACAAATAACAGGGAACTCCGGTGCGATTCCGGGACGGCCCCGCCGCTGTATCCGAACATCAAGCAGTCCGCCCATCTGAAAGCGCCATTGTTCTCGTCGGCCCTCCGGCCGCCGGGAATGAGAAGGCCAGGCCGGCTGAGTTCGGTAGTCAGAAGACCTACCAACGCGGTTGCGTGCAGACGTTCGCGAGGGACGAACGCTGACGACGTGGTTAGTTGCCGTTGATCCGCTCGTGGAGTTTCGCCGCGCGATCCGTTCGCGTTGCCTACGTTCTCGTACGAATTGTCCGCCAGCCGTCGCGATTCCCCAGATCGCCGCCGCGCGGACTCAACAGCAGCGCTTGAATCGACCGACGCGGATGGCAAGTTCACGGCGCCCCGGCTTCACGCTCGTCGAATTGCTGACGGTCATTGCGATCGTCGGCATTCTCATTGCGCTGCTGCTACCGGCCGTGCAATCGACCCGCGAGGCGGCGCGGCGGGTGAGTTGCGCCAACAATCTGCACCAAATCGGCGTGGGGCTATTGAATCATCACAACGCCAAGAGGCACTTCCCCGCCGGTCTGATCGATCGTCGCACGGCCCAAAAGCCCAACGCCCGGCAGCTTGCCTGGAGCGTGTTCTTGCTCCCCTTTATCGAGGAGCAGGCGACGTGGAAAAAATTTCACACCGACCTTGCCTACATCGACCCGGCCAATCTGCCCGCCGCGAGCCAAGTGATCTCGATCTATTGCTGCCCGAGCGCCGGCCGGATCGCGGCGATGCGGGTCGGCAATCTCACCGGCGATCGCAAGCGGCTCGGATTCAACAAAGCGACCGACTGGATGGCCACGATCGACTATGGCGGCATGTTCGGATGGACCGGCCCGGGCTATGCATTCATGAACGGCGTAATGGTCTGGGAAACGCCCACGAGCATCGCCCAGATTCCCGGGGGAACGTCGCACGTCATCCTCGTCGCCGAGGACACGGGCCGCGATTGGACGATGACCGGCGAATGGGCCAACGGCGGCAATATCTTCGATCAAACCGGCCCCATCAATATCCAGCAATACAACGAAATGTGGAGCGATCATCCGGGCGGAGTTTATGTGCTGATGTGCGACGGCTCCGTGCATTTCGTTAACGAATCGATCGCGACGGACGTTCTCGCGCCGCTCTGCACCAAGCAGGGGGGCGATCCCAAACTACTGGCTGAGAAGTAACATTCCGCGGCAATCGACAATCGATGGCCGATCCAATCGGCCTTGGCCACTCAATCCATTAAGGAACTCGCTGCATGACCATTCGTATTTCGACACTAGTGGCGGCCGTGGCCCTCGTATTCGCGATTGCCGGCGATCGGGCGTTTGCGGCAATATTTCCGAATCCCGTAGCGACGAGTATCACGTTGCCGGCGCCCGTAAATGCGTTTTCCACGAGCGTCCGCTATGGCCCCGACGGTCTGCTCTGTGCCTGGGACGGCCATCAGGTTTGGCGTCAGACCTCACTCAATGGCGGCGATTTCGCCGTCTTTGGAACCGTCAACACGGGAGGCGCCGATGCGGGTCCGATCAACTTCTCTCGGGATGGCAGCACGCTGCTGATCGGCGACGGCGCCGGTGGATTTGACTCCGGTAGCAACGGGCTTGTCTACACGCTACCCGCCAGCGGAGGCGTCACCAGCACGTCAGTCGGCACGGTCGCGTTCAACAACGACTTTATTCCGCTGGCGTCCACTTCGACATTGCTCGGCGCGGCTACGAAGTTTTATGTAGATCGCGGCCTAAATTATTCTGGCGCCGCAAGCGAGGTGGATATATTCGACTTTTCGGATCATTCCGCGACGCCCATCGTGACGAACATCCCCGGCGCCAGTGCCTCGATGGCGATGGACAAGTCAACGGACAACCAGTATCGGCTTTATGTGGACGTCGGCTACGACGGCGTCACCGGACGAACCGGAGAAATTCGACGTTTCACCACCGCGCAATTGGACGCTCCCTTCAGCATCACTCCATTCGTTCCACTGAATTTCAACGATGGCGAGTTGATCAACAACTCTCCGAACAATAGCGGGGCCGGCATGTTCGTCGACGCCCGGGGCAATCTGTTTGTCGGCGGCGGCAGCGGCGTGACGGTATTCAACAGCGCGGGCGTGGGCCAAATTTACTCAACCGGCGCCTACTCGACCGTCTCCTACAACCGGCTGAACGATCAGTTCGCGTTGTACGGCTTCGGCACGCCCGTTTCGGTTTACAACGCCATCGATTTTCGGCCCCCCGTTTCCTGGAACGTCGATGCCTCGGGCGCCTGGTCCGACGGCCCGAAATGGAATACATCGACGGCCCCCAATGGCATCGACCAAGTCGTCGTGCTGCCCGGCAAAACCACGGCGACCACGACGATCACGCTTGCAGGGGCTGTCACGCTAGGCGAGCTTACGTTCGATAGCGGCAAGTCCTACAAGGTCGCCGGCTCGAGTTCGCTCACCATGCAAGCCAGCAGCGGCAATGCACAACTGGCCGTGAACAGTGGCCAACACGAAATTTCCGCTCCGCTGGCGTTGGCCTCCACGACCGACGTGAACGTGGCCAACGCGACCGATCAACTCACGCTGAGCGGCGGGCTAAGCGGCGCCGGCGGACTCAATAAAAACGGCGCCGGCGCGCTGATCGTCCAAGCCGCCAACACTTATCGGGGAGACACCACCGTCAACTCCGGCACGCTGCAATTCGCCGTCACCTCGGGCGTCAGCAGCGTCACGGCCGGCGCCACGGTGACCATCGCGAAGGATGCCACGCTCGAACTTGCGGGAACCGTCTCGGCGCTCGGCGTGACGGGCGGCGCCAAAGCCCACATCATCAACGGCAGCGCCTCCGGCGGCCTCGTCGTGTCCAGCGGCAATCAAGTCGTCGGCGGCATCGACGGAACGGGAACCACCACCGTCGCCGAAGATAGCCAACTGACGGTCGACCATATCGTTCAAGGCGCCCTAATAATCAACGGCCAAGCGGGCCATCCCGGCCTGTTAACGATCGCGCCGTCGAATTTTTCCGTGGGCACGTTGGAAGCTAGTCAACTCAATCCGGGTCTGACGTCCCGCGTTCTGGCATCGCCGCGATCGATCCAATTCCCCTTGTCCAACGCACGGGAATTGCTCGCCAGCAACTCGCAGTTCGCCGCATCAGCGTCCAGCGGCTTCTCATCGAACGCGCAATTCAGCGACGGCTTGGCGATTGTGCCCGAGCCGACCACAATGGCGCTGGCGCTCATCGGATCGGCGGCGCTTACCATCTTAGCCTCGAAACGAAAAACCAACGCCACCGATCGGCGACTCACGATACGCCATGTCCGTTCACGAGCATAATCGCCGCGCTTGGGACGCCCTCGTCCGCAGCCAACAGCGATTCACGCGCCCGGCCGACAATGCCGATTTCGCCGATCCGCTCGCGGCGGTCGACGGCGCGGGCTGGCTCGGCGGTTCGATCGCTGGCAAGCGCGTGTTATGCTTGGCGGC
The DNA here is from genome assembly GCA_038210495.1 of Pirellulales bacterium. Lineage (GTDB taxonomy): Bacteria > Planctomycetota > Planctomycetia > Pirellulales > DATAWG01 > JBBQWR01. The sequence continues at coordinate 148,482 of JBBQWR010000006.1, forward strand.
GGGCGGCGGGCGGCAGAGCGCGCTCTACGCCACCGCCGGCGCGATCGTCACGGTCGTCGATCTCAGCCCTGCGATGCTTGCGCTCGATCGGCAAGTCGCCACCGAGCGACGGCTCTCTGTGCGAACCGTCGAGGCCTCGATGGACGATCTATCGATGCTCGCCGCCGCGGAGTTCGACATCGTCGTGCAGCCCGTGAGCACCTGTTATGTGGCCGATATCGCCGCCGTCTACCGCGAAGTCGCTCGGGTCGCAAAACCCGGCGGGCTGTATATCAGTCAGCACAAACAGCCCGCGAGTATGCAAGCCTCGGTCGAACCCTCGGCCGGCGGTTACGAACTCCTCGAGCCCTATTATCGCGAGAATCCGCTGCCGGCCGTCGAGGGCAGCCCCCATCGCGAGCTGGGCACACTCGAGTTCCTGCACCGCTGGGAGCAACTGCTCGGTGGAATGTGCCGAGCCGGTTTCGCGATCGAAGATCTCTTCGAGCCAGTCCACGGCGATCCCCAGGCGGCCGTCGGCTCCTTCGGCCATCGCAGTCTGTACGTCCCGCCTTACGTGCGAATCAAAGCCCGCCGTACCGGCCAGCAGACGGAACCGTCAGCAAAGTCGCCACTCTGGACGCCCACGTAGGTCAGGCATCCTGCCTGACGCGGCGCGCGGCCTGCTTCCCATTTGCGGCTATGAGAACCACTCGCCGTCAGGCAGGATGCCTGACCTACGGGCTACGGGCATTTCCGCGCGAGCTCATACGTCCGTTGGCTGGCGCCGTTGTGCCCCGCGTTCTTCAGCGCGATCTGATAAAGCTCCTGCCCGCTCGGCGTCGGATACTCACCGGTGAGGCAGGCCTGGCAAAGCTGATCGCTATCGAAACCGACGGCCCGCGAAAGAGAATCGATCGGCAGGTACCGAAGCGAATCGGCGCCGAGCGTAGCCGCCATCTCGGCCTGGACTTCGTCCGTCAGATCGCCCCCTCGCAAAAATTTCGGCGCGAACAGCTCGTCGATCGTCGACATGTCGATGCCATAAAAGCAAGGCGCCACAATCGGCGGACATGCGATCCGCACGTGAATTTCCTTCGCCCGGCCCATGTCGCGAATCCGATTGATGAGCACCTTCATCGTCGTCGAGCGGACGATCGAGTCCTCGACGAGCAGGACCTTCTTGCCTTCAAGCACCTCGCGGAGCGGCGTGTACTTCGTCTCGGCCTTCTCCTTGCGATTGCTGCCCCCTTCGATAAACGTCCGGCCGGCGTAGCGATTGCGGATCAGCCCTTCGAGCGACGGGACCTTGAGCTTATAGGCCATCGCGTCGGCGGCCGCCTTGCTCGTGTCGGGCACCGGCACGACGATCGTGTCGGCGTCGATCGGCAAAGTCTCCAGCCGGGCCATCTCCTCCCCGAGCCGCTTGCGCGACAGGTACACGCTCCGGCCGTCCATCGTGCTCGCCACATTGGCGAAATAAATCCACTCGAAGAAGCAATGGGCCCGCCGCGGGCTGCGGGCAAACGTATGCATCTCCATCCGCCCTTCGGTGATCACCGCCGCCTGACCCGGCAGCATGGATTTGATGCTCTCGGCCGCGAACCCCAGATTCAACAGCGCCACGCTCTCGCTGGCCGCCGCGAACAACGCGCCCTCCTTCGCATAGCAAAGCGGGCGAATCCCGAGCGGATCGCGGGCGACGACCATGTCCCCCAGCGCATTCAAGAACACCAGATTGTACGCCCCGTCGAATCGCCGGCTGATATTGCGAAACACCTCGACCAGCGTCGGCGTTCGATCGCCGGACAGTTCGCGGCTGATCTGGTGCATGATGATTTCGGTGTCGTTGTCGCGCGATAGGTGATTGTCGTTGTCGGCCAGCAATTGGTCGCGCAGCTCGACGTAGTTGGCCAACTGGCCGTTGAAGCCGAAGCTGAACCATTTGTGCTTCTGCAGATGGTGCCGCTCGAACGGCTGCGCGTAGCTGCGATCGTCGGCGCCGCAGGTCGCGTAGCGGACATGGCCGATCGCTGCCCGGCCGGCGTATTCCTTCATCAGGCTCTCGAACTTGCCCCGATGGCCCATCCGAAATACCTCGCTAACGCTGCCGACTTCTTTATAAGTGTCGATCAGTTGGTTGCGATCGGGATTGAACGTCGTCATCCCTGCGGAGAGTTGCCCTCGGTTTTGGATGTCGAGCAGCATCCGCGGCAGCAGCCGAGACACTTCCTCGATTCCTTGCACGGGGCACAAGGGGCTCGTTTCGTGCCCCGGCAGGTGATAAACGGCCGCGACCCCACATTCGTGATGAAGTTCAGCCATCGCTTCGATTCCGGCCGATTAGAGCCAGCCCCGGTAGGACGAAAAAAAAGGCCGCCGGCCAGACGCCACAAGCCCGGCGAGCGACCACAAGGTATTTTACGCCCTTAACGGAAATTTCACAAACGCAACGGGTCTTGAGCCGGTAGGTCAGGCGCCCCGTGCCTGACAGTTCGTGCAAACGCGGCGCGCATGTCAGGCACAGAGTGCCTGACCTACACCGGCTTACTTCGTGCGCGGCTCTATTCCATGACGGTCACTTGGTCAAGCCGACGGATTTCGGCAAGGTGCTGAAAATCTTGTGGTGATTGAATCCCGCTTCCAGCGAGATCCCTAGTGGTCGTAGAGAAGCCGGTGACCCCCGTTTTGCCAGCTTTCGAAGATTTGGCGCGGCGGCTGTTGGCCGTCGGGCGGCTCGCGGCAAGGCAGCCGACGCGCGAGGCGATGTCGTAGGTCTGCGGGGGGCGGACCTAGTGAAATACGCTGCCCGTCATCGTGTCGATTTTCGTGCCCGGCGTTTGGCTGTTGACTGGCTGGTAGCGACCGACCTGGGCGTGCCATATGATCGCCGCAGCGATGATAATGGAGGCGATGATCATGCAGACGCCGTTGAATTTATTTTCCATTTGGCAGTGTCCTAGGATTGGGATGGTCGGCGGAAAACCGCTAGTGTGTCGATCGCCTACTGATTGCCTGAACGATTGCCGCTGTCGAACCGATCACTGAGCCAGCGACTGCCCCAGCACCGCCTCCGACGATAATTCCCATACCATCGAGCATTTCCACGACGCCCGATGCATGACCCATGACCGCCAGCAAGCGACCCACGATAACTCCGACTATTAGACCGAAAACCGATCCCAAAAAAGGCAGCATGGCCGTACCTCCGCGAAGAGAAATTGCGTCGGGATGCAGGCCCGTATTATAGCAGCGCATGAAAAGCTTCATCCATCGTCTTCTTATCGCCAGGGCCTTTCATTTTTTGGATTTGCCTAGTATGGCCAAGAGGCGGGAGAGGTTCCAACTGTACGCGCGTAAGCCGGCGGCGATGTTTGTATGGCCGTGAAGCCTGAGCAGCGCCAGCGTCGCGTTGCGTAAGGCGGCGA
>JBBQWR010000007.1:0-139549 GCA_038210495.1 Pirellulales bacterium
GTACGACAACAAGTTCGTGGTCAAGGGAGACGGCGTGACCACGGGCAAGCACGAACTGGAGCTGCGCAAGAAAGGCGCCGGGCCGCTGTACTATAACGCCTATCTGACCTACTTCACGCTCGAAGACCACATCACCCGGGCCGGCCTGGAAGTGAAGGTCAACCGGCAGATCTACAAGCTCACGCGAGACGACAAGACGACCCAAGTCGCCGGCTCGCGGGGCCAGGTCATCGATCAGCGGGCCGAAAAGTATCGCCGCGCGGAGCTCAAGGACAACGACCTGCTCAAGAGCGGCGACTTGGTCGAAGTGGAACTGGAGATCGACTCGAAGAACGACTACGAGTATCTGATCTTCGAGGACATGAAGGCCGCGGGATTCGAGGCGGTCGAAGTCCGCTCAGGCTACGGCGGCAACGCCCTGGGGGCCTACATGGAGATGCACGACAACCGCACCAGCTTCTTCGTGAGAACGCTAGCCCGGGGCAAGCACAGCGTGGCCTATCGCCTGCGTGCGGAAATCCCCGGCCGCTACAGCGCCCTGCCGGCCAAAGGCTGGGCGATGTACGCCCCGGAATTGAAGGCCAACTCAGACGAGCTGAAGCTGCGAATCGAGGATTGACGGAACGTGGCGAGTGGCGAGTGAGGCTTCAGACTTGGACCACGCCTAAACGCCGGGTGCCACTGCTGGCTTGTCCAGCAGTGCAGTGCAGCCTGTGAGCGCACATGAACAATCACTGCTGGGTAAGCCAGCAGTGGCACCCGATCCAGCAAGCAGCCATGCCCTCCTCCATCGCTTTAGTCACCGGCGCCAGCGGCTTCCTCGGCCGCTATGTCGTCGAGCAGCTTCTTGCGCGCGGCGACCGCGTTCGAGCTTACTGCCGCGCCGATAACGCCGACATTCGCTCGCTAGGCGCCGAAATCTTCCTCGGCGACATCACCAATGCCGAACAAACGATCGCGGCCTGCGCGGGTGTCGATACCGTCTATCATGTCGCGGGCGTGGCCGGTCTGTGGGGCTCCTGGGAACACTTTCATTCCATTAATACCGTCGGCACGCGCTCGGTCATCGACGGTTGCCGGCGGCATGGTGTGCGGCGGTTGGTCTACACGAGCACTCCCAGCGTGACGTTCGATGGCCGCGACCAGTGCGGCGTCGACGAATCGGCGCCGTACGCCCGGCGCTGGCTCTGTCATTATCCGCATTCCAAAGCACTCGCCGAGCAACTTGTGCTGGCGGCCAACGGCAATGGGCTGTTTACTTGCGCGCTGAGGCCGCACTTGATCTGGGGCCCGGGCGATCGGCATCTGGTTCCACGGTTGATCGAACGGCAGCGGGCCGGCCAACTGCGGCGCGTCGGGGATGGCCGCAATCTGATCGACATGGTGTATGTCGAAAATGCCGCCGCCGCCCATTTGCAAGCGGCCGATGCACTAGGGCCCGAGTCAGCCGCATGTGGCAAGGCCTATTTCATCAGCCAAGGGGAGCCGGTTAACTGTTGGCGGTGGATCGGCGAACTGTTGGCGCTGGCTGGCTTGGGTCCGGTGCGCGGCTCAATACCGACTTCGGTTGCCTGGTCGATCGGCGCCGGCGTGGAAACGGTTCACAAAACGCTAGGCCTTCAATCCGAGCCCCGGATGACACGGTTTCTCGCGGCGCAGTTAGGACGAACGCATTATTTCAATATCAGCCGAGCCCGGGCCGACTTTGGTTATCGCCCGCGCGTTTCGACTATCGACGGGATGAAACAGTTAGGCGCGTCGTTTTCGCAGCATCAGAAGCCAAGCGGGGCCGAGTGACCTCGATATTGCGAGCTTTGCCTAGCATTCCAAGCCGCGCTCTGGTCCGGTAAAATGCCGTGCAGCTTACAACCGAAACGATCGGTGGGCCTCGCCCACCCTACAGGGAAAGCAAGCGATGTTCGAATCGATTCAGAATGGTTTGACCGGCGCCCTACGCACGCTGAGCGGCAAGGGCCGGCTGACCGAAGCCAATATGCGCGAGGGGCTGAAGCTGGTCGAGAACGCCCTGCTCGAAGCGGACGTCAGCTACCAGGTGGCCAAGGATTTCGTCGAAGCGGTTTCCGTGAAGGCGGTCGGCGAGACCGTGCTCAAATCGCTCAATCCCGGGCAGCAAGTTGTCGGCTTCGTCCATAGCGAACTGATCGACTTGATGGGGCCGGTGGACCATTCGCTGCATCTGAAGCCGGGCACGACCGTGCTCATGCTGTGCGGTTTGCAAGGCTCGGGCAAGACGACCACGTGCGGCAAGCTGGGGCGAATGATCAAGGAGCGCGCCGGCAAACCGATGCTCGTGGCGGCTGACCTCCAGCGCCCCGCGGCGATTCACCAGTTGCACGTGCTGGGGGAGCAGCTTGGAATTCCGGTGTATTCGGAGCCGGGCGCCACCAATCCGGTCGTGGTTTGTCAAAACGCGGTGAAGAAAGCCCGGGCCGAGGGGATCAGCGTCGTCATTCTCGACACGGCCGGCCGGCTGCACATCGATCAGGAATTGATGGAGCAACTCGAGCGGATCGACAAGCAGGTCAGTCCCGAGCAAGTGTATCTGGTCGTCGACGGCATGACCGGCCAGGACGCGGTCAACAGCGCGAAAGCGTTCAACGAATCGATCACGCTCGACGGCGTCATCATGACGAAGCTCGATGGTGACTCGCGCGGCGGCGCGGCGCTGTCGGTCAAAGCAGTGACCGGCGTGCCGATCAAGTTCATCGGCACGGGCGAGCATCTCGATGCCTTGGAAGAATTCCATCCCGATCGCATGGCAGGGCGAATTCTCGGAATGGGCGACGTGCTCACGCTGGTCGAAAAGGCCCAGACGACGCTCGACCAGGATGAGATGGCGGCCCAGGAGGCCCGGCTCAAGAAGGGCGAATTTACGCTCGACGATTTCCGCAACATGATGCGCCAAGCTCGTCGAATGGGGCCGCTCGGCAAGTTGATGGGCATGCTTCCCGGCATGGGCGCCATGAAGGATATGCTCGGAGACGCCGATCTCGAAGGGGACATGAACCGGCTGTTTGGGATCATCGATTCGATGACCGCCGACGAGCGCCGCAATCCCAGCCGCGTAGTCGATCAGAGCCGCAGGCGGCGGATCGCGGCCGGCGCCGGTGTCGAGCCCCACGAGGTGAATGACCTGGTCAAGCAATTCGACGGCATGGCGGCGATGATGAAGAGTTTTGCCGGAATGGGAATGCGCGATCGGATGAAGGCCATGCAGAGCTTGCAGGGGGGCATGGCGAATCCCGGCGCCATGCTGACCAAGGCCAAGCAGGGAACCGGCAAGCGACTGACGCCCGACGAAAAGCGGAAGCTGAAGAAGCAACGCGAGAAGGACCTCAAGCGGCGAAAGTTCGAGATTAAGCAGAAGAACGAATCCCCCGACCGCCGGAATCCGGGCTAGGGCGAGCGAAGTCGAATGAACCGTCCGGTGTCGGCTGCCGCGGTCGACGTTAGAGCCGCGCACGAAGTAAGCGCGGTTGCACCGACTCGCTCGGCTGGCCCGTCACCCGCCATGTGCTTACTTCGTGCGCGGCTCTAGCGTCGCAAAAATTTCTCGATCGACCGCCGTTTTACCGGTCGCATTGCCGTGGCGAAATTTGTATAGTGTTAGTTTCGCCATTGGCGACAGCCATGAGTAGGGTGGGCACTGCCCGCATTTCTTGGCCGCTTCGGCGTGCATTTTCGGTGGGCAATTCCCCCCTACATTGATTTTCAGGAGACGACGAGCGTGGCAGTCAGAATTCGCATGAAACGGATGGGACGCAAGCACCGGTCGTTTTTCCGGATTTGCGCAACGGATTCTCGCGCGCCGCGAGATGGGCGCGTGCTAGAGGAGTTGGGCACCTACGATCCTTCGATCCCGGAAACCGACGCCCGAACGACGCTCAATGGCGACCGGCTGAAGTATTGGCTTGGCGTGGGAGCGCTTCCGTCGGAAAAAGTCGCCATCTTGATCAAGAAATACGGTCCCGAAGGGACCCACTTGCAGCAGCTCGAATCGGCCCGGCAAAAGCTTTCCGCGCCCAAATCGATTCCCGATCCGGGGGCGCCGACGTTCGTGATGCAGCCGAAAAAGACCAAGGCCGAAGAAGTCACGGCAGCTGCCGCCGCGCAGGCAGCTGCGGCCAGCGAGCCGGCGCCAGCCGCCGAAGCAGCTCCCGCCGCCGAACCCGCTGCGGCCCCAGTCGAACTGGCCACAGCCCCTGCCGAAGAGCCGCCGGCCCCGAGCTAACGCAAGTTATGAGAACCCCTCTCCCCTGGGAGAAGGCAGGGTGAGGGCCGTGACGCTGTAACTTGGCTTGCCCTCACACCAACCCTCTCCCAAAGAGAGAGGGAGCCGATAACAACGAAATATTTTGGACTCCAGGACGATGCGCTTCGATGTCCTCACGTTGTTCCCCGGTATGTTCCCGGGCTACTTGGGGCAAAGCCTGCTGAAGCTGGCGATCGAGCGGGGCTTGGTGGATGTGCGACTGCACAACATCCGCGACTGGGCCAAAGGACGACATAAAGTAATGGACGATCGTCCCTACGGGGGCGGACCCGGCATGATCCTTAAGGTCGAGCCGGTGGTCGAATGCGTCGAAGCGATTCGGGCGGAAAGTGGCGATGAGTCAACGGGTGGCGATGAGTCAACGGGTGGCGATGTCTCAACGGGTGGCGATGATTCACCAGGTGGCGGCGGCTCAATCGGCCCGGGCCATCTGATCGTGCTCACGCCTCAGGGGCGCCGGCTGACGCAGCCGATCGTCGAAGAGTTAGCCGGGCACAAGCGATTGGTTTTGCTCTGTGGTCGGTACGAGGGATTTGACGATCGGGTGCGGCAAATTCTCGAGCCCGATGAATTGTCGATCGGCGATTTTATTTTGGGAGGTGGCGAGGTCGCGGCGATGGTGGTCATCGACGCGGTGATTCGCCTCCTGCCGGGAGTGTTGGGAGACGAGCAAAGCGCGGCGTGCGATTCGTTTTCCGGCGTCGATCGATTATTGGAACACGCGCAATATACACGCCCTCGCGAGTACCGCGGCCTGACCGTGCCCGAGGTGCTGCTGGGGGGCAACCACGAGGAGATCGCCCGCTGGCGACAAGAGCAGAGCGAGCAAAAAACAGCCGCTCGAAGAGCAAACGACGAATGTCTAGTCAATGACGAATGCTCAAATGACGAATGACGAACACTCGCAACTTGAGGCCTTCGTCATTCGTGTTTCGCCTTTAGACATTGATTAGACCTTCGTTATTAGACATTACATATTTGACTTAGACATTGCGAATACGAACGAATTCAAGGAATCATGCCATGAGTCAGCAAATTCTTGCTTTGGTCGAAAAGAGCAGTCTGAAGGCCGAGCCGCCGAGGTTCGAAATCGGCGATACGGTCGACGTCCACACGCGGATTCTGGAAGGCGAAAAAGAGCGAATCCAAATCTTCTCGGGCGTCGTCATTGCCCGCAGCGGCTCCGGCACGCGAGAGATGTTCACGGTCCGCCGGATCGTGCAGAGCGAAGGGGTCGAGCGCAAGTTCCCGCTCCACTCGCCCAAGATCGCCAAGGTCGAGGTCAAGCGGTCGGGCGTCGTTCGGCGAGCGAAGCTGTATTTCCTCCGCGATCGCATCGGCAAGGCTGTCCGGTTGCGCGAACGCCGCGGCGAAAATGTCGTCGAAGGTTTGGCCAGCGTCCCCAAGTCCGGCAAAAAGTCGAAGTAGCGGCGGCGGTCAACCCGCCTATTTCCTCCCCCATGCGGCGTCGCTCCATGCGCCTGCTCGACAACCTACAGAGCGTCTGGCGCGACTGGTTCGGCCCGAAGACGCTCGGGCAGCAGGGCGAAGTCATCGCCGCCCGCTATCTGAAAAAGCTCGGCTATAAAATTATCGCCCGGGGCTCGCACGTCCATCGGGGCGAGATCGACGTCATCGTCGTCGACGTGCGGACTATCGTTTTTGTCGAGGTGAAAACGCGGCGGTCGCACGATCGCGGCCATCCCGCCGATGCTGTCGGCCGCGAAAAACAATATCGGCTAACTCGATTGGCCATGGTCTACCTGAAGCGAAACGGTCTACTCGAATGCCAAAGTCGCTTCGATGTCGTAGCCATCACCTGGCCGAAGACGCAACGCCGGCCGATAATCGAGCATTTCAAGAATGCATTCGAGCCCACGTCGCAGGGGCAGATGTTTTATTGACGGACTTCGGCGGCCGCCGAAAAACGACGCGCAGGGCGTGAGAATCGCCCGAAGCACACGACCAAAACGTTGCTATTTACCGAAACAAGTCCTAGAATTTTGGAGTGATCCATTCTTAGCGCCAGCGGCAGCTTGCGCGATTGCGAGCCTTTTTTGTTCGCACAACGACTTCGGCGGCCTTCCGTCCCCAGGTTGTCGCCGCCGATTTTCCGGAGCCGGCGCCATGCAAGCAATCCATCTCAGCACAGCCATTGATCGAGGCAGCGAAGTCCAACGAGGCGAGTTGACGATCAACGCCGCCTTTCTCCAAGAGATCAAAGAAGATAACCGCGAGTTGCGTGAATTGCTCGCCGATTGCCTCGCGGCTTGCGAGCCGGCCGGCTGGCGGCGAACGATCGACCCGATGAAGCTCACCCGGCTGCTCGGCAAGCTGCGGGATCAACTGGGTATGCATTTCGCGCTCGAGGAAGCCTATGGCTATTTCGACGACGCCGTGTCGGTCGCCCCCCAGATCAGCCAACGAGCGCTCGAGCTTCGCCAGCAGCATCGCCCTTTGTTCGTGGAAATGTGCCAACTGGTGGACGAGACCGAGCAATTGCGCTACCACGAACCCACGAGCGTTCACTGGCAGGATATCGCCGAGAACTTCTTCAATTTCCACGAGCGCTTCCGCCAGCACGAGGCGGCCGAAGACCAACTGATCATGCAAATGATCAACGAAGAAATCGGCTGCGGCGACTAATGCCCCGTGGCGAGCGGGGAGCGTAAGCTCCCTGTCCCCGACGCAATCTCCTTCTCACGCGCATTCGTGTTCGAAGGTTCGCCGCAATCGTTTTCCGCCCGACTTCGGCGTCCATTCCCCTTGCCCTGGGCTAGTTTGTTGTGCCCCTTCGGGGCATAAGCAATGGCGAAACCTACTTTACCGCCACCGGCAACCGATACACCGCATACGAAGGGTTCTCATATTCCGCCTTGGCATTCCATCGCGGCATGTCCGGCAATTGTTGCACGATCGCATAGTGCGCACGATATTGACTCGCCAACTCGTTGAGGCGGGCCGGCGTCAATTGCCCCAGCGATTCGCGCCATAGCGTTGGCGGCAGATCGGGCGACAGACCGTGAATATCGCTCAGCCGCTGAGCCCATTGTTTGATGCTCGCCGCGTCCTGCGGGATGTCTTTCCAGTTCACCACTTCGGCGCGCTCGGCGTGCCAGCGGAGCGTCGCCGAGAGCCGCGGCGTGAAAAATACCGCGTCCGGCGGCGTGTTGTTTTTGATCCACTCGCATGCTTTCAGCCAATCGTCGTAATTCATATTTTTGTCCGACCGCGGCACAACCGGCGCGGCGTTGTTTGCAAGCAGCGAAATCGGCAGATGCTGCGTTTGAAAGCCCAAGTCGCCGAGAACGATCAGCGCGAGCCCTGCGACCCAATAGTGTGCGACGAGCAAGCCGGATTGTCGGGGGCCAATGCGGGCTTGCCCAGCAGCGCCGCCTGTAATCTCGCTTGACGAAGCACTGCTGGACAAGCCAGTCGTGGCGCCCCATCCTATTTGCGCGAGCCACCACAAGCCCACGAGCGACACGCCCATGGGAATCAGCACATCGGTCATGCGGAACCAATAGAATCGCAACAGCGCCGCGGCAATGTCGGGCGACATGTACGACAATCCCACGAGCGCATATCCGGCCAACGTCAGGAGCAACGAAGCGCTCGCGAACCATCGCAACCGTCGCTGGGCCGGATCGCTCGGCGCGGCGGTCACCATCGTGAGCCACAGCCCGCAAAGCAATAGATGCCGGCTGGGAAATCCTTCTCGGAATTTGTCGGCCGATAGATGATGCGGCAGTCGCTTCAGATAAACGTCATTCGCAAGCCGAACCGTCTCCGCATCGACTCCGCGGTTGAGCGAGAGCGCGAACCACAGCCCTGGCAAAGCCAGTAAGAATCCAGCTGCGAGTCCCGGCGCGATCTTGCGGAGCGGCGGACGAGCATCGCCTGCTCCGAGCCACGCCACGACCGCGGCCAGCGTCGACCAGCCGCCGACGATGACATGCAGCGAACTGGCCAAGCCGAGAAAGATCCACGCTCGGTTCCACCGCTCGCGCAGGATCGCTTCCAAAGCCAGAAACACCAGCGCATACGAAAAGCCCTTGGCTTCGATTCCCCCGATGACCCACTCGCCGGCCATGTGGGCATTTTCGTTAAGCAGAACAAACAAGCCGGCGGTCAACACGGCAAACCACGCTCTGGGTAGCACGACCCAGCTAAGCCGCCGCCAAGTCCAGGCCAGCAGGGCCCAAGTGACGAGCCGCCCCACCCAGGCCACTTGCTCGAGCGGGAGCCATTTGATCAGCCAGCCGAACGTCCAATAAAATACCTGATGGGCATCGGCCGTATTGACGAAAAAGTCGTTCGCGCACCAAGCCGGATTCCAATAATGCTTGGCCTTGGACAAATAGTGACATTCGTTGACATCCGGCACGGGCCAGGCGCCGTGCAACGCAAACACGCCAAAGATCAACACAACCTCGGCCGCGGCCAACCAAATCCGCCCGGCGGATGAGACTCGGGCCGGCTGCGAAGCGGAGAGAACGTCATTCATGCGGGCGGCGCCGGTTTCGACCAGGAGATTGTGCAAAATTGCTTAAGAAGTCCTCACAAAACCACCTCGGAGAAGGATACAATCCCAAGTCTTGCTCCGCGGACTGCGCCAAATGGGGACAGCTCTCGGCGGTTTTGCGAGCAGTTCTAATCGCTAGAGCCTAATCGAGCACCGCGTCAGTGAACAGGCCGACGATGCTTCCGCAATGGGGGCGATCTCTTGGCGCGAGTGTGTCGGTGTCGCGGGAATTATCGGGCCGTGTCTTGCACGCCCCGGCGCCAAAGCATCCAATGTCGCTCGGCCCTATGTTTGGGCAAGGCTATAATCGGATTCATCGCGTTGGGCCACCAGGAACTTCGGCTTGAAAAAGAGATTGCGATCCGGGTTGCTCGCTTTGGGATTGGTTGTCGCCTGCTCGAATGCGGCCGGCGCGGCGGACGGAGAACGGCTGGATTTACCGATCTGGTCCGGCGGACCGTTTGTCCTGATGCTGTTGGGAATCGCAGTTCTTCCCCTCGCGGCGCCGCATTTCTGGGAGCGGAATCGCAATAAGGCGATCTTCTCGGCTCTGATGGCTGCGCCTGTCGTTGTTGCCCTGTTGGCGCTGGGCGGAGGCGCCAAGTCACCGGCCAACATCTTCGAACGGCCGGGCGCCCAGGCGCTACTGCATGCATCGCAAGATTATCTGTCCTTCATTATCCTGCTGGCTTCGCTGTACACGATCTCCGGCGGAATCGTGTTGTCCGGCGATATTCGAGCCAAGCCGCTGACGAACGTGCTGATTTTGGCGATCGGCGCCGCGCTGGCCAACGTCATTGGAACGACCGGGGCGAGCATGCTACTGATTCGGCCGCTGCTGCAAATCAACAGCGAGCGCCGTAACACGCGGCATTTGCCCGTGTTCTTCATCTATGTCGTCGGCAATCTCGGCGGACTGCTGACGCCGCTTGGCGACCCACCGCTGCTGCTCGGGTTTTTGCATGGAATCCGTTTTACATGGACGCTATCGCTCTGGCCTCATTGGCTTTTGGCGAATGGGATCGTGCTAACGATTTTTGCGATTTGGGACTCGATCGCTTATCGGCGCGAGAGCCCCGAGGCTATTCGCTTGGACAACATCCGGATCGAGCCGATTCGAGTAAGAGGACTTTTGAACGTGCCGCTGCTCGCCGGCATTCTGCTCGCCGTCGGTTTTCAATCGGCCGAGTTGGCCGAAGGCGCGAGAGCTTGGGTTGGCCGGTTCGTGCCGTGTCCGAATTTAACGCTACGATTCCCTTGGGGCGACCTCGCGATGATCGCGATGGCCGGTTTATCGCTAGGTTTCACGCCGTCGGCGTTGCGGAAGTCCAATGCGTTTACGTGGAAGGCGATCGTCGAGGTGGCGGTCCTGTTCGCCGGCATCTTCTTGACGATGGTTCCCGCGCTGGGCTGGATAGCGCAGCATGGCGACCGATTCGGCGTGACCAAACCGTGGCAATATTTTTGGCTGACCGGCGGCCTGTCGTCGGTTTTGGATAACGCGCCAACCTATTTGACGTTTGCCACGTTGGCGGCTGGCCCCCACGATTTTGCCTGGCTTATGACGAACAAGCCGTTGGTTCTAGCGGCGATCAGCACCGGGGCCGTGTTCATGGGAGCCGTTTCCTACATCGGCAACGGCCCCAATTTCATGGTCAAAGCGATTGCCGACGAGTCTGGTCTCAAAACACCGTCATTCTTTGGCTACTTGACGTATTCGGGACTCATTCTAATTCCGACGTTTATCGTCGTGACGCTCGTCTTCTTTGTGAAGTAAACGACTCTTACTACGTCCACCGGTAGTCGAAATGGCATCCACCGATGGAATTCAGCAGGCAAAGCGCGAACAGGTTCAGCAGGCTCAAAAGGCAGAACTGCTTGAGAACCTAGCAATGGATGCCGCAAGGACCGGCAATCGTCGAAAATCGATGGCGGATGTCCATTAGAAAAACCACTATCAACAATGCATTAAAATCAGTCCTTTTAATACTTTGGACGGCAGTGCAAGCCGCCATATCCGGCCGCGCATTTCGCTCCTGGCACATGACTTTCTTTTGCCCGTAGCCTTGCTCGCATGTACTCGTGTGCGGCGGGCGACGAATCAGGTCATCGATGGCTTGGCTGTCGAAGGCGGGACTAAACGATCTCTGCCCGCTACGGCGGAACAGAGAGCGACGCGATACAGTGATCTCAAGTGAACTGACTTCAAATCAAAGCATAAGGGCTGGCGACTATGAAAATGATCGTGGCGATTATCCGCCCAGAAAGATTGGACGCTGTGATTGCGGCGTTGGACGAACGCGATGTACATCTGATGACCGTGAGCGATGTTCGAGGCTGCGGCCGGCAGCGAGGTTTTACCGAAACGTATCGCGGCGCCGAATATAAAACGCGACTGCTCCAGAAAATCAAACTCGAGATTGCCGTGAACGAGCAGTTCGTGGCGCCGACGATGGACGCCATCGTCACGGCGTCTCGCTCCGATGGCGGCGGCGCGGTCGGCGACGGCAAAATCTTCGTGTTCTCGCTGGACGACTGCATTCGGATTCGCACCGGCGAACAAGGAATGGTGGCGATCGGGCCGTGATCGAGATTGCGATCACCGTAGGTCAGGTATCCTGCCTGACGCACGGTGTTCTCATCTTACCGAGTGGTTCGATCATCTAACCTGGTTGTCAGGCAGGATGCCTGACCTACGTTCGGCGATGCGAGACAAATGCTGCCCCCGCCAGGGTCAGCCCGAGCGCGCCGGTCACGAGCAGAATGCACAGACCGGCCAGTTCGTTTTGAATGTTGAAGTGCAACAGTTGGGAGATGCGCACGCCGAGCGTCATCACTCCCGGTGGCACGACGAGGATCGTGGCCGACAATTCCCCGATTCCAATAATCACCGCAGCTAACCAAGCCCAGGCGATCGCCTGGCAGCGCATCGGCAAGACCACGGCGAAAAATCGACGCCCGGCGCTGGCGCCGTCCAACGCCGCGACGTCGAGCAGGTCTTGGGGCACGGTTCGGAAGACGTGCCAAAGTAGCAGGATGGCGATCGGCAGTCCGCGAATCGCCTGCGCGATGGCCACGACGGCGATCGTGCGGTCGTAGAGAAAATTCAAAAGCGGCAGAGAGCGATCGTTAAAAAGCTCGATCAGCCAACCTCCCACCAGAGGTCCCGGAATAGCCATCCCCGCCACCGCGACAAGCAACGCCGCCTGGGCCATCAAGCCGCTGCGCCGAGCTAACCAACCAAGCGGCGTGGCGATCATCAAGACCAGGACGCCAGCCGTCGTGGCGATCGTCAGCGACCAGCCGATTTCGCGGTGATATCGCAGCGCGCTGCCCGCGACAATTTCCCAACATCGGCCTGCCGACCAACTACGCAGATATCCACCAACGCTCGGTGCGACGGTCATCCCCGCTTTGCAAATCAAATTCAGTAGCGGCACACCCACCACCGCCAACCCAATGGCCACCACTAATATGCCCAGCGGCCAGCGAGCCCGGCCTAGCCGATACACCAGCGGTGGACGAGCCGTCCACTGCGGCCGCCAACTGGCGATGGCGCTACAGAGCCATGCGCCGCATGCAATCAAGCATCCGGTGAGAGCCACGCCAATCAGCGTCGGCGGAGGAGTTTGTCCCGGCTCGGCCAAGAGCGCGAACTGCGTGTAAACCTCCTCGGCATAGGTCCGCAGTCGTGTGGCGCCGACCTGAAATAAATCGGTCACGGTCATATCGGTGGCGACACCGATCGCGACCCAGATCGCCGCCAGACCAGTTGCCGGCAGAGCGTGCGGCAGCGTCACGCGCCACAGCACTTGCCCGGGCGACCCATCGAGCAGCGCCATCTCCTCGAGCTCCGGTTCTACGAATCGGACCACCAATCCCACGATAAACGCAACCCAGGGGATCGCGGCCAGTCCATGCACCCAAATCGCGCCGGCCCAGCCTTCGAGCAGCCCCGGCTCATAGGGCCCGGCTGTGAACAAGGTATACCAGCCCGACATGCCAAATCCGGCTTGCCATCCGGCGGCTTGAAGATAAAGCGGCATGACCATCAAGCTGGCTAACAATCCGGCCACGAGCGTGCGAAACGGAAGGTCAGTTCGAAACAGCGCGAGTCCCAGAAGCACACCAACCAGCAGGCCGATCGCCAGCGTTCCGGCGACAAGAAACAGCGTGTTCTCAACGAGCGACCAGCTTCGAGCATCGGCTGAGAGTCTGGCGATAAGCAGCGGAGCGGCGGCGACAACGACGTAGGTCAGGCCAGTGGCTTGACGAGTTGCCACGCGATGCCAGAATTTGAGTAAACACATCGTGGCGAAGCGAAGCATCCCGGAGGGATGCCAGACGGTAGCCGGCGGTAAGGCCGTACGCGGCCGACACCGCCGGTTTGGCGATAGCGCGAGCTATTCGACCCCGGCAGGGGCCGCAGAATTGCGCTAACAGGGGGCCGGTTGTCTGCGACCCCTGCCGGGGTCCATTCATTCGTTGAGACGTGTAAACCGGCGGTGTCGGCCTAAAGGCCTCTGCCGCCGGCTACCATCTGGCATCCCTCCGGGATGCGTTTCCGATCGTCAAGTCACACCGGAAAGTTACCTAATTCGACAGCGCACTTTCGCTGACCCGTCGCTGAATTCGTGAGAATTCAGATTCCTGCGGCGGACAATATCTCGGAATTCTCACGAATTCCGCTACGAAATGCACGATAGTGCTAATACTGGTCCCCGCCACCGAGTTTTTCTTCAATCTTGTCCGCTTGCCACGCGATGGCGGTGAGGACTTGTGAGAAGAGCGGGCCGGTGAGCGAATCGGCCATCACGCTCCCTTGCAGGGTAACCATCTCTCGATCGCCGACTTTCTCGAACGCGAACGCCCCGTGGACCAGCTTCGAGTTGTATCGCAAGAGGGCTTGGGCGTTCTCCTCGCTTGCCACGCCACAGGTCGAGCGGAACGAGACGACCGCGTGTCCCCCTTCGTCGTGCTGACCAAACGCGATCGTCACCGTTTGTTTGCGCAGCGCGCCGACGGGCACCGTTACTTGCCAACTGTCGCCGCTCTCGTCGAGCTTATAACTGCCGGCCGAGATAACGCCGCGAACCAGTTGCCGCGGATCGGTCGGCGTGGAAAGATCGAGATCGTCGAACGACGGAAGCCCGGCGCCGGCCGTGGACGCCGTCGCGGCGGCAGCGGCAGTTTGCGGCGGCGCGGGTTGCGGCGCGTAGGGCTGCTGCGGCGCCTGTTGTGGATACGAAGTCTGCGGCGTTGCGCCTGCGGCCATTGCATCGCGGATCATACCGGGCATCATCATGCCAAAACCGGCGCCGAAGCCCATTCCCATCGGGCCATTGGCGCCGCCGCCCCCCTGCTCCGCCATCTTGGCCATGCTTTGGGCGGCCTGAAATTTCATAAAGGCGTTGAGATCACCCACGGCCCCCATCGAGCTCCGCGAGTCGATCGCTTGCTGGACTTCATCGGGCGGCGTGATCGCGTTAATGAAGAAATCGACCAGCTCCAAGCCATACTTGGCGAAGTCCGCAGTGACTTTAGCCCGCGTGCCCGAGGCGATTTGCTCGTAGTGGGTCGGCATGTCGAGAAGGCTGAGGCCCGAGGCGCCCAGCATGTCGGCCATTCGGGACACGATCAAATCGCGGAGAAACGACGTCACGGCATCGGTCGTGTATTTGCCTTGCGTGCCCACTAGCGTGTTGAGCAGGACCGCGCTATCGGCGACCCGCAACGAATACTTTCCGAACGAGCGAAGCCGGACCATGCCGAAATCCTTGTCGCGAAATACGATCGGCTGCGGCGTGCCCCATTTTTGGTCGACGAACGTCTGCTTGCCGACGAAATAAACCGATGCCTGGAACGGCGACTTTTCCCAGGGGATCGTCAATATCCGCGTGAGAATCGGCACATTAGCCGTGGTCAGCGTGTGCCGGCCGGGCGGAAAGCTGTCGAGCGCCTTGCCGTCGCGGAAGAAGACTCCCTCCTGGTGTTCTTGCACGATGAGTTGGGCGCCGTACTTGATGTCGGCGGAGCCTTCTTGGGGAATCCGCTGAACCAGCGTTTGGTTCGACTCGTCGAAAAATTGGATGACTTCGAGCCGAAGGCCCATATGCGTGCATTCCTGTGAGAATTTTTGCCGTGGCGCCGGTGGGATGGCAGCCGGCGGTCGGGCGGCGGTTTTGTTTTCGCTTGTTGTGTGTCGGTTTCGTTGCGTCTGGGACAGGGAGCTTACGCTCCCCGCTCGCCTATGAGGTTATTCGAGCCCTTTGAGTAGCTCGGCGCGCTGGTCGACTCCGCGGTCAATTTCGTCCAGGATTTGGTTCAGCCGAGGCAGCATCGTGGCAGGATCGGGTGGACCGGCTTCGGTCGCGACCGGTGTCGCTGAGATCGGCGCCGCGGGATCGGGCGAGGCGGGCGTGCCGGTCAAATCGTGCGGCGGCAAATCGGGCGGCGCGGCGGTTTGCACAGGTCCGCGCTCCGGCGCGCCGGCGAGCCGTTCGATCGATGAGGCTAAATCCTCGACGTGTCCCATCAATCCCATGTCGTGCTCGTAAACGCGGTCCAAAAGCGTTTCGTTCACCCGGACCAAGTCGAACACTCCACTGTATCCTTGCCAGCCGCCGCGAATCCGAGCGATGACGCGATCGATCTTGGCCCGCAAGTGGTCGTATTGCGTCAGCAGTTCGAGGTGTCCCGCGTTGGCCAATATTGAACCGACCGTTTCCAGAGATCGTTTGCTTTGATCGAGCCGATCGGCGAGCCACGATCGCTGAAGCGAATCGCTGTCGCGGCGATATTCTTTTTCGAGATAGCCGCGAAAGCCGGGGATATGCCGCAGGATCGATTCGAGGGGGCCACGATGTTCGGTGTGTTGGCGGGGTTCGGGCACGGTTTGGACTCCAACGTAATTGAGCGGGGAAGCGGCGGCGCGCGATTTTATCAGGGATTCGCTTGCGACAACGTAATCTTGGCGGCGATATTGTCGGCGGCCGTGTTGCCGCCGCGCCGTCATAATACCAGGGTCTGCAATGCGGACGCAAACGGTGGCCCGCAGCGCAACTGCCGAGCCAGCAAACGGGTTAGGGGCGGCGCGAGCAAGCCGCTGGCGATGCCAGCAGATACCGCGACCCCCGTCGCGATTTTGCACGTCGATCGCCACTCAGCCGGTCTTGGCGTGCAAGGGTGTTCTCTGCTATAGTCCGCCCCGCTCCGGGTCTAGGAACTGGATTTGCCAGCCCGGCGCCCTCGTCTGACTCATCTCATCGACATTCCGAAACAGTTGCGACTTCCGATGCGCACACCATACGGCACTGGCCGGCGGCTGATTTCGTTTTGCCTGCTGCTTGCGCTGATGGGCGGCTGCACCTGGGGCTCGAAGAATGGCGTACCGTGGTGGGGCACGAAGAAGCAAAAGGACGAAGCCGCCGCCGATCTCGATAAATATGGTCCGGTCGCGTTTCAGCGTATCGACGTCGTTAAGAAATACGGCGAGTACGCGGCCAAGGGGAGCGAGACTGAAAAACAGCAGGTCGCCTCGCGACTGGCCATCGATATTCAAACCGAGCAAGATCCGCTCGTGCGAATCCAAATCATCCGCACGCTGGCGGGTATTCCGAACGAGACGGCCGCTGGAGTGCTGGGGGCCGGCATCAAGGATCCGGATTCCGAAGTGCGGATCGCGGTCTGCGAAGCCTGGGGCAAACGAACCGGACACTCCAAATCGCCAGATGAACCCTCGGCCCGCATGTTGGCCGAGACATTGTCGAGCGACACGAACATCGACGTGCGTCTGGCAGCCGCGAAAGCTCTTGGCGCGGCGAAGAACGATCCGCGAGCCGTCGGGGCGCTTGCCATCGCGCTCAAGGATCCCGATCCCGCGATGCAGCACCGATCGGTCGCTTCGCTGAAGCAGGTGTCGGGGCAGAATTTCGGCGACGACGTGCAGAAGTGGCAACAGTGGGCGACGACGGTTGCGCCGCCCAGCGCTGCGGCCGACACGCCGAGCATCGCCTCTCAGCCGCAGCCGGCGCCACGCTAGGCGACGAAATCAGCGGGCGCACTCGTACATAGCCGCGGCTATGTATGGCCGGCAAAGTTTCTCCAGCCGGTCGCGCTTATCTTTCGTCCAACTTGAAGCCGATCGTGGAAATCCGCGAGCTTCTTCCGACCGGCGTTGTTTCGCCGATTTCGCGGGGCGGTCGTTCCGTTTGTGAAGGGACCGGCGAGTTGAATGCACTCATCCGGTTCATTTTCCGATATGACTACTCGTGGCCATTGCGGCACGAAAGTGGCGGACGCCTTGTCGCGATGGGTCACTCGCTTTTAACGTTGGGCGATCCCGACGCAACGCATATTTATCGCTGTGACGTGGATAATTTCGTCCAGCCAGCCGCCCTCTGCATTACGCCAACTCACGGACATCACTTCGATGCAGCGCTTCATTTTAATTTTTGTCGCGTCCGGGTTGATTACATTCGGTGCTTCTCGATCTCGGGCCGACGACGATCGAGAACCCGCTGAACCTATCGCCCAGAACGAACCGGCGCTGAACGAACCGGCGCTGAACGAACCGGCTCAAAACGAATCGGCTCAGCTCGACGCCGGTCCCGAGGCGGCCAGCCACTGCGTTACGATCCTAGGCGATGCTCTACAGTCGCTCGCTCTCGAAAAATGGATCGCGGCCATTGCGGATTGCAAATCCATCGTCGAGCAGTTGGACTTGCAATCAGTTCGAGCCCAATTGAACGATCGCAGCGCCAAAGCCGTTGGCGTCTGGCGTCTGGCGAGCGCCGAGCGGGCAAAGCTCGTCGTCAAACCAAACTTGCCCATCGCGCCGGAGCTTGCCGCTCTGCGCGACAAAATCCATAAGGCAGTGGCCAACTACGAGCAGCGGCCATTGAACGCCGCGCAGCAATCTCCTTGGGAGGTCATGCACCGCATCGTGGCCTACGGGATCGGAACCGAAATTCGCCGCGATGGCCCGACCGGTGACAAAGTCAACGCCATCGGCTGGCTGCTGTGGGGCAATCGCGCGGCGAGCGAGCCGCTGATGGTCGTGTCCGCGGGCCGCCCCCTCTGCCGCGTCGGACCAGGGCTACAAGGTCATCCGGGGCAATTCCTCGGTATGCTCGCGCAGTCGCAAGTCAGCATTCTCACTCCATTCCAACTCGACGGCCACTCGTTCACCGTCGCCGATCTCGTGGAGCAAGAAAAGGCCGACTGCAGCACGCACATCGAATTGACCTTCAAACTGATCGCCCTCTCGTACTATTTGCCGAGCAACGAAACCTGGATCGCCAAAAATGGCGAGCGATGGTCGATTTCGCGGCTGGTGCAGGAAGAAATTCAACAGCCGCTGCGGACCGGCGCCTGCGGCGGAACTCATCGGCTGTTTAGCCTAAGCAATGCCTACCGTTATCGCGCAAAGCAAGGCTTACCGATCGACGGTGAATTCAAGCGGGCCGAGAAGTACGTCCGCGACTACCATCGTTACACGCTGGGCGCGCTGCAAAACCCGGACGGCAGCTTCAGCACCGAATGGTTCACCAAGCCGGCGAACGCGGACGACCCCGCGCGGAAGATTCAAACGACCGGCCACATGATGGAATGGCTCGCGCAGAGCCTGCCGGACTCCGAGCTGCGCGATCCGCGCGCGATCAAGACCATCGATTTTCTGGCGACGCAACTGTCGCAGGACCCGGTGAAGGATTGGAGCGTTGGCCCGCTCGGCCACGCCCTGCATGCCCTGATTATTTACGATCAGCGAGCGTTCGGCGAAGCCAATCCAGCGATCGCATCTTCCGTCGCCAAGGCGAATCGACCGGCCAACATGGCAACGCGGCCCCTGTATCCGCCGGTCCCGCGGAGCGGCGTCGACCAATGGTAGTCGGCCGGCGCCTCATTCGACTATCCATGTATCGCCGGAGTTGAGCAGTCCGGTCAAATCGCCGGCGCCTCGTTTCGCTCGCGCATCGTCGATCTGGGCGTTGACCATCTGGTCGTACATCGGTCGTTCGACATCGCGGAAAACGCCGATCGGCTCGGGAAATTGCGGATACCGCATGCGGCTCAAAAAATACGCGAGGCTCGGCTCGGTCAGCTTCTCGTCGTGAATCAACAGATCGTCCTCGGTGATTCCCTTGCCGAGGGTTACGACCTCCAGTTGCATTCCCGTCTGTCGGATTCCCTTGTCGCGATTCTTGCCGAAGACCAGCGGCTTGCCGTGCTCTAGCTCGATCGTTTGATCCATCTTGGTCAGCCGATCGGTCGCCCAATCGAACTCGCCGTCGTTGAACACGTTACAGTTTTGATAAACCTCGACGAACGATGTGCCGCGATGCTCGGCGGCCCGCTTGAGGATCATCGACAAATGTTTGATATTCACGTCGATCGAGCGAGCGACGAACGTGGCTTCGCAGCCGATTGCGACCGATAGCGGGTGGATCGGGTTGTCGACCGAGCCGGCCGGCGTGCTCTTGGTCACTTTGCCCAGCGGCGAAGTCGGCGAGTATTGCCCCTTGGTCAGGCCGTAGATCCGATTGTTGAACAACACGATCTTGATGTCCAAATTCCGGCGAATCGCGTGCATCAGATGGTTGCCGCCGATTGATAGCCCGTCGCCATCGCCTGTGATGACCCAGACCATCAGTTCGGGCCGAGTCACCTTGAGCCCCGTCGCGACCGCCGGCGCCCGGCCGTGAATCGAATGAATGCCGTAAGTATTCATGTAGTAGGGAAACCGGCTGGAGCAACCGATGCCCGAGACGAACACCATTCTCTCGGGCGGAACGCCGAGCGACGGCAGCACTTTTTTCATCTGGGCCAAAATCGAATAATCCCCGCAACCGGGGCACCAGCGAATGTCTTGGTCGCTGGCAAAGTCTTGGGGCGTGAGAACGGGAAGTGTCGTGGACATGGGGAAGTAGTCGGGAGTAGGGAGACGGGAGTCGGGAGTTACATAGCTGCGGCATTCTGCCGCGTAGTCGAGCGGGGGGGCGTAAGCCCCCTGTCCCATCGGTCAACACTAATCAGACACTTAATTCTTCAACAACGACTCAATCGCCGCAGCTACGTCGGCCACGGCGAATGGCTTGCCCTGAACTTTGTTCAGCCCATGGGCGTCAACCAAATACGTCGCGCGAATCAACATTCTTAGCTGCCCGAGATTCAATTCCGGAATCAGCACTTTTTCGTATTTGCTAAGCAACTCGCCGAGATTCGCCGGAAACGGATTGAGGTAGCGCAAGTGGGCATGGGCGACCGCGGCGCCCTCGGCTCGCGCTTCGCGGACCGCCGTCTCGCAGGCGCCGTACGTGCCACCCCAACTTAAGACCAACAGCCGGCCGCTCGCTGGCCCTTCGACCTTCTGAGGCGGCAACTCGCGCGCAACCCCCGCGATCTTATCGGCCCGCAGATGCACCATATGCTCGTGGTTGGCCGGCTCGTAATTCACGCTCCCGGTGATGTCCTGTTTCTCCAGCCCACCGATTCGGTGCATCAGGCCCGGCGTTCCCGGCAGCGCCCAGGGCCGGGCCAACCGCCCGTCGCGAGTATAGGGCATGAACGCATCGCCATCGATCGCGGCCGGCGGATGCGGCGACTCGATCGGCGGCAGGGCTTTCACATCCGGAATGCGCCACGGCTCGGACCCGTTCGCTATATAACCGTCGCTCAGGACCATCACCGGCGTCATATATCGCACCGCGATCTGCCACGCCTCTTGCACGATTTCAAAACAATCCGCGGGTCCTTGAGCGGCCAGCACGGGCAGCGGGCATTCGCCGTTGCGTCCAAAAATTGCCTGTAGCAGGTCGGCCTGTTCGGTCTTCGTCGGCAGTCCGGTGCTTGGCCCGCCGCGCTGCACGTTGACGATAATCATGGGCAGTTCGGTCATCACCGCCAAGCCGATTCCCTCCTGCTTGAGCGCGATCCCTGGGCCGCTCGATGTCGTGACGGCCATCGCTCCGCCGAACGACGCGCCAACGCAAGCCGTGATCGCCGCGATCTCGTCCTCCGCCTGAAATGTCCGCACGCCGAAATTCTTGTACCGCGTGAGCTCGTGCAATATGTCGCTGGCGGGCGTGATCGGATAGGAGCCAAAAAACAGCTCGCATTGGCTCCGCTCGGCCGCGACCATCAGGCCCCAAGCCAGCGCTTGATTGCCCGTGATGTTGCGGTATGTGCCCGGCGGAAGCTTCGCCTTGGCGACGGCATAGTGATCGCCGAAGGCCTCGGTCGTCTCGCCATAGTTGTAACCGGCATAGAGAGCCCGGCGATTGGCCTCGGCCACCTGCTGCGACTTGGCGAATTTGTCGTCGATGTATCGCAGTGTCGGATCGAGCGGGCGATCGTAGAGCCAAAACACCAACCCCATCGCGAAAAAATTGCGGCAACGGTCGCTTTCTTTCATCCCCAGTCCAAGCTCACCGACGGCCAGTCGCGTGATCTTCGTCATCTCGACCGGGAACAGCCGATAACCGTCGAGCGAGCCATCGTCGAGCGGATTGGTCTGGTAGCCGGCCTGCTTGAGGTCCTTCTCGTCGAACGCGTCGCCGTTGACGATCAGGATGCCGCCTTTCACCAAGTCGCCGAGATTCGTCACCAACGCGGCCGGGTTCATGGCGACCAGCGCGTCGACTTGGTCGCCGGGCGTGAAGATTTCTTGACTGGCGAAGTGGATCTGAAAGCCGCTCACGCCGGCCTTCGTGCCACGCGGCGCGCGAATCTCGGCCGGGAAATCGGGAAACGTCGCGACATCGTTGCCGACCAGGGCCGAGGTGTTGGTCAACTGCGTGCCGGCCAACTGCATTCCGTCCCCCGAGTCGCCGCAAAACCGAACCGTGGCGTCGGTGATGTGCGTGACCGGCTTGATCGATCGAGGAGGCGCCGTGCGGAGCGATTCCTTCAGCTGGGGCGACTGAAGGCTATCGACAGTCGTCGAGGATTGGATCATGGATCGAACATCCCGATGGGCAACGTGCGTTGGAAATCCGCGAACATCTTCGGCGAGCGCCGGGCGACACGCGGTGAACCGACAAGGCAGCGGCTGGTGCGGCAAACAGATTGCGCCGGCGGCCGCTCGGACGAGAACTCCGCGGCAGCTTGGATGGCCAAGTCGACTCATTGGGAAAATGTCGACCGACAGCGCTTCCGCCCATGACGTCTCCCGAAGAGACACAAGCTTTGGTGAGCTAAATTGCGGGTTCGGAGCGCCAATTTTGCGGCATCTGGCGAACCGGCATCGCTATTATAAGCGAGTCATCAAGCACGACGCCACAATTTTCCATGCTTCGGCGGTTAGTTCCTGCTCGAATCCCGGTTTCATCGTCAGCCTACTTCCGCCTATACTTTTACGGCGCATCTGAAGGAGGCCTCGCGCCCCTTCGCTTGCATGATCGCTAACGTTCCATAATCTTATTGCGCCCTCAAATAGTGGACAAAAGTATATGTCCCGCTATAATCCTGGTATTGGCCGATCTGAGAATCGCCCTTTCAACCCAGGAGGTGGACGATGGTTTCGCTCACGGATGCCGGCGGATGGAATGTTTTTGAGGCGCGGATGCCACTTCGAGAAGCGCGAGCGATCGGACTCGTCTTGCCCGCCGTGCTAGCACGGTACAATATCGTTTTCCCGACGCTGGCCGAAGCAGGGCTCGCGCCGACGGATGGCCGGGACTGGACCAAACGGATGCCCCGGAGCGTCGCAACTGATTCTGTCGTCCAATAACCGGGGCTTCGGCGAAGCGCCTCCAGCCTTGGCCACCCTTCAATTGAAACTTGGCGGATCACTAGCGCCGCCTGCTCACTGCCATTTCGGTTCGCGTTTTTCCAGAAAGGCGGCCAAACCTTCGGCGGCCGCTTCGGTGGTTCGGGCCGTGGCGCTGATCGCGGCCCCGGCGGTGAGCATCGTCGGCAACTGCTCGCCGAGCGTTTCGTTGAGCATGCGTTTGGTCATCAGCAAGGCCTCGGGGGCACAAGCGGCACAGTAGCCCGCCAGTTCCGTCGCGCGGGGCCAAAGATGATTGCCGGGCACCACCTCGTGAAAGATGCCCCACTGGTAGGCCTGGCCTGCGGACGCGATCTGTGCGGTCAGCAATAGATAGGCCGCCCGGCCGGCGCCGATCCGAAAAGTCAGCAGCGGCGCGACCATGCCGGCCACCAACCCGCGGCGCGGTTCCGGCAGCCCAAATGTCGCGTCGTCGCTGGCGATCACGATGTCGCAGGCCAGCGCCAGCCCGGCCCCTCCGGCCAGCGCCGCGCCACCGACGGCAGCGATCAGCGGTTTGGGAAACTGGAGCATTCGCTCGAGCAAATCTCGATAGGCGACCGAGTCTTCATGCCAACGGGCCTGCGCGTCCGTTTGCATACTAGCGGCCTGCATTTCCGCCAAATCCATCCCGGCGCAGAAGGCTGGCCCCGATCCAGTAAGAACCACCGCCCGAACGCGCCGCTCGCCGTGCAAATCGCCGAGAGCCTGATCGAGCTCGGCCAGCATGGCCCTCGACAGGGCGTTCCGCTTCTCCGGGCGATTCAAGATGATCGTACCCGTATGCTCGTGAACGTGAATCTTCACCAGCGGCTTAGTCATGGTTTTGCCTCTGGCAAAAAGTCGGGAGTCGGGAGACGGGAGTTGAAGCAGCCTCTGCGGCGCCAAGATTGGAGACAGCATAACTTGCGGCGTCGGGCCGGCGAAGCCGGCTTGTCTCACTCCCGACTCCCGACTCCCGTCTCCCCACTATTTCCGTCCGGCGCGGGTAGCTTCAGGTCCAAAATGGCCGTGCCGAGCAGCTTGCCTTGCGTGTCGATGCGTAGCGACTGACTGGCGCCGCCGCCGAGTGCGTTGTAGAGCACGAAATTCAGCGCCCAAATTTTCGGCAGCTCGAATCGCTCGACTCGATCGCCGCCGAGCCCGCAAAAGTATTCGGCGACTCTCTCGGATGTCAGCTCGCGCTGCAGGTAGGCAAACCCGGCCGGCGTGTACGCTACGACGCCGATGTTCGCGTGGTTGCCCTTGTCGCCGCTGCGAGCATGAGCGATTTGGCCAAGGGTAATGGTAGCAGTATTGAACATGGAGAAAATTTGTAGATCAGGCACTCTGTGCCTGACGAGGGGAGCAACCTATATGTCTGCCATCAGGTCGATTTAACCCACGCATGTCAGTCACACAGTGCCTGACTTACGCCTCACCGCCAACGGCCTTCGGTCGGGCTGCCCCACATATCGGAATTATGGCCTAACAATTGTTTCAACGGCTCAGTCACCGCATTGAGTTCCACGATCGCGTCGCCATCCAAAATCAACGCACCCGCAGCGGCATTCTTGGCGACCTGCTCCGGGCTATGCGCTCCAGCGATCACCGCCGTGACTCCCGGTTGCTGCAAGCACCACGCCAGGGCCACCGCCGCCATCGGCTGTTCGATTCTACCCGCAATCGCACGGATGCGATCGATCGCCGCGAATGTTTCGCTCTCTGCGCCGGCGAAACCATGTCGCGAGCGGGGCCGCGTCGGGGCAAAGTGCCGGCTCCGTGTGCGACCCTCGGGTACTTCGTCGGCGGTGCGGAATTTTCCGGTGAGCAAGCCTTGGCAGAGCGGCGAGTAGCACAGCACGCCGATCTCGTGGCGCCGGCACAGTTCCAACTCGGAGAACTCGATACTGCGATACAGCAGATTGAAAGGCAGCTGATTCGATTCACAGCGCCCCGCCGCGAGCAGATCGCTCAAATCGAGCGGGCCATAATTGCTCACGCCGAAGACGCGGACCTTCCCGGCATCCGCGAGCCGGTCCATCTGACGTAGCACGTCGTCGACCGGCACGGCATGATTGGGCCAGTGAATTTGATATAGATCGACATAGTCGGTATTCAAGCGGCGCAGGCTGGCCTCGCACGCCGCCGCGACACCGCCACCGGCCAGATGGTCGGGATTGATCTTCGTGGCGACGATGTATTGCTCGCGCCGCCCCGCCAGCGCTTTACCGAGCAGCTCTTCCGATTGGCCGGCGCCGTAGGCCTCGGCCGTGTCGAAAAAGTTGATTCCCGCGTCGATCGCGGCTTCAATGGTTCGCAGGCAGTCCGCTTCTGTTTGGCCGCCCCAATTGATGTCGTCCTGCAAGATCATCTGCCAGCAGCCGAAGGCAATGCGGGAGACGCTGAGCGGACTGCGGCCGAGTGGAGCAAGTAGCATCGTGGCGGGTGGCGGGTGGCGAGATTAAAAATTAGCCGCGTCTCTCACGACGCGCTCAACCGGATCGCAACATTCTGCGCGACGGTTACCGGCTTGTTACAATAATCGCAAACTTTTCACCGTGTCAAAGCGTCTAATATAGCAGCCGGGGATTATTGCGCGCCCGATCGCGGCGGGCGACCCGGCCAATGAACTGGTAAATCAGCGCGGTCGCGGCTCATTTCACAATTTCGGAGCTAAAGATGAAACGCATGTTCTCGGTAGCGGCGGCCGTTCTTTCGATCACCGTCGGCCTCGGCGTGACGTTGCGATTGGTCGGCGCAGACGCGAAAGAGGCTCCGGCTCCGCCCGAGACAAAAAAGCCGGCCGCGGCGGCCGACGGCGGCCTGTTCGCCGTGCCGCATGTGCCGACGAAAATCAGCGAACTGCTGGCGGATCACAAATACGCCGACGCGATTGCGGCCATCGATGCCGCTCGCAAAGACGCCAAAGCGAAAGATGCCCCCTGGGACTATCTGGCCTATCTCAAGGGCCGGGCCCTGCATCTGGATGGCCAGTACGACGCGGCCGTCAAGCAGTTCACCGCGATGGAAAAGGAATTTCCAGGCAGCCCCTGGGCTCGCCGCGCTCGATTCGGCAAAGCCGTGTCGCTGGCTCGCAAGGGTGATTTTCGCGCGGCCGAGCTCATCTACCGCACGGAGGTCGAGTATCTGCTCTCGTCGGCCCGCAAGCAGGAGATCGCCGACCTGTATCTGGAATTCGCCGACGCCTATTTCAAGCCGAAGGACGAAATCCAGCACAAGCCGGATTACCAAAAAGCGCTTGAGTTCTATCTGAAGGCCTTGGAGGTCGGCCCGCAGAACGATCGCCGGGCCGAGATCGAACTGCAGACGGCCCGCAGCTATCAATTGCTCAATCAACTGCCCGAGGCGGCTAAGCGATTTAGCCAGTTCATCAAGGACCATCCCGGCCTGCCGGCCGTGATCGAGGCCCGATTCCGCTTGGGCGAGGTTCAGCTAGCGCAGAGCCAACAGCAAGAGGCTCGCCGCACTTGGCAAGATCTGCTTGCCGCGCATGCCGATTCGAAGTCCGAGCGAATTCCCGAGGCCGCATATCGCTTGGCGTTTACTTACAACCTACCGAATCCCCAGACCGATGAAGAACTCAGCCTCGGCATAAGCACGCTCGAATCGTTTATTAAAAATTATCCGGATCACAAGCTCGCGTCGCAGGCCCATCTGCTCATCGCCAATAGCTACATCGCCCGCGGCCGGTACGAAGACGCGGTCAAGTCGTTGATTCGGTTCCTGGCCGACAAGCGTTACGCCGATCGCGAGGAAGTGGCCGACGCCCGGAATCTGCTCGGCCGTTCGTACCAACTCCAGCGAAAGTTCACCGCCGCGCTCGAGGCTTGGCGCGATTATCTGACCAAGCATCCCTCGCATCACGCTTGGAGCGACGTGCAGCGCGAGATCGTCAACACGGAATACCTGATGGCCGACGACAAGGCCCAGGCGAAGCAATACGACGAAGCCCGCAAGCTGTGGAACGATTTTCTCGCCAAATATCCGCTCGATCCCCGCGATCCGCAGATTCTTTATCTGTTCGGCTGGATGAACTACCAGCAGGAAAGATTTCCCGAGGCGAACAGCGACTGGCGTCGGCTGGCGTCAAAATATCCGGGCACTGAGCCGGCCCAGCGCGGCCAACTCATGATCGCCGCGACGCTCGAAGGCAAGCTCGGCAAGCTGGAAGAGGCGCTCCAGGAATACAAAAAGGTCCAGCCGGGCAATTGCCAAAATCTGGCCCAAATGGCCATCAACCGGCTCACGGCCAAGAGCATGGCGATCGTCACCGAGCGGGTATTTCGCAGCGACGAGACTCCCAAGATTAAGCTCACCAGCCGCAACATCGAGTCGGTCACCGTCCGGGCCTACAAGGTCGATCTTGAAACCTATTTCCGCAAGATGCACGTCGTCCAAGGGGTCGAGGGACTCGACATCGCCCTGATCGATCCGGACAAAACGTTCGAATTCAAGATCCCCAAATACAATGAGTATCAGCAGGTCGAGAACGAGATCGAGCTACCGCTGTTCAAAGACATAGCCAAGGATGCGGCCAACGCCGACGCCAAAGACGCCGGCAAGCTGACGCCCTCTGGCGCCTGGGCCGTCACGGTGAGCAGCAAGACGCTCGAAGCCACAACGCTAGTATTGCAAAGTGACCTGGACCTGATCGTCAAAAGCTCGCGCGATGAGCTGTTCGTGTTCGCCGAAAACATGCGGACCGGAAAACCCTGGCCGGGCGTAAAACTCTTACTCTCCAATGGCCAGCAGGTGTTTGGCGAAGTCGCCTGCGGCGCCGATGGCGTGCTCAAGCAGTCGTTCAAGGAGCTCAAGGGAGCCGGCGACGTGCGGGTCTTCGCGCTGGCCGACGGGGGCGTGGCGTCGAATGTCGTTAGTCTACAGGGGGTTGGCGTCGCTCAAGGGCTCGTCGACAAGGGTTACATCTACACCGATCGGCCCGCCTATCGAGCCGGGCAGATTGTGCATGTTCGCGGCATTCTGCGGCGGGCGGTGGACGACAACTACACGGTCGAAAAGGGGAAGAAGGAGACCGTCGAGGTCTACGATCCGCGCAGCCGGCTGATCTGGCAGGAAGAGACCAAGCTGTCGGACGTCGGGAGTCTGCACATGTATTTTACGCTCCCGGCGACCAGTCCCGTGGGGCCGTATCGCGTGGTGGTCCACGATGACGAGGGGCACAGCCACGCGGGCGGGTTCACGGTGCACGAGTATCAGATCGACCCGGTGCGGCTGTCGGTCGATATCGATCGCCACGTGTTCTATCGGGGGGAAGAGATCGAAGGGACGATTCGGGCCGCGTTCTACTACGGGGCGCCGCTCGCCGACCGCGAAGTGACCTATAAGCTGGCCGACGGCCGCGTGAATAGCGCCAAGACCGACGACAAGGGAGAGGTGCATTTCAAGCTGCCGACCCGCGACTTCCGCGAGACGCAGACGCTACCGCTGGTCGTCACGCTGGCCGAGCGGAATCTGACGACCGTGCAGAATTTCTTCCTGGCGACGCAAGGGTTCGCGATCAGCATGAGCACAGTCCGGCCGGTGTATGTGGCCGGCGAAACGTTCGAGGTGACGCTCAAGGCGATGGACGCGGAGAACAAGCCACTCGCTCAAAAACTCACGCTCAATGTGCTTGAGCGGACGGTCGTAGATGGCAAGGTCGGCGAGAAGCAGGTCGATACGTTTGAAGTGGCGACCGACGCCAAGGACGGAACGGCGCGTAAGACGCTCAAGCTCGAAAAGGGCGCCGAATATATCTTGCGAGCCGAAGGCATCGATCGGTTCAAGAACCCGGTGGTCGGCCAGTATCGGATCAAGATTTCCGATGAGAACGACAGCGTGCGGCTGCGCATCTTGGCCGATCGGCACACGTACAAAGTCGGTGACGCGGCCGACGTGCAACTGCACTGGCGCGAGAAGCCGGCCCTGGCGCTGGTCACGTTCCAAGGCGCGCGAGTGCTCGATTATCGGCTCGTGCAACTGGAGACCGGGGCGAACAAGCTGGCGATTCCCATGTCGGCCAAGCTCGCGCCGAATTTTGATCTCACGGTCGCGGTCATGACCGACGCCGGGCGACTGGAAAAGGGGCTAGGGGCAGGTGATGGGACTAGGGAGAAGAAGGCAGGCGGAAACGATGCAGTTAAGTTACCGGAGAGTCCGCTTAAGGTGGCGAAGGCGCCGGCGAAGCGATTTCATGAGGCTTCGAGTCCGTTCAGCGTCGAGCGGCAACTTACGCTGAAGCTTGAAACCAAGCGGAAGGAGGGGGCGAAGGGCGCCATTCGGCCGGGCGAAGAGGTGGAACTGGTCATCGTCGCCACCGATCCGCAAGGCAAGCCGGTCGCGGCCGAGGTCAGCCTTGGGATGGTCGAACAGGCGCTCTTGAATATGTTCCCGCCGAACGTGCCGGCGATCGATGAATTTTTCAAAGGCGTGCCCCGGCAATCGGCGCTTCACACTTCGACCAGTGTCGTATTTGGCTATTTCCCCGCAACGCATCCGATCGATCGGCATTTGCTTTCGGAGGTCCAGCGGCAAGAGATTGCGAAGGAGGAGGCGGAGAGCACGGCAGTGCGCACGCGCCTATTACTGCAGGCGCAACAACAGGCGGCGAACCAATCCGATGCAACTCCCGCGCTCGTCATTCAAGAGGAAGCAGCAGAACAGTTGCTGGGCTCGGAACAGCCGAGAGCACAAGCCGGCGCTCTCTTTACGGACGGAAGCACCGGGATTCAAGCCGGCGGGATCGCAGGCTCTGGCGGCCTTGGCAATGTTGACTTAGCTTTAGACGGGGTTCACGCCTATGGATGGACTGGCGACCAACATAACTCTGGCGAGGCGGCCGCCAATGAAGATCGAACTACCGCGGCCGTCGCTTACACGGATCAGGCGGCGATTCCCTTTCCGGTTAAGCCCGGAATTCAATATCCAACTCACGCTCAGGGGCGGACGTTGACGCGGGATCGCATGCGTTATAGTCAACTTCAAGTCGATCCAAGCGGCGGCGTCGGAGGCGGGGCTTCTGCCGGTGGATGGGCAGCAAATTCAAATAGGCCAGCAGCTTCGACGCCAATTGGCCGGACGCCTCAACTTGGGGCCGTCCCGCATATGAATCGACTGTTCGACATGCCCCCGCAGCTTGGCCGAACGAGTGGCGAATTGGAATATGCGTTGAATGGCGGCGATTTGAGCGACAACTACGCCGTCGTTGCTCAAGACGGTAGCCAGCGGAATTGGTCGTTCGGCGCCAACTGGGCGCTTGGAGACGGCGGTCGCAAGGAATTGGCCGCCAAACGTGTCGCGGAATTGCAAACGGCGATCGCCAATAAGGCGCTCGTCACGCCGCAGCGCGGGTTGGTCGAAACGGCTTATTGGAATCCGGCGATTGTCACCGACGACAAAGGCCGGGCGAGCGTCACGATCTCGATGCCCGATCAATCGACGGCCTGGAAGCTATCGGCCAAGGGAATCACGGCCGATACGCTGGCCGGCGAAGGGGAATTGGATCTGGTAGTGAAAAAGGACCTGTTCGGCGAATTGAAACTGCCGACGGCGTTCACCGACGGCGACGACGCCCAGATTCTCGCGACGATCCACAACGGCCTGTTGGACAAGGGTCAGATCGAGGTCACGCTCAAGACGACGATGGGCGGCAAGTCGACCGAGGAGAAAAAGACGATCGACGTCACGGCCACAGGGTTGTCCGAGTTGACGTTCCCGCTCGCCGTTCGCCGCCCGACCGCGGATGACAAGGCCGAGAAGAAGGTCGACGCCAAGAAAGAGGACAACCCGGCCGACGACAGCCAGGTGACGATAGAGTTATCGGTCTCCTCGGGCGCCGAGCGCGACGTGGTTCGCCGCGTCGTGCCGATTCATCCTTACGGCATGTCGGTCTACGCGACGGCCGGCGGCGCCGCGTCCTCCGACACCACCGTGTGGGTCGAGGCGCCCAAGGACATGCCGCTGGCGGCCCCAAGCCTCCAGATTCTCGTCGGGCCGACGATTCAGCAGAGCCTCTTGGACGTGCTGTTTGGAACCGCGCCAACCTGTGAGATTGATGTGCTCCGGTCTGCCTCGGCGCTGGATTCGCCGGCCAGCGATCTGATGGCCGCGCTGGCTCTGCAAAAGCTGATCAATACGACCCGCGACGCTGGCAACCCGCAAGCCCGGTTGCTCGACGATCGGGTCCGCTCGGCAATCAGCCTGCTTGTCTCATCGCAACTGGACGATGGCAGTTGGAGTTGGGGCGGCCAAGGCCTTCAAGCACAGGCCGCTCAAGGTCATCGCCTGGGGACGGCCCGCGTGATTTGGGCGCTTTCGCTGGCCAAATCGGCCGGCTACAAACTGCCCGGCGAGCAGTTCGAGAAGGGGCTGACGTTCCTGCAAAGCCAAATCGCGACCACTGCCGAGACCGACTACGAAACCAAGGCCGTGCTCTTGCACGCCCTGGCCGCGGCGGGGCGCGGTGACTTCACGCTGGCCAATCGGCTGTATCGCAATCGCCCGGCGCTCACGACCGCCGCGCTCGTGTATCTCTCGCTGGCGCTAGCGGAGATGGACCACCAGCCGATGGCCGAGGATCTTTTGAAACTGCTCGATCAGCGGAATTTGGATGACGAAGACGCCACGGGCAAGCTCGGCTCGCTCGCTTGGAGCCGATCGTCGGCCGAGATTCGGTCTCTCTATGCGCTGGCGCTGGAACAAGTGCTGGCCGATAGCCCCAAGCTCAAACTGCAAGTCGATTGGCTGATGACCCATCGCACGGGCCATCGCTGGTCGCCCGACAAAGCCACCGGGCCGGCCACGCTCGCGCTCGCCCGCTGGTTCGCCAAGACCCAGTTCGACGACGAGCATTACAAGCTGACCGTCACGGTCAACGACGTGGAAGTGAAGACGCTTGACATCGACAAGAATTCGGGCGGTCTGGTCGTCGATGTGCCCGCCCACGCGCTAGTCGCCGGCAAGCAGCGGATTCACTTCGGGCTCATCGGCCGCGGCCGATATACGTTCCAAGCGATTCTGAGCGGCTTCGTGGATGCCGACAAACTGAAGGGCACGATGCAAGGAGTCGTCGTCAACCGGTACTATGAGCCGGCCCCGATCGAGCTCGACGGCAAGGAAATTCCTCGTGGATTCGGCGTCCTGCAAGGCTCGTACACGTCGTTCCGCAATCCGCTCACGCAACTGGCCGTCGGCAAGCGGGGACATGTCGAACTCCAGATCGATCGCCCGTACGAACCGACGATGCGAGAAGAATACTGGGTCGTTACCGAGCCCCTGCCCAGCGGAGTAACCGTGATCGAAAACTCGATCAGCGGCAATTTCGAGCGGTTCGAGCTCGGCGCCGGCGCGATCACCTTCTATCTCCGGTCGTCGACGACATCGAGCCGGATTCACTTCGACGTCCACGGCTATCTGCCGGGCCAATATCGCGCGGCGCCCACCGTGGTCCGCGACGCCTATCGGCTCGACAAGATGGTCGTGGCCGCCGCGACAAAACTGACCGTGCTGGCCCTCAACGCCAAGAGCGCCGACGCCTATCGCCTCACGCCGCAGGAATTGTATGAGCTGGGCAAGCGATACTTCGAGAAGGCGGATTACAAAGCGGCCGGAGAGCATCTCACCGAGCTAATGGCCAAGTGGAACATCCAGCCGGAGGTGTACAAGGAAACGGCCCGGATGCTCTTGGACATCCACTTGCAAACCGGCCCGCCGGCGCAGGTCGTGCATTACTTCGAGATCATCAAGGAGAAGTGGCCGGAGCTCGAATTCCCGTTCGAGAAAATCGTCAAGGTGGCGACCGCTTATCACGAGATGGGCGAGTACGAGCGGAGCTACCTGGTCTTCCGCGCCACGGCCGAGAGCAGTTTTCTGCGCGAAGCGGCCGTCGGCGGGTTCTTGGAATCGCAGGGTGAATTTCTGCGGAGCATCGCGTTCATGAACCGGCTGCTGGCCGAATATCCCCCCGAGCCGTATGTGGTGGCGGCGACGTTCGCCCTCTCGCAGCGGGTCTATGGCATGGCGCCCAAGGCGGCCGATGACCCAAAACTCCGCGAGAAGAAGATCAACAAGGTCGATCTGATCGGGCAGGCCGTCGCTATGCTCGATAATTTTCTGTCCGATTACCCCGACGACCCGGCCGCCGATCAGGCCTCGTTCTCGCTAGCCAATGCCCTGTTGGAACTTAAGTCGTACAAGGAAGTGATCGCCCGGGCGACCAAATTCGCCGCCCGGTATCCCAAGAGCGATTATCTCGATAGTTTCTGGTACATCGTGGCCTACGGTCATTTCGCCTTGGGGGAGCATGAGCAGGCCCTGACGATGGCCAAGAAGGTGGCCGAGGCCAAGCGGATCGATAAATTATCGGGCCGCGAGACCGAAAGCCCCAACAAATGGGAAGCGATCTACATCATGGGCCAGGTGTACCACAGCCTGGGGAAGGCGGCCGAGGCGATCGTCGAATATACGCGAGTCGCCGATCGGTTCGCCGACGCGAAGGAGGCCATCGCCTATTTCACGCGCAAGGAAATCACATTGCCCGAAGTGACGGTGATCCGCCCGGCTGACGCTGCCGAGGTGGAACTCAAATTCCGCAATGTCGCCACCGCCGACGTGAAACTGTACCGAATCGACCTGATGAAGTTCGGCCTGCTGAAGCGTAATCTGGCCGGGATCACGCAGATCAATCTGGCGGGGATTCGACCGTTCTTCGAGAGCAAGCTCGAGCTCGGCGATGGGAAGGATTTCCGCGACCGCACGCACAAGATCGCGCTGCCGATCAAGGAAGAAGGCGCCTATCTGATCGTCTGCCGCGGCGGCGATCTATATGCCAGCGGGCTGGTGCTGCTCAGCCCGCTGTCAGTCGAAGTGCAAGAAGACGCCTCGGCCGGGCAGGTGCGCGTCACGGTGAAGAACGTGCTCAAGGACACCTACATCTCGGACGTCCAGGCCAAGGTGATCGGCAGCCGGAACGAGGACTTCGTGTCCGGCGAAACGGATCTCCGCGGCGTGTTCGTGGCCCAAGGGGTGCGCGGCGCGAGCACGGTGATCGCCCAAGCGGACAGCGGGCGTTATGCGTTCTTCCGCGGCAAGACCGAGCTTGGCCCACCGGAACCGGCCGCATCGCCGCCGGCTCCGGCCAAGCAGTCCGAACAAACCGACAATCAGATGGAAAAGCCCCAGCAAGGCGAGAATCGCCGGGGCGACAATGGCCTGCTCGACAATCTGCAACGGGGCAACAACTCGTTGCAAGACTTCAACAACGACAAGCTGCAGAATTTCTATAAGCAGAACAAGAGTGGCGTGAAGGCGAAGGAGGCGTATTGACGAGGATTGTGGTAGGTTATTTCGCGTTTCAGGCGCAAGCGCGCGAGCTTACGCCCCGAAGGGGCAGCCACACGAAAGCCCAGGGCAACGCCCTGGGCTGAGGCGCCTCCACCAGTGCAAAGCCCTGAAGGGGGCGAAACAATTGTCGCGGTTGTGACGCCCTGTCAGGGCTTAAACGCACGTCGTTTTTCAACCCAGGGCGTTGCCCTGGCTGATTTGTTGCGCCCCGTTGGGGCTCCGGACTTCTCGAATCGGAGCGCTGGCGTCTAGCCTCACGCACCCGCTTTGCGAAAGTTCAGCAGCGGCCACAGTTGGCCTTCCCGCCGCGCGTAGAGAATCGACACTAACTCGCCTTGGGCGTCGATGGCCGCAAGTTGTGCGCTGTCGTTCGTTCCGAAAGGCGATCCGAACGGCAAACCGTGGATGACGAGTTCGACCTCCACATCACTTAGCGCGAGCGTCGGCAGCGAGTCGAGCGCCGCGCGGGGCGAAAGGATGCGACTCGGCAATGTCTCGGCGTTTAGCGTCCGCGGATCGCAGGCGTCCGCCACATGGAATGGCCCGATCGCCGTGCGCTGCAGAGCCGACATCACTGCCGCGGTTCCCAGCGACTCGGCAAGGTCGCGACCGATCGACCGCACGTACGTGCCCGAACTGCATGCGATCTGGAGCGTCAGTTCCGGATAATCGTAGCTCTCGATCCATAGCTTATGCACCGTGATGGCCCGCGACTGCAATTCGACGTCGCGGCCCTTTCTCGCCAGCTCGTACGCTCGACGGCCGGCGACTTTGATCGCCGAAAAGATCGGTGGCCGCTGCTGAATCTCGCCGATCATGGCCGCGGCGGCGTGCTGTATCTCGTCGAGCGTTGGGATCGGCGGATCGATCAGCTCGGTGATCTCGCGCTCGATGTCCTCCGACTCGCTCGAACGTCCGAGCAAGAATACGCCGCGATAGCGCTTCGGCATCCGCTGCACATATTCGACCAATCGCGTCGCCGGGCCAAGGCATGCAATCAGGACTCCCGAGGCGATCGGATCGAGGGTGCCAGCATGTCCGATCTTCGCCGGCTTGACAAGATGTTTGATCCGCCCGAGCACGGCTGCCGACGACAACCCGACGGGCTTATTGAGATTCAGAAGGCCGAACATGGGGGGCAAATGACTAATGACGAATGTCTAATCAATGACGAATGACGAAGCTCGAATGACGAAGGACTGAGATCACGTTTTTGCAGTAATGCTTAGGTCGACTAATTTTCTCGACATCACAAACGTGCTCGAAGATTCGACATCAGACCTTCGTCATTCGTCAATTAAGCATTAGTCATTGATTAGACATTGGGTATTTCGTCATTCGTCATTCCTCATCAATTCGCCACCTGGGCCAAGACATACGGCCCCTTGGGGATGACGGCTAGCGTGGCGTTGGGTCCGTATTCGGCGAGGCTTTCGGCCACGGCTTGCTCGACGCTGGCGGCGCTCTCGACGAACAGCCGATCGATCGTCTCGCGGGGCAGGCCGTCGCTGACGACCTTAACTCGGACCTTGCGGCGCACCTTGGCCAGCTCTTCAAGCTGCCACTGGTCCATCACAAAATAGTCCTTGCCCAAGATCCGCTCGACGAACAAGTCGAGGCTTGAATTGTCGGTGAACAAGCTTTGAAACTCGGGACTGCCGATCCCTTCCGACAGGCTTGCGGCCAAAATGATCGTGCCCCCTTGCTTGACGATCGGCAGCGCGCCGGTCAGACCCTTTACGGCCTGATAAAACGTCGTGTCGAGCGGGTAGCCGGCGGAACTGGTCACGACCACGTCGACCGGCTCGGGCACGGTGTCGACCACCACGCCGCGGACAAATTCGACTCCCTCCAAAAACGCCGCCTCCATGTCACCGGCGACCCACTTGAGCGGCCGGCGTTCGGAATCGATCACGACGTTGACGATGAAATCGCAGCCCGTGTGGCGGCCGATCCAGGTGTTCTCTTCGTGGACCGGATTGCCGTCCAAGATGCCGCAGTCGGCCTTGGGGTGCTCAAGAAAATCGGGCCCGTGCCAGACTTTTACGGTTTCCAGGGCCGCGATGCCGGGGCAGATTAGCTTGCGCCCGCCGGAAAAACCGGCCATCAAATGCGGCTCGATCAGGCCTGTAGTGATTTTCAGGTCGGCTTCGACATAGTTGCGGTCGATCCAGATTGGCACGCCGCGAGGGCTGTCCCCCAGGTAGACATGCTCATTGAGGATCGTGCCATGATGATTGACGCAGCGGTAATTAACCGCGATTTCATGACCGACTAACTCGACGAGCTCGGCGCCTTCGTTCGGACGGTGCAGACCGGTGGCGATCAGGATCGCGATCGCGGCTCGGGGAATACCCGACTGCTCGAGCGTTTCGAGCACCGGCTGGAGAATCATTTGATTGGGAACAGGCCGCGTGATGTCGCAAATGACGACACACGCGCTCTTGCGCCCCTTGGCCAGTTCGGCGAGCGGCGGCGCGGCAGTGGGTTTTTCGAGAACCCGCCGCAAGTCGCCGCGCGGATCGGCCAGCGGAATGGCGTCTTTATACGCCAGCTTTCGCGTGACCCGCTCGGTCGGCAGATCGATATCGAGCCCCGTGCGGCCGTATTCGAGATGGAATCGCATGACGAGGAGCCCGAGAAGAGGAGGCCGCGATTGTGCGATCCATCGCCCGGGGCGGCCGAAAATCGTGCAATGGGCTATTTGCCCTTTCCAGCCGGTTTGGCGGCAGGCTTCGCCGCGGCGGCGTCTCCCTCGGCGCCTTCCTCTTCCTTCTTCTTTTTCTTCTTCTTCATCGCCAGCTTAAACACGCGGACTTTCGGCAGACCGAGGGCGCTGGTCTCATCGGACCAACGGTCCGATTCCTTTAGCCGGGTGATCCGCTCGGCCCGATTCAGCACGCCGCGGGCTCGCGTCATACCCTTGCGAACGCGCAAACTCTTATCCATCGTCATGATCGAATAGCTCCAGCAAATAACTTCAGACTGTGTATTGATTGCGTTGCGGCACGACACTTTGCGGTCATGCTAGCCCAGCAGTATAAGGCATTTTGCAGGAGCGTTCAATATAACGCGCGTGCAGAAATCAAGCCGGGTAGCCGGATTGGCAGGGTAGCGGACGGAGGTGTGGGAATGGTGGCTGGGGCTCAAGGCGCTTCGCCGAAGCCTCGGTGGGCGGCGTGGCTGCATATTCGGCGTCAGCAAGGAAGAACTACCGATGATTAAGCGCCTGGCGGCGGTACGGCGATGCCAATAGCTAGCGCCTGTTCCAGATCGTCTTTGAGATCCTCAAATGCTTCGAGTCCCACGGAAATTCGCACCAGCCCGTCCGTGATGCCGAAGGAGAGCCGGGCCGCGGAGTCGTAGCTGGCGTGGGACATGGCGGCGGGCTGCTCGATGAGCGATTCGACGGCGCCCAAGCTGACGGCTAATTGGAACAGCCGTGTGCTCTCGGCCACGCGCTTGGCGGCCGCGAAATCACCATTCACTTCGAACGACACCATCGCGCCGAAGCCTCCCTGCATTTGCTTGGCCGCCACCTTGTGTCCAAGATGCCCCTTTAGCCCAGGATAGAGCACCCGGCGAACGCGGCGATCGGCCGATAGAAACTCGGCGATCCTCGCGGCGGTTCGGCATTGCTCAAGCACTCGCAATTCCAGCGTTTTCAAACCCCGCGTGCACAAAAATGCTTCCAAAGGCGACATCACGGCGCCCGTCGCATTTTGAATGAAGTACAGCTTCTTCAGCAGTTCGGCGTCGCGCACGACCAAGGCGCCGCCAAGCACATCGCTATGGCCGCCCAGATATTTCGTCGCCGAATGCATCGCGATATCCGCGCCCAATTCCAGCGGTCGCGTGAGCACCGGCGTCGCGAACGTGCTGTCGACGCCTAGCAAAATCCCGCGCCGCCGCGCGAGCTCCGCGCAGGCGGCGATATCGGTGATCGACAACAGCGGGTTGCCGGGGCTCTCGATCCACAGGAGCTTGGTTTTCGGCGTAACGGCCGCCGCGAACTGGTCGATGTCCGTCGCCGGCGCTAGCGTCACCCCGATTCCGGCTCGATTGCAGATTTTGTGCAGCAATCGAAACGTGCCACCGTAGATATCCGAGCCGGCGAGAATGTGATCGCCCGATTCGAGCAGCATCGTCGCGCAGTGGATCGCCGCCATGCCCGAGGAAAACGCCAGGGCGCCGCAGCCTCCTTCGAGCG
The DNA here is from genome assembly GCA_038210495.1 of Pirellulales bacterium. Taxonomy (GTDB): domain Bacteria; phylum Planctomycetota; class Planctomycetia; order Pirellulales; family DATAWG01; genus JBBQWR01. The sequence goes on from JBBQWR010000007.1 coordinate 38,141, forward strand.
AGGCGAGCGTTGTCTCGAAAGCCTTGCGGGTCGGGTTGCCGCTGCGTGAGTAGTCGAATTCGCCCCACGAGCCCGCGCCCGGCTGAACGAATGTTGCCGCCAAATGCATCGGCGCCACCACGGCGCCCGTTTGCGGATCGGGCGGATTGCCGACGTGAATGGCTCGGGTGCGAAATTTCATGACTCGAGCGCCTGCGCCAAATCGGCCACGAGATCTTCCGGATTCTCAATCCCGCAAGCCAGCCGGATCATGTTGTCCGAAATGCCAAACCGCTCCCGATCGGCCGGCGGGCATTCGTAATAACTCATCACGAGCGGCTGCTCGATCAGCGATTCCACGCCCCCCAAGCTCGGCCCAATGCGAGGAATTTTTACCGAGTCGACGACCCGCGCCGTCGCGCGCCAATCGGCGTCTCGCACCAAGAACGTCACCAGCCCGCCGAAGCCCCGCATGGTGCGCTTCGCGACTTCGTAATAGGGATGCGAGGGCAGACCCGGATAATAGACCCGCTCGATCCGCGGATGGCCGGCCAAGAACTGGGCGACCGCCATGCCATTTTCATTGTGCCTGCGCATCCGCAACTCGAACGTCTTGAGGCCCCTGCTCAACAGATAGATATTGTGCGGCGAGTTGATGGCGCCCATGATGCCCCGCAGCTTTCGCACGGGCTCGAGCTTCTCGGCGGTTCCGGTCACGGCGCCCGCCAAGAGATCGTTGTGTCCACCGAGATATTTTGTCGCCGAGTGCATCACATAGTCGATGCCGGCCGCCAGCGGTCGAATGTTGAAAGGCGTGCCGAGCGTGGCGTCGATGAGCGTTTCCACCCCGTGCCGCCGGCCAAGATCGGCGAACCGGTCGAGATCGACGATGCTCAGGTGGGGATTCGTCGGCGACTCGCTAATGAGCAACCGCGTTTGCGGATTGATGGCGGCCTCCATCGCGTCGTAGTCGCAGGCCTTCACCTGCCGGGTGACCACGCCGAATCGCGCCAGATGTTTGGAGCAAAATTCGCGGCTGCGGTGATAACACTCGTCGAAGAAAATCACTTCGTCGCCGGAGTTGAGCTTGGCCATCAGCAAACCGACGAGCGCCGACATGCCGGTCGAAAACACGAGCGCCGCTTCGCCCCCTTCGAGAGCCGCCAACTTCCGCTCGACGGATCGCTCGCTCGGATTGCCATAACGGCCATATTCTTCCCGAGGCTGTTTTTGCTCGATGAAATCGATCACCGATTGCGTATCGTCAAACGTATAGGTCGACGTCGCGAAAATCGGATCGGTTAGCGAATGGGCAAATTTCTGGCGGTCTTCGCCGCCATGCACGGCGATCGTCGAAAGTCTCGGCGCAGGGCCCTGCGAGCGCTCATCGCCAGCGGCCAACTCTGCGACAGCCTCGCTTTTAGCGATGGGCGATGCGGATGGTGTTTTCGCGCCGCCCACGAGCGGCGGGTGAGCACTGGTTGAAGTGTGCGAATCCAGCGCGGCGGCGGCGGATGGTTTTGTCGTCATAAAACCCGATCAAACTCGACAGCCGATTGGGGGCAAGCTAAAGCGGTAATCCACGCGGACGCCGCAGCACGCCTCACAAGATTCGCGTTGTCTTGCGGCCAAAAAAAAGCCGCATCACGCCGAATTGGATCGGCTGTGGCGCGGCTCCCTTGTGTCAAGTTTGATCGCTTTTGATTGCCAAGAGACTTTTCCGCGACGCATCTGGCCGTAACCAACCTGCATTCATCTCGTCGCGCGGAAAACACCTTGTCAAACGGAGGCGATGGCACTTTAGCAGTGGTGGCTGCAAGCGGCCGCAAATCCCGTTAGCCCAATTCTAGTGCGGCGCCGCGGCGGTTGCAACCGTTCATCGCGAGCCGCAATGGCTTCGGCCAATGACGGATGCGAATCGGCCGAGCATAGACGACGCAATTGAACCCTCTCGCGCCTCATGCTACGATTGATCTGCGTTCCCCCGGAGGGCAAGCGAAAGGCTAGCGGCCACACTGGAAATGGCCCGACCGATGCCGTTTTTACCGGAGAAAACGAGGTTTTCGGCACTGAGCGCAGCGCTACGCGCAGCAGTCAATGCGCTGGCGATCCCGATCTAACCCGGATCAACGCCGTTTGGCATTCGCTGCCCGTGGCCCTCCGCTCCGGCATTCTCGCGATGTTTAACGCGGCCAGTCCCCCGGCGGCGATCGCGAAGCTGAGCCGGCCCCGAACGGCGAAGCCGTCCCGGCGCTGATCGGGCCGCTAGGCGTACTGGCCACGCCCCCCGCGGCAAGGTAAAACTCATGGCGGTCGAATCCGGTTCTCAGCGCCTTGCCGGGTGGATTGTTGCTGCCACCGCACGATTGTCGAACTCATCGGCAACACGACCACCGACGCGGGCCTCATCGTTCGTGCCGCCCTCGATCAAACGGACTATCCAACTGGACTAAAAATCAGCGACAACCAACTGGCCCAAGTCAAACTGATCCGAGCTGACTTTCATGGCGAATGGAACTACGCCGTCCGCCCTCGCTAAACTTAATCAACTTATTCTTTCGCCCGTCCTAACCGCGCGCCGCGGTGAGCGAGGCGCGTAAGCTCCCTGTCCAGCGTCCAACCACTTCGAACGACGTCACGTCCCTTGCAATCCGGACTATCACCCCTTGATAATACCGGCGAACATCTTGCGCCCATTCGTCTTTGACATCATCCGGGACCTCTCTTCATGCGAACCCACGCTCGTTCAGCCACTGGGATTCTTACTATTATAATCGGCTTCGCTTTCGCCTTTCTCGCCATGGCGGCCGGCGCCATGAATTTCGTTTCGGCCGAGGAAAATCGGCCCGTGAAATCACTGAATCATTTTCCGTCGGTCGACAAACTGCCGGCGCATCCCGACTTGCCCGGTCCGCTGGTGATGCTCGACGGCACGCGCGTGTCGAGCATCGAGCAATGGAACACGTCGCGCAAGCCCGAGCTCAAGGCGCTATTCCAGCATTACATGTACGGCTTCTTGCCCACGGCGCCGGAAAAAATCTCGGCCGAGGTTTTCCGCGAAGACAAGGATTTTTACGCCGGCAAGGCCACGCTACGTCAGATTCGCATTTCGCTCGGACCAGCCGGTTGTCCGCCCATCAATCTGTTGTTGTTTGTTCCCAATCGCAGCGCCACCAAAGCCAGCCCTCCCGTCATTTTGGGCCTCAACTTCAACGGCAATCACACGGTCGATCTGGACAAACGGATCGCGATTCCGACCGCTTGGATGCCCGACGACCCGAGCGCGGGCGTCGCCAATCACCGCGCGACGGAAAAAGGGCGCGGCTCGCAGGCCGATCGTTGGCAAATCGAGCATGCCATCGACCGCGGGTATGCGGTGGCGACGTTTTATTACGGCGACATTGCGCCCGACAAATCGGGGCCGCTGGGAGGCGTGATGCCTTACTTCATTCGCAAAGAAAAAACAACGTCGACGGACGACGACTGTGGGGCCATCGCCGCCTGGGCTTGGGGCCTGAGCCGAGCGGTCGATTATCTGCTGACGGATTCCGATATCGACAGTCATCGGATCATCGTCTTCGGCCATTCGCGAAACGGCAAAGCGGCCATTCTAGCCGGAGCGATGGACGACCGGATCGCCGCGACGATCGCGCATCAAGCCGGTTGCGGCGGCACATCTCCCAGTCGCCGTCGGAATCCGAAGGGGGAATCGGTCAAAATCATCAACGAGCATTTTCCGCACTGGTTCGACGGCGCGTTCAAAATGTTCGTCGGCCAGGAGGACAAGTTGCCCGTCGATCAAAATTGCCTGATCGCCCTCTGCTGCCCACGGCCCGTGCTGCTGACCTGCGGCGAGGTGGATCAATGGGCCGATCCGGCCGGCGAGCTAGAAAATCTGCGGGCCGCGGACGACGTCTACCGTCTCTTCGGCGTCGAAGGAATTTCCAAGGACGCCAAACCGGAAAACAACAAGCGGATCGGCGGCCATCTCGCCTATTACACCCGCGAAGCGCCGCACACCGTCGATAAAGTTTTCTGGGAGGCCTTCCTCGACTTCGCCGATACGGCCTGCCCGGCTAAATAGAAAGGCTGCCGATCAAGTCGGGCAGATGACTTGTAGAGCCGAGAAGTGGCGCGGTGGTTTAGGTTGGGCCTATCTGTTGGCCGGCTCTTTCGTATGCCGGTGCCTCAATAGCCCGACCATGCTCCGTTTCCACTTCCCGCTCATCGAACCGGACAGGCGGATTTCCCGCATCCGGCTCTCGGACAAGGTTATCATGCGTTCGCCCACGGAAGGTTGGGTTTCAGCCGGCTGAGCCGTACCAGGCCCAGTTCGTTGTGCAGGTATTCGGCCGGAAATCGCCGATACTTCTGCTCCTGCACTTTGTGCTTGCGACACAACCACTGGCGCAGCCGACGCGCGACATGCTGATCGATGGCTCGATACGCAGCGCCCGCCGGCTCAAGACAGAAGTAAGTCGCCCAGCCAACCAACTTGCGGTTGAGTCGACGAGTCATCTCCTTGGCGTCTTGGAGGGTGGTGTTGGAAGCGGTCATCTCGCTGGTCTCGCGACAGAGTCGCTGGACTTTCTTTCGCGACGGTTTCGTGCCCAGATAGGCGCGACCCGTGCGCGGCGAGTAGCACCGCCCCAACGTATAGCCCAGAAAGTCGAAGTCCTCTTCGGGCAGTCGGCAAACGTGCGTCTTCGTCTCGTTGACCGTCAGCTTGAGCGTCTGCATCATGTTCCGCATGGCGGACATCGCCGCATCGGCGCTGCCGCGGCAGCAGATCACGAAGTCATCCGCGTAGTTGACGATCCGAGCGCGAAACCGCCGCTCGTGTCCCAACGTCTTCCAGCCCAGCACGAATCGACGCATGTAGAGATTGCTGAGCAGCGGCGAGATCGGGGCGCCTTGCGGGCTGCCACGACCCGTGTCCTTGTTGCGAGTCGTTCGTTGCAGATTGCCCCGCGCGTCCGTCTCTTCCACCGGCGCTTCGAGCCACATCTTAACTAGATGCAGCACCTGCTTGTCGCTTACGCGACGCGCCACCGATGTCATCAACTCCGCGTGGGGAATGCTGTCGAAGTATCCGCTTAGGTCCGCGTCCACAACCTCCGTATGCCCCGTGCTTAGCAGCCGATGGACCTCCTGTACGGCGTCCAACGCGCTGCGTCCGGGCCGGTAGGCGTATTGCTCCGGCTGCAAGTCGGTCTCGAAGATCGGTTCGAGAACCAGCAAGGCAGCCATTTGCACGACACGATCCTTGATCGTGGGAATACCCAACGGTCGTTGTTTGCCGTCCGGCTTGGGAATGTACACCCGCCGGACTGCCTGGGGTCGGTACGTCTTCGTCCTGAGTTCCTCCGCTAGTTCGTCCAACCAGCGCTGCACGCCGTAGGCTTCGATGTCCGCGAACGTCTGTCGATCGACTCCCGGAGCGCCTCCGTTGAGGAGGCAGCGGCGGTGAGCCGTCCACAGCACATCCTGACGATACACCTTGTCGTACAGCGCATAGAAACGATAGTTGGGCGATTCCTTCGCTTTGGCATGCAACGCTTCCTGGAGCTTCTGAACCGTAGGTAGAGTTGGTAGGCTCATCGCCAATCTTGCCATTGCTGGCTTACGGTCCCGCGCCACTTCCGGCGTTGGCCTTGAACTGAGGTCCCTTCGCTCCGCCGGAGTTACCCGGCTTCCTCGCTACTACGGACCTCTCCGTCACCCCACGCGGCCCGGCTCTGTCCCTCGCGGGCTGCCAGTTGACGGTCACGCGCCGTCACCGCTGGGGCTTCCCGTGTTGCGTCAAGTTTCCTTATGCAGACATGCCGCCGCCAATACCCCGGTGGGATCGCTGAGGTGTTTCGCTCGACTCATATCCTCTCAGCGACAGCGGCCTTCCCCGTCCCTTTGACAGGTCGGCTCCCACATTACCCGTTTCGAGGCCTACGCGGCGTTCACTCACGTTGCGGCCTGCCTGCTCGCGGAGTTGCCCAAGGCAACCCTTTACACCGAAGGCTCCGGCGGCTTCGTTACCTCCACCGCCGCTCCGATTGCTACCGGCCGGAGCGAAACCTTGCCGGGCGGGAATTGCACCCGCTGAAAACTCACGCCTTTCACGGCGCACAAAGGGGACGGGAGGCTGGTGGCATGGGAGTTGCAAAGTTAGAGCGGCGACTGGTTAGTCCTTTTAATCCCATCCGAACCTTGCTTGAAGGAATCGCACGTGGACGTGCTCGTAATCGACATCGGCGGCACCTCAGTCAAATTCTGGCACACGGCGCACGAGGAGCATCGAAAGTTTCCTTCCGGCAAGCGACTCACGCCGGAGGTCATGATTAAAGAAGCGATGGACTTGGTCCGCGATTGGGAGTGGGAGGCGATAGCGCTGGGATTGCCCTGTCGGGTCAGCAACGGCCGCTCCGTCGAAGATCCGCAGAACCTCGGGCCCGGTTGGGTAGGGTTCAATTTCGCCGCTGCGTTCGGCAAGCCCGTGCGAGTGATGAACGACGCATCCCTGCAAGCCTTGGGAAGCTACGACCGGACGCATGGTATTTTTGGGTCTTGGCACTGCGGTCGGCTCGGCCTATATCGCCGATCATCTGGTGCTTTCGCTCGATCTGGGCCGGATGAAAGTCGGGGATGAGCCACTCTACAAGTTGCTGGGCGACGAAGGCTTCGAGGAGCTCGGCGCCAAGAAATGGCAGGCCGTCGTGCACCAAGTCATTCCCGCCCTGAAAAACGCCATGATGGCCGACTACGTCGTCCTCGGTGGCGGCAGCGTCAAGCACATCGACGAACTGCCCGAAGGGGTCCGTCGCGGCCACAATCGGACCGTGGTCGAGGGAGGCCGAAAGCTCTGGGAAGAACTCCCCGATCCGGGCGAAAAACATGCCGGGGTTTGGCTCATTCTTTGAATCGGCGCCGTGCCATTGGGTAACTAGGCAACCGATTGCTTTCAATTTGCCGAACATCCGTTATGCAGGACTGGCGCCATCGCCGCATTTTCGAGCAAATCGCAGTGTGAATTTTGCGCGCTGGCGGTTAAAATCGAAATGTCGCCTCGTCGGCCCAGTTTCAGTTGCCGACCCCCCATCGAACTATCGGGCGGGAGATAGAGGCCCAAGATCGGTCGTCTCTCAAACCCTGGACCGCCGTAAGAAGAAAGAGCAAACGCAATGCTGACCGAGAGAGAAATCTCGCTGAAATGGCGCGAACTGTTTCGTAGTCTTCCGATCACCGAGGGAGTGTACACCAAGGCGTCCGAACTGATCGAAGAGCTTCCGACCACCAGCCCCCTGCGACAGCGCTACGCGAGCGAATTATCCGATCTTCGGCGGCTGGCCATGCCGCCAAAAGCGGCGACCGCGAAGAAGAGGGCGAAGGGAAAATCCGCCGGATGATCGTCGAACCGAGGAGTATTCGTTGCACCCGGATATTGCGTCGTCATGCCGGCCGACCGGCTGGATCATTTCTCCGCTGGCCGATATTACTCTGCTGCTGGCCAGCCCTCTGGCGATCGTGCCGGCCGTCTTCGTAGCGGCCCGGCATTTTTCTCCCGAGTTTATTTTTTTGGTCGTGGGTTCGTTCGCCTCGATCGGCCATCATCTGCCGGGCTTTCTGCGGGCTTATGGCGATCCGGCTTTGTTTCGCCGTTTTCGTTGGCGTTTTCTTCTCGCGCCGCCGCTCGTGCTAGCGACGGCGATTTTGTTTACTTCGCGGAAGTTTCACGGGCTCACGCTGATCCTGTTCGTCTGGGCCACATGGCACATCATCATGCAGACCTATGGCCTGATGAGGATCTACGATTTGAAACGCGGCATCCGCGCGGCGTGGGACGCGCGGATGGATTTTTGCGTTTGCGCGGCCATGTTCGTCGCCGGAATTCTGTTCAGCCAAGCCCGCCTGTTTTCGATTCTCGAAATCTTTCAAGGAGTGGGCATCGGGTTGGCTCCGCCGAAAACAATCGCCGTCCTGAGATGGACGTTGGGGACCGGAATCGGAATTGTCTTGGTCGCGTATGCGATCCAGGTGCTATGTCAGACTCGAGCCGCAGGCCCCAGTTGGGCCAAGCTCGCGCTGCTGATGGTCACGGGCGCGCTGTATTGGAGCTGCGGGTCGTTAAGCACGAATTTGTTGATCGGCGTGGCCCTCTTCGAGGTTTTTCACGCCGTTCAGTACAACGCCCTGGTGTGGAGTTATAACCGCCGAATGGCCGACCGCGAAGGAACTCGCTTCGGACCATTGCGATTCATGTTCGCCGGCGGTTGGTTGCCCGTGGCGATGTATCTGGCGGTGATCGCGGCCTTCGGCTCCCTCAAATGGTTCACCGAGTCGCTCGATCATTCGGCGGCGAAAACGCTGCTGCTAACGCTTCTGCTGACCTCCACCGCGCTCCATTTCTATTTCGATGGCTTCATTTGGAAGGTGAGCGAGCGGGAGACGCAGCGGAACTTGGGGTTTGACAACGGGGGACGCATGGCCGGCGCCGTCACCGCCCTGAAGCACATGGCGAAATGGGGCAGTCTAGCGGCGGTCGTCGTGGTGCTGTTCTGGGTGGAAGCCAGCGCGGCGCCACGAACCGACGCCCAGGAGCGGGCCTGGGTGAACAATGTTTCGCGGTGGACTCCCGATTTGCCTGAGGTCCTGATGCGCCAAGCGCAACTGGCCCTTGCGGCCAAGGACGGCTCGACGGCGGTCGATGCCGCGCGGCGCGCCGTGCAGTTGCTTCCCAATTCGCCGGAAGCTCGCTTGTTGCTGGTAAAATCACTGGTCGCTCTACGAGATTTTCCAGCCGCCAATGAAGCAGCCATGGGCGCGGTCGCATTGTGCCCCGATTCGGCCGAAGCCAATTACCAGTTGGGCCTGATCGATGTCCAACTTCGCAACTTCATAACGGCGGAATTCGCTCTGCGGCGGTCGCTCGCGAGCAATGGCGTTTCGGCCGATACCCACTTGCAACTGGGAAACGTCTATTTTCTGACCGGACGACCGGAGCTTGCCGAACAATGTTTCCGCAGAGCGGTCGAACTTTCTCCCGGCATGGCCGAGGGGCATGGAAACCTCGGTTCGGTGCTACTCCAGATGGGACGGGTGTCCGAAGCCAGGCAATCGCTGGTGAGCGCGCTCGGATTGGGCGATAACGCCCAGTGCCATTACAATCTGGCCTTGATCCTCTTGAACGAGGGCGGAATTTCCGCGGCGCGAGCCCATTTCGTCCGCAGCCAGCAACTGGGTCAGCCGATTAGTCCCGAGCTCCGCATGGCGGCCGGCCTGTAGGAACACAAACGAACGATCGCGCGAACATGAGTTCCAAGACGAAATTGCTGCTTGTCGGCTGGTCGCTTGCCCTGGCGGGGCTGGCAATCGTGGTTTGGCAGACGACCTCCACCGCCGGCGGCGGATCGGATCGCATCTTCAACGTCGGCGTCGCGGCCCTGATCGTGGGAAATGTGCTGCGCGTGTATGCCAGATATCGGCCGAGAAAACCGAAACCTGTCGCTCCCAAAACTGGTGACCCGTCGCGGTCTTCGTAGCACGGACGCCTTGCCCGTGCAAGGACGCCGTCAACTTGTTTGCTATTGCTAACGCAGCAAAAAAAACGTCGTCGCGCTGATTCCCAGCGCCGTCAAACCCGCGATTGCGGCCAGGATCCAAAACAGGCTGTGATTCGCCCGGGCGAGCGCGAGCGAGGCGATCGTCACGCCTGCCTGAGCGAACAACATACTGTAAAAGAACTTGCGACTTCGCTCCCGATGGATGTCGGATTCGACCCCGCTGCGGGCGACTTGAAGCTCGTAAAGCTGGGCCACCGTCCGATTGTATTGCGACTCGCGGCGACAGCGACGAGCATCGTAATCGAGCGCCGCGACCTCGATTTCCGACGATAGCTTGTCGGCTCCGGCCGTCGTTCCGGCGTCGGCGGATCGCGGCAAGCTGGTTAGGAAACCTCGAAGCTGGCCGATCGCCGAATTGGTCGGCTCGCAAGCGGCGGAAAATTCGACCGAATTGTGTTCGACCGTGGCCGTCACTTCTTCCACGCGCTCGGGCGTGACGGCTCGCACGAGGTGGGCCAATTCGGCCTCCGTCCGCTGTTTGGGCATGAGCGCCAGGGCAGTTCGCAGATCGTCGAACTCCACGCCGTCCGGCAGTGGCTTGCTGGTCTCGAAGGGGAGCGATTGACCGGCCAAAAATTGGAGCGTTCCATTCTTCTGGGCGCTCGTCAGCCACTGGGCCAGTTGAGCCGGTGGCGACTTCGAATAATCGCCATTGGAATTTTTTGATTCGGCGATCAGTGCCCAGTGCTGCGACAAGCTGCGCAGCGCATCGGCCAATCGGTCGGGCGTCGGACGATCGACGTGCGTCAAACTGCGCAGCAGCGTGACCGTGCCGGCGAGCGAAGTCTCTCGCAGCCGTTTCGATTGATAGAATGACCATTGATCGCCGGCCTTGGCCTGATGCTGACCGGCCAGCGAGCGATAGTACATGGACTGAGTCATCTCGCTCGATGAAATCCCGGCCAGCGCCGTCGCCAGCACGGTCATGACGATCGGCGTGATTTGCACGACATGGCCCCACAGAGTAGTCGGCTGAGCTGCGTGCGTGGTCGTGTCGGGTATATTCATGACGATCGCCGGAATTGGTCGAAGGTGCGCGAGTTCGCTTTTGCGGCTCGATGGAGAATGCCCGCAAATCGGCGGGATAGTACCGAAATGCACGTTTCACGGCAAGAGAGGCGACCTGGAAATGACCGGTTGCCAAATGCCAAGTCGCACGCTGCATGACACGGTCGGCGAGGTTAACAAAAGGGGGGAGTAAATTTGGCCCGTTGGGCAGCGGCGAGAGGCGGGCCTGGAGCCGCGAAGCGGCGCCACATAGCCGCGGCAGCCTGCTGCGGAGTACATGGATGGCCAGTAAGCTGTCGCTGCCCAATGGATTACGATAGCGGGAGATTTGAAGTCGCCCATAGCGAAACCTCTGCTCTGCGGTAGCCGCTCGGTACTCCGCAGCAGGATGCCGCGGATATGGGGCCGAGCCTTCGGCTTGGCCGGAACGTTCGCGTCTCGTCGATTTACCGACCCTTGAAGGCCGATCCGTCTCCGTGGTAAGGTTGAGGGATTTTACTGGCCGCCGGAGGGCGCAGGGGGCGGGACAACAGGCGAACGGAAATGCTGACGGAAACACGGTCTTAGCTAAGGATTCATCGTGCCGCGTCGTAGCGACATTCATAAGATTTTGCTGATTGGGTCGGGGCCGATCGTGATTGGTCAGGCCTGCGAGTTCGATTATTCGGGCACGCAGGCGTGCAAGGCCTTGCGCGAAGAGGGTTACGAGGTCGTGCTCGTGAATTCCAATCCGGCCACGATCATGACCGATCCCGAGATGGCCGACCGCACATATATCGAGCCGCTCACTTGGGAGACCGTCGCCCAGGTCATTGAAGTCGAGCGGCCCGATGCGCTGCTGCCGACGCTGGGCGGGCAGACGGGCCTCAATTTGGCGATGGATCTGGCGCGCAACGGCGTTCTGGAAAAATACGGCGTCGAGATGATCGGCGCTCGGGCCGATGTCATCGCCAAGGCCGAGGAGCGCGAGCAGTTCAAGCAGGCGATGGAAAAGATCGGGCTCGAGGTCTGCCGCGGCCGGACGGTGCATAGCCTGACCGCCGCGCGGCAGACGTTGAAAGAAATCGGCCTGCCGTGCGTCATTCGCCCCAGCTTTACGATGGGGGGCAGCGGGTCCAGCATGGCCTACAATCGCGAGGAATTCGACGCCGTCGTGTCGCGCGGGCTGGACGCCTCGCCGATCGGCGAAGTGCTTGTCGAAGAGTCGATCGCGGGCTGGAAAGAATACGAAATGGAGGTGATGCGCGACGCCGACGACAATTGCGTCATCATCTGCTCGATCGAAAACTTCGACCCGGTGGGCGTTCACACAGGCGATTCGATCACGGTCGCGCCGGCCCAAACGCTCACGGACAAGGAATATCAGCGGATGCGCGACGCCTCGCTGGCCGTGATCCGCGAGATTGGCGTCGAGACGGGAGGTTCGAATATCCAGTTCGCCGTCGATCCGAAGACGGGCCGGATGATCGTGATCGAGATGAACCCGCGCGTGAGTCGCTCCAGCGCCCTGGCGTCCAAAGCCACTGGGTTTCCGATCGCCAAGATCGCCGCCAAGTTGGCCGTCGGCTATCGGCTGCATGAGCTGCCGAACGATATTACCCGCGAAACTCGGGCCTGCTTCGAGCCGACGATCGACTATGTCGTGACGAAGATTCCGCGGTTCGCGTTCGAAAAATTTCCCGAGGCCGATAGCCGGCTGACCACGCAGATGAAGAGCGTCGGCGAGACGATGGCGATCGGCCGGACGTTTAAGGAGTCGTTTCAAAAGGCGCTGCGGGGACTTGAGGTCGGCAGTTTTGGATTTGGTTGCGATAACAAAGACTTGTGGGGCACGCCGCAGCAGCCGCTGATGGACGAGATTCGCGTGAAGCTGGCCACGCCCAACGCCGATCGGCCCTGGTATATCCGCTATGCGTTCAAAGCGGGCATGACGGCCGCCGAAATTCATGCCCTGACGCAGATCGATCCTTGGTTCCTCGACGAGCTCCAGCAGATCGTCGAGCTGGAAGAAGAGCTTCGCCGCTATAGCGACCCGAGCCAGATCGACGACCGGCTACTGCGGAAGGCGAAGCAGTTCGGCTTTTCGGATCGGCAGCTTTGCACGATTTGGAATTCCAGCGAGATGGATTTTCGCAACCATCGCAAGATGCGGGGAATCGCCGCGACGTTCAAGTCGGTCGACACGTGCGCCGCCGAGTTCGAGGCCTACACCCCTTATTTCTATTCGACCTACGAGCAGGAAGACGAGACGCCGCGCAAGCCCGAGGGGGGCAAGCGGATCATGATCCTCGGCGGCGGGCCCAATCGAATCGGCCAGGGGATCGAGTTCGATTATTGCTGCTGCCATGCGAGCTTCGCCCTCCGCGAGCTGGGCATCGAGTCGGTGATGGTCAACAGCAACCCGGAAACGGTGAGCACCGACTACGACACGAGCGATCTGCTATTCTTCGAGCCGCTGACGACCGAGGACGTGCTGAACATCGTCGATCGCGTGCAGCCGGATGGCGTGATCGTGCAGTTCGGCGGCCAAACGCCGCTCAATCTATCGCGGGCACTGTCGAATGCCGGCGTGCCGATCATCGGGACCAGCGTCGACACGATCGAAGACGCGGAGGATCGCGAGAAGTTTCAGCGACTCTTGCACCGACTTGGGCTGCGGCAGCCGGCGAACGGCATCGCGCGGACAATGAACGAAGCCCGGGCCGAGGCGGTGAAGATCGGCTATCCGAATCTCGTGCGACCGAGTTTCGTGCTCGGCGGCCGGGCGATGGAAATCTGCTACGATCAGACTCAACTCGAGCGGTTCGTGGCCGAGGCGTTTGTCGTCGCTCAGGGACAGCCCGTGCTGATCGACCGGTTTCTGGAGGACGCGATCGAGGTGGACGTCGACGCGATCTGCGACGGCCAGACGGTGATCGTCGCGGGGATCATGGAGCATATCGAAGAGGCGGGCGTTCATTCGGGCGACTCGGCCTGTGCGATTCCGCCATACAGCTTGACCGGCCCGATTCTCAATGAGATTCGCGAGGCGACGCACAAGATGGCCCGGCAACTTAAGGTCGTCGGACTGATGAACGTGCAATATGCCATCAAGCGCGAAGAGGGAAAGCAAGTGCTGTATGTGCTCGAAGTGAATCCTCGGGCCAGCCGCACGGCGCCGTTTGTCGCGAAGGCCACGGGCATGCCGATCGCGCGGGTGGCGGCCAAGGTGATGGCCGGCGTCTCGCTGGCCGAGCAAGGCTACACGTCCGACCCGATTCCGCTCTATGTGTCGGTCAAGGAGAGCGTGTTCCCGTTCAGCAAGTTCGCGGGCGTGGATATCGTGCTGGGGCCCGAGATGCGATCGACCGGCGAGGTAATGGGGATCAGCGAGCGGTTCTCGATCGCATTCGCCAAGAGCCAATTGGCGGCGGGCATCATACTCCCCAAGGAAGGGCGGATTTTCATCAGCGTCGCTTCCAAGGGAGCCAAAGAGCATATGGTCGCGCTCGCGCCGCGGTTGGTGAAGCTCGGGTTCGAGTTGTGCGCCACCGACGGCACCGCTCGGGCAATCGAGTCGGTGGGCATCAAAGTCGAGCGCGTGAAGAAGTTGCAAGAGGGGCATCCTAACCTGATCGACATGCTGATCGATGGCCGGGTGCAGATGATCATGAACACGCCGCGGGGCAAGGGCGCCCGAACGGACGAGGGCCGCATTCGGGCCGCCTCGGTCAGCCACGGCGTTCCCTGCATCACGACGATTCCGGCCGCCGAGGCGTGCGTCAAGGCCATGGAGGCGCTGCTCGAAGAATCGATGGGCGTCCAGGCGCTTCAGGACCGGGTGATCAAACAGCCGGCAAGAGAGAATCTAACGAACGTGTGAGGAGGGGGGCTAGGGGACCGCTGCGCGACGGCTCCGCCGTAGGGGTTAGGGGCAAGGGAAGGAAACGAAGATGCTCGCAGTACGGCCCACGCTCGATCTTTTCCTTCCCCGCGGCTCCGCATCTTGTCCTCTCTCTAGTCCCTAACCCCACCACTCCTAGCCCCTTTGCCTTGTGCCATCCATTCGCCAACTAACGCCGAGCGTCGTCAATAAGATCGCCGCGGGCGAGGTGATCGAGCGCCCCGCGAGCGTCGTCAAGGAGCTCATGGAGAACGCCGTCGACGCCGGCGCGATGCGGATCGACGTCGGTGTTTCGCAGGGGGGCGTCGAACTAATCCGCGTCGTCGACAACGGCTGCGGAATCGCGGCGGACGAGCTTCAGTTGGCCGTCGCGCCGCATGCGACGAGCAAGATTTCCGACGCCGACGATCTGTTTCGAATCGGCACGCTCGGGTTTCGCGGCGAGGCACTGGCGTCGATCGCCGAGATCAGTCGGACGGTGCTGCGGAGCCGCGCGTCCGGCGCCGACGCCGGCGCGGAACTCGAAATCACCGGTGGGCAGCAACGCCCGATCTCGCCGTGCGGATGCCCGACAGGGACGCTGATCGAGGTCCATAACCTGTTTTTCAATACGCCCGTCCGCCGCAAGTTTCTCCGCGCAACGCAGACCGAGATGGGGCATGTCACCGAGGCGTTCACTCGCTTGGCGCTGGCGTATCCCGACCGCCACTTTACGCTCCGGCATCAAGAAAAACTGATGCACGATCTGCCGCCGACGAGCGATTGGCTGACGCGAATCGCGGCGTTTTTCGGCGGCGAGTTGGCCGATCAACTCCTGCGAGTCGAAAGCCGCGACGGCGATCTGCGATTGGCCGGTTACGTCGCCAATCCGAGCCAAAGCCGGGCGAACAATCGGATGCAATTTCTGTTTCTCAACGGCCGAGCGATCCGCGATCGCTCGCTCCAGCACGCCTTGACCGAGGCCTATCGCGGCCTGCTGCTCACGGGCCGCTACCCGATCGCGTTTCTGGAAATCGAAATGCCGGCCGATGCGGTCGACGTCAACGTGCATCCGACGAAGCTCGAAGTCCGCTTCCAGGATGGCGGCCGGATCTATAGCCAACTGCTGGGAACGCTCCGCACGCGATTTCTGACGACCGACCTGACGGCGCGGCTGCAACCGGTTGGCGCCTCCGCGGCTGCGGGCGGCTCGATGGCCGATTTCGACCGACCGGAGGGAGACTCCGCGGGCGTGAATTTGCAAGTCGCTCACGATCCGACCGGAGCCCACGACCCGGCCCATTCGGCCCGGCTTCAAACTGAGCTCGTCGCCTGGGCAAAAGGACAATTGGGAGCGGCTGGAGCGGCGGTTGGAGAGTTTGTCCCTTTTCCCGCGCCAGTCAATTCGCTCGGCGGGGCGTCGGTTCACGTGCCGCGGCCGCATCACGCTCCGCTGGAGCTCGTGCCGCTCGACCGCAGCCGGTTCGCTGGCGACATTTTGCAACCCTCGGCCGTAAGCGGCGTGGCCCTTGAGGCAATGCCTGTCGCTGAAACGGCTCGGCCGACGGCTTGGCGTTCCCCGGCGACACAGGCGATCCAGGTCCACGATCGCTACCTGATCGCCGAGACCGACGACGGCATGGTCGTGATCGATCAACACGCGCTTCACGAACGCGTGCTCTATGAGCAAATCCGCGAGAAGGTGCTGGCCGGAGCGCTCGAGTCGCAACGGCTATTGGTGCCCGAGCCGGTCGATCTCAGCCCAGCCGAATACGCGGCCGCGATCTCCGAACAGCAGCTGATTCAGCGATTGGGAGTCGAGATCGAGCCGTTCGGCGGCGAGACGGTGCTCGTCGTCAGTTATCCGGCCATGCTCGGCAAGTTGCGGCCGGCCGAAGTGCTGCGGAGCATCGTCGAGCGGCTGGTCGACGAGGGGAAGGCGCCGGACCGCCGCGACTTGCTCGATGAACTGTTGCACATGATCTCTTGCAAGGCGGCGATTAAAGCGGGCGACCCGCTCACGTCCGACGAAATCGCGGCCCTAGTGCAGCAGCGGCACTTGGCCCAGGACAGCCATCATTGTCCCCACGGCCGACCGACGGCCTTGGTCTTTACGCGAGACCAACTCGACAAGCAGTTCAAGCGAACGTGAGCGGCGCGTGTCAAGCGACGACAACCGATTCCCGGGGCGCGGCTGCCCAATTGATCGGCATCTTCGGCACAGACGGAATGGCCGACAGTCAAAATTTTTGTTTAGAGGTGTCGGGGATCGGCAAATTTGGCGCCGGACCCGCATCGGTTCTGTCATCCGCCGATAGCTGGCGCCGCACAAACAGGCGACCCTGCATCTTGGCGATCGTGATCGATTGCGGCGGTTCGTTGACACTTTGGCATAACGCATTTAGAGTGAATAGGTTGTTGCCTGGGAACGTGTTCCGTCGGCGCCTGCGAAAGCAAAACGTGGCTGGAAAAGCTTGGTCAGGAGTTTTTAACGAGGCGACGGACCGCCGAGTGGAGCAGTTTACCGAAAGCATTAGCTTCGACCGGCGACTGTATGCGCACGACATCCAAGGTTCGATCGCCCACGCCCGAATGCTGGCCTCGGTCAGCCTGCTGACGGCCGACGAATGCCAGCAAATTGAGCAGGGACTGTGTGAAATCCGCCAGCTAATTGAGCAAGGCGATTTTAAGTTCACGATCGAGTTGGAAGACATTCACCTGCACATCGAGCGGGCGCTGATTGAGCGGCTGGGCGATGTCGGACGAAAGCTCCACACGGCCCGCAGTCGCAACGATCAAGTCGCGACCGATCTTCGCCTTTGGCAGCGCGAGGCGATCGACCAGCTCGACCAGCGGCTGATCGCGCTTCAACAAGCATTTGTGGGCCGCGCGGACCAAGACGAAGGCTGCATCCTGCCGGGCTACACGCACCTCCAGCGCGCCCAGCCGGTTCTAGCGGCGCACTATTGGCTTGCGTATTGCGAAAAACTGGAGCGCGATCGGCAAAGGTTGGCCGACTGCCGGCGACGAACGAATGTGTTGCCGTTGGGGTCGGCGGCGCTGGCTGGTACTTCGCTGCCGATCGACCGGGATTTTGTCGCGCGGGAGCTCGGATTCGATTCGGTCGCGGCCAACAGTCTGGATGCCACAAGCGACCGCGATTTCGTGCTCGAGTTTGCGTTCGCGCTAAGTCAGATCGCCGTGCATCTGAGTGGCTGGGCAGAGGAGTGGATTCTGTGGTCGACCGCGGAATTCAATTTCCTGAAACTGCCGGAGGCGTTTTGCACGGGGTCGTCGATCATGCCTCAAAAAGTCAATCCCGACGTGCTGGAACTCACGCGTGGCAAGACGGCTCGGGTGATCGGCAATTTGCAGGCCCTGCTGGTGCTCGTGAAGGGTTTGCCGCTGGCCTACAACCGAGATTTGCAGGAAGACAAGCAGCGGGTGTTCGATTCGTTCGACACGGTGGCCGCCTGTTTGGAATTGGCCGCGCCGCTTGTGGCCGAGACAAAGCTGAATCGAACGGCCATCACCGAGCGATTGGACCGCGGCTATTTGGACGCGACGACGTTGATGGAAGAGTTTATTCGCCGCGGGGTTCCGCAGCGCACGGCCCACGAGCTTGTCGGCCGGCTAGTCCGGAAAGCCATGGATCGCGGAGTTCGATTGTCGGATTTGGCGGCTAGCGAGTTTCACGAAGCTCATCCGCTGTTAGACGGCAGCTTCGAGGACTCACTGGGCGTCGAACGGGCGATCGCGCGGTTTGTCAGCTATGGCTCGACGGCCCCGTCGGAAGTGCGGCGACAGGTCGAGCAGTGGAGAAAACGGCTGGGAAAGCGTGAAGCGTGAAGCGTGAAGCGTGAAGCGTGAAGCGTGGGGCGTGGGGCGTGGGGCGTGAAAAAGGCGGGTGTTCGGCGAAGACGGCTGGCGCAAGAGGGGATGCAATTATGAATCGCAACATACAGACGGGGCCTATGTTTAATTACCATTGGTTTGGTATTTGCGCGATTTCGGTCGGCGCCTTTTCGATGGCGAGCTTCGTCGTGGGACAGGAGCCGCCGGAGAAGAAGATGGCCGAAAAGAAAGCGGCGGGACCGGCTGGTCCTGTCGCGGCGCCACCGACGGCGCCCGCGGCTAAAGCTCCAGGCGCCAAAGCTGTCGCTGAGGCGCCCCCGTCGCCGGTGTTTAATCCCGAAAGCCCGGCGGTCGAAAATATCCTGGCGGCCAAGCCGAAGTCGCCCCGGGATGTGATGCAGGCCGTGATTTCGCTTGGCCAACTGGATCGACCGGATTTGGCCAAGCAAATGCTCGATCAACTGTTGGCCGCGAAGCTAGACGCCGCGGCCCTCGCCGACCTCAATCATCAGTTCGGCAGCGCGACGTTCATCCAGATGCTGACCAGCGCGCCCTTGGCGCCGCAAGGACGCCAGTTAGCCGACGTGGTATTCGCCGCCGGCGCCGCCGAAAGCCGAAATCCCGAGCGGCTCGCTCTGCAGATCAAGCAGCTCAGCGACCCGTCGTCCGATGTTCAGGCGAGCGCGCTGGAGGCACTGGCCGGCGGCGGATCGTATGCGGCCGCCGCGCTGTTTGCGGCTCTCGCAAGTCCCACGCCGCCGGCCAGAGCGGCGCTCGCCCGTCGGGCCTTGATCGAAATCGGGGACGACGCCGTGCGACCGCTCTTGGCGGCTCTCGAAGCCCGCGACGCTGCGACTCAGCTCAAGGCTCTCGATGGGCTGTCCGAACTCGACGTACCGACCGACGCGGTTCCGTACCTATTGGCTTGCGCCTTCTCGGGGACCAGTTCCGAAGAAGTCCGGCAAGCCGCCACGCGCGTGTTGGCCAAAGCTTATCGAGGAACCCCGACGAAGTCCGACGCGGCGATCATCCTCTCGCGGGCGGCCCGCGAGTTCTTGGAGCACGATCATCCGCTCATCGCCGACGAAGGCGACAAAGTCTCTCTATGGCGGTGGGACGCCGTCGGCCATCGGCCGGTGATGGAGGCCTATCCGCCGCGGCAGGCCAGCACGGTGATCGCGGCCAAGCTCGCGAGCGGGTTGCAGCAAGTCGCCCCCGACGCTGCCGCTCGAGGGCAATTGTATTTGATCAGTCTGCTTGAATCCGGAGTGGTTCGCGCGGGCCTCGACGCGCCGCTGCCCACCGGCGCCGGTAGCGAATTTGAATTGGCCGCGAAAATGGGAGTCGAGGCGGTCAACGACGCGCTCGCCCAGGCGATGGCCACCGGTCATCCGGCTGCGGCTCGGGGGGCCGCGGACGTGTTGGCCGCGATCGGCGATGCAAAATTGCTGACCCGCGACGGCGCCAGCGTCAGCCCCCTGGTCGAAGCTCTGCGCCAACCAGATCGCCGGCTGCGGATGGCGGCTACCGCGGCGATCATGAAGTTCAAGCCCTCTGCGCCATTCCCGGGCGCGTCGCTATTGACGGATTCGGTGGCCGACATGGCTCGCTCGACGGGCAAGCGCGGCGCCGCCATCGCGTTCTCCTCGATCGAGCCCCTTCAAACGCTGGCCGGCATGACCAATGCCCTCGGCTACGAGACGATGACGGCAACCAGCGGACGGCAGCTTGTGGCAGCGGCCTCGCAGGCGGCCGATACTGAGGTGATCTTAGTCAGCGGGCGAATCGATCATTCGCCCGCGTTCGACACGGTTCAGGCGCTACTCCGAGACCCGCGCACGGCGGATGCTCCGATTTGCGTCATGGCCGAACTCGATCAAATCGAGTGGCTGGGTCAGAAATACGAAGGCTTTCCGCATGTGTTCGTCGAACTGCGGCCGATCTCGCTCGATCAGATGAAGCGGATAATTCTCAAGGCCACGGACCTTGCCGGCGATCGAATTCCGCCGGCGAACGTGCGGGCGCAGCATGTCGTTCAGGCGCTCGAATGGCTGGCTCAGTTGGCCGAGGCGCCGCCGGCGGTAGCCGATGCGCGGCGATACGAACCGATCGCCGAACGCGCGCTCTTTCGTCCGGCGACGACCATCGCGGCGGCAAAAGTCATGACCCGACTCGGGACGCCGTCATCGCAATTGTCACTGGTGGACCTGGCCAGCGTCGCGACACAGCCGATCGAGTCGCGGCAGATCGCGGCCACGGCGTTTCGCGACAGCGTCCGCCACTTCGGTTTGCGGCTGAGTCCATCGGAAATTCTCCGCCAGTATCAACGTTACAACGAAAGCGCGCAGCTCGATGCGGCGACGCAAAAGGTTTTGTCCCATGTGTTGGATACGCTCGAACTGTCGGCGAAAAAGCAAGCGGCGAACGTAAGCCGTCCGCCGCGCGCGCCGTGAGGAATGCGACCCATGTACGTCGATCGTAGTGCTCGCGGTTAGGACAGGGGGCGAACTCCCCCGCTCGCCTTTATTGCTCGCCACCCGCCACCCGCCACCCGCCACTCGCCACTCGCCACTCGCCACTCGCCACTCGCCACCTGCCCCTGAATGTCCCACTCCTTTCGACCTTTGGAAGCCAACGCCAGTGGGCCGCCGATCAAGGGGATCATCGGCTCCGGGCCGGCGATGACCGATGTCTATCGGATCACGCGGCAAGTGGCTCGGTCGAATGCGTCGGTCCTCCTGCTGGGCGAGACGGGCACCGGCAAGGAGCTGATCGCCAAGGCCATTCATCAGCTGAGTGCCCGCGGCACCGGCCCGTTTGTGCGCGTTAACTGCGGCGCCCTGACCGAAAGCCTGCTCGAAAGCGAGCTGTTCGGCCATGTCCGCGGCGCGTTCACCGGCGCCATCGCCAATCGGACCGGCCGATTCGAGGCCGCCCATACCGGCACGATCTTTTTGGACGAGATCAATTCGACGACGCCGAAGCTACAGGTCAAGCTACTGCGAGTTTTGCAGGAGCGCGAGTTCGAGCGCGTCGGCGACACGCAGACCGTGCGGGTCGATACGCGCGTCGTGGCGGCAAGTAACCGGGATTTGCTCGAAGAGGTCGAAAAGGAGACCTTTCGCGAGGACCTGTACTATCGTCTCAACGTCGTGCCGATTCATCTGCCGCCGCTGCGGATGCGGCGTGAGGACATTCCCGAATTGGTCGGACATTTTCTCAATATCAGCAACGAGGAAAACGATCGTTACGTCGTGCATATCGAACGCAAGGCAATCGAAGCGTTGCAGGACTACCATTGGCCGGGCAATGTCCGCGAGCTGCAAAATTACGTCGAGCGGGCCGTCGTCATGGCCAATGGCGACGAACTGAACTGCGAGCTACTGCCCCCGGCGGTGATGGGCGATAGCCGCCCCCGAAGCGGCAAGTTCAAGGCCGTCGATCTCGATACGCTCACCGGCGAGCTCGTGCATCAGGGCCTCGCGACCGCCGGTCCGCAGGAAGACGCCCTGTATACGAAGATCGTCAACAAGGTCGAGCGGGAGCTGATCGCCCAGGTGATGGCGGCGTGCGACAACGTGCAGACGAAAGCGGCGAGCCGTCTGGGAATCAATCGCAATACGCTGCACAAGAAGCTGAAGGAGCACGGCTTGGAAGAAGGCGCCGACTAGAGTCGCGCACGAAGTAAGCGCGGGGCGCCAACTCGCGCAACGTCGCTCGCGCTTACTTCGTGCGCGGCTCTATCGACCACTCGCAGCAGTCGTCGATCGCGCAGATGTCTTCGCACCGCGTCTCATGACTGTCGCGATCGAGGTGCGTGGACCCACTGTGCTCGCTGCCGACGTACTTGGCCTTCGACCTACTGTTGTCGGATGTCTTGTGCGTATAGTGCATTCCCGGGGTGGTCGATTTCTCGGTCATCGTCCATCGCGCATGGCTCGTGTTCGACCGACCGGCGCGGGTCAGAGCCGAGGCGCTGTTTCCAGCCGGGCCCTTTGCCTGAGCGGCCGCGCCAAGCATGGCTGTGAGAGCCAGCGTCAGGCCGCCCACTATCAATTTGTGTGTTGCAGCGTTCATGGACTATCTCGGGTTGGCTGGATAGGTTTTTGACTGGTTGCCGCACGCAACGATCGGCTACTTCATTATCCAGCAAAGCGAGATCGCGGCGCGGATGTTACAGTCCCGACGACCGGCGAGTTATACTCATGGTCCGTCGTTTTCGTTCGGTTGAATATCGCCGCTCGCCCGAGGACCCACCCGTGAGAGATTTCCTAGCGTCCGCGTTGATTCTGTCTAGCTTTGTTGCCGCGTCTTCTATCGCGCCCTCCGCGATTCGGGCGGCGGAAGAGCCGGCAATCCGACATTCGTTCTTCGTCGCCGGTCCCAATTTCACCGGCATTATCGGCGAGGGTGGCAAGCAGGTCTGGGACTCGGGGCGGCCGGGCGCTCGCGACGGCTATGTGCTCGAAAACGGCAACGTGCTGATTGCCTGGGGCGATGTCGCCCGAGAATTCACGCGCGACAAGAATGTCGTGTTCGAGTACAAGAAATCGGCCGACAGCGGTGAGCTCGGCACGATCGAACGATTGGAAAACGGGCGAACGCTGATTACCGAGCTCGGCCCGAAGCCGAGGCTCATGGAGGTCGAAAAGAACGGCAAAGTCGCGGTCAGTGTTCCGCTTCAGCCGGAAACCGACAACGCCCACATGCAGACCCGGATGGCTCGCAAGTTGCCAAACGGCAATTATCTCGTGCCGCATCTGCTGGCCTTCAAAGTGAAGGAGTACACACCCGAGGGGAAAATCGTGCGCGAGTTCAAAACCGATTTGGATGAGCTCGGCGGGCGAAAAGCCGAGAATTGGCCGTTCACCGCGATCCGCCTCGCCGATGGCCACACGCTCGTGAATCTGACTCACGGCAACAAAACGGTCGAGCTGAACGACAAAGGCGACGTGGTTTGGAAAATCAGCAACGACGATTTTTCCGAAAAGCCATTCGCCGATCCATGCGGCGCCCAGCGCTTGCCCAATGGCAACACGGTGATCGCGAGCTACGCCGCCACCGGCCCGATCAAGATCTTCGAAGTCACGCCGGACAAGAAGCTCGTGTGGCAATACACGGGGTCCGAGCACGCCCACGAGATTCAAATCCTGACGACTAACGGCAAACCGATCTCCGGCACGCCGTTAAAGTAGGAACGCGAATTGGCCATGAACCACCTTACGGGGGCGGCCCGTGAAATCGCGAACTCCCATCGCCGGATGACGCGATCTATCGCACGATCGGATCTTCAATCGACTCGCGCTCGAAGGTGAATTCGCCGTCGCGGAAGTCGACCTTGATTTTGGCGCCTTCGGAGATGCCCTTGAGGACTTCGGTGGCCAGTGGATTTTGGATCTGCTGCTGAATGACTCGCTTGAGCGGTCGGGCGCCGAAGGTCGGATCGTAGCCGCGGGCGGCGATTTCATCGAGAGCCGCCTCGGTCACTTCCAAGCTCAGCCCTGCTTCGGCGGCCTGGTCGAGCAGTCTTTCGACTTGAATCTCGCCGATGAGCCGAATCTGCCGCTCGCCGAGCGGGCGGAAAATAATCGTTTCGTCCACGCGATTGAGAAACTCGGGCAAGAACCGCTCTTGCAGAGCTTCTTTGATCGCCGTGCGAATCTCTTCTTCCGTTCCCTTTTCGCGGGTGATCTCCTGAATCATCTGGCTGCCGATGTTCGAGGTCATCACGACGATCGTGTTGGTGAAGTCGACCGTGTGGCCGAGATTGTCGGTCAGCCGGCCCTCGTCGAGCACTTGCAGCAAAATGTTGAAGACGTCGCGGTGAGCCTTTTCGATTTCGTCGAGCAGGACCACTGAATAGGGGCGGCGGCGGACGGCTTCGGTCAGGCGGCCCCCTTCTTCGTAGCCTACGTACCCTGGGGGAGCCCCGATGAGCCGGCTGACGGTGTGCCGTTCCATGAATTCGCTCATGTCGAGCCGGACCATCGCTCGCTCGTCGTCGAAGAGCACCTCCGCGAGCGCCTTGCAAAGCTCCGTTTTGCCGACGCCCGTGGGACCCAAGAAAATAAACGAGCCGATCGGCCGATGCGGATCTTGCAGGCCCGATCGATTGCGGCGAACGGCGTTGGCGACGGCGTCGACCGCCTCTTCTTGACCGACGACGCGCTGATGCAGTCGTTCTTCGAGGACCAGCAGCTTCGCCCGCTCGCTTTCGAGCAGCCGGGTGAGCGGGATGCCAGTCCAGGCGCTCACGACCTCGGCGATTTCCTCGGGCCCGACTTCCTGGCGAAGCAGGCGCCGGGTCTTGCTCGCTTGAGTGGCGGGCTGGGCGGCCGTTTCCGTTTCGATGGCGGTGGCGAGCTTCTTGCGCTGAACGTCTAGCTCGTAAAGTTTTTGGTAGAGGTCTTCGCCGACGATGCTGCCCGAGGCTTGTGTTTCCTTGATCGTCGCGCTGGCCTTGTCGAATTCTCGCTCGACGGCGGCGAGCTTTTGCCGCGTTTGTTGCACGTCGCCGATGCCCAGTTTTTCGGCTTCCCACTGCTCGCGGAGACTGGCCAGCTTGTGGCGGAGCGATTGCATTTCCTCTTCGATGTCGCCGAGCCGTTCGCGGGTATGCTCTTCGGTCTCGTCGGCCAATTGCCGAGCGGCTAGCTCCAGTTGCACGAGTCGCCGCTGCACTTGGTCGATCTCGGACGGCACGCTTTCTAGCTCCATCGCCACGCGGCTGGCCGCCTCGTCCATTAAATCGATCGCCTTGTCGGGCAAGAAACGATCGGGAATATAACGTGTCGACAACTTCGTCGCGGCCACGAGCGCCGAGTCTTTGATCTTTACGCCGTGATGCTCTTCGTATCGAGACTTGAGACCGCGGAGGATGGCGATCGTGTCTTCGATCGACGGCTCTCCGACCGTAACGGGCTGAAACCGGCGCTCCAGCGCGGCGTCTTTTTCGACGTGCTTGCGGTATTCGTCCAGTGTTGTGGCGCCGATGCAATGCAGCGATCCGCGGGCGAGAGCCGGCTTGAGCAGATTCGCGGCGTCGTTGGCGCCCTCGGCCGCCCCGGCGCCGATGACGGTGTGCAGTTCGTCGATGAACAGCACAATCTTGCCCTGGGACGATTCGACCTCGCGGAGCACGGCCTTTAGACGCTCTTCGAACTCGCCGCGAAATTTCGTGCCGGCGATGAGCGCGCCCATGTCCAGCGCGATGACCTGCTTGTCCTTCAGACTCTGCGGGACGTCGCCGTTCACGATCCGCACGGCGAGTCCTTCGACGATTGCCGTTTTGCCGACGCCCGGTTCGCCGATCAGCACCGGGTTGTTCTTCGTCCGCCGTGAAAGAACCTGAATCACGCGGCGAATCTCTTGATCGCGGCCGATGACCGGGTCGAGCTTCTGCTGCCGGGCCCGTTGGACGAGATCGATCCCATACTTTTTCAGGGCCTGAAATTTCTCCTCCGGATTCTGATCGGTCACGCGAGCCGAGCCGCGAATCTCGCGCAGCGCGGCGAGCAATTCCTTCTCGCCAACGGCGTTCAGCTTGAGGACCTTTTTGGCCTTCGACTCGACCTTCGCGAGCGCGAGCAACACGTGCTCAGTCGAAACGAACTCATCTTTCATCGTCTCCGCTTCGCGCTGCGCCGCTTCAAAGACCTGCGTCAGTTCTGTCGATGGTTGCGGAGTCGACCCGCCGGACGTTTTTGGAAAGTGGTTGAGCTCGGCCTCGACGATCCGCTGGAGTTGGCCCCGATTGCCGCCGATCTTGTCGAGAATCGGGTTAACCAGCCCTTCACTCTCGGACATCAAAGCCGAGAGGAAATGGAGCGGATCGATCTGGGGGTTGCCGCGATTGGCCGCAAGCTCCTGCGCTCGCTGCACGGCCTCCTGGGCCTTGATCGTGAATTTGTCGAAGCGAAAGGCCATTGTCGCCCCCGTCTGTAATTCAGGCGTCGTGCCCGACTTTGTGATTTTGCAAGTCAGAACGATGCTGCCGACTACCGTCGCACACGCCAAGTCCGAGAGCGCCGGGCGTGTGCAAACCGTAAGGCACGGGGCGCCTAGCCTTACTCCTTAACCTCGAACTCGGCGTCGATTGCATCGTCCTCACCGCCCCCCTTGGCCGAGCCCGCGCCGTCGGGCGAGGCCTGTGTGCCCGCCGGACCCGCGCCTGCGGCTTTCGCTCCGGCCTCGTACAGCGTTTTGCTGAATGCGTGCGATGCTTGCTCTAACTCATCGATCGCCGACTTCAACGTTTCGGGGTTGTCGCCGCTCGATGCGTCCCGGGCTTTCTTGATCGCCGCTTCGAGCGGACCGCGATCGGCGTCCGAGATCTTGTCCTTGTGCTCCGTCATCAGCTTCTCGAGCTGGAAGATCATCGACTCGGCCTTGTTATGTAATTCGGCCAAATTGCGTTTCCGTTGATCTTCCGTCGCATGTTCGTCGGCCTCCTTGCGGCGGCGATCGATTTCTTCCGGAGTCAGGCCGCTGGATTGCTCGATCCGCACGATCTGTTCCTTGCCAGTGCCGAGATCCTTCGCGGCCACGTTCAAAATTCCATTGGCGTCGATATCGAATTTGACTTCGATCTGCGGCATCCCGCGCGGGGCCGGCGGCAGACCTTCGAGGTTGAACTGTCCCAGCAGGCGGTTGTCCCGAGCCATCGGGCGCTCGCCCTGGAAAACGCTCACGGTGACGGCGGTCTGGTTGTCCGCCGCCGTGCTGAAGACCTGCTTCCGCTCGGTCGGCACGGTCGTGTTGCGCTCGACCAGTTTGGTGAAGATGCCCCCTTCGGTTTCGATTCCCAGCGAGAGCGGGGTGACGTCGAGCAGGAGCACGTCTTGGACTTCACCGGCCAGCACGCCCGCCTGGATTGCGGCGCCGATCGCGACGACTTCGTCCGGATTGACCCCCTTGTGCGGGTCCTTGCCGAACATCTTCTTCACGAGCTCTTGGGCCTTCGGAATTCGCGTCGAGCCGCCGACTAGCACGACTTCGTCGATGTCGCTCGGCTGGAGCTTCGCGTCCTTGAGCGCCTGAACCACGGGACCGCGGCAGCGCTCGATGAGCGGGTCGACAAGCTGCTCGAACTTCGAGCGGCTGATGTTCATTTGCAAGTGCTTCGGACCGCTAGCGTCGGCCGTGATGAATGGCAGATTGATGTCGGTCGACGTGGCCGAGCTAAGTTCTTTCTTGGCTTTCTCGCAAGCTTCTTGCAGCCGCTGCAGGGCCATCGCGTCTTTGCGCAGATCGATGCCCGCTTGGCCTTTGAACTCGTCGGCGACGTGGTTGACCAGCATCTGATCGAAATCGTCGCCGCCGAGGTGGGTGTCGCCATTGGTGCTGATGACGCGGAACACGCCTTCGGCCACTTCGAGGACCGAGACGTCGAACGTGCCGCCGCCGAGATCGAACACGACGATTTTTTCGTGCTCTTTGCGCTCCAAACCATAAGCCAGGGCCGCCGCGGTCGGTTCGTTGATGATCCGCGAGACTTCCAGGCCGGCAATTTCGCCCGCGTCTTTGGTCGCCTGTCGCTGGGCGTCGTTGAAATAGGCCGGCACGGTGATGACGGCTTTATTCACTTTGTGGCCAAGATAGGCCTCGGCGGCCTCCTTGAGCTTCCGCAAGATCATCGCGGAGACTTCGGAGGGAGAATACTCTTTGCCGCCAGCGCGGATTTTTACATAGTCGTCGGCGCCACCCACGACTTCGTAGGGGACGATTTTTTCTTCGCTGGCCACTTCCTTGTGTCGGCGGCCCATGAAACGTTTGATCGAAAAGATCGTCCGCTTCGGGTTGGTGATCGCTTGGCGTTTGGCCGGCTCGCCGACCAGAATATCGCCCTTGTCGGTAAACGCGACAACGCTCGGCGTGAGCCGGTTGCCTTCTTGATTGGGGATGACCTTGGCTTCTTTACCTTCCATCACGGCGACAACCGAGTTGGTGGTTCCCAAATCGATGCCGATGATCTTTTCGCCTTGAGCCATGACACGCTCCTTAAAAATCTTGTCGGAGTTTCAACCGGCCGCGAGCCGGACGAATTTTTTAATGCAAATATTGTCGAGTTATAACCGCGCGATCGAATGAATTGGCCCCTCAGTACAAATTGGCGACGGATCGCGCGCCGCCAGCATCAAAGCAAAGGCCATGCCGCCCCGGGTCGGCCAGCGGAAACCCTACTTAAACGGCGTCAGG
Source organism: Pirellulales bacterium (assembly GCA_038210495.1). Lineage (GTDB taxonomy): Bacteria > Planctomycetota > Planctomycetia > Pirellulales > DATAWG01 > JBBQWR01. Next base: position 66,656 of record JBBQWR010000007.1, read on the forward strand.
TCAAAGCCTTGTAGCCATTGAAAAGCTTTGCCGATCAAGTCGGCCGAATGAAACCTGCCATTTTGACACATACTCGCGCTCGCCGATCTCGCCACGCACTCGACTGGCCGCTTATAGACGATGATAATGGGCGTTTGACACGTGGACCAGATCGCTAGCGATTGTGCGTGTCGTATAGGCTTCGGACAAACGTTTGAGATGCCCGTTTCATCGTACGAATTCGACGTCATTGTGATCGGCGCGGGCCACGCTGGCACGGAGGCGGCGCTCGCGGCGGCCCGACTCGGAGCGCGCACGGTGCTGCTGACGACCAATTGCGATACGGTCGGCCAGATGAGTTGCAACCCGGCGATCGGCGGCGTGGCCAAAGGGCAGATCGTGCGCGAGATCGACGCGCTCGGGGGCGCCATGGGCCGCGCAATCGACGCGACCGGCATTCAATTCCGACTGCTCAATCGCCGCAAGGGGCCCGCGATGCACAGTCCCCGCGCGCAGGCCGACAAAAAACTATACCAGCTCGAGATCAAAAGGATCGTCGAGGATCAACCGAATCTGACGCTCCGCCAGGAGACGGTCGAAGATCTGCTGACCGAGGAAGGCCCCGACCGGCCCCGGGTGGTCGGCATTCGCGCCCGGGGCGACGCCGAGTATCGCGCCCGGGCGGTGATTCTCACCACCGGCACGTTCTTGCAAGCCGTCATGCACACGGGCGAGACGAAGACGCCAGGAGGCCGCGCGGGCGAAGGAACGACGGCCGGCATTAGCGGCGCGCTGACCAAGTTGGGATTCGAGCTGCGCAGGTTCAAGACGGGCACTCCCGCCCGGCTCAACGGCCGCACGATCGATTTCAGCCAAACGGAAATTCAGCCGGGCGACGACGATCCGCAGCCGTTTTCTTTTCTCACGGACAAGCTCGTCGTGCCACAAATACCCTGCTGGATCACGTTTACCAACAAAGCCGTCCACGATTTGATTCGGGCCAACTTGCACCGGGCGCCAATGTACTCCGGACAAATTCAATCGCGTGGGCCGCGATATTGCCCTTCGATCGAAGACAAAGTGGTGCGCTTCGCCGACAAAGATCGGCACCAGTTGTTTCTGGAGCCCGAAGGACGCAACACGCGCGAAGTGTACGTGAACGGCATCTCGACGAGCTTGCCGCGCGACGTGCAAGACGCCATGTTCCGGCAGATTCCGGGGCTTCAGAATGCCGAGATCATGCGCTACGGCTATGCCGTGGAATACGATTATTCTTCGCCCGATCAGCTTTGGCCGAGCTTGGAAACGAAGCGCGTCGCCGGGCTGTTTTTCGCCGGTCAAATCAACGGCACGACCGGATACGAAGAGGCCGCTGCTCAGGGATTGATCGCCGGAGTCAACGTGGCCCTCAAACTTCGCGGTCAAGAGCCCCTAGTGCTCGGTCGCGAGCAGGCTTATATCGGCGTGTTGATCGACGATCTCGTTACCTGCGGCGTCGATGAGCCATACCGGATGTTCACAAGCCGCGCCGAATACCGATTGTCGCTACGGCAGGATAATGCCGATCGCCGATTAACGCCGGTGGGGCACGAGATCGGCCTGGTGGACGATGACCGCTGGTCGCGACTGGTCGCCAAAGAAGCAGAGATTGCCCAAACTCTCGCCACGCTTGAATCGACGCGAACGGACGACTCCACGCTGATTCACTTACTGCGCCGCCCGGAAACGTCCTGGGATGAGCTGGTCCGCTTGGCGCCGGAGCTTTCGGCGGTCTCTCGCGAATCGGCTTTGCAGATCGAGTACGATGTAAAGTACGCCGGCTACGTCGCCCGCCAAGAGATCGACGTCGCCCGGCAGCGGCGGCTCTCCGATAAACGGATTCCCAGCGGATTCGATTTCAACGCGCTCACGCATTTGCGAATGGAAGCCCGGGAGAAGCTGTCGCGAATTCAGCCAATCAACCTTGGCCAAGCGACGCGGATCAGCGGAATAACGCCCGCCGACATCGCCCTGCTGCTGGTGCATCTCGAGGGCAAGCGATCGTAAGGTCGCAATTGCCAATTCGCTGGTTCGGCCAAGCCGAAGGCTCGGCCACATAGCCGCGGCATCCTGCTGCGTAGTACCGAGCCACTATTGTGGCGTAGGTATCGCTACGGGCGACCTTAAATCTCCCACTGTCGTCGTCCATTGGACAGCGACAAACTCGCGGGTCATCCATGTACTGCGCAGCAGGATGCCGCGCTATGTGTCGCCACTTCGCGGTTCCGACCTGCAACCCTTGGCAAATCGGGCAGAATTCGCTATTCCCCTGTTTGCCAAGTTTGGGTAAATAGCGAGTTCGGGCCATCAATCAGGGCCAAGTTGATACCTAGGCAGCCATAAAATGGAGTAAATAACTCGAAACACCGGATTTGCGTAAGATGTTTGGTATTTGTTAGTTGCGTCGATTAGATCGATATTGACTCATGTGGGAAGATGGCTATAATTTGGTATCGATGGCAATTTCGGTAATCTCGGCAGACTTAAAGTCGCATGATTACACAAGTTGCAGAAGTTTCCGCTAAATATTTTCGCCCTTAGTCCTTCTTTATGGGGGCTGAGGCCTGTCTAGCGCAACACGGAGGACTAGGAACTTTTTTGGGTGGGTCTCAGTTAGGCTTTCTCAAAGGGTCCCGCTTAGACTAGCTGCACCATCGGCTAGGGAGAGGGGTGGTTCGCAGATGAAGACTGTGTTTACAACCGGTGAAGCGGCCAAGATTTGCAAGGTCAGCCAGCAGACGATCATTCGCTGCTTTGACTCTGGACAGCTCAAGGGCTTTCGGGTTCCCGGGAGCCGATTCCGACGCATTCCGCGAGAACAATTGTTCTCGTTCATGCGCGATAACGGGATTCCCACCGACGCTCTGGAAAGCGGCAAACGGAAAATCCTAGTTGTCGACGACGACGAAGAATTGGTCGAATTGATTGTCGACGTGCTCGAACGCGATGGCCGATTCGAGTTGCGTAGCGTCAACAATGGATTCGACGCCGGCATGATGGTCAAGGAGTATCGTCCTGATTTAATCGTGCTCGACGTGATGCTGCCGGATATCAACGGCAAGGAAGTCTGCCAGCGAGTCCGCGGCGATTCGACCATGGACGATGTGCGGATCATCTGCATCTCGGGCATGATCGAGGCCGACAAGGTCGAAGACCTCAAGACTTCCGGCGCGAACGACTTTTTGCAGAAGCCTTTCGAGGTGGAGCATTTGATCGATCGGATTTGCCAGTTGCTGGACGTCGAGACCGTGACGGCTCATTAGTGAGTCCTCAAGAATTAGCGGGAGAAATTATTCCCGGCCTTGCCTGTGCTTCCGGCGACAAAAATGCATCCCGGCGGGATGTCATACCGTAGCCGGCGGTTGAGGCCCAGCGGGCCGACACCGCCGGTCAATAAATATGAATCTACTTCACCGACCCCGGAGGGGTCGTAGACTGAGGCGCAAGGTCGCGCGTCAATCTTCGACCCCTTCGGGGTCGGATTTTTTTTAACGCCAACGTACCGGTGGTATCGGCCTTTCGGTCTCAACCGCCGGCTACCGTCTGGGAATCCTGCCGGATTCCTTAAGCCCATTCAAATCGTTTTCATCGGGCTATCGGAGTCAACCGGCCGTGGACGATCTCTCGTTGATCCAGCGGCTCGCGAATGTTTTCGGCGAGTTGGAAACATTTCTTTCGGTGGCCATGCCCGACTCCGTCGATGCCCGGCGGTGGGGCGCTGAGCTTACCTCACTCCGAGGTCAGCTTCCCGCGGTCGCCGGCCGACTGGCGGAGCAGCTTTCTCGGTTGGTCGATCTCGAATCCGATTTCCAAACCGCGCTCGAAACGGCCAAGCTCGACGCCGTGAAGGAGTTCGCCTACGGCGCCAGTCACGAGATCAATAATCCACTGGCGAACATCTCCGCCCGAGCGCAAACGCTGCTCCAAGACGAACGCGATCCAGAGCGGCGTCGACGGCTGGCCGCGATCAACAGTCAAGCATTCCGCGCGCACGAAATGATCGCCGATATGATGCTGTTCGCCCGGCCGCCGCGGATGAATCGCGTGCCGGTCGATTTGGTCGGCTTGATTCGCGCAATCACGAGCAACTTCAAGCAGGACGCCACTGCTCAGAACACGCAACTGATATTTCGATCGAGTGACGCCGAACTGACTATCAAGGCCGACGCCGTGCATCTACGGGTCGCGATAACGGTGCTCGTCACCAACGCGATCGAGTCGCTCGGCGAAGGGGGCACGATCGAAGTGGACGTGCGGCCGGCGAAAGCGGGCGCCGTGCGTCTGGCCGGCCACGCGGTCGGTGAGACGGTTCAAATTGTCGTGACCGACTCAGGACCGGGAATCGCCCCCGAGGCGCGGCCCCATATCTTCGACCCGTTTTATTCCGGGCGCGAAGCCGGACGAGGACTTGGCCTCGGACTCTCGAAATGTTGGCGGATCGTTACCGAGCATGGTGGCCGGATCGATGTCCTACCCGCTCAACAAGGCGTTTCATTTCAAATCACGCTTCCGGCGTAACCCCGGTTGGCGGCGCGAGCGGCAGGCGGACAGCCTTCAAATCCGCGGCGGGCTGCAACGCCACGACGGCGACCTGCTTTTTCTTGCCGTGTTTTTTATGGTGGCTGTGCCCAATGTCGACTTTTTCGGCAATCCGCTTTTTGTGCTCGATCGAGACGTGCTCGCCCTTATGAACCTGGCCCAGCGTCGCGGGCTGCGGTCCGGCCTTCTTTTCGACGACAAATTGCGTCGTGCCGATGACTTCGTAGGTTTTCACGACGGTGACCGGCGGATTGGCCACGACGGCCGCGGCGGCGCCATTTTTCTTATGTTTGTGCTTGTGCTGTTCGAGTGTGATCGAGCCGGTCCCATCGGCGTTGGTCACGACTGCGACCACTTTCCCGTGTGCCTTGTGTACGCGGTTGGGGTCTTTGTTCTTCTTGCCAGCAAGCGCTTCTCCAGTCCCACCGACGGTAACTGCCATGACCAACAGCGAAACCACGCACACCCATGACTTTCGACTTGCGATCATCTCTGTTCTCCGCCTGAAGAAGGTGTAATAACCGTCACCGATTGCAAAATGCAAGTATATACGACTCGAATGAGCTGTCGCGATCCTTCGCCGGTTGCGTCGTGATAAATCCGTGGAGCGAAGGCCCCTGGCGAATCGGTTTGCCTCCCGGCCACCGAAACGCGAGCGCCCGTCGGCCGTGGTATATTTAACCCATCCGGCGACTCAAGGTGTCGCTCGGAGTAACTAAGGGTTAGCGTCATGTCGAGCGGCTCGCTGTTTGATTTGCAACCGGATGATAGCCGCGATCCGAATCGCGCCCGCCAGTTGGCGAGCCAATGCGACGTGGGCATCATTTTCAATTCCTCGCTGGAATCGGGCTGCACCGAAGACCGGCTGACTGCGGGAATTACGCTGCAAGGCGATGGGTTTGCCGTAAAACAAGGGCTGTTCGGCGGTCACCGGGCGGCCTTGACGATAGCGCGCGCCAACTCGGCATCCGCCCAGTCTGTCTTGACCGCGCTCTTGACGGGGCACCGGCCACGACTTATCGTCGCCGCTGGATTTGGTAGCGGGCTGACGGAGCGGGTCGAGCGCGGCGACCTTGTCGTTGCCGATAGTATTGTCGGTCCGGCCGATGATGTATTGACCGTCGATCGCGTGCTGAACCGCGTTCTTTTGACGAATACAGCGCGTCTGCATGTGGGCCGGATTCTTGCGGTGGAGCAACCCGATCATCGACCGGCGGAGAAACGCGCCGTCGGGGAGCGTCATGCCGCGCTTGCCGCGAACGCGCATTTTTGGACGATCGGTAAGCATTGCCACGGTGAAAATGTGCCATTCGTCGCGGTTAGCGTGATATTAGACGCCGTGGACGATGATTTACCGCCGCAGTGGGAGCGATTGGCCAGTCGCATGACGGTGGCCCAGCGTATCGGCGCCATTGCCGGTTCACTCGTCCGCCGGCCATCGAGCGTTAAAGACATGTGGAACATGTACGAGGCATCGCTCGCCGCATCCCTCCGTTTGGCCAAATTTTTAGAAGCCATTGTCGGCAGTACATAGCCGCGGCATCCTGCTGCGGAGTGCAGTCGCGGCGAGTGGCGAGTGGCGAGTGGCGAGTGAAATACTCAACGGCAGGATGCCGCGGCTATGTATGAGCAACTATGATGGGCGACGGAGACGGGAGCTTTTCGGCATGAAGATATTGTTGGCCAGCCCGCGGGGGTTTTGCGCCGGCGTCAATATGGCGATCGATACGCTCGATCTGTCGATTCGCCTGTTTGGGGCGCCGATCTACGTATATCACGAGATCGTGCATAATCGGCACGTCGTTACGCGATTTCGCGACCAGGGCGCCGTGTTTGTCGACGACTTGAACGCCGTGCCCGAAGGGGCCCGGCTGTTGTTTTCGGCTCATGGCGTGTCTCCGGCGATTCGCGAACAGGCGGTCGCTCGGCGGCTGAAGACGATCGACGCCACTTGCCCGCTGGTTACCAAAGTTCATCTCGAGGCGATTCGATTTGCTCAACAAGGCTATAAAATCGTCCTCATCGGGCACGAGGGGCACGACGAAGTCATCGGCACGATGGGCGAATGCCCGGATTCGTTTGTGCTTGTCCAATCGCCTGACGAGGTCGATCGACTGCAAATTCCGTCCGAGACCAAGCTGGCCTATCTGACGCAAACGACGCTTTCAGTCGACGACGCCAACCGGATCATTGGCCGGCTCAAGCAGCGGTTTCCGCAGATTGTCGGGCCGCCAAAAGAGGACATTTGCTATGCGACTCAGAACCGTCAGGAAGCAGTCGGTCTGTTGGCGCGCGAGGCCGATATCTGCTTGGTGCTGGGGAGTCAAAACAGCTCGAATAGCCAGCGGCTCGCGGAATTGGCCGTCGAGACGGGTGTTCGTTCGCACCTCATCGATGGAGCGGCGGATGTCGATTTGGGCTGGTTTCGGGAAGATGATACCGTGCTGATCACGGCCGGCGCCAGCGCTCCGGAATCGGTCGTCGAGGAGTGCTTGACGCTGCTCAAGGATAAATTCGGCGCCACGGTCGAGGCCCGATCCATTCGCGAGGAGGAGGTTTATTTTCCGCTTCCGCGCGAGCTTCGCGTGCTGACGAAGTGATTTTGCCCATAACATACATCGCCGCGGCATCCTGCGGCCCCGTCCTGTTATGGCCACGACATTTACGGCACGGCAGGAAGCCAGGGCTATGGATTCGGCCGGCCGCTTTCTTTTCGCACTTGTCGCCCGGTGGGCTGCATGCGTAAGGTTACTATGGACCTCGCGTTGGCGGCTTTCATCTTAACCGCCGCTGGCCGGTCCGTTCGTTGTGGAGGAGGTCGCCATGCCAGCCAAGTTGGCTTCGCCCTTTCTCGGGCAGCACTATATCGACGGCCAGTGGCGCCGCGGCGCTGGGGGCGACTTCGCGAAGCGCAGTCCGGCCGACATCGATCGCACGCTGGGGCGATATCCAAGGGGCAGCGGAGCCGATGTCGATGCGGCCGTTGCAGCCGCGCGTCGCGCTTTTCCCGGCTGGCGAAGGACGAGCCGCATTCGCCGCGGCGAATTGTTTTTGAAGTTGACCGAGCTGATTCGCCAAGACATCGATGGACTCGCCCGGTGCGTCGCCGAAGAAAGCGGCAAGGTGCTCAACGAAGCCCGGGCCGAGGTGGTCGAGGGCCTGCATATGGTCGAATATGTGTTTGGCTTGGCCCGGCAGCCAATCGGCTCGATGGTCGCGTCCGAAATCGCCGAGAAGGATTTATATATTCGCCGTAAGCCGCGGGGCGTCGTGGCGGTGATCACGCCTTGGAACTTTCCGTTCGCGGTCCCACTGTGGATGCTCGGGCCAAGTCTGCTCGAAGGCAATACGGTGGTCTTCAAACCTTCCGAGGAAACGCCGGCGACCGGAGAGCGACTGATTCGCATGTTCGAGGCGGCCGGGTTTCCGCCGGGCGCAGTTAACCTCGTGCATGGGATCGGTGAAGAGGCAGGCGACGCACTGGCCCGACATCCCGAGATCGATGTCGTTTGTTTCACGGGCAGCTACCAGGTCGGCTCGCATATCCGCCGGTTGGCCGCGGCCAGCGACCATAAGACATGTGCCTTGGAGATGGGCTCCAAGAGCGCGGTCATCGTCTGCGAAGACGCGAGATTGGATTTGGCTTGCGACGCAGCGATCTTGAGTGCGTTCAAAACGACCGGCCAGCGTTGCGTCTCGGCGGGCCGGATTTTAGTTCACGAGAACCGGATCGAAGAGTTTACTGCCGCGTTCGTCGATCACGCCAGACAATTGAAGTTTGGCAGTCCGCTGGACTCTACTTCGTTCGCGGGACCACTGATCAATCCGGCCGCGGTCGAGAAGGTCGCCCAATACAATCAGTTGGCCGCTGACGAAGGGGCCGAAGTGCTGCTTGAGGGCGGTCGAGGCTCGTCGCCGGAATTGGCCAAGGGCTGCTACATGGCTCCGTTCGTATATCGGCAAAAGTACGCTCCCGGCGTGCGGACGATTCGCGAGGAGGTGTTTGGCCCGCATGTCGCGATCATTTCGTTCGCGGACGATGACGAAGGCGTCAGGATTTACAACGACACGCCATACGGACTCTCGATGGCCGTGATCACCGAGGACTACCGCCGCTGGCGATACTATCGCGACGAGTGCGACTACGGCATGGGCTACGTCAATCTGCCCTGCATCGGCGCCGAGGTGCATTTGCCATTCGGCGGCGTGAAACGCAGTGGCAACGGCCAGCCATCGGCGGCGGCCCTGGTCGACGCGGTCACGCATCAGACGGCGTTTACTGTAAATCACGAGCGCGGGATTACGATGGCGCAGGGGATGAGCGCGAAGATGGCGGGAGAATGACTAATGTCTAATGACGAATGTCTAAGAAATGACGAATGTCAAAGCACGAATGACGAAGGTCTGCGGTCGACGCCGACTCGCATACACACATTAATAATATATGTCCACTGAACCAACAATTCCGCCCACAAACGCATTGGGACATGAAGCTGCCATCGCTGGCTCGTCGCTGCCTTCGATCGTGACTTCTCTCCCCGGTCCCAAGGCCGCGGCTTGGTTGGCTCGCGACTCACGGGTCATGTCACCGTCGTACACGCGAATGTATCCGCTGGTGGTCGCGCGCGGTTACGGTTCGACGATCGAAGATGTGGACGGCAATCGATTCCTGGACTTTACGGCCGGAATCGCCGTGAACTCGACCGGACATTGCCATCCGCAGGTCGCGGCCGCCATCGCCGATCAGGCTCAGAAGCTGATACACATGTCGGGCACGGATTTTTATTACACGCCCGAGATCGAGCTGGCCGAACGACTTGTGAGACTGGCGCCGGGCGCGACCCGCAAGCGCGTGTTTTTCACGAATAGCGGCGCCGAAAGTGTCGAAGCGGCGCTGAAATTGGCCAGACATCATACCGGCCGGCAGCAGGTCATTGCCTTTCAGGGCGGCTTTCACGGGCGAACTTACGGCGCTATGTCGCTTAGCGCGTCGAAGGCCGTGCATCGCGCCGGATTCGGGCCGCTTGTGCCGGGCGTGCATCACTTGCCGTTCGATTGCAGCCGCCGGGACTTTGACCGACTGTTTGGCACGATCGCCGTGCCCGACGAGATCGCCGCGATTTTCGTCGAGCCGATTCAAGGAGAAGGAGGCTATCGCGTCCCCTCGGCCGGATTTTTGCCGATGCTCCGAGAAATCTGCGATCATTTTGGCATCCTGCTGGTATTCGATGAGATTCAATCCGGGCTCGGCCGAACGGGTCGGATGTTCGCCTGCCAACATTTCGGGCCGATGGCGATGCCCGATATTTTGTGCTTGGCCAAGGGGGTCGCGAGCGGAATGCCGTTGGGGGCAATGATCGCGCGGGCCGATCTGATGGACTGGCCGCCGGGCAGCCATGCGTCGACATTCGGCGGCAATCCGGTCTGCTGCCGGGCGGCGCTAGCGACGCTCGACTTGATCGAGCGCGAGTATTGCTCGAACGCGGCGGCGCGAGGAATGCAGCTTCGCGCGGGCTTGGATCAACTTACGGCCGCCGCGCCATGGTTGGCGAATGTGCGTGGCTTCGGGCTGATGCAGGCGCTGGACGTGAACCGCGGCAACGTCGCCGACCCGGCGCGCCGTGAAAAATTCCTTCAGTCGGCATTCCACGCCGGCCTGCTGCTGCTGCCCTGTGGCTATGCGGGCGTCCGATTCTGCCCGCCGCTGTGCATCACGGCCGACGAGATCGACGCTGGGTTGCGAATCTTGAGACGATTGGTCAGCGCTTAGCCGGCGACGGAATTAAGGTTGCGGCGACGGTCGACGGCGGTATGGGATTCGGCGAGGGCATCATGCCGATCGTCTGCTGAATTTGAATCGCTTTGTGTCCCTTGAACGCGCCGGGTTGAGCGCGGAATTTCGACACTCCTTCGACCTTGATCAGTAGCGGGTCGTTCATATCTTTGTCGGTCGTGATGATGTCTCCCACGCGCAGGCCGATGAGATCGCCCGTGTTGATCCGCGTTTCGGCCAATTGGGCGACGAGCTCGACCATCGCGCCCTTCAGATTGCGGCCGATGCTTTGACGCGATTCGGCCGTGGCGTTCTTGCGGCCATAGGCGATCCAGCTATTGCTCGAGAGCTTGTTGCCGATCCGTTCGATCGAGTTGAACGGGATGCACAGATTGAGCATTCCGCGGATTTCGCCGAGCGTCAACTCGAAACCGACGAGCACCACGACTTCGTTCGGCGGCACGATTTGCACGAGCTGCGGATTGCTTTCAACCCGCTCCACGGACAGCTTGAGCTCCACGACGTTTTCCCAAGCGTGCCGAAGCTGCTCGAGAAAGAGGTTGGTGATTCGCGAGACCAATCGCAGTTCGATCTCCGTAAGCGCACGCCGAGCGATCGGCGCGGAATCGCGACCGCCTCCGAGCAGACGATCGATGATCGGATAGAGGATCGACGGGTTGATATCGAGAATCAGATTGCCTTCGAGCGGCTCGGCCCGGAGCAGATTGAAGCAAGTCGGATTTTCCAGACTGAAGATGAACTCGCTGTAGGTGAGCTGATCGACGCTGGTGAGCTTGACCTCGACGATGCTGCGGAGCAGACCCGAGAGGGCGGCGCCGAAATTTCGGCTAAAGCCCTCGTGCAAGGTTTGCAAGGCCCGCATCTGCTCTTTGCCGACGCGCTCGGGCCGCTTGAAATCGTAGGGCGTGACCTTCTCACGCGGCTTGTTCAGCGGAGAAAGATCGGGCGCGGTTTTGGGGAGCGGTTCGGCCGTCTGCCTGCGAGTCGCGGCGCCAGACATGGCGCTAAGCAGGCTTTCGACTTCCGCTTGGCTGAGAACGTCTCCGGCCATCCTTGGCCTCCGTGTGAGAAAGGGGCTAGGGGTGGTGAGGCTAGGGACTAGGGAAGCAGGCGGCATTGCCGACGCTGAAAGCGTCGAATGGCCCTAGCCCCTAGTCTCTCGTCCCGAGCCCCTTCTCATCCCCTAATTTGTCCGGTTCCGTAAACGACGTATTTGTAGGTAGTCAACTCTTTGAGGCCGCAGGGGCCGCGGGCGTGAAATTTGTCGGTGCTGATCCCGATTTCGGCGCCCAGGCCAAACTCTCCGCCGTCGTTGAATCGCGTGCTCGCGTTGACCATCACGGCGGCGCTATCCACGCGGGCGGTGAACTGCCGAGCGGACGACAGATCGTTGGTCACGATCGCGTCCGTATGGTGCGAACCGAAGCGATTGATGTGATCGATCGCCTCGTCCAGCGAACTTACAACCTTCACGGATAGAATCGGCCCCAAAAATTCGGCGGCGTAGTCGTCGTTGGTGGCGGGCTTGGCGGCTGGAATCGCATCCCTCGTTGGCTTATCGCCCCGAATTTCGATTTGCTTCGCGACCAGCGCAACGCCGATCCGGGGCAAAAACTCTTCGGCGACGTCGGCGTGAATCAACAGCGACTCGGCGGCGTTGCATACGCCCATCCGCTGGCACTTGCTGTTGATCGTGATCCGCTCCGCCATACCGAGATCGGCCGACCGATCGACATACACATGGCAGTTCCCGGTGAAGTGCTTGATCACGGGCATCCGCGCTTCTTCGGCCACGCGACGGATCAGGCTCTCGCCGCCGCGAGGAATCGCCAAGTCAATCAGCTCCGGCATCCGCAAAAAATGCCCTACGGCGGCGCGATCCGTCGTGCTGACCAATTGCACGGCGTCCGCGGGCAACCCCACTTCGTCGAGGTTGAGGCGCAAAATGTCGACGATCGCGCGACTGGAATGAGCCGCTTCTTTGCCGCCGCGAAGGATCACGGCGTTGCCGCTCTTGACGCAAATCGCCGCGGCGTCGGCCGTGACATTGGGCCGCGATTCGTAAATGAAAAAAATCACGCCCAGCGGCGCTCGGATTTTGAGAATCTCCAGGCCATTGGGACGCACCGTCGATTCGATCACTTCGCCGACCGGATCGGGCAGCGCCGACACGTCTTCCAAGGCCGACGCGATCGCGGCCACCCGCGAGGGATTCAAGCGCAGCCGATCGATCTGAGCGGCGTCGAGACCGTAATCGGGCGCCGCCGCGATATCCAATTTGTTCGCGGCCAAGATCTCGTCGCACGACTCGCGAAGCGCCGCAGCCGAGCGCCGCAGCCAGTCGATTTTCTGCTGACCGCCCGCGCAAGCGAGTTGCTCCGAGGCGGCCCGAGCGCGCTCGGCCACATCGCGGCAATATGACTGCAGGTCTTTTGATTCGGCGATCGCCACTGGCTAATTTTCGGGGTTGATGAAACGGAAGTCCTTGAACCCAGCAAGTATCGGCCAAAAATCAAAGTGAGTCAACGTCGGCGAAAATGGATGGAGAGGGGCTAGTACAGTAGGTCAGGCACTCCGTGCCTGACGGCGCGCGACCCAACTCGGTGTGAACGTCCCGCGCCGCCCATCGGTCTCCCTTGTCAGGCACAGAGTGCCTGACCTACTTCTTCCCTAGCCCTTTTTTGACACGTCGAGAGGGTGGCCGTCGAGGCCGCCCGTTGCCTCGAAGAGCAGTAGCGCCTCACGGACGGCGGCGACGTCGTGGATTCGGAGGATTTGCACGCCCTGCTGGGCCAGCGAGCAGGCGACGCCGATCGTGCCAGTCGTCTTGCCAGCGTTTTTGTCACCCAAGACCTTGCCGATGAAGCCTTTGCGGGAATGGCCGACAAGCAGAGGACAGCCCAAATCATGTAGGCGCCAGCAATTGGCGGTGAGCGTCAGGTTGTGCTGGTGCGTTTTGCCGAAGCCGATGCCCGGGTCGAGGCAGATTTGCTCTCGAGAAACCCCCGCGGCTTCCAGGGCGTCGCGCCGCCCGCGAAGAAGTTCAAAAACTTCGCGAATGACGTCGTCGTAGAGCGGCGCGTCCTGCATCGTTTGCGGTGCGCCTTGCATGTGCATCGCGACCACGGCGGCGCGGCTGGCAAGGGCAACTTCAACCATGCGAGAATCGCCGGCCAAGGCCGTGATGTCGTTGATAATCTCCGCTCCAGCGGCCAGGGCGGCCTCGGCCACGATGGCCTTTGAAGTGTCGATGGAGACCGGCTTTCCAGTTGACTTGACCAATGCCGCGACGACGTCGATCGTTCTATGCAACTCTTCTTCGGCCGACACGGGCGTTGAATAGGGCCGCGTGCTTTCGCCGCCAACGTCGAGCAAATCGGCGCCGGCGGCGGCGAGCGCTTGGCCGTGAAGGATCGCGGAGTTCGAGTCAAAAAACAGTCCGCCGTCGGAAAAGCTATCCGGCGTAATGTTCACGATGCCCATGAGCAACGGCCGCGCGGGCAGCATCAACTCCATGGTCCGGAGCCGCCAGCAGTCGACCCGCGAGGGGAACTTTTTGGCCGAGTTTGTAAGGACGAGAGTCATCGAACGAAATTATAGCCGTTGCGACCAAAGGGGGCTGGTGGCTCCACTCCGCCGCAGGATGCCGCGGCTATGTACGGCGCCCGCCACGATTCCTGCCTCACCACGGCGCTTCCATCAGATCGACGATCTGCTTCGCCAATCGCTTAGCGATCTGTTGCTGAGCGGTCACGTTCGAGCCGCCGTATTCCGGAATGAGCCGAGCGGTTTGGTTGAGATCGACCATCTCGGGCGTGATGGCAATATCTCCTTCGCGGACGACGCCGCCGCGACGGTCCGCCCAATTGACTTTGACCGTCATCCCGATCTCGATTTCGCGTCCCTCGTTGCCCGGCTCGCGGACGATCGAGTGCTTCGTGTCGCCGGTGATCCGTCCGATCAGGACGCTATCGGCGTTCGGATTGCCGACGACCTTAAACGGCGTGCGGAGCTCGATTTCCTTCGCGACCGCCTCGGTCAGCATTTCGCCTAGATCGCGGCGAAAGCTGTCCGATTCGAACATCGGCACATAAACCGTGTGGATATCGGGCGGATAAAGTCCGGCGGCGCCGACATGGTAGGCGGCGCAGCCGGCCAGGGACAGCAAGATTGCAACGAAGCCCAGCCAAAGCCTGATAGGCGAGCACATGATCCGGAAGTAAGAATTTGGCGGCGCCATCTGAAGCCAACATTTCGTGAGCCCCAGCGGGGCGCAATCAAAGCAGCCCAGGGCAACGCCCTGGGTCAGCGGGCGATATTAAAAGAAAAGCCCTGAAAGGGCGAAACAACGCGGCGGCAAAGTGCGCATAAGTTCGCTCTTTGTTGCGCCCTTTCAGGGCTTTGATCGTTATTTGTTTCCGTTACCCAGGGCGTTGCTCTGGGTTGTCATGTTTCGCCCCTTCGGGGCGTTGTTATCTTTTTACCGTATCATCCAGTCCCGCCGCGCGGGCGACGACTGTCTCGGGATCCGGCCCGTCGAATACGTCTCGCAGGAACTTGAAGTGATCGACCGGCACGTCCGGCAATGGCTGGATGGCCACGAGGCGAGTCTTCGCCTCTTCGGCCAGCTTCGTTTGCGGATAGGTTTTTACGATGTCGTTGTAATACATCCGGGCGGCGGCGTAATACTGGTTCTTCTCATAACGCTGAGCGACGTAGTAGCTGCTGAGGGCAAATTGAGCGTGGACCTCAGCTTTCGCCGTCACCAATCGAGTGCGTTCATCGCCCAGTTCAGGACCAAACTGCGCGAGCGTTTGATCGATCAACTCTTCCGACTCCTTGAGGGGCCGTTGATCGTAACCTGGCCCCTGATACCGGCGCAGCTTGGCCTGGATTCCAAGCAAATGGGCGTCGAGTTGGTGCTTGCTTTTGGGATAATCGGAGCGAACTAGCTTGTAATAGAAATCCGCTTCTTCCCAGTGGTGCCGAAGGAAATTGGCGTTTCCGCTGGCCATGATGGCCTCGTCGGCGAGCGCTCCTCGGGGGTCGTTGATCCGCACGTTGTCGTAGGCCCGCATCGCGTTGCCCCAGGTGTCGAACATGGGGCGCGTCTTGTCGAAGAAATTGGGTTGCAAGACAAAGGCTGGCTTCATGGCGTCGTACTTTTGCCAGTACAAGGCCATCGAGAACTGCCGCAGCACGATCGTGTTGAGATGCGGCGTATTGGGATACTTCTTAACGACCGCCTCGTAGGAATCTTCGCACTTCGAGTATTCGTCGGCGAAGAAATGGCTTTCGCCGGCCATGAAGGTGGCATCCTCCTCGAGCGTCGAGTCGGGCAGTCGATAGGCGGCCGCTTCGTATTTCTTGGCGGCGTCGTGATATTTCTTCTGCCGGTAAAGATCGTCGGCTTGGCTGTAGTAGAGCCGCGAGATCTGTTCGCTGGCGCCCTGACCGAAAGCGTCGCGGAACGTTTCGTTGACGTGGGCGAAGGAGTATTTGTCCCAGCCTTCGGCCTTCTCGGGCCGAGGTTCGCCTTGCGGCACGACCGCCAACGGCGCCGGCGGTTCGTACACGACTTCCTTCGCGGCGTCGGAACCGGGCAGCGGCGGCGATTTGCCTCCGCTCCCTGCGCAGCCGCAAGCCGCCAGCGCCCAACACGCCAGAATCCAACAAGCCGCCTGCGCGACACGACTCCGCGAGGCGGCAGCCATGTGAAGGGTCCTCGGTTCGTTAGGGTCCGCGCTCACCGCGCGTTTGCAATTGGCCATTCGTCGCACGCCCGTCGGTGTTGCTTTTCGGGGGGTCAGTTGCCAAGCGCTGTCAGGTATTGATGCATTCGCGGCTTGTGGCCGAGCAAATGCGACAAGTAATGATTTAATACGGCCCAAAGTTCGCCCCGGGCTCGAGCGTCCAAATTCAAGTCTTTCCAGCGGTCGCTGTCCGCGTCAGCCAAAGCGACCATCGCCGCGATCACTCCCGGCGAAATCGACACGATCTTTCGCTGCCCCACTTTGCACGACCCGCACAGCACGCCGCCGGACAACAAACCGAACGCCACTCGTCCGCCGGTCATCACCGGTTGGCCGCACTCGACACACACGCTTAACGACGGCAAATGCCCGAGTAGTCGCATGGCCGTCAATTCGAATCGCACGATCCATAACGAAACGGCCGTTCCCTCGCTCGACAGGCCGGCGAGCGTTTGCTCGGCGGCGTCGAATAGCCCGGGATGCGGATCGTACTCGTCGGTTAGTTCGGTCAGTAGCTCGGCGACATAGTAGCCGGCATACAGACTCGGTAAATCGCGACCTCGTGGGCGGAACCGCCGCTGGAGCTTGGCTTCGGTCAATAGGTCCAAGCCGCCGGATGATTTGCGGAGGAACACTATTCGACAAAGGCCTAGCAGGTCAAGGGCAGACTCGAAAGGTCCCTTGGGACGACGAGCGCCCTTGGCCAGTCCACTTATCTTGCCGAACTCGCGAGTGAATAGCGTCACAATGCTGCTGGTCTCGCTGAACTCGACGACGCGGAGGACCAGGGCCGTGGCTTTTTCGGAAGACATGCGGGGAACGTGGCGAGTGGCGGGTGGGGGGGGTGGCACATAGCCGCAGCGTTCAGCCGCGATGTAAAGTCGGCGATGCGGTTGAGTTCGCGCTACAAAAAAACTGGGAATCGGGCCGATTTCATCTTATCTGCCGGCGTCAATGGATTGCAGGCGGGAAACGGCGCCCGGTAGACTGCGGTTGTCGCGATTTTGCCTTGCCCGTCGAATTGCTTGAGTGCCGATGCCGCCGTTTGCCCGTAATTTGGTTGTTTGGCTCATCTTGGCGATGTGCGTCGCGGCGACTGTCTGGGCCGTCTCATTTCGTCCGACTCCAAAGGCAGACTTCACGTTCGTCAATTCGGCCGAAATTCAATCGGTCGATCCGGCCGTCATCACGGGCCAAGTCGAGGGCCGTATTTCCGACGCACTCTTTGAGGGGCTGACCAGTTGGGACCCGAAAACGCTCGCCCCGCGACCGGGCATGGCGGAAAGCTGGACGATCTCCGAGGACAAGCTGACGTACACGTTCAAGATTCGCCCCGACGCGAAATGGTCGGACGGGTCGCCGCTGACAGCGCACGACTTCGAGTGGTCGCACCGTCGAACGCTCGATCCGCAAACCGCGTCCGAATATGTCTATCAATTGTTTTACGTAAAAAACGCGGAGAAATACGCCAGCGGCCGTGTCGAGGCCGGGGATCGCGTCGAAATCGAGCTGAATACTCCTCCGCGCGGAGGACCGCTCCATGCTCGGGGCGAAGTGCTCAAAGGCAAGTTCGTGAGCGTCACGCCACCGTTTCCGAAAGCGGATGAGCCGGAAAAAAAGGCGCCCAAGCGTGTCTACATCGTCGAGATTGATGGCCACCGGCGGAGCTTCGAACCCGGCAAAGGCGACGGCGACGGGGGCTGTAAGCAGGTGCTGTTGGACTTTGCCGAAGTCGGCTGCCATGCGCTCGACGACAGCACGTATGAAATAACGCTCGGCTACCCCACCGCGTTTTTTCTTTCCCTCACTGGCATGTACACGCTCTACCCGGTCAATCGGCCGTGCATTGACGAATATGGCTTTCCTGAATGGACGAAGGTCGAATACTTGGTGACCAACGGTCCGTATCGCCTCAAAGAGCGATTACTGCGGGAACGCATCCGCCTTGTGAAAAGCGATACTTATTGGGATCGGGAGCACGTCAAGCTGGACACGATTGACGCCTTGGTCATCGAGTCGGAGACCACGGCGCTGAATTTGTATCTCAAGGGAGAGGTCGACTGGATTCCCTCGGTCCCCACGACCATCGTCAAGCAGCTCATCCAAAAGTATTCGCGCGAGTTGACTCCGACGCCGTACTTTCAAGCCTATTTTTACCGGATCAACGTAACCCGCCCACCGCTGGACAACCCGCTCGTGCGTCGGGCGCTTGTGCTGGCGCTCGACAAACGAGCCATCGTCGAAAGCGTCACCCGGGCCGGCGAAACGCCTGCCCGAAGTCTCGTGCCCCCCGTGATTAAAAACTATCCGGGATTCACGAGCTACGAATCGGGCATGTGCGGCGATTTTGATCCAGTTGAGGCTCAAAAGCTGCTTGCTCAAGCTGGCTATCCAGGCGGTCGCGGGCTGCCGAAAATTCCGCTGCTTTACAACTCCGACGAAGCCCACAAGATGATCGCCGAATTGGTGCAAAGGCAATGGAAGGAAAATCTTGGAATCGATGTCGACCCGCAAAACCAAGAATGGAGCGCGTATTTGGCGGCCCAAAATCATTTGGACTACTCGATCTGTCGAGCGGGCTGGATCGGCGACTATTTCGATCCGGCGACATTTCTGGGAATGTTCGTCACGGGAGGCGGCAACAATGAAACCGGCTGGAGCAATGCTCGCTACGACGAATTGATGCGCAACTCGGACCGCGAGCCGGATCCCACCAAGCGGCTGCGGCTGATGCACGACGCCGAGGAAATATTGATGCGGGAACTGCCGATCATTCCCGTCTACTTCGGCGTCTCGAAGAACATGGTCAAGCCCTACGTGCATGGACTGTACGGCAACGTGCTCGACGTGCATCCGCTCGGTCGATTGTCGGTCGATCGAGACGAGAAAACCGAGTTCTTGAAGTCCGAGGGCTCGCGGTGATTGCGTTCATGTTCAAACGACTGCTGTGGATCGCGCTGACGTTGTGGGTCGTGTTCACGATCACCTTCGCGCTGATGCGATCGGTGAAAGGCGGCCCGTTCGACCGAGAGCGTCCAATGGCGCCCCAAGTGAAAAAGAACATGGAGCGCCGGTATCACATGGATGGCACGTGGCTCGAGCAGTATGGATACGAGTTGGGCCGCGACCTGACCGGGGATTTGGGGTTTAGCACGCGACTGGAAGATTATTCGGTCAACGAAATCATCGCCGACGGACTCCCGAAGTCTTTCACGCTCGGGATTTTAGCGATGATGTTCGCGATGTCGCTCGGATTCACGGCCGGCGTGATCTCGGCTATTCGGCGCGGAACGCTTTTGGATTTCACGCTCATGTCGTTTGCGACCGCGGGCATCGCGCTGCCCAGCTTCGTCGTCGCCGGGTTGGCCATCATGCTGTTTGTGTTCGTATGGCCCCTCTTTCCCGTGGCCGGGTTTGGCAGCCTGCGGCAGGTGATTTTGCCGTCGCTTTGCCTGGGGGCGCCCTATGCGGCCGAGATCGCTCGACTCGTGCGGACCGGCATGTTGGACGTGATGGGGAAAGACTACATTCGCACGGCGTATGCCAAGGGGCTGATGACGCCGGCCGTCGTGTTCAGGCATGCGCTGCGCGGCGCTCTCTTGCCGGTCGTGTCGTCGCTGGGCCCTGCGATCGCCGGCATTTTGACCGGTTCGATGGTGATCGAGTCGATCTTCGCAATCCCCGGGCTGGGATATCATTTCGTTCAATCGGCCTTGCAAAAAGACTACACGCTCGCGATGGGCTTGGTGCTGCTGGATACGACGCTGTTGTGCGTCATGAATTTGGTCGTCGATCTGCTCTACACGGTGCTCGATCCGAGAGTGAAGTTGGAGTAATTGCGTTTTGAGCGAGAAGCCGACAGACAATTCGATCGCCCCAGCAGCCGGATCCGCCGCCGCCGAGCCGCTCGATCGGTACGCGCAGTTATTGGCGGAAGCCAAAGAGATTCGTGGAACGTCTCTAGGACGCGACGCCTGGCGCCGGCTCAAGAAGAATCGCGTGGCGATCTTTTGCCTGGTACTGCTGGCGCTCATCGCCCTTTCGGCCGTTTTGACTCCGATCTTGCCGCTCCAGTCGCCCTACCGTCCCGACTTGCAGAATACGTTTGCGGCCCCGGTAGCTGGGCCGCTGTTTATCGAAACGCTCCCCTCAAAAGCAGAAATGGATCGCGACCGCAGCGAAGGGGCGAGCGATTGGATCGATGTCGAGTTTGGTCAATTGAACGGGCTCAACCGCGCGCTCGTGAAAGCTCGCGTGGCGATGTTCGGCCGCTGGTCGCTCAATAGCCTTTGCGGCCGCGACGAATTGGGCCGCGATCTATTGGCGAGATTGTTTTGGGGGGCCAGGATTTCGCTGGCCGTGGGCGTCGTGGCGACGCTGGTGTCGCTGCTGATCGGCGTCTCCTACGGCGCCGTTTCAGGTTATTTGGGCGGTTGGATCGACAATCTGAT
This sequence comes from Pirellulales bacterium, assembly GCA_038210495.1. Lineage (GTDB taxonomy): Bacteria > Planctomycetota > Planctomycetia > Pirellulales > DATAWG01 > JBBQWR01. The sequence goes on from JBBQWR010000007.1 coordinate 87,211, forward strand.
GATGCGTGTCGTCGAGGTGCTCCACAGCGTGCCGTTCGTGTTCATCGTCATCTTTGTAATCACGATTTTGAGCGAACCAAGCACGAAAGCCTGGTTGGAGAGTCACGGCATCGACCGCATTACGATCTTCTTTGTAGTAGTGGGCGCGATTTATTGGATGACGATGTCCCGCATCGTGCGCGGGCAGGTGCTGTCGCTGAAGCACGAGCAGTTTGTCGAAGCGGCGCGTACGATCGGCGCCAGCCCGGCCAGGATCATTTTCCGGCATTTGGTGCCCAATTTGCTGAGCGTGATCATCGTGTATCTGACGCTGACGATCCCCCAGGTGATGCTGTTCGAAGCGTTTTTGTCGTTCCTAGGCTTGGGAGTCCAGGCGCCCAACGTGTCTTGGGGCCTGTTGGCCAATCAAGGCTTTCACGCGATTACGCCCGTGCAGATTTTTTGGTGGCTGTTCGTGTTTCCCAGTCTGGCCATCGGCGCAACGCTGTTTGCTTTGAATTTCTTGGGGGATGGGCTGCGGGATGCGCTCGATCCGAGATTGAAGAACAAGTAACGGCGTGTCCAACATTGTCGACGATATAATACACTGGCGCCGCTCAACGTAGTGCTTGGCCCCAAGGAGGCTTGGATGTGCGACATTACGTGCGGCAAGAAGCATATCGGGTTGGAAGAGAATTTGCCAAGACGGTAACGCATCTTGGGAGAGAGAGTGGCCAGAACTCGGATTATACGACATCAGTGCTGTCTCAGGCTGGGGCGAAGCCTTTCATCAAGTGATCGCTACCACAGTCGCGGCGGGCGGTTAAATTCATTTCAATCTGACTGACGTAAATCTAGACGACGCTTTTAAGGGCGATCCAGAAATGTTCGTCGGCCGGAACACGGAATACGAACTACAGCAAATTTTGCGGAAACCCGAGTGGTTTCGAAATACGGTGTTCTACTTGGCTGGCGTTTTGCTCAATTCGGAGCGATTGAACGATCTTGGGATTGTTGCAGCAGAGAATTCCGAGTGAAAAACTAAGTCGGAGATGTGCGATGGGAACCGGTGAATGTAAGGTCGCAAAGCAGTCGGGGCGGAAAGGCTATTTCGGCCGTGTCGTCTTGCAGACCGAGCCGAAAGACGATGGCCAAATCACGGTCGAGTTCGATGAGCAGAATGCCTCTCGTTGGCAATCGGGGGCTCGTTTTGGCATCGACTATGCGCTGGAACATATTTCGAAGAAGACGTTCTTTCCCAGAGGTCTTCGAGTCATCGTTACTTCAATCGAAGGTCACGACGTGGATACCAGTTCGCTGCTGATAGCCTATGCGAGTTCGCATGCACTCATGCAGGCTTTAGGCGCGACGGTCAACGAGAAACCTAATCTTGACGCGGAAAAGGGGCTCGTTGTGTTTCCTAAGTAGAGCGTCGGCCACCTGCTGCTCGGTCTCATAATTACAGTGGTCCGAACGCCGTTACGATATCTTTCGTCCCCTCGGCAAATCGAGAGCACGACATTGCCTCAACCGCTACTTGATGTCCGAGACCTTCAGGTCGAATTCAAAACCGACGCGGGAATCGTGCGCGCCGTCGGTGGACTTTCGTTTTCGGTGGAGGCCGGCGAAACGCTCGGAATCGTCGGCGAAAGCGGATCGGGCAAGAGTGTCACGAGCTTGGCCATCATGGGACTCGTGCCCAGACCGCCGGGGCGGATCGTCGGTGGCCAGGTTCTCTTCGACGGCAACGATCTGGCGAAATACTCGCAGCGGCAGATGGCCAAGATTCGCGGCAATCGGATTGCCATGATCTTCCAAGACCCGATGACGTCGCTCAATCCGTTTCTCACGATCGCCCAGCAATTGACGGAGGTCACTCGGCTGCACTTGGGTTATGCGCCCCGCCGGGCGCTCGACCATGCCGTCGAGATGCTGGAGCGCGTCGGAATCCCCGCCGCCGCCCAGCGAGTCCATGACTATCCGCACGAATTTTCCGGCGGGATGCGGCAGCGAGTCATGATCGCGATGGCCCTATCTTGCAAGCCGCGGTTGATCGTCGCCGATGAGCCGACCACGGCGCTCGATGTCACCATCCAGGCCCAGATTATGGAGTTGATGGCCGAGCTGCAACGCTCCGAGGGCACGACGATCATCTTGATCACTCACGACTTGGGCGTCGTGGCCGGGGCCTGCCGCCGAGTGCTCGTGATGTACGCCGGCCGCGTCGTCGAAGAAGCGCGAGTCGACGATCTTTTCGCGCGACCCAAGCACCCCTATACGCTCGGCCTGTTGCAATCGATTCCCCGCGCCGACGATGGGCGAGAGCCGTTGACGCCGATCCCCGGCCAGCCGCCCGATCTCATCGACCTGCCGAACGGCTGCCATTTTCGGCCACGCTGCGGCAATGCCATCGAGCGCTGCGCCGTCGAGTACCCGCCGCTCTATCCAGGCGTCGAGGGCCAGCGTTTTGCTTGCTTCAATGAAGTGAAGCAGATCGCCGGCGCCCGCGCGATCGACGCGGCGCGACATGCGAGCCGATCGATGACTGGCGGCGTGGCGTCTCCCGGCAATGTGGCCGGGCCAATCGGGAGGACGCCACCATGAGTGCCGCGAGTGGAATGCCGCTCCTCGAAGTCCGCGATCTGACCGTGCATTTTCCCTTTGCCCGAGGATCGTTTCTCAAGCGGCAGCGAGGGGTCATTCGCGCCGTCGATGGCATCAGCTTTTCGCTTCGCGAAGGAGAAACGCTCGGCTTGGTCGGCGAGTCAGGCTGCGGCAAAACGACGACGGCTCGGGCCATTTTAAATCTTGCGCCGGCCACCTCCGGCGAAGTCCTCTGGAAAGGCCAGCGCATCGATCGACTCGGCGAATCGCGGATGCGCCCCTATCGCCAGCAGATTCAGATGATTTTTCAGGATCCTTTCGCGTCGCTGAATCCGCGGATGACCGTGGGGCGGATCGTCGCCGAGCCGATGGATATTTTTAGCCTCCATGCCGCCGGTGATCGCAAGCTGGAGGTAATGCGTTTGTTGGATATGGTGGGACTCAACCCGCGATTCTTGAACCGTTATCCCCACGAGTTTTCCGGGGGCCAGCGGCAGCGAATCGGGATTGCCCGGGCGCTGGCCGTGAACCCCAAGCTAATCGTGTGCGACGAGCCCGTCTCGGCGCTCGATGTCTCGATTCAGGCGCAGGTCATCAATCTGCTGATGGACCTCCAGCGGCGATTGGGGCTGAGCTACCTGTTCATCGCTCACGATTTGTCGGTGGTGCGGCACATCTCGACGCGGATCGGCGTCATGTATTTGGGCAAGATCGTGGAACTGGCCGATTCGGCTGCGCTGTATCGCCAGCCTCGGCATCCCTATACGCAGGCCCTGCTGTCCGCGGCTCCAATTCCCGATCCCGTGGTCGAGCGAGCCCGCCGGCGGACAATCCTCTCGGGCGACGTTCCGTCGCCGGACCGCGAGTACGCGGGCTGTCGCTTCGCCGATCGCTGCCCGATCGCCGAACCTCGCTGCTCGACAACGCCGCCGCCGCTCGAAGGTTCGCCGCATCCGACGGCCTGTCTTGTGGCCAACGACTCCAAAGCCGATCGCTGAGACATAAAGCGAATCGCCGAATAGCCCAAGGGTGGCAGGGATTGGAGCGAAAGGAAGCCCAGGGCGGCTCCAGTGACCTCGACGTCACTCTTCGGGGCTACGGCGAGGCGCCTCCAGCCGCCGGCCACCTTACCGCTCGGCCGAGCCATAGTCACTTGTTAGCGATCAGATCCAGACCGGCCAGGACTAACGCCCGACGGCGTCCCCAAGGCACATAGAGCGATCGCCACGTTTTCCAGGGCCACAGCGCCTGCTCCGATGTTAACAGCAAACCATGCCGGAGCACTTGGCAGCCGCGGATCGCCGGCCAGGGAGTATGCGTGACCCGGCCGAAGAAGCGTTGATCGACTCCGCTGTAGTTGATTTCGTACTTCATCGGCAGAACTAGCCGCCATAGGGATATGAGCTGGACGGCGATCGCCAACAGCATCAGCGCTGCGCTGGCGGTTGTAATTCCGACTATCACGCCGATGCCGACGGACGCAAGAAGAACCGGCCAACTTCGGCGCCACTCATCGACCATTGGCCAGCTCGTCCACCTGATCGATGGAAATGGCGCCACCGCTCCGCTGGCCGAAGCCGTGGCGGACGTTCGTTGCGAATGCGACGGAGTCGAGGCCGGGCTCATTGATCTGCCGGTTGTGGCTCGTGGTACGTTGTCGCCGCCGACTGCACGAATACGGCCCGGGCAACCATCAAAAAGAAGCCGAGAATCAAAGCCGGAAAAAGTATCGACGCCACGAAAATCACCGGGAAATTATCGCGCATCAGGACCAACATCGGCGGCTCGTCGCTGTGCGGAATCTCTCGGGCCACCGGGCCCGACCGGCCGTCTTGCTTGGCGGCCGCCTCTCGCCACTGCTGCCAATCGCGGCGCTGGGTGTCCTGATCGGCGAGCATGCTGTCGCGAAAGTGCAAGACGGCCAGCGAGATCGAGACCAGCAACACCACATAGATGGCAAGCCAAGGCCAAGGGGATGCGAAGAACCGGTGCATGGTCCTATTGTCTCATGGAACAAGCCGCGAGACTACTGGCGCCGCGGAGTCCACGATAGCGAACTGACGATGCTGCAATTCTCTTGAATCACGTGCCGCGAGCGTAGCCGTACCACTCGATTTGTCGCCGGGGGCAGAACGTAAAGCCTCGCTCCGCGCAAATTGCCTCTAGCCATTGGCCGCGATCGGCCAATGACGCGGCGTCCGTCCCTTGCGGCATGAGCAGCACTCGGTCTCGATCGAGCTCGGGAAATTCTTCCAAATAGGTCACCACTTCGTTACAGTCGGCAGGCGTGTCGATCACGAATTTAATCTGGTAGTCGTAGTCGCTCGTGAGTCGCCGAACCACATCGGGGGAATGTCTCGCATGTTCGTGACGGCGGCGCCAATGTGGCTCGCTCTCCGCGGGCGGCGCTGAATTGGACAGCTTCGGGCTGATCGACATCAAATCGCATTCGACGGGCAAATAAAGCGTGCCGGCCGTTTCGATCGTGACGTGCCGCCCGGCTGCGCGCAATTGACTCGCGAGCGGGATCAACTCGGCGTGCAACAAGGGTTCGCCGCCCGTCAGGACGACGTGGCGACAGTCAAACGAGATAGTCCGCCGGAGGATTTCATCGACCGAGAGGTCGTCTCCTTCCGGCTGCCATGAAGCATACGGCGTGTCGCAAAACCAGCAGCGGAGGTTGCAGCCGCTCGTTCGGACGAACACGCTGGCCGTTCCGGTGAATCGGCCTTCGCCTTGCCGCGATCGGTAAATTTCGGCGACTCTCATGGATAGGGGAGTGGATCGGAAAAACCCGCTTCGGCGAAACCTTGGCGGCGAATCGAGCACGAATCGCAATCGCCACACGATCGGCCATCGGCAGTCGGATCGTAACAACTGTGCGTCAGGCCGTAGTCGACCCCCAGCGCGACGCCGCGACGAATGATGTCCGCCTTGGACATCGTAATGAGCGGAGCGTGAACCTTGAACAGCATCGTGCCTTCGACGCCGGCTTTGGTCGCGAAATTCGCGAGTCGCTCGAAGGCTGCGATATATTCCGGCCGGCAGTCGGGATAGCCGCTGTAGTCGACCGCGTTCACTCCCATGAAAATATCGCCCGCCTGAAATGTTTCCGCCAGCGCCAGGGCCAGCGACAGGAACACCGTATTGCGGGCCGGCACGTAGGTAATCGGGATGCCGGTCTCCATTTCTTCCCGGGAGCGAGCTTTCGGCACCGCAATGTCGGCCGTTAGGGCACTCGCCCCAATCGGCGACATGTCGATCTTGAGCGTGATATGCTTGACCACGCGGAGCGACTTGGCCACCCGCGCGGCGGCTTCCAACTCAAAGCGATGCCGCTGGCCATAGTCGATCGACAGGGCGAATAGATCGAAACCATCGGCCCGAGCAATCGCCCCGGCTGTCGCGGAATCGAGACCACCGGAGAGTAGGATGACCGCGGAAGGCATGGGGCACAAATCGTAGGCGAGCGGGGGAGCGTTAGCTCCCTGGTGTGCGTAGCACGAACCAAAAATTATTCGGAGCAGGTTGACTTAGGCAAGCCAACCGGCGTTTTACAGCGAGCGTTCATCATGCCAAAATAGTGTTTTGCACGAAAGGAGCCTCTGTTGTCCGACGATATGCGCGCCGCGCTTGAGACGTTCGAGAACCAATTTCCGGGCCGCGATTATACGATCGAGATCGTGTGCCCTGAGTTCACCTCCGTGTGTCCGAAGACGGGTCAGCCCGACTTCGGCACGCTGACGTTCACCTACACGCCCGACAAGCGGTGCATCGAGCTCAAGAGCCTGAAGATGTATCTGCAGCAGTTCCGCGACCAAGGGATTTTTTACGAGAACGTTACGAACGGAATTCTCGACGATCTGGTGGCCGTGCTCGCCCCACGGTCGATGACGTTGGTCGCGGCTTTTACGTCGCGCGGCGGGATCAGCACGCGGGTCACCGTCAAACACGAGCTCAAGCACGGGAATTGCGGCCTGACGCCGCGGCATTGAGCAACGTCGATTCGGCATACGGTTGAACGTTCCCGCCGGTGATTGCGCGGCGGCCTCGTTCGGTTGCGACCCGCCGATTCGTTCGCTATCATCGAAACAGATGCTCGTTAGAGTCTCCGTAATTTACCCAAACATTGCGTATTCACCAGTGCGTTGCCACGTCTCCAGCCGAATTAGCATGCATCGGGAGTGACCTACGAGTTAGTCGAGAATAGGAAGCCAATTTTCGCCATGTTCGATCGAGTTTTTAAGCTTTTAACAGCTTTTGTATTTGCAGTCCTCACGGTTTCGGCTGCCGGTTGCTTGGATCATTCTGCGGCTTCCAGGTACGACCAGGAAGTCCAGCCACCGGCCGACGATGCTCTTCATGCTCGGATCGATGCGATCATCCAATACACGCTGAATCAGCGGATGATGAACACCAGCGATCAAGCCGCATGGCAGATCGTCCACGGTCTTGAGGCTTATGGCCGGGATCTGAAAATTTCGGCCGCCGGCGAAACGGTCGGGGCACTCGAATATCTGTTTCAAGGCCGCCCATTGAAAGGCTGGAACCTGCGACCGGGGGACCACGGCGTGATCGCCATTCAGGAGCCGGGCAGCAAGACGGGCCAAGGCCATCCCGACCAGTGGCTCGGCTACCTATCGCAGTGCGGCGTTAAGCTGGACGACAAGCTGGTCGTCGGCGGCAAGGATTATCGGGTCAAGGATCTGCTTACGCAGGCCCAGTGGGATATTTTCGACGGCATGGAGGCGACCTGGACGCTCATGGCCGCGATCGCTTGGTTGCCGCTGGACGCCAAGTGGCAGGCCAAGGATGGCACGACTTGGACGATCGAGCGGATCGTCAAGATGGAGGCGGATCAGAAAATTGGCGAAGGGGGATGCTACGGCAGTCATCGGCTGTATGCATTGTCGCTGGCCGTGAATCGCTATATGCACGAAACCGGTCTGACACCGAAGCAACTCAAAGGTCCCTGGCAGGTTGCCCTCGGCAAAATCACGCAAGCCAAGAGTCTGGTGCGAGAGTATCAGCAGAACGACGGCACGATCTCGACTGCGCTGTTTGCCGGTCCGAGCAAATCGAACGAGCTGGGCGCGAAGCTCTACGCCGGCGGCCACACGCTGGAATTTTTGGCCGTCGCCTTGACGCCCGACGAGATCGACGAGCCGTGGGTCACGCTGGCCGTCAGCCGGCTGTGCGATCAGATGGAAGCGATGAAAGAAGTCGCTCCAGACTGCGGGGCCCTCTATCACGGCGCGCACGGATTGATGCTGTATCGGGACGCGCGATTCGGGAAAACGACCAAGCCGTTCCCTCAGACGGCGGCGCAATAGGCCGTCGATGTAAGGCGAACGGTCAGTTCGGCGATTTTTCTGGCGCCGCGGGAGACGCCTGTTTGGCCTCCCCGGAGGGAGGCGACTGTGCGGCTCGCGGCAACGTTAACCACGGAAACCTAAAAATTGTCGGCGCATCGCCGCGCAAGGCGAAATATCGAAGGTTTCCCAGCACCGGCTGGTCGATGATTTTGGCGCCTTCCCGTTGATCGAGAAACAGGCTCGACGTGTTACCGCGGTGCCCGAGCGTCAACGCCAGTGTCTCGTCGGTTCGATTGACAGTCACTAGGCCTCCGCTTGGAGAACCGCGCAGCTCGACCATCGGTTGCTCGTCTTCATCGACCACCACCAGCCGCTTGCAAATCACCTGCTCCGGCCGGATTTCGTGGAAAATCTTGTCCTTGAGCGAAATGCCCAGCGCCATGAACAACAGCGGGTAAACGATCCAACGTTCGCGATCGGTCATGGATTAACTTCCCAATTGGCTATTCGCTCGACTCGAAGAAAATGTATTTGACGTAGGCGGCACACAATTGTCGAGTGATAAAGATGCTCATGCAGCTGTTTCTGACGGCTGAACCGCTTACGAATTCAACGGGCGATAAACCACGAAAGCGACGGTGATGCAGATGACAACTAAAGCTCGATTTGCTTTGAAAGACAGAGCTCGCGCTCATATCTTGAGCTCGTCCAAGAGCTTCCTCTGGCGTCGATTAAATCCGACAAACAGCTTGAGGCCGCTCAGGAGGTTTTGGATCGCCTGCTGGCGAAGCCTCAGTTGGACGATGGCGGCGAGTTGTATCTAGACGCTCTCAGCGATCTGGTCGCAACGTATGAGGACATTCGCCATCCCATCGCTCCGGCCTCCGACGCCGACATGCTGCGACATCTTTTAGACGCAAAAGGTGTCTCACCATCGCAGCTTTGCCGAGAGACCGGCGTCTCGAAGTCCACCGTTTCCGAAGTGCTGGCGGGCAAGAGACGATTCAGCCGCCCCGCGATCGGCAAGTTCGCCGCTTACTTCAACGTCGATATGGGCGTGCTGGCCGCGAATTTCTGACATCAGGATGCGCCGTTCGCGAGGCCGGATACATACCGCCGCAGTTCCGCCAGTTCGTACTCGAACCCGCCGGACAGGATCGGGAATCGGCACCATGTCTTGGGGTCGAGATTTTCGTCGTCGACGTGGAACGAAGGCGCATAGCGCTCGCGCTTCCATTGGTTGCGGCACCAGAGGCGGAAGAATCGTTCGACCCAAATCAATAGTTGGTCGGGTGCATACTGCGGAAACTCGGCCCGCATCAAACGGAAAACTTCCAGCGGGCTGTGCTTATCGCGGATCGCACCGCGTTCGATCGCGTCGAGCAGTTCATACGGCATCAGATCGGCTTCGTCGGTCTGAGCCGCCTCGGTCGGCCTTAGTTCGGCCGTCGGGGCTTGACGATTCACGGCGGCGAGCGCCGGCAACGGCCCGATTCCCGCGGGTCCCTCCGCCTCGAACCATTTGAGCCACCGCCTCGAGAAGGCCTTGTCGATGCCCGCGATCGGGCTGATGCCACCGGACGTGTCGCCGTCCATCGTGGCATAGCCGACGGCCGCCTCGCTGCGGTTGCTGGTCGAGACCAACAGGAATCCACGCAAATTGGCCAGCATCCAAATGCCCGGCGATCGCACTCGGGCTTGGATATTCTGCAGCGCTAGGTCGTCCGTTTCCCATCGCAGTTCCCGACCGATGGCTTTGGAAACCATGTCGACATAGTCGCGCACCAGCAGATCAACGTCGAATTGCAAAAATTCGGCGCCGATCGCTCGGGCCACCTGCTCGGCGGCGCCGCGAGTGGTTTCGCTCGAATTGCGCGTCGACTGATAGACGCAAGTCAGCAACCGCTCGACGATCGAAGCGACATCGGATTTCTCCACTAACCTTGGTACGCCATCGAGCTTCGCCAGAAACGCTTCGCTACCGAGTTCGTCGACGCCCAGTCGAACCAGCGTCGCGATCAATATCGAAACGGCGGCCGAATCCGCGCCGCCGCTGAGCGAGACGACGAAACCTCGCGAGCGGCTCTTGCGCAGATAATCGAACAAGGCTAGTGAGATCGCGCGTGTAAATTCCTCTTCCTTCACCCGAGGGCCAAGCTCCCAGCTTGCCCGTTTGGCGATCGCAGCGACCGGCTCCTGAGCCGGATATTCGAACGGCGCCGCGACGCAGGCAGTATCCGGCGGCAATAGCTCGGGCAAAAAACTGCCGCTGCGGGCGCGGGTCAATCGTGTCGAGTCGATGTCCACCAGCGCCGTGGTGAGTTGAGAGTCGGCGAACGAAAACCTTGGGCCGGCGGCGATTAACTGCCCGGCCGAGGCGATCAGCGCGCCGCCGTCGTAAATCGCGCGGCCTGCCTCGTTCCCCAAGAGATTCGAATAGACATAGCTCACGCCGAACGCTCGGGAGCCTTCGAGCACGAACCGATGCCGCACGTCGGCTTTGGCGAACGCGAAGTGGCTCGCGCTGGGATTGAAGATCACATCGACGCCGCGAAGCGCCAGTTCACCGCCCGGGCGATTGGCGACCCAGGCGTCTTCGCAGATTTCGAAACCGAGCTTGATGCCCCCAATGTCGAAATGAATGTCGCCCAGCGGATAGGACCGCTGGCCGACTGCCAACTCGGATCGCCGGCCGACTGGCCAGGGCTTGAACCAGCGCGGCTCGTAGTGGATTCCATCACCCGCGAGAAACCGTTTGGCGGTGAACCCCACGATTTGGCCATCGACCAGCATGGCGGCCGCGTTGTACAGAGCGTTGTTATGCTGCACGGGCAAGCCGACCGAGACGGCGATGCCACCGGTTTTCGCCGCAATTTCGTCCAGCATTCTCAGCGCGATCCGCTGTACGTCGCGGGAGAGAAACGCGTCCTCGCAGCCATAACCCGTGATGCACAGTTCGGGCAGACACAACAAGCTGACGCCAGCGTCTCGCGCCTCGTCGATGCTCCCAAGGATGTGCGCAAGGTTCGACTCCCAAGCGAGCGGAGTCTGATTGAGCACGGCGGCGCCGACTTTGACGAGTTGCATGGGGCGAAGCGTGGCGAGTGGCGAGTAAGCAGATCGTAGGTCCGGCAGTGCGTGCCTGGCAGGGGCGAACTCACGTCATGCGCCCTAACAGAAGTCTACCATCGCGCTCGTCAGGCACGGAGTGCCTGACCTACTTGCTCGCCACTCGCCACCCACCACGCGCCACCTTCTTCCCTTCACCGCTGAAAGATGGGCAAGTAATTATTCGGCATCTGCAAAATGATCGTCGCCATCGACGTGGCGTACTCCACGCCGATCGCGTCGGACCAGGAGCCGTCGTCGGCTTGCCGCCGCAGGAGCGAATCGCGAATGGCCGGATACCAGCGGGTCCAATAGGCTCCGCCCGCGTGCCACATGGCCTGCACGGCATAGTAGTGACCGTAGAAAAAGTGCCCCTCTTGGCTAAGCTCGTCGCCGCGCGGCATTTGGGCCGCCAGATATTCCAGCCCCTTGTCGATCTCGGGTCCCTCGTACACTCCCGCGCTGTAGAGAGCCACGACAGCGGCCGCCGAACGTGGAAAGGCGCTCAGCCCGCTCGGCCGCTGGTACATGAACCCCCCGTCCTCGTTCTGACAGTGCTTGACATAGTCGATGCTGCGGGTCATCGTCTCGCGCGGTACGAATAGGCCGGCGTTTCGGGCGGCTCGCAGAGCCATCACCTCGCACACCGTGACGCTGATGTCGGCCTCATGCCGGACGGGTTGATAGCGCCAGCCGCCGTCGTCGTTCTGCACGCTGACGATCAGTTGCACGGCCTTCGAGAGCTTTTCGCGGATGTCGGCCCGCAACGTCATCCCATAGCATTCGGCGAGAAACAACGTCGCGAAACCGTGACCGTACATCGGTCCGTGGCTGGCGGCGGCCGGGACATCGATGAAACCGCTCTCCGCGGCGTTGGACAGAATATAGTTCAGACAGCGATCGACTTGCCGCCCATGGGGACCGCGGCCGGGCGTGCTGCCCGAGGCGATGAACGCGAGGCCCGACAGCCCGCAGACGGCGACATTTTGGCCGTAGCCCGCGCCAAGTGAACCGTCGTCGCGTTGATGCGTGGCGAGGAACTCGAGGCCCTTTTTGATGGCCGCGACGGTCGGAGGCGTCACCAGTTCGGCGCCCGATTTTTCCGTATCGGCGCCGCGATCTCGCGCCAACGAGGACATCGGCCCCAGCGCCGCTAAGCCCGATGCGCCGGCGGCCACCGCGCTCATCAGTCGCAGAAATGATCGACGGGCAATGCTCATGGGGCCGATTCGTCTTCCGATAGCCGCTGGAAATATTTCTTGATCGTCATTTCGTAGTTTGGCAGAAACTCATCGGCCGGGGCGTCGAGCATCTGCTCGCGCTGTTTTTCCGGCAACGCCAGGCGGTCGATCGCTTTCTCCATCGCCGCTCGAACGGAAGCAGCGGCGGCGGCAACGGTCGTCTGATGGCGGTGAAGTTTCGGATCGCTTTGCTTCGCGGGGGCTTCCGAGCTTGCTTTGTCGCCAGTCGGTTTGCCGCCATCGGCATTGTCGGGCTGCTTCGGTTTGGATCGACTGCTCGAATCGCCGCTCTTCTCACTGCCGCCGGACTGCGGAGAAGTCTTGCATTGTTTTTGCAGTTCCTCAATTGCGGCCGCCAAGTCGCTGGCGATCCGGCGCTGCTGTTCTCGGGTGCCTTCGTCCATATTGTGCTCGTCGAGCCGCTGGCGGACCGCTCGCATTTGGCGAGCGATCGAGGATAGCTTGCTTTCGCGAGGCTTTTCTTCGCCAGCCGCGCCAAAATCTTCTCCGCCCAACGATTCGCGCAAGGCCGCGTCGAGCGGACTTTCCGGCTTGGCGAGCTTCTTATCGACTTTTTTGTCGGCCGTTTTCTCATTGCCCGGCGGCTCCCTAAGGTCGTTTAGCAATTGGCTATCGAGATCGCGGTCCGCGTCGTTCGAAAGCGTCGGCGAGCGGGGGGCGTCAGCCCCCTTTCCTCGATCCACGAACGAGTACAGAGTCAGGCCTAGAAAGACGTTCGCTATCACCGTTGATTTTCCGAGAATGCTCATGGTTTCCCATTGCCCTTCTGTTCATCGCCCGAATTCCCGTGTTCCTGCTTCCCGCCGCTCCTTCGATCGCCACCTAAATTCCCGATCACTTCGGCCAGCCGCCCTTGCTCTGCCGCCAAATCCGCAAGCTCCTGCTGCTGCTCCAAGTTCGGCTCATTCCCACCGCCGGTCGCCTCGCTAAGCCGCTGCGTGCGGCGATTCAAATCCTCCTGCGCCAATCGCACCAAGCGAATTTCCGCCATCGATCGCGCGGGGCCCGTCTGCTGCTGCCCGCCGTCGCCGCCGGCCGGATCGTTCGCCGGTGATTCTCCGGCTGCCTTGGGGCTGTCCTTCATCGCGGCCACAAGCTGTCGCAATCGAGCGATGATGTCTTGTTCGAGTTGTTGAGTCTTCTCTCCAGTATCCCGGCTCTTGAGACGCTCGGCAACACGATTCATTCCGGCGGCGGCCGATTGCAGCACAAACTGAAACGCTTCCGTTCCAGACAGTTTTGCCGCCACCTGCTCGACCTCGCCGGCCAGCGTCTGCTCGGTGCGAGCGAGATCGAGAACACTCTGTGATTGCGACCTGGTCAGAGAACCGGTCTCATGCCGCAATTTGTCGAGCCGCGCCGTTTCTTCTTGAGCGTGCGCTTGTCGATCGACGAGCGCTTGCAGTGCATCTTCCAGGCGAGCCAGTTGCTCGAGCGCCAGATCGGATTCGGCCTTGCGCCGGGCTTGGGCGACTTCCTGCTGTACTTCGTCGAGGTCTTTGGCGGCCCCGTCCGACGCCGAATGACTCGACGCGCCATCGCCGGCGGCCGAGGCGCGGCTGGCGTCGTTCATCTGGCCGGCTGCCCGAATAAGACTGCTGGCCGCCTTCTGGGCCTGTAGCCGCTGCAACTGCCTGGCGAGACGATCCGTTTGCTCGCGCAGATCTTGTTGACGGCGGCTGAGCCGCTGCAATTCCTCGCGGCGTTCGGCCGGATCGTTGGCTTGGTCGGCGTCCTTTAGCTTCTTGCGCAAACCTGTTTGTTCTTTGCGCAAGTCACTCAACTCTTGCTCTGAGTCACGAAGTTTTTGCACCAGCCGCGACAACTCCTGCTCGCGGCGGTTGGAAAGAATATCGAGCAGCTCATCGAGACCCCGGCCGATGGCGGTCTGCTCGGCGAGCGCTTGGCCCATTTGATTTTGGCCGACGTGGGCGGCGCCATCGCGCATCAAACCACTGAGGCCCGAGCCTCGAGCGGAATGGGCCGCATCGGCGAGCGAATCGGCCGAGTTGGGATCGGTCGGCTTGAGTTGCCCGGCCACTTGGTCCATGTGCTGCAAGAGTTTTTCGAATCGCCGCGAGAGATCGGCCTGCCGATTGGCCAGTCGCGCGAGTTCGGCCTGCTGCGCCGGGCTAAGATCGCGAGGGTCCTTCGTGAGTGTTTGCGGCGCCAGCTCTTTGATGTTCTTTTGTTGCTCGGCTTGATCGCGACGCAGCTCGACGAGATCGTGCGTGACGCCCCGCAGGCTATTCCACTGGTTGAAATCGCCGAGCATCTTTTCCAGCGCCGCGGCGATCGCTTCCTGGAAATGATCGACGCCGGTCAACGACTGTCGAATGCTCGACGGCGCGGCTGGCGACGATTCGCCATTCAACTTCAGCGCCATGGTCAAATCTCGCTCCACATGGGCTAACTCCTCGCGATCGAGTCGGGCAATTTCGTCCGCCAGGCCCTGGAGCCGACGATGCATTTGCGAATTGCTGACTCGATTGCTGGTCAGTTCACTGAGCAGCGATACGATCTGCGGCCGAAGTCCCTCGCCCGGGCTGACCAGCGAGCGCCGAACTTGCCGCTGGTTGACATCGACGCCGCGAAGCCGATCGACCTCCCCCCGTTCGAATCGGCCGGCGCGATCGAGCTGCGCCTCGATTCCCCTTGTCTGGTCCCGGGTGGTCTGCTGCATTTTCAGGATTCGTTGAAGCTCGTTAAAAATCAGCGATTGGCGCTGCGCGAGCCGATCTTCGAGTTCCTCGGGCGTGACGATCGTCAGGCGGCGCGGTGTGCTGACTCCGGTCTGCGGAGCGTAATCACTGGCCGCGACGCTGAGCACCACGCTGGCGCCTGGCGGCAAACCGAGCGGCGCCAAATCCCAGTTGTATGTCACCGACTGGGTCGTCCACTGCGCCGGTTTGACGGCCGTGGGAGCGGGTGACTCGGCTGCTCGGTCGGGGCCCTCGAACAACGAGATTTCGACATCGCCGTCTTGCGTGCGGTCCGACCGCGAGTAGCGCAGCGCCACACTGCGGATGGCCAAATCTTCTTTGACGGACGCGGCGATCGGCACGCTGGCGCCGGGCGTAACAAACAAGTTTCCCACCGGCTGCTCGAGGCTGACCGAGGGCGCTCGATCGACGATCGCTTGAATGTCCCAGCGATCACCGGCGCCGGCGACCATGCCTTCGCGGTCGCGCAGCTCGAACCAATACGGCCCGGATTTGTCGATCGTCAGCACGGGTTTTGTCGGCGGCTGACTCTTCGTTAGAGCGCGCATCGGGGTTAGCGATCCACCGATCGAAAAAGTCAGGCCATCGGCCGAAATGTCCGCGGCGAGATCGAGCCCGTTGGACTGATGGTACGTCGCAGCCGTCAAGGGACGGTTCGTAACGGCCGAGAAATCGACCGTCGTGCCTCGCAGCGCGACAATCCGTCGTTCGCTGGTCGACGCCGGCCAACCAGTATAGGCGGGCGGATGCAACGCGATCCGCAATTCTTTGATCGTCGGCGGCTCGACGACTTCGACGTGAATCCACGCCATCTTGCGATCGTCGCCTGCTTGGGCTCGATAATCGAAGGGCCGCGACACTTTCTCCTTGCGAGCGACCATGACATCGCCGATCGGCTGCATTTTTTCGCGTTCGATCTGCTGGCCCGAGTCATCGTTGTACCGGTATTCGATTTCTGCCTCGTTGGGCAGGTTTCGATTGCGATCGATCAGCTCGACCTCGAACGGTTGGCCCAGTGCGACGCGATCGACGACGGTCTTGAACGCCAGATCGTTCGCGGGAGGCCAAGCCGCATCCCCCAGCGGGTTGGCCAATCGAGCCAGCGCCAAGCGAGCATCGGCTGGATTCCACAGGCCGATGACCAGCGCGACGGCAAAGACCAGCGCTGCCCAAGCGGCGGCTCGGAGCGTCGGCCGGCGATCGATCGCGTCATTCCAATTGGCGCCGGCAAACTTCGCTTCGGTCGCGGCGACAACCGCGCGGCGGAGAGCGGCGCTTCCAGCCAGTGGATCGTCAACACGCTCGCCAAGAAACTCGATCGCGCTGGAGAGATCGCCGGTCGGACCCGTCTTGCCGTTGGTCAAATGCTGCTCGACCCGCTGAGCCACGGCGACGTCGTTAAGCTTTTGCCGCCATGCGGGCCAGAGAAACCGCCGCGCCGCCCAGGCCGCGGCCCCGACAGCCGCAAGCGACCAGACGATCCGCAGACCGCGATCCTCCAGCCGCAACCAATAGTCGAGCGCCGCCAGCAAAAGCACGACAGGCGCCACCAGAGACAGCAGTCGAAAGAGTCCATGCAATAGCAACAGCCGCTTTGCCAGCCGGCGGGCCGCGGCGACTTTTTGTTGAAGCGGATGCATGTGTGTAGGTCTGGCGCCCCGTGCCTGACATGACCAAAACAATAACGACAAAAACCGACGTCGCGCGTGTCACGCAGAGAGTGCCTGACACTACGGAATTATAACATTCCCGCCCGCTTCCGAAGCGTCCATTCGCCGACAAGGCACAAGAGCAATAAAGCTAAGACGGGCCATTTGTTCCAAAGTTCCAGCGGCGCCCGAGTCGGTTTCATGGGCACCTGGCGGCCGGAGGGCAAATCGGACAGCAACGACCCGGCCGTTTCGATGCGGTAGAACCGGCCCTTTGTCCGCTGCGCGGCGCCTTCCAGCTCTCCTAAATCCATTTGCGTCCGCTCAAACTCCGCCTCGGCGACCCGCACCACAAAATTTACCGAGGGCTCGCCCGCCAGCGCTGGTTCCACCAGCCAGGCGTGATAGGCGCCCTGGGGCAAGTCATCCAGCGAGGCCTCGAATAGCTCGCGATGCGATGGGCTTGGCCGAAGCGTAACTTGCCGAAGCGGTTGATCGCCGCGGCGGAGCACGATCGTGGCGCCCCGCTCGTCTGCAGGCGCCAATCGCTCGTCGAAGAATTCCAGCCGCAGCCGCACGGGCTCGCCGCGAGCATATTGCTGCCGATCGGCCGACAGCCGGGCCACCTGATCCTTGCCCAATAATTTCGTGCGGCTGAGATAGCGAATCGTCTGCACCCAATATCGTGCGAAGAAAACATCGCCCACCTGATACCGCCACCGCCACGTTTCGTCGGTCGCATGAAAGATCACCATTCCCGCGCCCGTCCGGCGCTGCACGATCACCGGCGCTTTGCGGCCGTCCAACGCGCGACGGTGGGGATGCTCGGCCAAGACCTCGGCCGACTCTTTCTTCTGCGCCTCCAGCAGCCAATAGAGAGGCGGCAGTTTCCGCCAAATCGTCTCGGTCTCGACGGCCGTATCTCCCAACTGCATATTCGGGTAACCGAGCCCCTCGGTCGTCGGCTCAACGACAAATCCGTCCACGATCGGCCGGCGAGGATCGGGCGCGACGGCGGTCGCCAAATCGATCGGCAACAGCGCGGCCAGTGGCGTGTTGCGGTAGCCGATCGGGTTGTATTGGGCGCCAGCGATGAAGACCAAGCCGCCCCCTCTTTGCGTCACGAACTCGGCCAGATTTTTCATCGCATCGGCGCTCAGCAGCGCGGGATTCACGTCACCGAAAATGACAACGTCGTAAGCCAGCAGTTCATCGCGGCGAAGCGGAAAGCCCGGCAGCGCCGTCTTCTCCAGCGACGCATATTCGACGTCGGCGTCTTGCAGCACAGTGTGCAATTCGATCGTGTTGTCTCGCTCGAGCAGGTTCTTGAGATAGCGAAACTCATAGCTCGGATAGCCGTCGGCCAGCAGCACGCGAATTTGCGACTTGCGGATACCGATCTGCCGCTCGATCTGATTGTTGTCGTACCGCGCTTCATCCGGTAGACGGTCGGTTTCGACCAAGAAATCGACCTGCCCGACTTTGTCCGGCCGATAAGTAAGCGTAAGGGACTGCGATTTGCCATCCGCCTCGATCTTCGCCGGCAGTTTGGCGAGCACGACGCCAGACTGCTTCTCTTTGAGCCGGATCTCGAGTTCGCGGCCGACAAACCCGGTGGCCGAGAGATTGACCTTGAAGGCCAGGATGTCGTCGACGAATGCGACTTCAGCGACTCGCAAGTCGGATAGCTCAACATCCTTAAGCGGCGCATCGCTACCCAACCCGATCGTAAACAGCGGCACGCCTTTGCTGCGGGCAAAGTCGGCGGCGCCTGAGCCGGACGTCGTTGCGTCAGCCGGCACGATCGGCGATACAGAGGTGGCCGACGGCTTGATTCCCGGCCAAAACACTTGGGCGGTCGTGGACTCTCCGACCAACCGCTCGCCATCGGTCGTCACTCCGTCGGTCATCAGCACGATGGCGGCGATGCCGGTCAGCCCCTGGTCGTTCAGCACCGCGCGTACGCAATCTCCCAGTCGCGTAGCCTTGCCAGTCGGTTCAAGCGCCCGAAGAGCCTCTTTCAATTCACTCAAATCCGTCGATTGAGGGCGAGCCAGTTCCGAGCAGAAAAAAACTTTCAGCTTGTATCGCTTGTCGATCGATCGAAGCAGAGCTGCGTCGTTTTCCAATAACATCGACTTGGCTTGGTTGAGCCTCGTCACTCCGCTGAATCCCAATCTTTCAATCCGGCGGGCAATGTCGGCTCGGAGCGACTCGCTCGCGAAATGGTCGGTGATTCGCATGCTTTCCGAGTCATCGACCAAGACCACGAGGTACGGCAGCTGCGTCGGATTGAGCTTGAGGACCCACTCGCCGATCATCAGGGCAACGAGCCCGATCGCCAACAGCCGCAGTCCGATCAGCGCTGCGCGAAGCCATCGCCCGGCGCGACCCGCTTCGGAGCGGTACACGAGAACGACCAGCGCGACGATCGCGATCGCCGCCAGCACCGTCGCCAAGCTGCTCCAAGGCCAGGCATGATCGAGCCGCCACAGAGTCCCCTCGCCGGTCGCCGACGAATCGACGCCGAACCATTGTTCGAGCCAGCGGGGAAGGACACCACTCATGGAGAAAAGGGCTAGGGGTTGGGGACTAGGGACTAGGGACTAGGGACTAGGGAACGAAGACAGCGAACAGGGAACAGGAAATCAAAGCCACGATCGACTTCGACTGCTTGGCCGTCGCAAGGATATGCGGCGGCTTTGCCGCGTGTCTTTCCGATCCCTAGTCCCCCAGCCCCTAGCCTCTAGCCTCTTTTTATCTAAATTTACGTCACGACGCACGATAACCGAACCACCAAGTGACGACTGTCTCTGTCAGCAGCAGCACGAGCGCTGCGCATAAGTACCAGCGGTGTTCGCCGGCTCGGGCGCCGATGCTTGCCGCCGGCCGTTGATCCAGGTCGCTCCAGGCCGGGACGACGGAAATCTGCTCGGGCAGTTCACGCGGGTCGAGCTTGGCCAAATCGCTCTCGGCCGTATCCACATTGACGGCGAACAATTGCGGCTGTTGGTCGCCGCCGAATTGGGCCCGATAAATTCCACTGAGCCATGTGCTCGGATACGACCAACGGTTGCCGTCCTCCCGAGCCGCGACGCGAATCTGCTGCTTGCCGCGACCTGGATCGTCGACGGTCAGCATATTCGACGCCTGAGCTTTGGGCAGCGCCGACTCGAGCGGCTTTCCAACCAATACGTTCCGTTCGGCGATTGACGAGTTTACGGCGGCGATCAGCAAATTCTGCACGACGGGGGGAAAACTATTCTTGATCGGCCAGTTCGACCAGGGTTCTTTACTGATCGGATCGATCGCCGCGAACGAAGCAGGCAGCGCGACGAGGATGACCCGGCCACCGACTTCGCCCGGGCGTTTCCCTTCCGCCTGCTGCCCAACGATCGCCGGGTCGCCCGTTTCGCGGATCGCGAGCGCCGGCGGGGGCGTTTGTTTGGCGTTCTTCCAAGCCTTGAGCCGGAAATATCGTGAAACGCCCGTCGTCAGCAGACCGGCCCGTTCGTTCCCTTGAAACTCGTGAACCATGAGGTCTTTGTATCCCAACGGGTCGAACGAGTAATGCCCCAAATCGGCCGGCCGGTCGAGTTGGGCGGGCAACAGCCGGGGCGTTTTCTCGCGACCACCGCCCAACTCCAGGTTGTAATTCTGAGGATCGACTCGATCGCCGAGAAAAGCGACGAGCCCGCCCCCCGATTGCACGTAATCGGCCAGCAACCGACCTTCGGCGGGCGTGAACTGACCGACGTTCGAGAGGATTATGCAATCGAATCGCCGTAGCTCTACCTCCAGCAGCCCCCCATCGGCGATCTGCTCGACATGCACCGGCAGCGAGGCCGAGCCGTCGCGATAGGGATCGAGTGCGTTGAGCAAATACCGGGCATGTTCGCGCGAGCCCTCGCCGTTGACGATCAATGTTTCCAGGGCCTGCTTCACGCTCAGCGATAGCCAGCGATGGTTGTCGATCTCCAAAGAGTCGCTCGCATCGCCGCTGAGCGTCGCTTCGATCGCATGATCGCCCGGGGCGTCGAACTGATGGGTGAACGTTACCGTCTGGCGAGCTTGCGGCTCGAGGTCGATCGTCCGCTCCTGGGCTCGCTGGCCGTCGACGGACAGCTCGACCCGGGCATGATGAGCTTGGTCGCCAAAGTTTCGCACTTGCGTCGCCAGCTCGACCGGCGCCTTGGTCGTGAAGATACGTTGCGGCGAACCAAGGCCCACGACGGCTAGATTCTCGCTATGCTCCTGACCGACGTCGACGACGGTCAATCTCGTCGAGCCGGCGAGTTTCAGGAGTTGTTTGCTCATTGCCCGGCCGCCCGCGACTTTACTTGAATCCCAACTCGTCCGGCCCAGATCGGTGATGAAATAGACTTCAGCGGCGCCAAATCGAGGATACTCTTTGTGGCCGGCGGCGATGATCTCGTTCACCCGATCGAGGGCGCCGGCGAGATCGCCTCCGCCATGCGGTAGCTTAAGGTCGTGGATTTCTCTCAAGAAATCGTCATCGGCGAGCTTAAGGTCTTCCTCGGGCGAAAGGTTCTGACCGGAAGTTCGCTTGAGACGATCCAACATCGTCCGCGTTTCGTCGCTCACCAGCGCGGGACTGCCGACGATCGTGCGGGCCGGCGCCGTCATCAGCACCAGCGAAAAACCGTCGCCTTGCGAACTGCGAGCCACGATATCGCGGGCCAGTTGCTTCGCCTGCTCAAAGCGGCTGGCGTCGCCGGGCTTGTAGGCCATCGAAAACGAGCCGTCGATCACGAGAATTTTGTGCAATGGCTGGCCCGCGGCCGTCGCGCCGCCGAGTCGTTCGAGATACGGCCCGGCGACGGCAATCACAATGCACACGATGGTGGCGGTGCGAATCGCCAACAGCAGCCATTGCTCGGCTCTCAGTCGCCGGGAGCTCTGCTGCATGGCGGCCAGCAGATATTCGGCGGCCGCCCAAGGAACTTCTCGATATCGTCGCCGGCTCAGCAGGTGAATGAGCAGCGGAGCCGCCGCCGCCGCCAGCCACCACAGCATGGCGAGTTGGGTAAGACCGAATCCCAGTGGTAATGAATGATGGGTCATAGAAAGTTGTTTGCGCTAGCCCCTGTCGCATCGCGACCCCTAGCCCCTCATTCATCCCACGCGGGTGGATCGTGCCGTCAAATAGGCCGACAGCGCGACATCCAGCGGCTGGTCGGTTCGCATCGGCACATAATCGATACGATGATCGCGGCAGCCTTGTTTCACATCGCGCACAAAACGGGTGAAGTGCTCCAAATAGGCCCGGCGCAACGATCGCGGCTCGGCCAGCACGTCGGGCAATTGCTCTAGCCCCCGAAACAGGGTCATTTGCTGAAACGGAAAATCGAGTTCAGCCGGATCGAGCACATGGAACAGGATCACCTCATGCCGGCGATGTCGCATATGTTTCAGCCCGGCCAGCATCGCGGGCACGTTATCGAACAAGTCGCTGAGAATCACGACCACGCCGCGCTTTTTGAGCCGCTCCGCCAAATCGTGAAAAATCGGTCCCGTGGCCGTTTTCCTCTTCGCCGCGACGACATCCATGACTTCCAGCAGTTCTTTCAAGCGCGACGGATTGCTGCCGGGCCGCACGACTTTGCGAATCTCATGATCGAACGTCACCAGCCCGACGCTATCCTGCTGATGAAGCACTAGGTAGGCCAGCGAAGCCGCGATGCACTGGGCATATTCGAGTTTCGTCATGGCGGCCGCCGGGCCCTGGTAGGACATGCTCTCGCTGATATCCAACAGCAAATAGCTGATCAGATTGGTTTCTTCCTCGTACTGCTTCAGATAATATTTGTCGGTCTTGCCGAACACCTTCCAATCGATGTACCGAATATCGTCGCCCTGCACGTATTCGCGATGCTCGGCGAACTCGATAGAAAACCCGTGATAAGGGCTGCGATGCACGCCCGAAACGTAACCTTCGACGATCGTTCGCGCGCGCAGCTCGAGCCCTTGCAATTTGGCAAGCGCCTTGGGATCGAGATATTTTTGCAGATTGTCCATTGCCAGTTTGCGATCGAACGGCCGAACTGTACCGTCTCGTGGGCGGCCAGCGAGCATTATGGGCGAGAGATTGCCGCGTTGAAAGTCAATCGAAGCCATGCCGACTAGCCCGCTTTGGCGCCGATAAGAAGTCAGCACGGCGAATTTCCGGCAACGATACGGCGTTTTTCCGACAACAAGAGGCCGGTAAACAGCCGTTTCTCGGTTGTGATAAGGGCAAATCGCGTCTATACTTGGCGACTTCGAGGGGCCCATGTTGCCCATCTTCAGGCCATAAATGGGTCCGATGTCGCCCCCCGGCGACTTTTTCCTCATGCGTTTTACCCTACTCGATCAAATAACCCGCCTGGAGCCCCACGCGAGCATCACGGCGGTGAAAGCCTTGGCCCTGGCGGAAGAGTACTTGGCCGATCATTTTCCTTCGTTTCCGGTGATGCCCGGCGTGCTGATGCTCGAGGCAATGACTCAAGCCGGCGCCTGGCTGATCCGTGCTGGCGAGGACTTTGCCCATAGCATTGTCGTGCTCCAAGAAGCGCGCAATGTAAAGTACAGCAACTTCGTCGCGCCGGGCCAAACGCTGACCGTGACCGCCGAAATCACGCATCAAGACGACCGCTACACGAAGTTAAAGGCTCTGGGTACCGTCGCTGGCGAAACGCAACTCAGTGCGCGCTTGGTGTTGGTTCGATATAACTTGGCCGACGAAGGTTTAGGCGCGGCAGAGGATGACGCCCGCGTGACGCGGGAAATGCGAAAGCTATTCGCGATTTTGAATCGGCCGCTGTCGGTCGCGGCGTCACAAGCCGTTACGCCTTAAACTCCGCTCGGATGGGGCGGAGTCCAGGTCGTCCCCAAATAACGAAATCATTTTTGATCTAAACGAGATTCCCTACTGGAGGTCCTTGGTGATGGCAGCACTGTCGCAAGAGCAAATTTTCGAAAAGGTTCGCGTCGCGCTCGTTGATGCGCTGGGAGTCGATGAAGAGGAAGTCACCCCTGAGGCAACCATGGTCGGCGATCTCGGGGCCGAGTCGATCGACTTTCTGGATATCGTCTTTCGCCTCGAAAAGGCGTTCGATATCAAAATCCCCCGAGGCGAGTTGTTTCCCGAAGACATTCTCAACAATGCCGAATATGTCGTCGACGGTCGCGTGAACCCGGTCGGACTTGAGCAACTGCACAAGCGGATGCCGTTCGCCGACTTGACGAAATTCAAGCAAAATCCGGTGGTTCAAGATTTCGTGCTCGTGCTCACGGTGCAGGATCTCGTCCGCTACGTCGAAGGCAAACTCGGCCAAAGCCCAGCGGCCGCCACATAATCCAGTGGCCCCTTAGCTGCGTCGCTCGCGACGCGCCCGTAGGAACAACCGATGCGCTGGTTTTGGATCGATCGATACACCGAATTTGTCTCGGGTCAGCACGCCACGGCCGTGAAGAGCGTCAGCCTGGCCGAAGATCACTTGCACGATCATTTCCCGGGCGCGCCGCTGATGCCCAATTCGCTGGTCCTCGAGGGCATGGCCCAAACGGCCGGGCTACTCGTCGCCCAGAATCAAGGCTTTCGGTACGAGGTCGTGCTGGCGAAGGTGGCCAAGGTCGAGTTTCACTTTCTCGCTCGGCCCGGGGACACGCTCGTTTATCGAGCCAAGATCGAGGACGCGAAAGAGGGGGGCTCGTTCACGACCGTGACTAGCCACGTCGGGGATCGACCCCAGGCGAAGGCGGAAATCTTTTTCGCCCACTTGGATCGTCGCGTGAATGGCCCGACGATGTTCGAGCCCGAGACGATCATGGGCTGGCTTCGGGCCGTGCGGATGTTCGAAGTCGGTCGCGACGCGGCCGGAAACCGGCTCGTCCCGCCGAGCTATCCGCCGATGACCGCCACGGCGGGCGCAGGCGCCGGTTGATTTATTCCCGCCATCGCCGACAATTTAGCCGCATCGCTCGCGACGCGATTTCCTGGCGGTCGAGCGGGTTGCAAGCAACGCGGCTAAAGTCAACGAGAATCAATCCATGAAACGGCGAATTGTTGTCACCGGCGTCGGTTGCGTCACTCCGCTGGGAACCTCGGTCCCGCAGGTCTGGAGCGCCCTATTGCGTGGCGATTCGGGGGTCGGACCGACCACCGTGTTTGACGCCAAAAACTTTCCTACCCGCATCTCGGCCGAAGTTCGCAATTGGAGTGTCGCCGACATTGGCGAGAACCCGGCCCATTGGAAGTATCGCGGCCGGCACACGGCGTTCGCCGCTGGCGCCGCCAAGCAAGCCGTCGACGACGCCGGGCTCAAAGACGCCGCCATCGATCCGACTCGCTGGGGTGTCTACCTTGGCAGCGGCGAGGGCCAGCAGGACTTCAACCATTTTACGATGATGATGACGGCCGCGCTCCGCGGTCCCGAATTCGATTTGGCCAAGTTCAGCCGGGCCGGTCTGGAGACATTGCACCCGATCGCCGAGCTCGAGCAGGAACCAAACATGCCAGCCGGCCATTTGGCCAGCATGTTCAACGCCCAGGGCCCCAATTCCAATTGCCTCACCGCCTGTGCCGCCAGTAGTCAGGCGATCGGCGAAGCAGCCGAGATCATTCGCCGCGGCGACGCCGACATCATGCTCTCCGGCGGCGCGCACAGCATGATTCATCCGTTCGGCGTCACGGGCTTCAACTTGCTCACCGCGCTGAGCACGCGCAACGATGAGCCCGGCAAGGCCTCGCGCCCGTTCGACAAGGATCGCGACGGCTTCGTGCTCGGCGAAGGCGCGGCGATGGTTATTCTCGAAGAGCACGACCATGCTCGACGTCGCGGCGCCAAAATTTACGGCGAACTCTTGGGCTACGGCTCGACGGCCGATGCGTTTCGCATCACGGACACGCATCCCGAGGGACGAGGCGCCGCGAGTTGCATCCGCATGGCGCTGGAAGACGCACGGTTGGGGCTCGAAGACATTCACTATATCAATGCCCACGGCACGAGCACGTCGGTCAATGACAAGGTCGAGACGCTGGCGATTAAGACCGTATTCGGTCAACGGGCGTACAAGATTCCGGTCTCAAGCACCAAAAGCATGTTAGGCCACTTGATCGCGGCCGCGGGCGCGACCGAGATGATCATCTGCTTGATGGCAATTCGCGACAACGCCCTGCCGCCGACGATTAATTACGACACGCCGGACCCGGATTGCGATCTGGACTATGTGCCCAACGAAGCCCGTCAGGCGACTTGCCGCTACGCTCTAAGCAACAGCTTCGGCTTCGGCGGGCAGAATGTGGCGCTAATCGTGGGGCGCTACGACGGATAAAAGGGGCTAGGCGTGGTGCGGCTTTAGCCCCGGCGAGTCGCCGGGGACCAGTCGGTGGGATAATTTCCACCCGACCTCGCTCGCAGCGCCCCGTCTTTTTTCAAACTACGGTCCGATGCTCGGCGGATTGGCGGCCAAGAAATCGCGTGGGCCGCGATTCGAGTAGTACGGATAAGCGACGCCGGCTGTCGGAGGCCCTTCCTGACCGACATACGTGCCACCTTCACCACGCGGTAGCGGATGATGGGCGTAATCCCCTTGGCCTCCCGCGCCGCATTGGCCATTGGCGCAACCGCCGCCGCCGTTGTTGGCACCGCCGCCACACGAGTCGCAGCCGCCGCCATTGCAACCGCCGCCGTTGCAACTTCCGCCGCCATACGGACGATGGGCGGCGAACATCCGGTCGCCAATTTCGCAACCCGTGCTGAGCGACAGAATCACAACACCGATTAGACCCAGAAGTGCGTTTCGCATGTGAGCTATTTCCATGCAGTTATGTGGTGAGAGTCGGCGAAGATCGCCGCTCGCGTTGACAGCGAATTCCAAGAGTTAGCTTGCAGCCGTTCGGTTCGATGGAACCGAATTGACTCGGCCAGTCGGCTGAGATTCAGTCGCCCGATAAGCTGTATCGGCGTCACATTTGGAAGAATCCAACAAATCGTCAAAACCGACGGCGGTTGACGTGTCGGAAAATTAGCCCCGAGCGGCTGCGGAGCGATGCTAGCGGCCGCAATTAGCCGCGCGGATAATCGAACATCATCGGCGGCAGCGGCGCCCGTTCTCGGCGAGCGCCGATCGCGCGGGCAGTCAACACAACAGCCGCGCCTGAAACGAGCAATGCGCCGGCCATCGCTAGAGCAATCCCGCCAATTCCCATCTGGCCAAACCAACCTCGACGACTGGCGCGAGCGGAGTCGTTTTCGGTATTTGTTTTGGCGACCGCGAGCGAAGCGGCCTGCTGCTGCTTTTCCTGTTCCGCCATCATTCGGCGCCTGACCGATTCCGTCAGTACCATCTGCTGCGAGCCATAGGTTTGAGCGGCCCTTTCGGTGATCGAATTCGCTCCCGGCTCAGAGTCGTTGATATTCAGAATATCATCCAAGGATCGCGCTTCTTGCCGATTGCCGAACCCGTTATCGGCGCCGCGCGCGCAAGGCAGGCCTGCCATTAAAACAGCGACCAGGGGAAGAACTGCCCCAAAGACAACCCGCGTCGATCTAGACACTAGCAATCTCCTGTCATCTTGGCTGACAAGCCCCGAGCGGCCAAACCGGTCGTCAGGTCCTGCGCAAATTCGCCGATGTGATTCGCAAATTAAGGGATTCCCCGACTATATCCGAATTCGCGGTTGTGTCAACAAATCAGTGACAGCCACACCAGGCGTCTCACAAAAATGGTGAAAGCGGTTCGCATGAAGCGGTTTTTCATAGGCCGAAGTTGACAAACGCTGGGAAATCATCCAGCTTAGGCTATGTAGCCCCACCTACTTGGAGGTCGCGTTTCCCCCAGCCGGCGAGCGGTCCCGCTTGCCTCTGCGCCTCCCGCCCCGTCCCATCTCACTGGAAAATGAGTTGTCGCATGCGCCAAGTGTTAATGCTCGTTTGCGGAATCGGTTTGCTATCCCCTGCCACGGCGCCGCAATGCATTGCCGCCGATTGGCCTCAATGGGGCGGCACACTCGACCGCAACATGGTTTCCGACGCGAAGGGGCTGCCCGTCAAATTTGAGCCTTCCGGCAAGACCGATCCGAAAAAGAGCGGCGTGAAATGGTCGGTTAAGCTGGGCTCGCATACCTATGGCAATCCGGTGATCTCGGGCGGAAAAATCTTCGTCGGCACGAACAACGCCTCCCCTCGCGACCCAAAATACTCTGGCGATCGAAATGTGCTGATGTGCTTCGACGAGCAGGACGGCCGATTTCTCTGGCAACTGGCTGTCTCCAAAGTGCAGGGCGAGGCCGACTATCACGAACTTGGCATCTGCTCCTCCCCCACGATCGAAGGCAACCGGGTCTATACCGTGACCAGCCACTGCGAGATTTTGTGCCTCGACACCGAGGGGCTGGCCAACGGCAACGACGGGCCGTTTCGCGACGAGGCCCAGTACTTGGCCAAGCCGCTGGAGCACAAACTCGAAATCCGTAAGGACGGCCCGATCGTGAAATTGACGCCCGGGCCGCCCATCAAGCTTGGCCCGACCGACGCCGACATCTTCTGGCGCTACGACTTGCTCACGGAGCAAAAAGTTTGGCCCCACGACGCAACTAGTTGTTCCAGTTTGGTCTACGGCGATCTGGTCTACTTTGGTACATGCAATGCAAGAACAGACCACAAGTATGTGCCGTATACCAACGCTCGATCGCTCATCGCGCTCGATAAAATCACCGGCAAGCTCGTCGCTGTGGACGACGCCGATGCAAGCAAGGGAATTTTTCACGGTTCGTGGTCAAGCCCGTCGCTGGGAGTGGTCAATGGTCGGCCGCTGATCTTCTACGGCGGTGGCGACGGCCGATGTTATGCGTTCGATCCGAAACCGGTCCCTAACGACGACCCGAGCAAGCCGGCCATTCTCAAGAACATTTGGACGTGCGATTGCAATCCGGTCGAATATCGCGCCAAAGACGACAAACCGATTGCTTACCGCGCCAAAAAGGGACCGAGCGAGATCATCGGCACGCCCGTCTGCTACAAAAATCGGGTTTACGTCGCGATCGGCCAAGACCCCAATCACGGCACGGGGATTGGCTGCGTGACCTGCATCGACGCGACGAAAACGGGCGAGATTTCCGAGTCGGGCAAAATCTGGGAATTTAAGGACATGGACCGTTCGCTCTCAACCGTGTCGATCGCCGACGGACTGCTGTACGTCGCCGATTACAGCGGCACGGTGCATTGCCTCGACCTCGACTCTGGCAAACAGGTCTGGAAACACGACACGCAGTCGTACATGTGGGGCAGCACGCTGGTGGCCGATGGAAAAGTCTATTTCGGTGATACCACGGGCACACTCTGGATTCTCGCCGCCGGTCGCGAAAAAAAGGTGCTCAATAAAATCGTCCTCGATGCGACGATTTACCAAACTCCGGTTGTGGCCAATGGCGTGCTGTACGTCACCGACGAGCAGCGGATGTACGCGGTTCCGCTCGTCGATCAAAAGTAAACCGGCGGCCGAGACCAGCGTCGTCCATGGCGCTCGCCTATCGGCGAAGCTTCGAGAAGTGGGACCGGTCACGGCGACGACGGCGGTCATCGAGCGGCGGCGTCAGCCGCCAAACAGCGCAATGCTCGCCGTGAAGCCGTGCAGGAAATTTTTGCCGCCGATGGGGCCTAGCTCGCCTTGCGCGAAGAATCCGGCGACCGGAATTTCTCCGAGAACGTCGCGGATGCACTCCACGTCGTGATGGGGCTCGGAGAATAGCCGAGTCCCGCGGCCATTGCACGTGAACAGCAGCGCGCCAGCCGGCGGCGTCGAACGGTCGGTCGCCGCCAACAGCGACCGCAAATCTTCGTCCGCCGTGTGAGCGTCGCGGATGTGGAACTGCACCGTTTGGCCGACTCGCACGCGATCGGCGATCGCGATGGCGCCTGTTTTCGGATCAGCGCCAACCACGTTGCGGACGAGAAAGTCGCCCCGTTGAAATTGGTCCTGGTATTCGTTGATGACCAGTCCAACGTGCAAACCCTGTCGCACGAGCTGTTGTTCGCTGGCCGTTAGCTCCGAATACGCTCCTTGCAATCGGGCCAGGGCCGGCGCCGCGCCCAACTCGAGGATGACATTGCCGTCGGCCTTGGTGATTACCATTGGGTGTCCGATTGGGCGGCAGCCTTGCGACACGACGGCCCGAATGCGCGCGGCGCCTTCGAGCAGCACGGCGACGGCGCCGTCGTTATAAAGCTGTCGGCCCAGCATCAGGCGATTTTCGCCCGGCCGCATGGCCCCACTCGCCATTCCGCCCAGCACGCGGGCGCCGGGATGGTCTTCATTGATTCGCCCGATCAGCTCGTCGGCAGCAAACGTGAACGGATCGGCCAGGCACAGCATCGCCGCGTCGGCGGACCACTGCGGCGGCAGATCGATTGGCCAACCGGTGAACGCCGCTCCTTCGCTCGTCCGTGCATATTGAAGTCGGATCGGCGTGATCCGGGCGCCCGGCAGATGGGCGAGCCAGATCGCCACGGCCGGCTGCTGCTCGATCTCGCGCTCTGGTCCGACGATCGATTCGCCCGTGCAGGCGAGCACCGACTCGGTTTGCAGTCGATCGACCAGCCGAGCGCCGAGTTGCTCCCAGCCGGCGCCATATTGGCTAGATACGAAGACCATCGCCAAGTCGCACGAGCCTTGCAGTTTGCTCGTCGCGACATCGATGGCTTCGCCGACCGCCGCCGCCAACTCGGGCAAAGTCGACATGGCTGCGGCGCAGCCGACTCGCACGGAATGAGTCGCATCGGTCGCGGACATGGATCGGCCTTAGTTTTCCAGCTCGAAAATCGCTTCGACTTCCACCGCCATGTTTCCCGGCAGCGACACGGCGCCAACGGCGCTCCGGGCGCCCACGCCGCTGTCCATTCCAAAGACCTCGGCCATCAACTCGCTGAATCCGTTGATCACGGCCGGATGCTGATGGAACTCCGGCGTGCAATTGACCAGCCCCAGCGTTTTGACGAGCCGGCGAATCTCGTTCAGGCCGCCGAGATAATGCCGCAGCGTGGCCAACATCGCGAGGCCGACCTGCCGGGCCGCTTTCTTGCCGGCGTCCAAATCGAGATCGGCCCCCACACGGCCGAGGATCAGCGTCTTGTCCAAGCGCAGCGGCCCATGACCAGACACATACACCAGATTCTGAACCTGCACGATCGGTTTGTAGACGCCTTGCGGACTGGGCACATGCGGCAACTCGAGTTTCAGCTCGACAATCTTCTCTTCCGCGTTCATGACAGGCGGCTACCCGTGTTTGGAAACAAATAGATGAGCAACTAGCCCTACGATATCCGTTTGAATCGGCAATGGGTAGATGGGGAGCGTGGCGAGTGGCGAGTCGAACGGTTTAACCGCGAGGCGCTTCACTCCCGTCTCCCGTCTCCCGTCTCCCGTCTCCCGTCTCCCGACTCCCGACTCCCGACTCCCGTCTCTCGACTTTCCTACGCCAACTGGCGAGCGTCGAGCGATCTGTCGCCGCGCAATTTGACTCGCGTTAACTCGGCGCTGCGAGATTTACCGACGATCATGGATATCGTCGGGACGACGAACCACAGGGTCGAGCCGATCCCGAGCAGACCCAATCGTCCGGCCCAGTCGAGCAACAGATAATGGACGGTCATAAGCGAGCAGAAGGCGATCGCTAGCCAAGTCGCCATCCGCGGCCGACCTGCCCTGACGTGCCACAGCGGCACGGCAATGAGCGCCGGCAGCGCGATCAGGAAATGATGGGCCCAAGACAGCGGCGAAACGATCAGCGACAACACGCACGCCAGTCCGAAGATTGCAGCCATGTCGCCCAGGGCAGATCCTGAGCGAACCTGCCAAACCGCGAGCAGCAAGAGAGCCACCAGCAAAGCCCGCGCACATGCGATTGCCTTCGCGACGACGGGGTTGTCCATTGGCATTGCGCCGTGGGACGATGCGCCGTTCTCCGTCGGCCCGTTGTCGGGTCCCCCGGTGAACTCATGCACGGTCCAATTTCCTAAACTGGTAATGGCGTTGCTCAAACTTTGATTGCGAACGCTCAAAAATCCGGAATTGTTTTCCTCACCCATGTCGTGATGCACGACCACCCGATCGATCCACGTTTTTAAGTGAGCTACGTTTTCGGCTTGTCCGATCGCCAGGCCGGGAATCGAGAAGAAGAACAAGCCCAAGCCGAAGCCAACTCCCCCGCTCGCTCCCAAAAACCGTCGGGTGGAATCAGATTGCCAACCGCCTCGAATTGCCGCGACCAGCAGAGCCAACAACAAGACACCCACTGGCAGCGCGGGCGTTAATTTAAAGGCGATCGCCAATGCCAACGCCATTCCGCCAGTGGCGGCGCCCCACCAATTGCGATTTTCGGCTACATAGCGAAACCCCAGCAGTAACAAGTAGGCAAGCAGGATCCCGATCTGCCCACGTTGCAAGCAATTTGCCGCCGGCAGCGCGATCGTCGCCGCCGCGAGCCAAGGTATCCGCGCCCGGGCCGACGTCGCCCGGGAGTTTGCCTCGTCGTGGTTCCCGCCGCCAAGCAAACTCCAAATTCGACGGCACTCCCGGTAGCAACCCCAGCCGATCAATAGGCTGAAAAAGAACCATGCAACCGCCTGCCACTGCGGATCGAGCCGGGCAAGCGGAGCCATGAGGATCGCAAACAACGGCGGATACAAATACTTCCAGCCGCGCGGGTTGGCCACATCGTACGGATTCCGCCCGTCAAAAAATGCGGAGCCCGCTTCGGTGTAGACCGTCAGATCGGTCTTGTGGTTCAACGGATCGTTCGGATCGACGCGCCCACGGTTGCGGACATCGGTCAATCCCCAAATCGATAGCGCCGCCGCGAGCACAATCAGAGACCAGCGAGACGTGGCGACGGATGGCACCATCTGAGCAGCGAAGCGGGCGACGTGGGAATTGGAAGCGGGGCGAAGTGTATCGGCGCCCGGAAAATGGGTCAATGCAAAAGGCAACTTCACGCGGCGCCGTGCTACCGCATGTTCTCCAAACTCCCGCCCGGCCTAGCTAACCGGAAATCTTTGCCAACCGAATCAATTCCGACAACCGTTAAAGCCGATACCAACCGCGAGGGTCGCCTATCTTCCCTGCTATCGAGGAAAACTGCGTGCCGAGGCCTTGGTTCAAAATTCGACGCGGCGCCGTGCTGGCATTGGCGATCATCGCCTGCACTGGCGCCGTTGCGCGCGGCCAAAACGACGGCGACCTCTTCAGCGCGGCGCCGCAGCGCCGGCGACCGATCGTGATCGGCCTGCCCGCGCCCACGGGCGGACAGAGCGGCGAAATCAAGCTTGAGCCGAACGTGGTCGTCAATGGCGCCGCGATGATTCCAGCCGGTGGGGACTATCGCAATCCGCAGGCCAGCCAGATAGGCGCCGACGGTGGCGTTTCTTTTCCGCTAAGCCTATCCTCGCCACTGACGAGCGGTGGAGTTATACCCACGGCTGGCGTCGCGCTGCCGCTACGAGTTATACCGGCGAACCAGCCGCTTGCGCCGCCAGCAGCCGCGGGGACCGGGGCAGCTGGCCCAAGCGCGATGCCATTGCCGGCGCTGGAAGCTGCGCCGGGCGAAGAGCTTCCGCCTGGTGGCGTCCCGCCTTTGGAAATGACACCCAAAGCCGAGCCGCTTTTTGCTCAATCGCTCTGCGCCACTCCCGAAATCGGTCCGCACGTCCATCACCACAAGGGCACGTTTTACGGACTCGGCGGCGTTGAAGCCGGAACAGGCGATCCGGGCATCGGACACGAGCGGGTCATGTTCGCGCCGTTCGCGATCGACATCACGCAGCCGGAAAGCGACCTCAAGTTCCGATTCGATGCGTTTTATCATCGCTACAATCCCGACCGAGTCGAATATTTCTGGGCGCGCGAAGGGCAACGCGGTCCAAAGCTCGCCGAAACATTCGTCAACAATCAAGATGTCACGACCACATGGGAAGTCGCCAGTGGCAAGGCGTTCTCGATCACCACCGAGCTCCCAATCCGCATCGTCGATCCGGTGAACAATGTGGGCACGGCCGGGCTCGGCGATCTGAGCATAACGACCAAAACCGTGCTCCTGGACGGCAACGAATGGCAGATCACGCAGATTTTTCGCACGATCACGCCGACCGGCGCCGCCAACAAGGGGCTCGGGACGGGCCACGTCTCGCTCGAGCCAGGCATGCTGTTCCGATATAAGTGGAGCCCGGAAACCTATTTCCACGGCGAACTGGAGTATTGGTTTCCGCTCGGCGGCGATCCGGTCTACGACGGCCAGGTGCTAAAATACGGCTTCGGCATCAGCCATTTGCTCTACGAGAACGACACGTTGGCGGTGATCCCGACGCTCGAATTCGTCGGCTACACGGTCTTCAATGGCGCCCAAACGGCCGTGCCGCCAACCGGCATTCCGCAACCAGTGGACACGATGGGCATTTTTAATGTCCATCCCGGAATCCGCTTCGTCCGCGATTCGCTGGGCGATCTGGGCACATACGAGTGGGGCGTCGGCGCCGCGTTCGGCATCACCGCCAACAAATGGTACAACGCCATGCTACTCGTCGAAGCGCGATTCTTATTCTAAAAACTTCGCCATTAGCCGCGCTCGCTCGCGACGGGCTTTTGCCCACCGTCATTTCGCGGGCCAACGCTCCTCGCCATCGGCGACGCGGGCGCCGAGCGCGAGATACTCGGCAAAACGCCGCGGCGTCTGCTTCGGATCGGAGTTAGCCAAGAGACTGATCGCGACGACGACTGCCTGGGCCGTCAGCGCTTCTTTCGGGGGAACCTCGGGCAGACCCGGCGGCGCGATACTGCCGCCGCTCCAAAATGCGCCGCCAGCCGCCCAGCCGGCACCGCTTTCATAGCCGGTTGCATCGGCCGCCGCTTGCGCCGAGCGGCGATCGTCCTCGCTATTTCGCTCGACCCAACTCTCCGCGGCGCCCAGAGCAGCCCTGTCGCGCGGCGAAATCTTGTCCCCCAATGTCGAGCGAATGCACTGACACGCCCACCATACGGCCTGACGCTTCGGCAAGGCGTGAGCCAATAATCGAATCGCTTCTAGCGGCTTAGGGCCTTTGGTCAGCACCGAGTAGAACTGCCGTACGGTATGCTGCGGTTCCAGGAGTGGTTTCAGCTCATCGTCGAGCTCGTAGAGCCCGCATACAATTGCCGCCAGTGGCGTGGTGACCGTGAGGAACCCGCTGCTCTTGGTCGCCGTGACCGGCGCGGTAGCCGCGGCCGCCGCCATCGAAGGCGCGTGCGCCACCGGCGCGTGGCCGTCGATGTGGACGCTAAAGGTCGTCGCGCCGGCCGTGATTCGATCGCCGTGTCCGACGACGCCCTCGGCCATCGGCTGGCCGTTCACCAGCGTTCCGGCGCCCCCATGCAGATCGCGAATCCGGCACACGTGCGAATCGAACTCCAGCGAAAAATGGACCGGCGCCATCGCCCCGTCCTGCGGGATATTGAACTCGGCCCACTCGGTGCGGCCGACGCGCAGCACCTGTCCAGCGCGGAGAAATGTCTTCCGCCCGATCGCCGGCCCTCCCGTGACTTGCAAGATGACTGCCATCGACTCGTGTCTCGCATAAGAGCCGCGCACGCAGTAAGCGGTGGGCTCGACATGAAAATTCCATTGCCGCTCCGCTTACTGCGTGCGCGGCTCAAACAGATTAAATCGTTCGCTTACTTCGTGAGCGGCTCTAGACGACTGCACCCTTTCCTCGTCGCTTCCCTTGTCCCTGATCCCTGATCCGTTGTCCCTGATCCGTTGTCCCTGATCCCTTGCCCCTACCCCCGCTTCCTCAATTGATCTTCACAAGCGACCCCGACATATCCAACATCCCGCTGGCCGCGACTTTGATCACGCTTCCCTTGTTTTGAATCATGCCGTCGGCTTCCAGCTTGATCAGCGTCGACTTGATCGTGACGCCCGTGGGCGTGAGCTTGATGGACGTCGAGCCGACTTTTAGCTCGATCGATTGCATCGCCTCGATCGTGCATGTCCCTTGGGAGATTGTGTAGCTGGCGTTTCCCGCGGTCACTTTGACGCTCAGATCGCCGGTCTGCACTTCGTGCTTGTCGTCGTTCTTGACCGTCACCGTTCTCGAGCCGTCTTGCACCGTATGGGTATCGTCTTTCTTGACAGTGACGGTGCGGGTTCCTTTTTCGACCGTGAGCTTTTCGTTCCCTTCTTGCAGACGCGCCGTGCGATCGTTGTAGATCTCGATCGTTTGATCTCCCTTGTCTTTCTTCTCGAAGCCGACTTTGAGCGTGTCGTTATTCTCGACGACCCGGTTAAAGTCCTTTTCCGCGTGGAAATAAATCTCCTCGCTATCCTTCAGGTCTTCGAACCGCAATTCGTTGAAATTCTCTTCGGTCCCCTGTTGAGAACTGCGAGTCTTGATGACGCTGCGCGTTTTGTTGTCCGGCAGCGTATAAGGAGGCATTTGCTGGGCATTATAGACGCTGCCGACTACGATCGGCTGATCGGGATCGCCCTCCTCGAAGGCGACGATCACCTCGTCTCCGACCCGAGGCAAGAAGAAGGCGCCCCACCGCTTGCCGGCCCAGGCTTGGCCGACGCGCACCCAGCACGAGCTATCGAGATCCTTCTTGCCCTCGCGGTCCCAGGGAAATTGAATCTTGACTCGGCCGTATTTATCCGTGTTGATCTCCGTCCCAGCCGCGCCGACGACGATCGCCGATTGCGTGCCGCTGATCGTCGGCTTGGGGGTCACTCGCTGGGGCCGGAAGACGATCGCGGTCGGCAAACAGCGAAACGCATTTTTGTAGCGGAACCGCGTGGCTTCGTTGCTCGTGTAGGCCCCTTCCATGTTGGCCGAGTGCTCGACGTCGGTCAGCACATAGTCGCCATCCGCGTTAAAATGGCTATTCAACGTGAACTTGTGGCCCGCGAGCAACCGCCGCACATTGCTTTCGCCATCGATCATCAAGCCGGGCGAAATGATCTGCTGCATCCGGATTCCCGCGGTCCGCGTGTTGTCTTGCTCGATTTTGGCCAACTCGCTCGTCTGCTCGCCACCTCCCTTGTCGATGCCGTCGTAGCGCTGGGCATAACCACCCGGAAATTCGTAGATTTCCCAAGTATCGTTTCCGCCAACCTTCAGCTTGTGGCTGATCGTGCCGACTTGGGCCGTCGCGTCGATCGGCTTCGTGGCCTCCAGGTTCTTGCTGGGCTCTTCGAAGCAGTAGTCGCGGGCCGTGTACTTGCCGGCTCGCATTTCCTGGGACTTCTGCCAGCGGTTAACGCGGTCTTCGTGCAACCGTAGATCGCGCAGGCCTTGAAACTCGCTGTACTTGATCGTCTTTCCGCCGGGCAAATCCGGATGACCCGAAGGCGAATCGGCCAACACCATCTGATGATCCGAGGCCGTGTGCGTGAAAAAGTAGAAGATGCCCTCTTCTTCCATCAGTCGGCTTGCGAACTGGAAATCCGATTCGCGATATTGCACGCAGTAGTCGCGCTTGTCGTATGTGCCCTGGAGGCTCTTTTTGATGTTGATGCCGGTGAGGACCTTGTCCAAAATCTCGGGCACGCTCAGATGCTGAAACGTCCGGCTTTGGACTTGGTTGCGGAGCTTGACGACCATCGGCATGACTTCGAGCCAATACCGCATGAAGTATTTGCCGACGTCCGGCGAATGCACCTTGGGACCCTCGGTGATCCGATAGACGACGCCATTGAAATACCGTTTTTCTTCGGCGCCCGGCACTTCCAACCGCACGGTCACCTTTTGCCCCAGCAGGCCATCGAACGGCAACGTGTAATCCGGCGCCGCCAAGACCGAAAGGCTCAATCGAAACGGCCGAGAAAGGCCCTCGCTGCATGTGAACTGTTCCAGCAGCAGTTTGTCGTCACCCAGGTCGGTCTTCAGGCCGATGGGACGATTTGCTTGCGTGACAGTCGCTTCTACGGTCGACATGCATTTCTCCAGCCAAAGAGTTGAGCCAAACTCAGCCGATCTTCGTCTCGCCGCCTGCAGTTTCAACGCATCTTGGCGCGAAGACGTGGCAGCGCGGCGGTTTTCAATTTAACGACCGAGCCGGTTTGACACCAGCGAACTCGCGTCAATCTCGACATGCGGCGCCCGCCGCGGCATCCTGCCCAGCCGGATCGATCCCACGGTCCCCGTCCGAGAACGTCGGCCTACTATGCAGCACGATGTCGCGGCTATGTATTGGCGAAATCAATCAACAGATGACTATAATCGAAGCCATCCCCGCCCGCGCGGCGAGCCTCCGCCGCCCGCCCCATCGCCCACGCCACCTTACCCAAAATTCCGAGACGCCTCGATGACCCGTTTTCGAGTGGCCGTTCCGTTTCTGACCACCATTCTGGCTGCCGTTTCATGCTCGGCCGCGTCTGCCGCCGGACCGGACTTTTCGCTCGAAGTTCGCCCCATCCTCTCGGGCCATTGTTTCAAATGCCACGGTCCCGACGACAAAGCCCGCGAGGCGGGTTTACGGCTCGATAATCTAAAATCGGCGACCGCCAAACTGGAATCCGGGGACACCGCCATTGTTCCGGGCAAGCCGGCCGACAGCGAACTGATCGAGCGAATCAACTCGACCGATGAAGAGGTTCAGATGCCGCCGAAGGACGCCAATAAACCGCTTTCGGACCACGAGAAGAAGACGCTCCGCGACTGGATCGCCGCCGGCGCCGAGTACAAGACTCATTGGGCGTTTTTGCCACCTAAGCAGGCGCCGCTCCCCAAGGTCCATCAATCTGATTGGCCTAAGAACGCGATCGACAATTTTATTCTCGCTCGTCTTGAAGCTGAAAATCTGCATCCGGCGCCGGTCGCGGATCGGTATACGCTCGTTCGTCGGGTGTATCTCGATCTGGTGGGCTACCCGCCGACTGCCGAAGAAGCCGACGCCTTCATTGACGATCCGGCGCCAAACGCTTATGAGAAATTGGTCGATCGGCTACTCGCATCGCCCCACTATGGCGAGCGTTGGGCGCGGCGGTGGCTGGATTTAGCCCGCTATGCCGACACCAATGGCTTCGAGAAGGATCGGCCCCGCGGAGTCTGGCCGTATCGCGATTGGGTGATCGAGGCCCTTAATGCCGATCTGCCGTTCGACCAGTTCAGCGTCCAGCAGCTTGCGGGCGACATGCTGCCCAATGCCACGGTCGATCAGCGGATCGCCACGGGCTTTCATCGCAACACGATGCTCAACGAAGAAGGGGGCAACGATCCGCAGGAGTTTCGCTACTATTCGCTCGTCGACCGTGTGAACGTGACCAGCACGGTTTGGCTCGGGCTGACGGTCGGCTGCGCGAATTGCCACACGCACAAATTCGATCCGATTCCGCATGCCGATTATTTTCGCTTGATGGCGTTTTTGAACAACGCCGACGAGCCGACGATGGACATCCCGCGAGCCGACCTTGCGAAACAGCGAAAAGATATCGAGACCAAAATCGCCGCGCTCGAAGCCGACTTGCCCAACCGTTTTCCGCTCGAAAGCAATCTGGAGTGGGAGCTGGTTACGGGCGCGGCCCTCGTCTCGGCGGCTGGCGCGACAGCCGAGCGACTGCCGGATGGCTCATTCCGGCTAAGCGGGACCGATCCGGAAAAAGACACTTACACCATTACATTCCAGAGCGGCGCCGATCGTGTGGCCGCCATTCGCGTCGAAGCGCTTTCGGACCCAGCGCTTCCGAGCAAAGGCCCGGGCCGCACCCCGCACGGCAACTTCGTGCTCAGCGAAATCGGCGTGACCATCGAGCCAAAGCTACAGGACAGCAACAATTCAGAACCCTCTCCCCCTGGGAGAGGGCAGGGTGAGGGTAGTAAAGTCAAGCCCGACGCCCCTCACCTCAAACCTCTCCCAAAGGGAGAGGGGGCTGGAAAGGGACCGCAGGCGGTCAAGATCATTCGCGCCGAGGCGGACGCCGAGCAGCAAGGCTTCCCTGCCGCTCACGCGATTGACGGCAATCAGGCCACGGGCTGGGCCATCCAAATGCCCGGCGAGTGGAACGTCAACCGCGCCGCCACGTTTTATTTCGAAAGACCGCAGGGCGTTCCCACCGGCGCCAAGTGGACCGTCAAGCTCGATCAGCAATACGGCGGCCACCACACGCTGGGCCGCGTTCGCCTCCAATTGGGCCTAACCGCTCAATCGGCAAACGGCAAAATTTCCGATGAATCCGCTCGCCGACGCCAGTATCGCGATCGCCGATTCAACGAATGGTTCTCTCAAGAATCGCAGCACGCCGGCAATTGGCGAATCCTCCCACCAGCCGAGGTTCATGGAAACGTCCCGGCGCTCTCAATCGAACCCGAGGG
Organism: Pirellulales bacterium; assembly: GCA_038210495.1. Taxonomy (GTDB): domain Bacteria; phylum Planctomycetota; class Planctomycetia; order Pirellulales; family DATAWG01; genus JBBQWR01. Next base: position 127,190 of record JBBQWR010000007.1, read on the forward strand.
GGTCGTCTTGGTCGGTGGTGACAAATCGAAACACGAAGAATCAACCGTGGTGCTGCGGGGCGACCTGGCTGGTGTCACGGCCCTGCGCCTCGAGGTACTCCCCGATCCGCGGCTTCCCAATGGCGGCCCCGGTCGAATCGATTATGAAGGCCCCTTCGGCGATTTCTTTCTCTCCGAGTTTCAGGCTTTCGTCGGGGACGCCCAAATTCGTTTCAAGAGCGCGACGCAGTCCTACGCCAAGAATGGTAGCTCCGCGGCCCAAGCCATCGATGGCGATTTTCAGTCGGGCTGGGATATCGACGGCGGCGTCGGGCGGCGGCACGTGGCGGTTTTTGTGTTGGAAAAGCCCCTCGGTAAAATCGATTCGCTTAAATTGAAATTGACCTGCGACAAGTATTACGCCGCCGGGATCGGCAAATTTCGCATCTGGGCGACCAACGACGTCAAACCGGCCGACGCCCGCGAACTGCCCGGCGAGTTCGAGCCGCTCGTGCGAATGCCGGTCGACAAGCTCTCCGCCGACGAGCGCGCCAAACTGATGCAGTATTTCTGCTCGATCGCCCCGGAGCTTTCCGCCCAACAGGTCGGGATCAAAAAGCTCCGCGAGCAGTTGCCTAAATACAACACGACGCTCGTTATGCAAGAGCGCCGGCCCGACCAGATTCGACTTACGTTCGTTCACAAGCGGGGTGAATATCTCCGGCCGACCGATCCGGTCACTCCGGAGGTGCTCTCGATTTTTCCGCCGCTGCCCAAAGATCAGCCGCATAATCGGCTGGCGCTGGCCCAGTGGCTCGTGAGCGGCGACAATCCGCTCGTCGGTCGCGTGGCGATAAACCGCCAGTGGCAGGCGATTTTTGGCCGAGGCATCGTCCGCACGACGGAGGATTTCGGTTATCAGGGCGATCCGCCGACGCATCCGGAATTGCTCGATTGGCTGGCCGTCGAATTCATGAACCAAGGCTGGTCCATGAAGAAGATGCTCAAGCTCATCGTCATGAGCGCCACATATCAACAGTCGTCGGCGGTTACGCCGGAACTTATGGCCGCCGACCCGCAAAATCGGCTGCTCGCCCGCGCGCCGCGGATTCGCATGGAGGCGGAAATGGTTCGCGACTCTTTGCTCCGCGCGAGCGGTCTGCTATCGAGCAAGATGGGCGGTCCCAGCGTGTTCCCACCGCAGCCACCGAGCATCACCACGGAGGCGGCCTATGGATCGCTGGCTTGGAACGTCAGCAGCGGCGAGGATCGATACCGGCGTGGACTTTATACGTTCGCCAAGCGTTCGGCGCCGTATGCGATGTTCAACACGTTCGATGCCCCCAGCGGCGAGACCTGCCTTGTGCGTCGCGAAGTTTCCAACACGCCGCTGCAAGCCTTGACGCTGCAAAACGATGTCGTGGCGATCGAAGTGGCGCAATCGCTCGGCAAGCAACTGGCAGCCGAATCGGGCGATCTCGATGCGAGATTGGTCAGCCTATTCCGCCGTTGCCTCACGCGTCCGCCGAGCGCAAAAGAGCTTGCCTTGTCGAAGACGTTCTACTCAGCTCAAGAAGATCGCCTCAAGCACGGCAATCTCGACGCCGCCAAAATCAACGGCGACACCGAGACAGGGCGGGGACTGTCCCCTTTTTCGCAGTCTTCGGAGAAAAAGGGGACTGTCCCCCTCCGGGCGACGCCAACTGACCAAACAGCCCGCGCCGCCTGGACTCTCACCGCCCGAGCGATCATCAACCTCGACGAAACCGTGACCAAAGAGTAGTCAGGGGACTGTCCCCATTTTTCGGAGTCCTCGGAGAAAAACTAGGGACTGTCCCCCTCGGAGTGGTCAACCATCTCAGGTAAAGTCATCACTCAGGAATCCCCATGAACTGTCAATCCTGGACCCAAGGCCGCAACCTGCTCGAAGTCACGCGGCGGCACTTTTTCTCGCAGTGCGGCGTCGGCGTCGGCAAAATCGCCCTCGCCTCGATGCTGGCCGGTGGCGCCGCGCGGGCCTTCGGCGCCGCCGCCGCATCGCTCGATCCGGCGTCCGGCCCCATCAACCCGCTCGCCCCCAAGCCGCCGCATTACCCGGCCAAGGCCAAGGCGGTGATCCATCTGTTCATGGGAGGCGCCCCCAGCCATCTCGACCTGTTCGACTACAAGCCGAAGCTGGTTCAATTCGAAGGCAAGCCGATCCCGCCCGAGGTCATCGGCGGCCAGCGCTACGCCTTCATCCGGGCGGACGCCGCGGCCCTCGGCCCTCGGTTCAAATTCGCCAAACACGGCCAATGCGGCGCGGAAATTTCCGACGTCATGCCGCATCTGGCCAACGTGGTCGACGACATTTGCCTGATCCGCTCCTGCCACACGGATCAATTCAATCACGCCCCGGCCCAGATTTTCTTCAACACGGGCTTCTCGCAACCCGGCCGGCCCAGCATCGGCTCCTGGATCACGTACGGGATCGGCGCCGAAACGTCCGAGCTGCCCGGCTTCATCGTCATGTCCACCGGCGCCGGGTTGAGCGGCGGCGCCGCCCTCTGGTCCAGCGGGTTTTTGCCCACGCTCTTCACGGGCGTCCGGCTCCGCAACTCGGGCGATCCGATCCTCGACGTCAGCAGCCCGCCGGGCGTCGACGCCAAAGTCCAGCGGCAAACGCTCGATCTGCTGAATGACCTGAACCGCGAGCGGCTCGCTCAGGTCCACGATCCGGAAATCGCCACGCGGATCAACTCCTACGAGATGGCCTACCGCCTGCAAACCTCGGCGCCCGAGCTGATGAACCTCAAGAGCGAAGACCAAAAGACGCTTGACCTCTACGGCTGCAAGCCGGACCAACCGTCGTTCGCCCGGGCCTGCCTGCTCGCTCGGCGGATGGTCGAGCGCGGCGTGCGGTACATCAACATCTATCACGAAGGCTGGGACGCCCACAGCGATCTGATCGGCAACCACCGCGAACAATGCGGCAAGACCGATCAAGCCGCCGCGGCCCTGGTGCAAGACCTGAAAAATCGCGGCATGCTCGACGAAACGCTCGTCGTCTGGGGAGGCGAGTTCGGCCGGACGCCGATGGTCGAAAACAACGCCTCGCTCGGCCGCAGCCTCGGCCGCGACCACCACCCGCAAGCGTTCACGATGTGGATGGCGGGCGGCGGCATCAAGCCCGGCCTGACATTTGGCGGGACCGACGAACTGGGCTTCAACGTCGTGGAAAACCCCGTCCACGTCCACGATCTGCAAGCCACGATCCTGCACCTGCTCGGGCTGAACCACGAACGCCTAACGTTCCGCTCCGCCGGCCGCGATTTTCGGCTGACCGACGTGCATGGGAAGGTGATCAAGGAGATTTTGGTATAATAAAAGGCTCTCTCAAAACCGCCGGGGACCGCCCCATTTTGCGGAGCTTCTCCGAGCCGGTTTTGTGAGAGCCGATAAGTTCGGCCACCGAGGAAGCCGCGGCATGAGGCAATTCAAATGGATCGAGTGGAACCTGCGGAAGATTGACGCACACAACCTCTCGGCGGATGACGTCGAGGCGGCGTTCGAGCGGGTCTTCAGTCTCCAAGAGCGCAGGGACGGCTCCTACCAGATGTATGCGGCAACGCCGTCCGGCCGCCGGATTTGGGTGATTTGGCGCTATGACCGGGAGGACGATGAAATACCCGATGTTTTTGGGGAGTTGGGCGACGTGCCCATCTTTGTAATTACCGCGTATTGAAAGAGGAATCCAATGACAGTTCCCACAACCGATCAACGAAGCCCTGATCGCCGCGCCCGCGACGAGCAAATCGCCACGGAGCCGCAAGTCGCGATTCCCGATCTTCCGGTCAATGCGACCGCATCGCCAGTTGAGGCCCATCTCGGCCGGCAACGCCGACGGCCCTTAGCCGTGGCTGGCGTCGTCGAGAAGGGTTTGGTGCGACCTGTCGACCCCACAGTGAAACTGCGAGAACAGGCACGGGTCATTATCATCGCGTCTGAAGATGCCGAATGAAGCTAGAACAGATCGATGCTTAAATGGCGAGCAGATCGCTCTGGCCCATTTCGGCCGCGACCGTCGTGGAAAACTCCGTCCACGTCCTGCAAATGACGATCTTGCATCTGCTCGGCCTAAACCACGAACGCCTAACCTTCCGTTCCGCCGGCCGCGATTTTCGATTGACGGATGTGCATGGGAAGGTGATCAAGGAAATCTTGGCATAGTAAGCGATGATCGGATGTTTGCCGACTACCAGAGCCGTCTCACTCAGATTAACAATGATCACCATGGCGAGCTCATGTAGAATCGCGGCCGCTGCGACGCCGTAAATGCAAATTGGAATGCGGCTTGGCGACTTTACTTGCTTGTCGACACACCAGTGTCTGGAGTGACCGATCGAGACTTTTATTTATACAAAAGAAGGAGGAGGTTTTCAAATGTCATTCGGCGAGAACTCCATTAAACATAGTGTGTGTGCCTGTCACACAATGTACTCAGAAGCAATTCCGCCGTCTTCCCATGTTTACCACTGTATCTCTAGATTAGGAATTAGACGACAACTTGCACTCAGCATTGCGGGGACAGTTGCCGCGTTCGCCATTGTTCTGTCGGGTCCGTTTAGGGCGCTCTCTCAGGAAGGGAAGCCCAATGCGCCAGCTAACAGAATCGTTACTAGAAACCAAGCGCAGGCGGAACTAGAGAAAGGGGGGGCTCGATTTGAAATGGACTTGAACGGTAACGTTACGGGAGTCGTGCTTGGCGGGCGTGCGACGAATGATAGTCTATCGTTGCTCACGTACTTTCCTCGATTGGAGCGTGTGTATATTTACTGCGCTCACGACGTAACCGACGACGGCCTTAGTCACCTCGTCGGTTTGCCAGGCATCAAGGTTCTATGGTTTGGCTATTCTCGAATTACTGATCATGGACTTTTATACGTTAGTACACTTACAACTCTTCGCGAGCTACACATCGGAATCGACGACACAATGTTTGATGACGATGGTCTTCCTTACATAGAACGACTTACGAGCTTACGTAAACTGACATTAGTTCGTACAAAAGTGAGCGACGCGGGACTCAAACAGATTAGATTGAAAATGCCAGATTGCAGGATTGAGGCGAGATGACAAGGGGATGCGGCGAGACGACGGGATCGCGAGACACGACAAAGGGGTCAGAACTAGTTCTGACCCCTTTTGCCCTCCCGGTTTCAGTCGTGGATGTTGCGGTGATGTTCATTTTGGCGTTGAAGCAGATGCCTTCTTGGCGTGGAATTCACGCATGGCGCTGTTGTATGCGTCAACCTCGGAAATGAAAGGCGCTGTCACGTCACAGCCACCAAGAATCTGCACGCGATAGCCTGTTCTGTCGTCAACGAGGGGCTTGCCGACTGACCATGGCTTGCCGAAATAGAGAATGCGAAAAGTGCCAGCCTTGATGTCCTTGGCGGCTGTTGCAGCGCCGCGTTCCTTAGCGGCGACTGCCGCTGCCGGGCTGTTGTCCGCAGAGCTGGTGATGGGAGACTCTTCCGCCGCGAAAACGGAAACGTCTGCGAATGTGAGTGCCAATGCGAAGATGAGAAGTTTCATTGTAGGATGATGCGATGATCAGCGGTTTTGCCTGGGCGGAGCCTTGGCGATGACAGCCTCGATTTCGACGAGATAATCGGCGATGGCGCGCTGGTAGTCAGCGTCGTCTTTCCGGTCCGCCTGAAGCTTGAGCAAGGTTCCGCGCGTCAAATCAGGACGGTCTTTGACCCACTGCGCGCGGGCCAGCACCTGGGCGGCCGCGGCGTGGCTTTGTTTGAAGCGGTCCAGACGGTCGCTCTCCACGACCGCGCGATACAGCTTTGCACTTTGTTCCTTTGCGTCGGGACCGGGCTGGACGGCTGTCCTTGGCTGCCATCCGGGTGGAACTTCAGCCGTTTGGATTTCCTCCGCCGAAAGAATCCTGCCATCCTTCGTCTCGGTCAAAACTTTTTCCGGCGGGGTGTTGAGTACTTCCATCAGCAGTTGCGTGAACAGCACGCGATAGCGTTCGCCGTCGCCATCTTGGGTGACGTGGAACAATTCGGCCAAACGAACCTTGGCCTGGAGCACACCGGTGGCGGTGGGCGTATCCTTGAAGCGATCCAGGGTTTCGGTCAGCCAGGCGATGGCCTCGTAGGTCATGCGATTTGAGAATCCACCCGACATGGCGTGTGTCATCTCATTGCGAACCAGCAACTCCGCGCCGCGCGGCGGGTGTGCATCGAGCGCCAGTTGCAGCTCCCGCAGCATTGCCAGTTGCGATTCTGGCGAATCGGGGCGCGAAGCGTTTTTTGCCGCGGCCAGCAGTTCGTCCCACGGCTTCGACGGCGCGGTGCGCCTGACGTCGAGCCAGGGAAAAACGGGATGATTTGCTGCATCAGCCGCCTGTGGTGGCATCGGGGCGGGTGTATCATCCGCTTCCTGCTTCATCACCTGCTCGATCTTCGCGCCCAGTTCCACACGGCGCTTTTCCAGTGTTTGAACCTTCACTGTCAGTGATTCGGCGCTGCGCGCCCGGACCTCGGGTGAAGCATCGTTGCGAGAGCCAAGCTCAATGGCGTATTCCTTCATCGCTTCGATCAGATCGTTCACCGTATTATTGTATTCGTTCAGCCTCTTGTCGTATTGCTTCAGGAGTACACGCTGGTCGGCATCGCTGAGCGGGTCGGCGGGCGGCGCGGGCCTTGTCTCCGCTGCGGAGTGTGCGTCAGTCTCCACCAGCTTGTAGCGAATCTGCAAACCATAGCCATCGCCCGTTGAATCATGGATGCCGATGATGTCGCGCACTTGCAGGATGCCCATCTCGCCGTGCTCGGTCTTGAACATCAACGTGATTGGCTTTCGTCCAGAAGCTGGCCTCAGGGCCGAGAGGGTTCGCATCGGGATGCAGCATCTGGCTTTTGACGTTCTCCGGAATGGTGAGCAGTTTCGCCGAGCCGAGATCAACCACGCTGTTCTCAAGGGACTCGTTTGGGTCGCGAAGCGTCAACTCGATCGCCGGGCCGAAGGTTTTTTCCAACGGCGCAACTGTCGAGGCTGGTCTGAGGCCGGCGTTGTTCGCGCTTCCATGGGCGAGCTTCAACACTTCGAGCATCGCCGCGTAGAAGGCCGGGTCCAACCGTGCCCCGAAGTCGAAGCCGACCCACACGCCATGCTTCGTCGTGGGGTCGTAGGCTGCGTTGCCAAACGAAGTCCAATAGGGTTTCTGAAAAGTCTGCGGAAGCTCGGCCTGGCCGTTGTATGGCTCATCCATCTGGCGAACAGTGAGGATGAACCCTTCGGCTGACGGTCCCACTTGCTTGTCGGGATTGGGCGAGAAGTCGCCGCCCTTTGACCCCGGGTGGAATTGAAATTCCTGCGTTGCGTACCGGGCGGTGAATTCGTCATCGGTGGTCTTCACCAGCGCATCCGGGAAATACTTGGAGATCAGCGTTGCTGCCGCATTCTTTACGGACTCGAAAGTGGGTGTCATAGCGGCCGAAGGCTGGCCGGTCTGTGTTACGAGCTTGTAACGCAGCTTCACGCCACGGCCTTTCTTGTCCGAGCCGCGGTAGCCGAGATCGGATTCGACGTTGTCGAGCAGTTGCAGGATGCCCATCTCGCCGCGCGACGTTTTGAAAAGATAAGTCAGCGGCAGTTCGGTCTTCTTCGGCTCGATGACGCCGGTGATCCACGAGGCGTGTTGCAATTCCTTCACGGTCTCTTCCGCCGTCTGCTTCTCCCAGACCGGTGAATGGTCTTTGGTGAACAGGCAACCTTCGCCGACAAACTGAAAGCCCTCCTCCCCGCCCAATGCCTCGGCATCAACTCCGCCGGCCTCCTCGATGATCTTCGAGTCCTGCGCAGCCTGTTCCTTCGTGGTACCTGGCCCGTGCCCTTCAGTGAAAAGCCGCCCGCTGCGGAACTGCAAGCACTGCATGGCGCACGGCGCGCCGAAGGGCACCACGCGTTCCATCACGGGGCCGAAAGTCGGTCGGGCAAGCGGCGTCGCTTCGCTAACGGATTGTTCCTTCACCGATGCGCTGCCAGCCGACTGCCTTACCAGCTTGTAGCGCAGCTTTACGCCCTTCTCCGTGAAAGCGATCACCTGCACGATGCCGCGTCCGCCTTCGCGAGTCTGGAAGGCATAGGTCGCCGGGCCGTTGGTCGCGGGATTCAGGAGGACCTGTGACGGCGCGGCAGGATCGATCTCGCCAAGGCGCTCGATTAGTTGCGCGGGATCAGGCTTGTCCCAATCCTCGTTGGTCAACTCCTTCACCTTCAATCCGAAGGCGGTGAACCGATCGTCGCTGGACAGCATGGCGTCCATTCGTTGTTGCTCGATCCAGGTGGCGATGGCGGCGAACCCTTCAGCCACCGTCCCAAACATTCCGGTATTTTCTGTCTTGAGTTTGAATTCGGGCAACTTCGCCTGCCTGTCGGTATCGAAATCAATGGCGGTTTCACTTTCCAGCATTCGCTCGATCACCGGGCCGAAGGCCGAAGCAGTTGAGTTCGCAACGCCAGCATTTCGCGATGATTTGAATCCGCCGACGATTTCCACCTGCGTCTCCACGTTCGGTTGCAGCGAGACGTTTCGGAATTTCACGATGTGAATCGGCCGCGCCTCGTAGTGGAACTTGGCCACGTCAGCCGGTTTGATTCCATCAAACTGATAGACGAGCGAAACCAGATTCTCTTGACTGTCGCCTTCCACGACATGACCGGTCACAGATTTTCCCTCCTTGGTGACGGCTCTGATACGGTGATCAAACTTGCAATAAGATCCCGCCGTCTGATACTCCGCCGCAAGCGATATGACGGCATGGCCGGCGCGCTCGGCGAGATTGTTGATGGTGAATTTTTCCCCGTTGCTCGTGCCTGTCACGTTCCCGGTGCTCCAGCGATTGATTCCGGCAGTATCCTCGGATTGAAACGAGCCGGTGGCGACATAGACAGTGAGGCTCATCGTCTTCGCGTCGCGCGCGAATGGAGTGCTGACGCCCGTCCATCCGGCGAGCGGTTTTCCACCCGCTTCGAGATGAAACATTCCATCGAGGCCGACGAGTTTTTCGTCGATGTCGATCCCGACGAATTTCGGCGCTTCGCCCGCTCCGTTGACCGCAATGACGAACTTCCGCAACTCGCTATTTTCATCCGGCGGATGAGCAAGACCTTCGTCGGTTTCGCGCCACTTGGCCGCTGTAATGGGTCGTCCATTCGGTGCCCACCACCCGCTTGATCCGCGCGGCGAGGCTGCCAGCGCGACGAGCCGGACATTAGCCTGATCGGGCAACTCCACCATCGGCGCGAAACTCAGATCGCCGACAGCGCCTGGGGCAGGCACTGCTTTCTGCACCAGTTTGTAGCGAATGGTCACGCCGAAACTGTTGTTCCCAGCCTTATCATCTTGCGGAAGCACCTGCAGCAAACCGGTCTTGTCGAAAGTCCTGAAGCCATACACGCCCGGCGGGATGCGAGTCTGCGAATGCGACTGGCTTGAGCGCTTGGCCGCGGCCTGCTGTGCGAACTTTTCCTCCAGCCCGGGTGCGGAGAGGTTCGACCACGCGGCCTGATCGAGATCCAACAGGGCGACGTCCAGAATCGCGAGCGTGTCCGTCGAGTTTTCCGTCACCGGCTGAAAAACGTTTCCGCCCGCGCGGCGCACATCATCGGCCAGACTCATCCCGCCGGGCAGCGGCAGGAGCTTGCCGGTCAGCAGGTCCAGGCATTTGCCACCGAAGGGACACGTTCGCTCGATCACCGATCCGAATGTCGCATGGTTGGACAGGGCTGCCACGCGCTTCCAAGCAAAATCGGCCAAACGGGGCGTGGCGGGGTTGATCTTCGACGTCGCGTCGGTTGTGTTTGCCCCGCGAATCTCGTCGCCGACCAGTCGCAACGAGATCTCGCCGAAGCGATCTTCCCCTTCTTTCCATGTTCCGTTAAACCGCCGCTCGATGCGCGACCACTTAACGTGAATGTCGCCGGGTGTTTTACCAAACGTATCCGTGTACGTGCCGCTGTACTCGGCATCGGTTGACTTTTTTAAAACGACGCGGCCCCAATCATCGCCCGACCATTCGCCCGAAATATCGGCCGGTTCCGTAGCTGCGATGGCCGCGGCAAATAGGCCGATTCCCAATAGCGAGAGCATAACGGCAACTCCTGAAAAACGAGACTTGCGAGGTTTGGTTAATGGACCTGGAGCAAGATTTGCCAACTCCGCAGGCAGCGGTACGCTGGTCGGCTGTTGCAAATGGGCTAGACACTTTTCAAGCAAGTCGCTGACCTCTTGCGCCGAGCCGTAACGGAGATCCGGGGCCTTTTCAAGCATTCGATCGACGATCACAACGAACCATGGCGGCAATTCGGCGTTGAGCGACGCCATCGCCGGGGGCGGGTCGTCGATCAATCGCCGCAACGTGGCCATCGTCGAATCGGCTCGAAAGGGCGACACGCCAGTCGCCATCTCGTAGAGCACACAACCTAAGCTGAAGAGGTCCGAGCGGCCGTCCAGCGGTTCGCCGCGAGCCTGTTCCGGCGACATGTATTGCGGGGTGCCGGCAATCATGCCCCAGCGGGTCATCGAAACGTCATCTGCCGCGCGGGCCAGGCCGAAGTCGGTGAGCACAGCCCGTTCGACGCCTTTTTCCAACAGGATGTTGGCTGGCTTAACGTCGCGATGCACAAGTCCCTGTTCGTGGGCCGCCGCCAGCCCGGCCGCCGCCTGCATGCCGATCCGCAATGTTTCTTTCAGTTCCAGACGACCTTGTGCGACCAATCGCTGGGCGAGTGATTCGCCGGCAACCAACGGCATTACCAGAAAAGGCAAGCGGCCGGCGGGCTGAACTTGGTGAATTGCCAACACGTTTGGATGTACGACGGCTGCCGCCGCTTGTGCCTCGCGAGCAAATCGCTTCTTGGCTAGGGAGCTTTGCGCGAGATGCGGCGAGAGTACCTTGATTGCCACGCAGCGTTTCAATTCGCGGTCAAACCCTTTCAGCACGACGCCCATGCCGCCACGCCCGATGATCTCCAGCACGTCGTATCCGCCCAACCGGCCGAGGACGTTCGGCTCGTCCGACGGTTCCAGATGTTCGACCGTGAAATCGATGTCAGACCATTCGTCGCGGGCGGGGATGGATTTATCGAGTTCATCTCCGCTGAGAGCCTCCGCCGCCTCGCGGCGCCATGCTTCGCCGCCAGCCATTTGTTCCAGCGCGGCACGACAGCCCTCGCAACGTTCCAGGTGGTGGTAAAACTGTTCCTCGCACTCAGCGGGAAGAGGACCGGATAGCGCGGATTCTAGTAGTGCGGTTGAGCATTTGTCGGTCATTGTGCCTTCTCCATTTCTACCACGGCGGTTCGCAGCCGAGCCAACACGCGGCATTTGGCAACTCCTACCGCGACGACCGTCATCCCAAGTTTCTTAGCAGCGTCCGCTGGCAACGTTCCCGCGATGCTGGTTTCCCAGAACGCTTGCCACGTTGTCGGGTGGACTTCACCTCGAACGCGTTCACCTGCCCGCTGGAGCAGAGCACGGCGCAACTCGCGGTCGAAATCGATCGCCTCCGACTCATCGGGTGCGGGCAACTTGCCGAGCATCGATTGCACATCGGAACCCCCGATGACCAACGCGCGCCGCCCGCGCTTCCTCAACCAATCGATGACCAGATTCCGAGCCACGCACCGCAACCAACCGCGGAATGAGCCACGCTCCTTCGCAGGATCCCAGCGGTCGACGCTCCGGCTGACGGACAGGAACAACTCCTGCATGACATCCTGCACGTCCGCGACCTGAAGCCCATGTTGCCGCAGCAGGCGGTAAACCACGGGCTCATAGAGACTTACAAACTCAACCCAAGCTTCGCGGTCTGCCGAATCACAAAGGCGTAGCACCAGGCTGGCGCGGGTGGTAGGGGTAAGGGTCATGGTCGTCCTCTAACAATATACACGACCGAAAAAGCTGAACATTACACGGAAAACAAGAAAAACAGACAAGGACTAGATCGGGGCCAACCGTTCCAATATCAATTTAGTGGAAAACGTCCACTGTGGCCCTTCGGCAGCCGACCTGTCAATTTGGTCGAGATGGCGGTAGTCACTTCGGATCGAGTTGCTGAGGAATGCGCTCGCCCGGTTGCGCTTGACGAAGTCGCCACCAGGAGCGATCGACGTCGCTCCAGGCTCGCCAGTTTTCGTAGGATGCTCGACAAGAGCGGCTGGCTTCTGCGGAATGCACTAGCAGCCCGTTGAAGTAACGCGATTTCCTGACGCGGTTGATTTTCACGCGGCGGTGGCCGCGGCCTGCCAGGGATGACGACTCCGAATGCCACGATCGGCCATATGTGCGTTTGACGCGCCCCACAGGCTAATTTGCAT